>CABVRW010000001.1:0-15886 GCA_902500785.1 uncultured Nitrospira sp.
CCGCCAAGGCGAAAGAATATTTCGAAGCGAAGATGGCCTTTACGACCGGTCCAGTAGAACTGGAACGGATGATGAAAAATAATGAAGTGAATGTGGTCGACGTGAGGGCAGCCGAGGATTTTGCCAAGGGCCACATCCCGGGCGCGGTCAATCTGCCGAAGGATCAGTGGCAGTCCCTGAACGGCCTGCGCAAGGATAAAACGAACGTCCTCTATTGCTACTCACACGTGTGTCATCTCGCCGCCACCGCTGCCGTGGAGTTTGCCGAGAACGGTTATCCGGTCATGGAATTGGATGGGGGGTGGCGCTGGTGGAAGGATGATGGGTTCACAGTTGAGAAATGACCAGTTCTCGAACGGCCCCGAGAAGGTTGTCGCTTTGAGGATATCCAATTGTAACGAGGGATGAACGGTGGGTATCGCCGTCGGAGGCGCTCTTTCTACTCCTGACAGGACGTCCCCAATCGTGAAGACGTGGTCACCAGAGATTTCAGGATGTGCCTCATTTCGTCGGACCTGAGTGTCGGCCGCGCTTGTTGACCCAGGGTGAGGCGTTCAACAATCCAGGAGGGACGAACTATGGCGCAGATGAAGGCAGTTCAAGTCACAGGGGCTGGGGCGGAATGGGAACTTACTGAACGTGAGGTGCCGCAACCGGGACCCGGGCAGGTGCGCGTCAAGGTCGAGGCCTGCGGAGTATGCCACAGCGACCAGTTCGTGAAGGAAGGACTTTGGCCCGGTCTTCAATATCCTCGGATTCCCGGCCATGAACTCGCCGGACGCATCGACGAAGTCGGCGTAGGGGTCACGGCCTGGAAGCAGGGTCAACGGGTGGGTGTGGGCTGGTACGGCGGCCATTGCGGCCACTGCGAGTCTTGCCGACGAGGCGATTTCGTCCTCTGCCGGTTCGGGCAGGTCTGCGGGATCAGTTACGACGGCGGGTGGGCGGAGTATGCCGTGGTCCCTGCCGAAGCCGTCGCGTCTCTTCCTGACGACTTGGCTGCCGACGAAGCCGCGCCATTGCTGTGCGCAGGGATCACGACGTTCAACAGTCTCCGCAATAGCGGAGCCAGGGCCGGCGACCTGGTCGCCGTGCAGGGAATCGGAGGCCTGGGGCATATCGGGATTCAGTTTGCGTCCAAGCTGGGATTCCAGACGGCCGCGGTCGGACACAGTAACGAGAAGGAACCGCTCGCCCGCAAGCTGGGTGCCGAGCACTACCTCGATAGCAAGACCGTGAATGCGGGTGAAGAACTGCAGAAGTTAGGCGGAGCCCGCGTCATCCTCGCGACCGCGCCGGACAGTCAGGCCATCGCGTCGATGGTGGATGGGCTTGGGCCCAACGGCACCCTGCTCATCGTGGCCGCGCCCGGTGAGCCGGTCATGGTGAATGCCGTTACCCTGATCGGGAAACGCGCATCCGTCCAGGGCTGGCCGTCCGGCACCTCGAAGGATTCGGAAGACACGTTGCGCTTCAGCGCGATGTCGGGGGTCCGGCCCATGATCGAACGGTTTCCCCTCGCGCGCGCCTCAGAGGCCTATCAGCAGATGATGAGCGGCAAGGTGCGTTTTCGCGCCGTATTAACCATGAACGTGTAACGCTGGAGGACAAGATGAAACGAAATGCGTCGGCTCGTTGGCAGGGTGATCTCAAGACCGGCAAGGGAACCGTCTCAACGGACAGCGGGGTGCTGACCAACACGCAATATTCGTTCAGCACGCGGTTCGAGAATGGCAAGGGCACGAATCCGGAGGAACTGATCGCGGCGGCCCATGCCGGCTGTTTTACCATGGCCCTTTCGGGGCAATTGGGCGCGGCAGACCTGGTGGCCGAACAGCTGGCGACCACAGCGACGGTCACGATGGAAAAGCTGGATGCCGGGTGGACGGTGACCCAGATCCACCTCGACGTCACCGGCAAGGTTCCCAAGGCGGATCAGGCGGCCTGGGAGAAGGCGACCCAGGCGGCCAAGACCGGATGTCCTATCTCCCGGTTGCTCAACACGACTATTACGATGGACGCCAAATTGGATACTCAATAATGGCGTCTTCGCGTGCCCCCGATTCCATGGCGTTTCTGTTCGATCTGGACGGCACGCTGGTGGACAGTGTCTATCAGCATGTGCTGGCCTGGCGTGAGGCCACCCAGGCGGCAGGCATCGAAATGCCGGTGTGGAGGATCCATCGCCAAATCGGCATGAGCGGAGGGCTCATGGTGCAAGCCTTTCTGCGGGAGGTCGGTCGCGTGGTCTCGGCGGAGGAAATGGACCGCATCCAACGCACCCATGCCCAGGCCTACGAACGGCAGGCAGAATCGCTGAGGGTCCTCCCGGGCTCCTGCGAGTTGCTCGCGGAATTGTCGGCGCGTCAGGTGCCCTATGCCATTGCCACCAGCGGACGGACGGGCAATGCCAATCGCGCGTTGAAGTTGCTGAACCTGTCCGCCGCCGTTCCGGTCATCACGCGGGACGATGTCCGCCATGCCAAACCCGACCCGGATCTATTTATCGCGGCAGCGGCGCGGCTCGCGGTTCCGCTCAATCGGTGCATCATCGTCGGCGACAGTGTCTGGGATATCCTGGCCGCGCGACGTGCGCCGGCGCTGGCGGTCGGGCTCCTGTCCGGCGGATACGGCTGTGAGGAACTGGAACGGGCCGGCGCCTACCGAACCTATGACGATCCGGCGGATCTGTTGCGCCATTTGGATGAGTGCGGCGTACGGCCCGACCAACCCCTGTAAAAGCCGACGAAGCGGACCTGATGGCCGAGCCGACCGAAAAGAACAAGATGCTGGCGGGGGAACTCTACCGTGCCGATGATTCGGAACTGCTCGCTGAGCGCCGACGCGCACAGCAGTTGTTGTCCCGGTACAATGCCACGCCGGATGATGACCCGGATCTGCGCGCACACTTGCTTCGGGAGATATGTGGCGCCGTCGGCATGGGAACGGTGCTATTGCCGCTCTTTGCCTGCGACTATGGGTACAATATCAGGCTCGGCCGTCAGGTCTTCATCAATTATCACTGCATCTTTCTCGACTGTGCTCCCATCGAGATTGGGGACGATGTCAAGATCGGTCCGGCCGTACAGCTCTATACGGCCCAGCATCCCCTCGACGCGCACACGCGCCGCTCCGGTGTGGAATCTGCAAGCCCGATCCGCATCGGCAGCGACGTGTGGATCGGCGGCGGAGCGCTGGTCCTGCCGGGCGTCACGATCGGAGATCGCAGCGTCGTCGGAGCGGGAAGCGTCGTCGTCCGTGACGTGCCGCCGGATTGTGTGGTGGCCGGCAACCCGGCTCGCATCCTGAGAAGATTAGTATGAAGTCACCATGGAGAAGGGGTGCCTGATGGAAAAACCGGCTGAAACTCAGTATCCGATCCATGACCTCTTACAGCGGCGATGGAGTCCGCGCGCCTTCGCGGAACGGCCGGTAGAACCGGAACAACTGCAGCGCCTCTTTGAGGCGGCCCGCTGGGCGCCCTCTTCGAACAATGAGCAGCCCTGGCATTTCATCGTCGGAACGAAGGACGATCCATCCGGGCACGACCGATTGTTCGACTGTCTAAAGGAAGGGAACAAGAAGTGGGCTATTCGCGCGCCGGTGTTGATGCTCTCGGTCGCGCGCGTGAATTTTGAAGACGAGGGCACACCGAACCGGCATGCTTGGCACGACACGGGCATGGCCGCCTTCAGTCTCACCCTGCAGGCGACGGCTCTGGGATTGATTGTGCATCAGATGGCGGGGTTCGACGTGGAGAAGGCGAAGACCGACCTGAAGATTCCCTCGGGGTATGAACCGGTGGCGATGATCGCCGTCGGGTATCCCGGCGATCCGGCCGAACTCCCGGACTACCTGCGGGAACGAGAACTGAAACCGCGCGAACGGAAACCCGTCACCGGGTTCGTTTCCAGCGGAATCTGGAATGGTCCGCCCGGTTGGCTCATCAGGTAGTCGAGCCGGCTTCCTTGCGCCGGAGGCGCAGCATCTCGTTGCCGCCGCGCTGAAGCTCATACCCCACGCGTTCGATCGAGAGGTGATGGCCCTCTCGACACAGCTGGTTGCACACCGGCTCCAAATGCTGGGAACGTTCCGCGTGAAGCGCGAGCAGGGGGAAGATCCGTACTTCCCGTGCGACCCTTAACATGGCTCGAATGGCCTCGAGGTGAAACATTTCATCAAAGTGGTCCGAATACAGAAACAGAAAGTGCGACGAGAGGGCGAGGTCGAACCGGTCGTGCTCGAACGGGAGGTTCGGCAAGGCGCCGCAGATATAACGCGCCGTTCCCGATCCTGCCCGGTAATCGGCCACAAACGTATCCATGACCGTGATCCGATTCCGCCGCAGATCATCAGGGTCTCGATGATGACTCCAGGTCCACTGCTGCGGAGTCGTCCGCACCTGCTCAATGACCTGATCCAGAGTGAGAAGGAATTGCCGTTGGATCTCGGTTCCGCTGAATTGATACAGTGGGTCGATCGAGCGGACATCGCCCCCCGCCGCCGTCCATTCCGCGTTGAAACTGGACGGCCCGGCGGCACAGTCTAGAATGCGCTGTCCGCGGTCGGTCGCGTTGAGCGAAAACATCAATTCATATTCGCGCCGCGACCGTCCGAACGGAACGGTCTGATCAAGATGGATGCTCATAGGCGCACTGTATCAGGCGCGACCTACATGAGACCATGGGACTGCGGAAGGTGATCGGTGGATGACCTGGCCGGCGGGATGCCTCGGGAAACGAAGAGAGGAGTATCGATGGGTTCCCTGACAGGCAAGGTCGCCATTGTGACCGGCTCGTCCAGCGGTATCGGCCGCGCCATTGCGGAACGGTTGGCCCAGGACGGCGCCACGATGGTGGTGAATTACCGTGAGCATGCCGAGAAGGCCCGCCGAGTGGCGGATGGCATTCAGGCCAAGGGCGGGACCGCGGCAGTCATCCAAGCGGACATGAGCCTGGTCGCTGAGGCACAACGGCTGGTGCAGGACACTGTGCAACAGTTCCACCGCCTGGATATTCTGGTCAACAATGCGGGTCGGTTCATCCCCCGGCCGCTGATGGAGACGACGGAGGCGGAGTTCGATGCGATTATTGCGCTGAATGCGAAAGGTCCTTACTTTGCGATGCAGGCCGCTGCGCGGGTGCTCGGCAACGACGGGCGGATCGTGAACATTTCGACGGCGCTCACTCATCTCAAGTTTCCCGGGGCCACGGCGCATCTGGGAAGTAAGGCGGCGCTCGAACAGTATGGCAAAGGGCTCGCACAAGAAGTGGCCTCACGCGGGATTACGGTCAATACTGTGTTGCCGGGATTTACCGATACCGGCGTGCTGACGGAGCAGTCCCGCGAGATGGGCCTTCAGCTGTCACCCTTCAACCGGCTCGGGCTTCCGTCCGATGTGGCCGATGTGGTGGCGTTTCTCGTCAGTGAGCAAGGACGGTGGTTAACCGGCCAGGTGATCCATGCAGGCGGCGGGTTGGTCATGTAACGGTCAGAGGAGGGGTCATGGCAAGGCAGAACATTTCCACCGGGGGACCATGGGAAGGCAAACTCGGATATTCACGGGCCGTGCGAGTCGGGCCATCCGTGCAGGTCTCCGGGACGACCGCGATGACGGCCACAGGACTCGTCGGCAAGGGCGATCCCTATGCGCAGACCCTGCAGGCCTTACAGACGATTGAAGCGGCGCTCGTCCAGGCAGGCGCGTCGATGACGGACGTCGTTCGAACGCGGATCTACATGACGAACATCGACCAATGGCAGGACGTCGGGCGCGCGCACGGTGAGGTATTTGGAGTGATCAGGCCGGCGACCACCATGGTGGAGGTAAAGCGCTTGATCGATCCGGACATGCTGATTGAAATCGAAGCGGACGCGATAGTGGCTTAGGAGGCAGTCAGTGTGTGTTGCACGGAGGCTCGGATGAGCGGGCCATCACCGGAAATCATCTATCTGTCCGGTGTCGATCCGGTGATGAAGCGTGTGATCAGCGAGGTCGGTCCCTATGCGCTGACGCCTCGCGCGACGCGCTCCCCGTTTGAGTCACTGGTCCGCGCCATTGCCTATCAGCAACTGCACGGTAAGGCCGCGGAGAGTATTCTTCGACGGTTCATCGCGCTGTTTCCTGGCCGTCGGTTTCCCCGGCCGGCCGACGTAATGGCGGCCACGCCGGAGATCATTCGTGTCACCGGTTTCTCTCGCGCCAAGATTGCGGCGCTGCACGATCTGGCGGCCAAGACAATGGACGGAACCGTGCCCACCACGGTTGTGATTCAACGGCTCGATGATGACGCCATTGTCGAACGACTGGTCGCGGTGCGAGGCATCGGACGGTGGACTGTGGAGATGCTGCTGATATTCCAACTCGGCCGTCCGGACGTGTTGCCTGTCGATGATTTCGGAGTGCGGAATGGATTCCGGATCGCCTACAAGCGAACGGTGATGCCGACGGCAAAAGAGTTGTTGGCATATGGAGAGCGCTGGAGACCCTACCGCACGGCGGCCGCCTGGTATCTCTGGCGCGCAGCGGATCGAGGGAAAGGTGCGCGAGGTGCCCGGATGCCTAAGGTAGCCACATGAAAGCCGCACTGATCGTATTCGACGATATGACCAGCCTCGACTTCGTCGGCTTTTACGATCCCCTCACGCGCCTGTCATCCATGGCCCTCCTGCCCGGATTCGAATGGGACATTTGCGGTCGGCAGGAGTCTGTGATCGATGACCGAGGCTTGCGCATGGGAGTGGATGTCCAGGGACAGTCGCTGGCAGGGTACGACCTGCTCTTCGTTCCAGGCGGTAACGGGACGCGGAGGTTACAATATGACGCACCCTTTCTGGATTGGCTCCGCACCTTCGATGTAACGAAATTGAAAGTCTCGGTCTGCACGGGCTCGCTGTTGCTGGGTGCCGCCGGGTATCTGAAGGGACTCCGCGCCACGACCCATCCGACAGCGCTGAACGAATTAGAGCGTTACTGTTCGGCGGTGGTCCGCGCACGAATCGTCGAAGAAGGCCACGTCATCACCGGCGCAGGAGTGTCGGCGTCACTTGATCTGGGTCTGCATGTCGTCGAACGGCTGGCAGGGTCGGACGCACGGGAACGCATCGCACAGCAGATGGACTATCCGTACCGTTGGAATCCGTGAGGGGTGATCGAGGCTGGTCATGGCAGACAAGGCGCGACGATTGGATGGCAATGTGGAAGGAAACTTCTACGTCGATGCGACCTGCATCAATTGTGATGCCTGCCGTCAACTGGCTCCCGCGAATTTCGAGGAGGTGGGAGACTATTCTGCGGTGACGCATCAACCGACCGGCGACGCGCAGATACGACAAGCGTATCGCGCGTTGCTTGCTTGTCCGACCGGCTCAATCGGAACCGAACGGACGAGCCCGGCCCTGCTGAATGCCGCCAAGACCGACTTTCCTCTTCCTGTCGAGGACGAGGTGTACTACTGCGGATTCAACTCGGAGAAATCGTTCGGGGCGAACAGTTTCTTCGTACGGCGTCCGGACGGCAATTGGCTGATCGATTCACCGCGTTATCTCAAACCCTTGGTCGATGCCATTGAGAGGATGGGCGGGGTGGCGCATATTTTTCTGACACATGAGGACGATGTCGCCGATGCGGCTCGCTACGCCAAACGGTTCGGCGCGGTACGGATCATTCATCACGAGGATGTTCATGCCATGGCTGATGCGGAGGTGGTCATCGAAGGGGGTGACGCGCATCGTTTTTCGCCTGAGTTCGAGATCATTCCTGTTCCGGGTCATACGGCGGGCAGCATGTGTCTGCTCTACCGGGACCGGTTCCTGTTTACCGGGGATCACCTCTGGTGGGATCCGGAGTATCGCCGTCTGGATTCCCCCCGGCAGTTGGTGTGGGATGCCGATGCGCTGCGTTATTCCATTGCGACTCTCACGCAGTATTCCTTTGAATGGGTGTTGGCCGGTCATGGCGGCCGCGTACGTCTGCCTGACATGGACATGCAGGCGGCATTGCGTGACTTGGTGCAGCGGCGGCAACAGGCTGGTACTCCATGAGAATGCTGCGCGTCGCTGCTGTGATCGGTCTCTTGGTGGTCGTGCTTGGCATGGCCATGTCCGGCGTGGCCTCCCCTTCCACCGATAGGGACCAGACGTTGATCGGCGCGGCGGAACGCAACGATCTTGCGCTGGCGCGGCGGCTGTTGAAGGAAGGTGCCGGCGTACAGGCCCGCAATGCCCAGGGGCGCACGGCTTTGATGGCGGCTACCTATGAACACCATATCGAGATGGTGAAGCTGTTGATCGAATCGGGTGCTGATGTGAATGCCCAGGATGCGATGCAAAACAGCCCGCTCTTACTGGCCGGGGCGAGCGGGTATCTCGACATTCTGCGGATGACGTTGGTCGCCGATCCGGACTTCACGGTCTACAATCGCTATGGAGGCACGGCGTTGATCCCGGCCTGCGAGCGCGGGCACCTGGACGTGGTGAAAGAATTACTGAAGACCTCAATCGACGTGAATCATGTGAACCGGTTGGGTTGGACGGCGTTGTTGGAAGCCATCATTCTCAGTGACGGTGGCCCCACGCATCAGGCCATCGTCGGCTTGCTGGTCGCTGCCGGGGCAGACGTCAACCTTGCCGATCACGACGGCGTCACTCCCCTCCGGCACGCCAGACAAAAAGGCTACAAAGTTATTGCCGACATGCTTCTGTCGGCGGGGGCGCACGAATGACCAGCAGAGTGCGCAGCCACGGAGTGTGAAGATCACCACCACCTCGCGATAGAAGCTCGTCACGTTCTCGTCTCCTTTCAGAGTGAGGCGCGCGCCGGCCTCAGACGATTGCCGTCAGTCCGGGAATCTTCAGCGCTCCCACCGCGTCCTGAATCACGGGAATGACCGCCGGCCTTGTGAACCCCTTCCGCCATGCCAGTGCAATCCTCCGCTCCGGCACCGGTTTCATGAATTCCAACACCGCCAGCCGTTTGTTGTGATGTTTGGCCGTGACCGCACTGCAGGGCATGACCGTGATGCCGAGTCCGGAGGCCACCATCTGACGGATCGTCTCCAGTGAGTTGCCCTGCAAGCTTTCCGTGTCCGACCGGCTGAGCTCCGGACAAGTTTCCAGGACTTGCTGCCGAAAACAATGTCCGGCATGCGGCAAGAGCACTCGTTCAGCGCTCAATAGGGCCGCATCGATTTTTGATCTCCTGGCCAGCCGGTGGTCGGACGGGACGACCGCCTTGAAGGGTTCGTCGTAGAGGGGTTGGGTGAGAATGCCCGGTTCTTCAAACGGCAGCGCGATCATGATCACGTCCAGTTTTCCGCTCTTCAGCATGGCCGTCAGATTGACGGTCAGATTTTCTTCGATTTCGAGAGGCATGCCGGGTGCGCGTTTGTGCAGAAGGGGGATCAGGTCTGGCAACAGATACGGCCCCACCGTGGCGATCACACCGAACCGCAATGCGCCGACGAGTTGGTTCTTGCCCTGCGCGGCGAGCAGTTTGATCTGATCCGCTTCTTCCAGCACGCGCTGGGCCTGGTGGACGATCTGTTCCCCGAGCGGAGTGAGCTCGATGTGATTCTTCCGTCGCTCGAAAATCATCACTCCGAGTTCATCCTCCAGCTTCTTAATGGCCAGGCTAAGAGCCGGTTGGGTGACGAATACCCGATCCGCCGCTCGGCCGAAGTGGTGTTCCTGCGCCAGGATCACGATGTAGTGCAGCTCCGTCAAGGTCACCTATGGCTCCTTCTCTAATAAATTCAATTAATCAACATCGAATAGTTTATCAATTGGACTGATCGCCATGCCAGTAGCTAGTGTGTCTTCAGAGAATATCGATGGGGTTTCGAATCGGTCGAAAGGAGGGAGAGATGGCGACGAAGAGGGTGAACTGGTGGACGGCGGGCAGCGGCATAGCAGCGATCGCTATGGTGGCGCTATGGACTGAATCGGGAATAGGAGGCGCAGGAGTGCAGGGCCAGAGTCAACCGCAGGCGGAGTCGCAAGGCGCCCTGTTGGGGCTGGAAGATCCTGCAGCCTATATCCCGGCAGATAATCCACAGACAGCCAAGAAGATCGAGCTTGGCCGGATGCTTTTTTTCGATAAGCGGTTGTCCAAGACGAATACGGTGGCTTGTGCCAACTGTCACATGCCGACTGTGGCCTTTACCGATGGACAGGCCGTATCCCAGGGAATCAATCGGCTGCAGGGCGGCCGGAGCGCTCCGACGGCGATCAATCGCGTCTACGGCAAAGCGCAATTTTGGGATGGACGCGCGCTGACCTTGGAAGAGCAGTCAATCGGACCCCTTATCAATCCGGTCGAGCATGGGTTTCTCGACTGTGACGAAATGACGACGAAAATGAAGAAGATCGGCGGTTACAAACAGCTCTTCAAGGAGGTCTTCGGGGAGGAGATCACGGAGAAGAATATCGGGAAGGCGATCGCAAGCTTTCAACGGACGCTTCTCTCCGGGAATAGCCCGGCGGATCGGTTCGATGTCGGCGGGGACGAGCAGGCCTTGACGCCCTCGGCTCAGCGAGGACTGGAGTTGTTTCGAGGGAAAGCACGCTGCACCCGATGCCATTCGGGGTTCAGCTTTTCAGACGAGAAGTTTCATAACCTCGGGATCGGCTGGGATACGAACCAGGTGGACGTGGGCCGCTACATGGTGACCAAGAACGCCGATGATATCGGCGCCTTCAAGACGCCGACTTTGCGTGAGGTCTCGCGCACGGCTCCGTACATGCATGACGGACGGTTTGGGACGCTGGAAGAGGTCGTACACTTTTACAACCAGGGTGGAATTCCGAACCCACACCTGGACAATACGGTGATCCCGCTTGAACTTAACGAGTCGGAACAGCGGGACCTGGTCGCCTTTTTACGATCGCTCAATGGCGAGGGTTGGCAGCACGCAACCGCCCCGACCGAATTCCCCCGCTAGAACTCAGGACTCCTCGGAGCGAAGGCTGGGGTCGACAGGCCCCGGCCTTTTTCCTGTTGGTCGGATCCACATTCTTTCCGACATCGTGTAAAGTGACGGACGGCTCGCGCAGAACCCCTCTACCCGGTACCTGAAGCGCAAGAAGGAGTGAGTGTCCGCATGACGACTGTGTACGACTGGATCGACCGCAATGTTCTTGAACTGGCTCGTGAGTTTCGCCTCTCCTATCTGCCGCCGCTGATGGTCTATATGGCCGCCGGCATCTCTGGCCTCACTGGCATCGTGGGCACCTTCTTCGTCAAAGATTATCTCGGCCTGTCCGCGGCGTTCCTTGCGGCGTTGGGCTTCTGGGCCGGCATTCCCTGGGCGCTCAAAATGCCCTTCGGCCATCTCGTCGATCTGCTGTGGCGCTGGAAGAGCCTCCTCGTATATTTCGGTGCGGGCGTAATTGCCGTCAGCCTGCTTATCATGGTCGGGCTGATCGGTCATCGCGAGGCGATGACGTCCGTAATGCCTGCCGAAGTCTGGTACGTGCTGAGCGTCCTGTTGGCCCCCATCGGCTATGTGATCCAGGATACCGTGGCCGATGCCATGACTGTTGAGGCGGTACCGAGGATCGATGAACAGGGCCAGCCGTTCGATGAAGCCAGACTCAAGCTCATGCATACCACGATGCAGACGTTGGGCCGAGTGGCCATCATCGGCGGCGGTATTTTGGTCGCGGTGATCAATCTGTATCTCTTCACCGGCGTGGAGAAGCTGCCGAAAGAGCAGATCGCCGACATCTATCAACAGGTCTATCTCATGGCGCTGGTCATTCCGGCCGTGTCGGTTCTGGGAGTCATCGCGGCATCCGTCTTGCGGGTTCGCGAAAGGCGTCGCCTGGTGCGTCAGGGCATGACGGCTGTGCAAGTGGCGGCGGCGATCGATCGGTCCAATGACACCACCAAGCCCAATTGGTGGATTCTGGGCGGCAGCCTGGCATTCGTGCTCTTTACCCTCACGATCGGATTTGGAGATTTTCCGTACAATGAAGAAATTGTGTTCGCTGGTTCCATGGGGATCGTCTGCCTGTTGATTCTTCGGCTGACGGATGAGCTGGCGCCCGATGCGAAACATGTGCTCCTCGGCACGGCGCTCGTCATCTTCGCTTTCCGTGCGATCCCGGGTCCCGGCGATGGCGCCACCTGGTGGATGATCGACAAACTTGGATTTGATCAACAGTTTTTATCGGTGCTCTCACTCATCGGCAGCGCCCTGACGCTCATGGGCATGTTTCTGTTTCGACGCTTCATGGCTGAGCGATCCATCGCCTACGTGGTGGGGTTCTTGACTGCGGCGGCGTTCCTGTTGGGGCTGCCCATTGTCAGTATGTATTATGGCTTGCACCACTGGACGGCGGCGCTGACCGGCGGCGTGGTGGATGCGCGATTTATTGCCCTGGTCAATACGGCGCTGGAATCCCCGCTCGGTCAAATCTCCATGATTCCCATGCTCGCCTGGATCGCCAATTCCGCGCCGGCGAATTTGAAGGCGACCTACTTTGCCGTCATGGCCTCGTTTACCAACCTGGCGCTGTCGCTCAGCCAGCTTGGCACGAAATACTTGAATCAAACATTCGTAGTCACCCGCGAAGTGCGCGATCCGGTCACCCACGTGCTTCAAACGCCGGAGGACTACACGCAGCTTGGCACCCTGCTCATCGTACAGATTGTCCTCGGTCTCGCGCTTCCTTTTGCCGCGATCGTGTTTACCCGGTTGACGCGCTTCCGGAGTGCCTGAAACAGGAGAGACCGGTTTCAATGAATTCCCTGCAATTCCTCGCGGACCATGGCGCCATGGTGCTCTTCTGGGTGATTCTCGTCGAGCAGGTCGGCGCGCCCATTCCGGCGATTCCGCTCCTGGTCGCGGCTGGTGCGCTCGTCGGCGCGGGAAAAATGAGTCTCGCCACTGTCCTGCTCGTGCCGGTTGCCGCCTCCCTGCCTCCCGACCTTGGTTGGTACTACCTGGGCCGCTTCAAAGGAGGAAGGGTGCTGGGGTTTCTCTGCCGTCTTTCGCTGGAGCCGGATTCTTGCGTGAGAGACACGGAGAATCTGTTTCACCGGAACGGGCCGCGCGCGCTGTTGCTGGCCAAGTTCATCCCTGGCTTCAGCACGGTGGCGCCGCCGCTGGCGGGAATTGTCGGGATGACCGCCGGGACGTTCGCGCTCTATGATATTGCGGGCACGTTGATCTGGGCGGCGGTCAGCGCCGGAGTCGGCGCGCTGTTCAGCAATCAACTGGAGCAACTTGCCGGACTGTTCGATCAGGCCGGCGGGCTGATGCTCGCCGGCCTGATCGTCGGCTTGGCGGGATTCATCGGCTACAAGTTCTATCACCGGCAGACGTTCTTGCGATACCTGCGGATGGCGAAGATATCAGTGGAAGAGCTGAAAGCCAGGCTGGATGCCGGTGAGACGATCAGCGTGGTCGATGTCCGGCATCCGCTCGCCCTGGAGCTCGATCCTGAGACGATTCCCGGCGCGACCAACTTCACATTGGAAGAGATCGAGCATCGTCATCATGAGATCCCGCGTGATCGAGACATCGTGCTCTATTGCGCATGCCCGAATGAAGTCTCCAGCGCGCGGACGGCGTTTCTGTTAAAAAAGAAGGGCATTCACCGTGTGCGCCCGCTTGAAGGCGGCCTCGACGCCTGGCGAGCGCGACGGTATCCCGTGGAGCGACGGGCGACGATGGTCGTGGGTGGCTGACCGTATGTGATGGCACGGGATTGCGGAGGGGCGCAGTTGAAATGTCGTTCAGGCCGAGAAAG
Organism: uncultured Nitrospira sp.; assembly: GCA_902500785.1. Lineage (GTDB taxonomy): Bacteria > Nitrospirota > Nitrospiria > Nitrospirales > Nitrospiraceae > Nitrospira_A. The sequence goes on from CABVRW010000001.1 coordinate 13,756, forward strand.
GAGTGTACGCATGACACGTGTGGTGATACCGATGATCCTAGGGGCCGCGCTCGTATCGGGCGGTCATGAAACGGGAGCATGGCAGGAATCGCAGCCGGCCGTGAGCGGGACCGCGATCTGGTTGGCGAAAGGTCCCTCCAAATCGAAGCCCGGATCAATGAAGTACAAGGTGGTGGGAGTGTTTGAGCGGGCCAAGCAGTTTGTCGGCGGGTCGGCCGTCGCCGACGTGACGAAGCAGGTTGAGTTTGAATTCAGTTGGCCGCTGGAGGAGGGGGTGCCGCCCAAGGTGCTTCCAAATATTCCGACGAAGGCGGAGCACTATCGTGATGGATCGGCGGTCTGTCCGGCTCCGATTCTCAAGGGAACCTATGAACATTTTGAGCTCAAGAGCATCACGATGATGGGAATGATGTTCGGCCTCATGGGTGAGCGGAGCACGCCGGATATAGATGAATATGTCGGGGGTGGCGGCTGTGAAGGCACGCATCCGGTTCCAGGACAGGTTCGCGAGGAGCAGATGCTCGTGACGCTCCCGCCCGAGTTCTTTATGGGCCAGTTATCGAAGGGCCAGGTCTTAAAACAGGAAGATCATGGATGGACCTGGACCTTCACCCCGATCCCGTGAGAGGGGGGGAACCACGAGGGCGCTCACTGGAACCGTTTCTCTCCTGGCATCCCCTTGACCCGTGCGGTATGATGAATACCTCCAGCGTGAGACGTGAAGAGTGAAACGCGAGAAGATGCGGAGAAGGAGACCGATCCTTCATGCGCGAATGGCCTCTCGCTGTTGAGGACTGACGTGTCACGATTTTTAAGAAAGGGGGGCGACCGGTTTCGACGGGGATACTGATGCCATCGTCGCATGTCGAGCTCTCGGGGTCTCGTAAATCCTCCGGGAAAATGCAACTGCCAATCAAGAACTGGCACTCGCAGCTTAATTAGTTAAGCTGAGACGTCGTTCCATCTGAGGCCCGCGGGGGTGGAATGGCGCGATGCAGCGGGCTGGTCCCACGCCGGTGCTCAGCGGCGGGGGGCGAGACAATACTGGGCTAGCGGCGATTCTAAGCCTGCCGATAGGCGTGGGTCGTTGCGAAGCTTAAAGAATCGGCTACACATGTAGAAGCGATGAGCAGACGATCTTCGGACAGGGGTTCGACTCCCCTCGCCTCCACCAAACCCAGCCCGCTCGACCCGGAGCCGTCAATCATGGCTCCGGGCGACGGGGTAGGCCACTTTCAGGGTGTATCTCCTCTTCCTACGATCACCCCTCGGGTTGGGTACCGGGATCCTTGCCGGAACCTTTGTTCTACCGCTCTTCCTTTCAGGCACCCAATGATGTCCTCACGACGCTTCTTCACGAACTTGCCACACGTGTTTGCCTTCCCTTGGTTCGTCGGCCCAGCCGCTTGACCCTTCCCGGTGGGGTTTGACCGTCGGGTGACACGAGTCAGATGACGAGGCGTCGAGGTGCACGTGACAATACTGAGTTCGACATTCGCGTGCGCCTATCAAACCTGTTATAGTGAGATGGGCGAATGTGACGATGCATGAACGAGCGTCAATCGATGCCATGGATGATGCGGCGGTTCACTTCGACATTGTCAGATCCAACACTTTCAAGAAGGGGGGACATATGCGAAACACTTTGTTCGCGATAGCAGGATTGCTTCTGGTCACCGGTTGCACGGGAATGCCGGAGACGACCAGGACAACAGTCATTCACGAGGTGAAGTTCGAGGAAAATTTGACTCCTGCTGATTTGACGGTCCATGTCGGCGACGAAGTCCGGTGGGTGAACCATCGCACGATGCCGGTGCGGATCGACATTGCCGGCTTGAACCGCGACATGTTGACCTGTGAGCGCAATTTTTCTAACTTTTTTGGAACGCTCTCGGAAACTACCGAAGTGGCGGCTGGTAAGACCGCGAGCCTTTGTTTTCGCAGAGGCATGGTCATTAATTACAATGTGCGCATGGAAGCAGCAGTACCAGGTGGTATGGTCATTCAGCCGGGGACGATTCGAGTCGCCGGTCCAGTCCAGCCAATTCAATAATATTGGATAATCAATTGGCGGCTTCCGCCGTCCGTACCTGTCCCACCTGACCCGGAGCCGGTTGTGATGGCTCCGGGG
>CABVRW010000001.1:15986-46762 GCA_902500785.1 uncultured Nitrospira sp.
TCCGCCGTCCGTACCTGTCCCACCTGACCCGGAGCCGGTTGTGATGGCTCCGGGGATATTCCTGCGGGTTCCTCCCACGTGAAAGTTCCATCCACAGATGGTTCCGGCACCCACGGCGTGCCTGACGCACAAGCCGTGAATCCTTGAGGTTGTTCGAAGCAGCAGCGATGTGGATCGGGAGACGGAACCGCCTGGCGCCAGCGACGTTCTCAAGATCGGTGAAACGTATCTCGTTGGGAATAAGAGCATATGGCTGACGACGGAAGCTGGGAGGAAAGACGTCCTTCGCTATTTTCGCCCACGCGATGAGGTATCGCTCATAGGCTCTTTTCTGCGGACGAACGACCGACTAAGAGCAGGGCCTGGTGCGCATCCCGCAGGCACTTCATCTACCGACACCACACGTGAGTAAATGCAGCGTCTTGCGCACGCATCGAGTGAGTCTGACGCCCATTACAGCACCGAGGTCCAAGGCGGACTGACGGCGAAGGCGGCGTTGATGAGCCCGACGTGGGAATAAGCCTGGGGGAAATTTCCGAGCTGCGTGCGCGTTTCGGGCACGAAATGCTCAGAAAGGAGTCCCAAATGATTGGCGCCCGTGAGTACTTGGTCCATGATCTGCTGGGCTTCCGCAAGCCGTCCGAGTCGTGCGAGTCCCTGCACGACCCAAAAAGAGCAGATGACAAAGCTGGATTGCGGCCGGCCGAAATCGTCGGTCCGCAGGTAACGAAAATAAAACCCGGTGTCTTTCCCACGGGCCTGTACCGACAGCCCGCCCGCGATGCTCTGCATCGTCGCTTCGCAGACCTCCCGGTTGGGAAAGCCGAGGATCGCCGCTTGGGCCAACGAGGCATCGTAGGTGTCGTCCTTGGGGCCGTTGCGCAGAGAGCCGTCTTTCGTGGCGTTCAAGAGGGCCTGTGCTGCGCGCGAACGGGCCGCATCGAGGTCGAACATCACGGAGGGCAAACAGCCCTTCTGGTGCATGCGGTGCGCCCGGTCGAGCCCGGCCCAGCACATCAGATTGGAAAACGAATGTTCTTGCCACCCATTGCGAATCTCCCACAGCCCCGCATCCGGTTGGGCGATGCTTCGATCGCACAGCCGGGCTAGATTGGCCACGAGTTGCTCCTGGTCTTTGGTCCGCAGATCGTAGAAGCGGTTATCGCTGAAGATCGGCGTGAGCGCGAGGACCAATTCGCCATATACATCGTTTTGGATATGTTCGGCGGCTTGATTGTGGTTGCGCACCGGGGCACTGCCGCAGAAGCCGACCCAATTTCGGTGTTCGGTTTCCGGTAACGGGAGATCCTGGCTGAGCGTATAGACCGGTGCGAGTCGTTCCCGGGAATGTTCGTGGGTATAGGCGATGTTGAGCAGGAATTTGAGAAACCCCTCCATTTCCTCGAAGTGTCCGAGGTTCTGGAAGGCGGTGAGGGAAAAGTAGGCGTCGCGCAGCCAGCAGTAACGATAGTCCCAGTTCCGCGGGCCACCCGGCTCCTCGGGAAGGCTTGTGGTCAATGCGGCCAGGATGGCGCCCGTGTCTTCGTAACAATGGAGTTTGAGCGCGAGTGCGGAACGAATGACTTCTTCCTGATGGAGCACCGGGATCGAGCAATGTTTGACCCACATGCGCCAGTAGCGAGTCGTTTGGTCGAGAAATTCGTGACTGACCTTGGCGAGATCGTCTTCAATGCCCAGACCCCAGGTGAGTGCGAAATAGGTCTTTTCGGTGAGGGCGAAGGGGCGTTCTTCATATAAGTAGGTCAGGGGCATGTTGGTCAACAGCCGGAGGTACTCTCCGCGGATGTCGTACCGGACGTGACTATTGCCGCGCATGCCGCGGGCGTATTCTTTCCCCCATCCCGTGACGGGGTGGCAACTCACATGGATCGAGGGGGTGCCGGCCAGAGGTTCGACGATTCGAAAGAGAGCCGCGGGACGATACACGCGGCCATACTGTTCGAAACGCGGACAGAAGTCCGTGATCCTGAAGGCGTCACCCGTTGAGGTGGACACCTCGGTCACTAAGATGTTCGTATTCGGGAGGTAGCGCTGCGTCGTCTTGACTTGAGTGGACCTGGTAGGGCTTGATATGGAAAAGTGCCCACCTTCTGGATCGAGAATTCGACCAAAGACCGGGTCGCTATCTGGTCTCGGCAGGCAGAGCCAGTCTACGGATCCGCTCTCATGGATATGCGCGGAGACGTGGCAATTGCCGATGAGTCCGTAGGGGTACATGCCCCAGACCATAAAAGATTGTTGTCCCCAAAGTAAACTGCAGGAGCGATCATGCGTCTGTCCCTCCGGTTTATCCTTCCTCTCTTGCTGGTCTTGGCAGCCGTGGCCTATGGCGTCGTGCCCCTGGTCGACTCACTTACGCTGAAGTGGTTCACGCGAGACCTGGAAAGCCGATCAAAATTGCTCGCCAGCACGATGGAAGTGCCGCTGTCGGACCTCGTCGTCTCTCGCTCGCGCACGAAGATCTTCGCGTATTTTCACAAAGTCATTCAGGACGAGCGGCTGTATGCGTTGGGTTTCTGCGATACCCAGCAACATCTGCTCTATCAGACCCTGACCTATCCGGATCAGTTGTCATGCGAAAGTCTGGCGCACCTGGCGCCGGGCTCGTCGGAAGTTGTCGAGTTTCCACAAGGGCCGTTGCACGTGGTCGTAGCGACGATTCAGTCCGGCGGCAAGGTGCAAGGCCGGTTGATGCTGATCCACGACATGAGTTTCGCGCATCAGCGCAGCGCCGATACCAGGTGGTATATTTTTTATCTGTTCGTCGGGCTGGCGTCGGTGATTTCAGCGGTGACGGTGCTCGTCGCGGAGCTCAGTTGGCGAGGCTGGGTGGCCGGTGTGCGGGCCATGCTGACGAACACCGGGTTGCCGCCGGAATCCGGTCAGACCCATTCACCGGAGTTGCATCCGGTTGCGCAGGACCTCCATGCGCTGGTGCGGGAATTGGAAGCCGATCGCCGGATGCGCGATGAAAGTCAGATTACCTGGACCCCCGCCAGTCTCAAAACCATTCTGCATGAGCACCTCGCGGGTGATGAAATTCTCATTGTCTCCAATCGGCAACCCTACATCCACAATCGACGAGATGAGAAGATCGAGGTGCAAGTGCCGGCCAGCGGGCTGGTGTCAGCTCTCGAACCGGTGATGCGTGCTTGCTCGGGTGTGTGGATCGCCCACGGCAACGGCTCGGCCGATCGTGATGTCGTGGATAGCCGCGATCACGTTCGCGTTCCGCCGGATCACCCGTCGTACGATATTCGTCGTATCTGGATGTCGCCCGATGAGGAATCCGGATTTTACTATGGATTCTCCAATGAGGGGCTCTGGCCGTTATGCCACAACGCGCATGTCCGTCCGACGTTCCGGACGTCCGATTGGGAACAGTATGTGGCCATCAACGAGCGGTTCGCGCAGGCGGTGGTGGAAGAGGCCAAGACGGATGATCCGGTGGTCCTCGTGCAGGATTATCACTTTGCGCTGCTCCCGAAGATGGTGCGTGAGAAGCTGCCCAACGCGACCATCATCATGTTCTGGCATATTCCCTGGCCCAACTCCGAGAGCTACGGCATTTGTCCATGGCGGCAGGAAATTCTGGAAGGGTTGCTCGGCAGCAGTATTGTCGGGTTTCACACCCGTGAACATGGAAATCATTTCTTGTCGTGCATCGATCGCAGCCTAGAGGCGCGCATCGACCGCGATATGTCCACCGTCTCCTACGGCGGACGGCTCACGGCGGTGAACCCCTATCCGATTTCCATCGAGTGGCCCTCGCGTTGGTTGGCGAACCAGCGGCCGGTGCCTGAGTGCCGGGAGCGTATCCGCGAGCGCCATGCCATGGGGTCGGATCGGCTGCTGGGGATCGGTGTGGATAGGTTGGACTACACGAAAGGTATCATCGAACGCTTCCTCGCGGTCGAACGATTATTCGAACTGCAGCCCGAGTGGGTCGGCAAGTTTTCCTTCGTGCAGATCGCGGCGCCGAGCCGGACGAACATCGATCAGTACCAGCATTTTCACGAGCAGGTCCATGCAACGGCCACACGCATCAATACACGATTCGGCCGCGAAGGGTATGAGCCGATTGTGTTAAAAGTGAAGCATCACGAGCCTCCGGAGGTGTATGAGTACTATCGGGCTTCCGAACTCTGCTTCGTCACGAGCCTTCATGACGGCATGAATCTAGTGGCCAAAGAATTTATTGCAGCGCGCGACGACGAACAAGGGGTGTTGATCCTCAGCCAGTTTACCGGGGCTGCGAAGGAGTTGCCCGAGGCGCTGGTGGTGAATCCCTACGATGTCGACCAATGTGCGGCGGCGTTGCATATGGCGCTCTCTATGACCCCGAAGGAACAGCGAGCCCGCGTGCGGAGCATGCGCGGACTGATTCAGGAGTTCAACGTGTATCGATGGGCCGGACGCATGCTGATGGACGCGGCACGGATGCGCCGTCGCATTCGCGTCATGAGGCAGGTGGGACAAGCCTCAGGACAGGAGCGGTAATCGCACCGATGCGGGACGTGTTCAGCGCTCCAGGGAAGCGTCTTCTCGACCGGCTGGCCGGCCAGGCCGAGGCGCTGTTTGCCTTCGATTTCGACGGCACGCTGGCACGGATCCTTCAGGATCGGCATGCCCCCGGCCTCACGCAACCCACTCGGGATGCTCTCTACGCCCTGGCCGTCAAGGCGCCGACGGCGGTCATTTCCGGACGTTCACTCGCCGATCTCAGCCCCCGCGTGGAGGGCATTCCGGCACACCTGGTCGGCAATCACGGGCTTGAAGGGCTCCACACGTCGGAGCGGGTCATGCATCAGGCTCGAGAGTGCTGTCGTGCGTGGCTCAAGGCGGTGTCGGACGATGAGGGAAGCCTGGCGCGGGTCGGAGTGGTGGTAGAGGACAAAACCTATTCGCTCACGTTTCACTATCGGCAAGCCGGCTCGTCGGCGGTCGCACGCGAGGCGATCTTTCATGCGGTCTCGACATTGGCTCCTGCGCCGAGGCTGGTGTTGGGCAAAGCGGTGGTGAACGTCATTCCGTCCGGCAACCTGCACAAGGGGTCGGCGATGTTGGAACTGATGCACCAGCTCAAAAGTTCGGGCGCCTTGTATGTGGGCGACGACGATACCGACGAAGATGTGTTTTCGTTGCCGGATGAACGCATCGTTTCGGTGCGCATCGGAAAGAAAACGGCGTCTGCCGCACAATGGTATCTTACACGGCAGTCACAGATCGGACTTTTGCTGCGGTATCTCGCCCGGGCGCGTAGCCGGGCCCTCTCGACGTAGCAGAATACAAAACAAGTCCGCTCGCGGCGTTCGCGATCTTCGTGAAGCGTATCTCGTTAGGGACCGCAGCCTGTTAGGCTTCCTGCGCGGCCACTCCCTTTTGGTACCGCCCATAGACGTAGACGGGAATATTCAGATCTTTCAAGATTTGTTGGAGCAAGGGGTATACCTTCTCCCACTCCAACCCGCCGACTCCCGTTGCCAAGCGAGGCAGGGCCACGCTCTTTATCTGATGTGCCTGGAGTTCCTGCTTTAATGCTTGGAGCGCATGATTGACGTTGGGTAAGGTGGCTTTTCCAGGACGATCCTGATCGCCGGCGGGTGCCTCTTGCGTAAATAGATTGATGATGACCGGTGAATTCGGTCCTTTCCAGGACCAGGCGCCGCCTGGTTTGGGATGGTAGGTCTGGCAGTAGTGGCGAAAATCTTTATACATTCCAGGCCATTGCTCACGAAGCGCCAGCGCCAACCCCTGCTTGAAATTATCGAGCGGGGCAATACCGTGTGCGATCGCGCCGGCGGTGGATAACAGGATGTCTCCGGACACTTCCTTAAGCATGAGTGACGCCTCCTTGATGAGAGAAAGGGTTGTGTCTTATCACATAAGGCTGCGTCCTCCTCAATCAATGGCTCGGAGAAAGAAATGTTATCCGCAGCCAGGAGTGCGACTACTGTCATCGCCATTGAGGCGCGTGCCATGAGATGATGCGCGCAGTCATACGGACGGTCGTTCACCGAATGACAGTGCCCCGTAGGGGCCCAATGAGGACTTCGGGACAGTCGGCGTCACGCCTGAGGAGCGGGACATGTGCAGCAACAGAGCGTTGTTGTTGAAGGAAGGCACCACATGAAGACACCATTTGTGGAGGGGGATGAGATGGAGGCCTATCGCATCAAGCCCGGTTGTCGACTGGCGCTGAAACGATTCGATCCCGATGACACGGGAGCGTACAAGAAGAATGAAGACGGAAAGGCCAAGGCCAAAGCGGCAGCGGCCGAGCTTATCGCGGCACTCGATCAAATGCAGGAGCGCTTGTACGCGAACGGCACACGCGCGCTGTTGATCGTGCTGCAGGGCATGGACACCAGCGGCAAGGACGGTACGATCCGAAGCGTGATGTCCGGGGTCAATCCGCAAGGCTGCAAGGTCGTGTCGTTTAAAACGCCTTCCGCGGAAGAGCTGGCGCATGACTTCCTCTGGCGCGTGCATCAGAAAGCACCCGCCAAGGGCCTGATCGGGATTTTCAACCGTTCGCATTATGAAGACGTGCTGATCACGCGGGTTCATGGCTGGGTCTCGGACAAGGTGGTGAAACGCCGATTTGATCAGATCAAGGAATTTGAGGAACTGCTCGCCGAGAGCGGGACGGCGATTCTGAAGTTTTTTCTCCATATTTCGAAAGACGAACAGAAGGAGCGGCTGGAGGCACGCATTTGCGATCCGGAGAAGCGTTGGAAGTGGAATTCAGGGGACCTGGAAGAGCGGAAGCTGTGGGACGACTATATGACGGCGTTCGAGGAGGTCATCGCGGCGACCAGCACCGACCAAGCACCCTGGTATATCGTGCCGGCAAATCGGAAATGGTATCGCAATCTCGTGGTGGCGGAGGTCGTCGTCCAGGCGCTTGCGGCGATGAAGCTCTCTACCCCTCCGGCTCCCAAAGGGGTGAACTTTAAGAAGCTAAAGATCACATAGTGGGCGTCCGTTCGGATGACGAGGGAACCGGCTGGTGCCGGGGACGACTCTCGGTTACACTGCGGTGGCTTCAGAGGCGCTACGCTAACTAGGAGGGTGCATGATGCAGAGAATAGGGCCGATCGTGGTTGCGACCGTTGCATTGAGTCTCGCTCCCCTCCCGGTCCAAGCCGGTGAGTTTGAAGGTGTGCTCCATATGACGACCAGCCACGCGGAGACCGGCATGAAGAGCGCGATGGACTGGTACCTCAAGGGCGACAAGGCCCGTATGGAAATGTCCCGCGCTGAGGGGCAAACGAACGTCATGGTCTTCGACGCCAAGACCAGGACGATGCAGATGGCGATGCCCGGACAGAAGTCCTATATGGAATTCAGTCTGGAGGGTGACCGCGGGGAACACCTCAAGGAGGCGCTCGACCAGCAGACCGTCGAACGGACGGGAAAGACCGAGAAGATCGCCGGATACACCTGTGAGATGTGGCGGATCACCGACAAGGACCACAATCGACTGAAGAGCACCGTCTGTGTGGCCAAGGGATTCGGACAAGCCGCTTCCTTCTGGATCGATCCGAAGGAAGCCCGGCGATCTGCACAGCCGAGTTGGATGAAGCAGCTCGCCGAGGAGGGAGGATTCGGTCTCCGGAGCATTCAATACGACGAGGCGGGTCAGGAATCCATGCGCATGGAAGTGACGAGCATCGACAAGAAGCGCTTGGACGCCGGCTTGTTCACCTTTCCTGCCGACTGGGCGAAGCAGGACATGTCGGCGATGCAAGAACGCATGAAGGCGATGCGCGATCAGCAGGGAAAGGGCGCCCCTGATTTTTCCACGATGATCGAGGACATGAAGAAGCGCAAAGCCAAACGTGGCGCAACGGGTGACACGCCCGGTGAGGGCGAGCAGCCGCCGGATATGAAAGAGCTGATGAAGCAGTTCGGCGAGATGATGAAAAAGCAGCAGTCACAACCGCAGGGCGAGCGGTAATTCCGCGCGTCAGCAGTGAAGGGGGCGCGATATGCGTGCTGTCATCCTGTATGCTGGGAAGCATTCTGCTGACCGGTGTTTCGTCGGCGAGTGACTTCGAGGGCATCATACTCTTGAATGAGACGAGTGACGGGACCACCATGCAGCAGCAGTGGTTTCTGAAAGGAGACACGTTGCGGTTTGAAGAAGCCGGTCCGGATGCGGGGAAAGCGGCCATGATCTTCGATGCGAAGAAGAAGATGATGTACAGTATCCAGCACGAAGAAAAAATCTATATGGAGATCTCCACCGACGAGACGTCCAAAGCGACGCCGGATGCGCCCGACGACATCGTGGTCGCCAAGACGGGAAAAAGCGACAAGGCCGCCGGGTATTCATGCGAGATCTATCACACGAGGGACAAGTCGGACGGCAGTACCGGCGAGCTCTGTATCGCGAAGGGGATCGGCAATGCGGCCATGTTCGGGATGATGAGCGCGCAGGCGGGAGGATCCTCGTTGTTGCCGGGGTGGATGCGTGAGATGTTCCAGGACGGCGGGTTTCCAATCAAGGGTGTGGATCGTGATGCCAAGGGGCACGAGGAGGCTCGTTGGGAAGTTGTGAAAATCGAAAAGAAACGTCTCGACGACAAGCTATTCCGTCCTCCCGCCGATTATAAGAAACACGACATGGCTGTCATCAGGCAGCAATTCGGCAACGCGATGCAGCAAGAGCAGTCGGCGGAAAAGAAGTAACGTGGCCTGCCGTCGGGGGTGGCTGTCGCGGTCGGGGAACCACGAGCTTCCACGTATTGACAGAATTTTCCCGGAAGCGTAGATAGGATTTGCGGCCCGATTCCATCGTGGTAGCTGGGAGACCGGACAGACCGCGCGGCTGCCGTCTAGATCTCCCACGGATTCCCGCAACAGAGAGGAGGGTGGGTGATGAATGATACGACTCCACCTGGCCTGTACGGCCTGCTGAGCTGAAAGCGAGCATCTTGCCGGTTCTGCGACCGGTTCTGCATCGGCTATGTCACGCGACATGAAAGACGCACGATGGTTCATCATGGCGTCATGCTTATGACCGAAGAGCCGGTTTCCCATATGAAAACGTTGCCTGTTGAGGAAAGACCGTTTTCCATCCGGCGAGAGGTGCTCCGCGCTTAATCGACTCGGCGGGTCTCCACGGGCCGCCACATCACTTACAGCACTCGGCGTCCTAAGCGCCACGCGCGGGCTCCTGCCAAAGCAGGAGCCCGTGTTGTATGGTCTTTGACAGGATGGAGCGGATCGGGCAATAGCACTAGGGCCGATTTTCTTGTTGACAGGATTTTCTAAGGGGCGTAAGAGGAGCGTGTGTATTCCAAGGGCTGTGTTAACCGTGACGAGGCGATGGACAGTGCGCGCCTGTTCCGGAGACCTCGCCACTCCTCAATCGGGGAGGTTCACACATGGAAGAACTTACGCCGCCGGACTAGAATGGCCCGCAGAGTTGAGGGCCGGCTAATCGTCGGTCGTGTTTGACGATCCTTCGCTGGCTTGTGCCTCTTGGCACTATCCGATGACAGGGTAATAGCCGCGCAAAAAGAAGGATTCGGACCACACACGAGGCACACAAGAATCCTGGGATAACTTACTCCCCCGACGACCATCCTGACGCCCCGTCTTCTCGAACGGGTCCTGTGTTTCGACAACATAATCAGCTTTCGGCGTCCCAAGCGCCATCCACGGGCGACCTCCCACCGCAGTGTAGGGTCGCCCGTGGCATTTTGTGCGCCTTGCTTCTATCGTGTTCCGCTCTTGTCCCTCTCTTTCTCGGTGGCCAACAGTCGCCTGGGCTTCTGGTTCTGAACCAGGTCCTGTGCCTGTAGGGGCTGTACGTCATTTCTTGAGGCATTGGTTCACGAATATTTCATCGACCCTGCGGTATTGGCCCAAGCCGTGCCGTACGAGGTTGAATTTCGTCCTCCTTGCCAGATCAAGCCGATCGTAGGTGGGGGCACCCCATTGAACTCTGAGGGGAGAGTTTCGCCGGTATGGGTCAGGTTCTGAAGCGGGGCTGCCGGGGCGCGGTTAGATGCGGTCCGGAAAGTCGGAGACGATTCCGTCTACCCCCATGTCGCGCATGCGCTGAATGTCGCCCGGATCGTTGACGGTGTAGGTGAAGACCTGCCGTCCGAGGTTGTGGTAGGTCTGAAGCAGGATGGGGGTGACGGTCGAATAGTGGAGTCCGACATGGGAGGCGTTCACGGCGACTACATCCGCGACAGGATCCCGAGGGAGGCGGCGCGGCTGCAAGACCATGATCTTCGATTCTGGATCGGCGTGCCGCACGCGGTGCAACTCCGCGACCAGAAACGATGCATAGATCAACGGGCCGGAGAATCCGCTGCGTTTCACGATGGCGCAAGCTTCATTTCCGATCCCCTCTACCTTCAGTTCGAGAATCATGCCGATGGCCCCTGTGGCGATCTCCAGGGCTTCCTCCAGCGTGGGAATGCGTTGCCAATTGCCGGCATCAAGCCGTTGTATCTGTTCAAGCGACATCTGAGCCACATGACCGGCCTTGTTGGTGGTGCGATCAATGGTGTCGTCGTGCAGCAACACCAGATGACCGTCGCTGGTTTCGCGTACGTCGACTTCAATGAGATCTGCGTGAAACGATCGTGCTTTCCAAATAGCGGCGAGGGTATTTTCAGGGGCGTGGCCGGCAGCTCCCCGATGACCGATGCGAAGGACGGAAGCGATAGCGACCTCGCGTGAGATAGCCGGGAGGGTCCTCCCCGGTCCTGTACGGCTCGATTCCGGGAGGGGCTTTCTTTTCTAATCCTACTTCCCTACCATATTTCTCGGATCTCTGCAAAGCATGCCAAGAAAGTCGGACCGTCCGCTCAATGGTGACGGGTTGAGGCGCGAGCGAATGAGTACGCGGAACAGGTTCCCCTAACGGTGACTCCTCCATGAGTCGCCCCGTATGAAAGGAGGATTCCATGCTTGTGCAAGATGTGATGTCGACCGGTGTGGTCTCGGCTAGGCGAAACGAATCCGTCCGTTCTGTGGTGACCAAGATGCTCAGTCGTCATTGCGGCGCGATTCCGGTCGTGGAGGACGGCGAGCGCTTAATCGGCATGGTGACATTGCGTGATGTGCTGATTCCGCTCTACCCCAATTACGGTGAGTACATTCATGACAACGTGCACAGCCGGGATTTTGTTGAGATGGAAGAGGGGTATGCGGACGTTCTGACTCAACGGGTGGAGGAGGTCATGAGCCTGAATCCGCTCACGGTGACGCCACGGACTCCGGTATTGGAAGCCGCATCGTACATGGGTGTGAAGAATTTTCGCCGGATTCCGGTGGTTGAGAAAGGGACTTTGGTCGGCATGGTCAGCGTGGGCGACATCAATCGGGGATTGTTCTTCGAGAGAGGGCATGCCGCGCTGGACCAGCAGAGGACCGCACAACCGTCAGGGAGGTAGGGCGGTTGCGAGACAGAACGAGCAGCTCGTAGAATAGCCCCTTGTGAGCACCAGTGATGGCTGTCACCGTTCGTGAAGGAGATGTTATGGGTCTGGCCGATCATAAATGCATTCCTTGTCGAGGTGGGGTCCCTCCCCTCCCTGCGGATCGCACCCAAGCCTTGTTGCAAGAATTGGGACAGGGGTGGTCGTTGAATGCCCAGGGCCATCTCGAACGACTCTATACGTTCAAGGATTTTGCGCAGTCGTTGGCGTTTACGAACAAGGTCGGTGCGGTGGCCGAAGCCGAAGCCCATCATCCTGACCTGTATGTGGCCTGGGGCAAATGTAAGGTGGAGATCTGGACGCACAAGATCAATGGGCTCACGGAGAGTGACTATTATCTCGCCGCCAAGGTGGATCGCGAGTTTGAACCGTTTCGAGCGGTGGCCGGCTGAATAACCCATGCGCGGTGCCATGACCATCGAGGTTTCCCATGAGTGACAGGGCTCAGGTGGCGCTCGTCAACATGCCCTTCAGCTATTCGAAGTATCCCTCTATTCAATTGGGGACGCTCTCGGCGTTGTTGAAATCGAAGGGCATCGGAGTCGATTGTCATCACCTCAATGTGCGTTTCGCGCACAAGATCGGGATTCCTCTGTACGAATCGATTTGCGAGAAACGCGCCCTTTTCGGCGAGTGGCTGTTTTCCTATCTGCTGTTTCGCGACAACCCCAAGCGTGCCGAATATCCGCGAGTGTTCAAGCCGGTGTTCGAACAGATTTCACGGGAGAGCGGCCAGCCGATCTCGTTCTTCGAGGAGATGGCCATGCGGACGGCGCCGCAATTCTTGACCGGGGCAATGACCGGCATCGATTGGGGGCGGTACAAGATCGTCGGATTTACCTCCACGTTCGATCAAAACGTAGCCAGCCTGACCCTGGCGAAGCTCATCAAGGATTTGTATCCGGACGTGACGATCGTCTTCGGTGGCGCCAACTTCGACGGAGAGATGGGGCTGGAATATTTTCGGGCGTTTCCATTCATCGACCATGTGGTCGTCGGTGAGGGTGAGGTGACGTTTCCTGCGTTGGTGAACCATGTCTTGAGTGGATCGACCGACGCATGTCCGAAAGGCGTGACCTATCGGCAAAACGGCGAGGTCCGCTTCGATCCGAACCCTACCCTGTTCACGGAGTTTGCTCATACCGGCCCGCCTGACTACGACGACTATTATCATCTCCTGGCTGAACTCGGCACCGAGGCCTCACGTGGCCTGGATCGCATTCTGCTGTATGAAGGATCTCGCGGTTGTTGGTGGGGCGAGAAACACCATTGCACCTTCTGTGGCCTGAATGCGCAGAGTATGAAGTTCCGAGCCAAGTCGTCGGACCAGGTCGCTCGCGAGATGGCCTATCTGTCGAGTCGTTACGATACGACGCGGTTCCGTTTGGTGGACAACATTATCGACATGAAGTATGTCGAGAACCTGTTCGGCACCTTTGCTCAGGAACGCCGCGATCTCGATGTGTTCATCGAAACCAAGAGTAATTTGCAGAAACACCAGATCCGCCTGCTTGCCGCCGGCGGGGTGAAGTGCATGCAGCCCGGGTTGGAGAGCCTGAGTCAGGCCCAGTTGCGCGCGATGGACAAGGGCGTGACCCCCATGCAAAATCTGGTGTGCTTGAAGTGGTGTTATTACTATCGCGTGGTCGTCTCCTGGAATATTCTTTTGGGGTTTCCGGGTGAGACCAACGACGACTATCGCCGGCAAATCGAGTTGCTCCCGTCCCTGTTCCACCTGCAGCCGCCTGAGGGGACCGGGAAGTTCTGGCTGGAACGGTTCAGCCCCTACTACACACGCCCGCACGAATATGGAATTCGAATCACCAGCCCTGGGCTGGCGTATCCGCATGTCTACGATTCACGGCAGGTGGACCTTATGAAAATCGCCTACGATTTTGAGTATGAGCTTGATCAATGGCCGGTGGATCCACACGTGTATCAGGAATTGATCGAGACCGTGGAGGAATGGAAACAGCGAGCCGCCTCGGCGGACAAACCCTTCCTCTACTATTCCAAAGCGTTCGACTATGTGACGGTGTATGACGGACGAACGACGACCCCGACGCGCGAACGGTTCGATTGGCCGGCGTCCCTGTTCATCGATGCATGCAACGAGGCGCCCAAATCACTGGAGCAATTGCGGACCGCGTGGCGGGATCAGCGCAACGGAGGTGACGTGTCGGAGTCCGTGATGCAGGAGTCTCTGACTCGGTTGACGGCGAAACGGATTCTCTATGAAGAGCGGGGAAAGTTCTTCACTCTGGCGATTCCGGAGCATCCCTACTACTGAACGAAATCTCCGGCCTCTTCGGCTGGTCTCCCCTCCCCTACATGGAGAGTTTCTCGGCGACATTTCTCATTTGCACGCCGTGCACGAGTGACGCGCCGCCGCGGATCGCACAGGCGACGTGGACCGCTTCGGTCATTTCTCCGGTATTCGACCCCTTTTCCAAACAGGCCTGCGTGTAGGCATCGATGCAGTAGGGGCACTGGACGGCATGGGCCACTCCCAGCGCGATCAATGCCTTTTCTCGCTCCGTCAGCGCCCCTTCCGCAAAGACGGCACTGTAATAACTCATGAATTTTTCCCACAAGACCGGGTTGTCCTTCCCCATGTCTCCGAACTTTCCGAGATCCTTCGAATGGTAATAGGTGTCCATGGGATAACCTCGCAGGGTGAGTTGGGCGTGGTGCGTCTTCGAGACGAATCGGCGAGCGCTTCTTGTGAGCGGCTCTTCAGCGAGCAGGTGCGTTATGCGTTCCCAGGTGGGGACGGTTCAGTCTCGCCGAGGGCCTGCGAAAATCGGTGGCCGACGATGGTGGTGACCTTGCTCATCAGTTCCCCGAGCTCTTTCCACTCTTCCGCGCTCAAGTCGGCTTTGATCTGAGGGTGGAGGGCCCACTCGGCGTTGACGAGTTGTCCTTTTCGCGACACGTGCACGTGTAAGAGTTCGACGTCCCAGACGTCCTGAGGGTTGGCCGGCGTGGCGGCTGGTTTTTGCGGAGGAACTTGGCTTGCCATGGTGCGTGCGCTCCTTCGATCATACATGTGAGGTGGCATGATACCGCATCAAAGATCGCACTGTACATGGCATGGCCGGCGAAGGTCATCCATGATCCGCGATGAATTGCGGCGAGGAGCCGACGAAAAACGATTCCGATCAGTGGTGGCCGGAGGTCTGATTGAGCGCGTGAAGCAAATGATCATGAATCTGTCCGTTGGTGGCAACCAGTTCTTGCCCATAGAGTGAGAACCTGTCCTTGGTAAACCCTGACACCGTTCCACCCGCCTCTCGAAGAATGACGATTCCCGCTGCCATATCCCATGGGCTCAATTTGACTTCCCAATATCCGTCGAACCGGCCGGCGGCCACATAGCAGAGATCCAGCGCGGCTGAACCGGTGCGTCGAACGCCTTGTGCGCAGAGCGAAATGCGGGAAAAGTGATCGAGATTGTTGTTGGACGTGTCGCGGATGTTATAGGCAAAGCCGGTGACCAGCAGCGATTGTTCAAGTGTCTCAATGGTCGATACGCAAAGACGCTCGCCGTTCAGATATGCCCCCTGCCCCATCACTCCGGTGAACAATTCTCGTCGCACCGGGTCCAGCACCACACCTACGATACATTCTCCGTCGCACTCCAGGCCGATCGAGACGGAATAGAACGGGAAGCCGTGGGCGAAGTTGGTCGTGCCGTCCAGAGGGTCGACAATCCATTGATATCGTGAGTTCGTGGCCCCATCTGCTCCGCGTTCTTCGGCCAGGATGCGGTGAGAAGGGTGGGCGGCGAGAATCGTGCGCACGATGCTGTCTTCGGCACGTCGATCCGCATCAGTCACGAGGTTGATGGCCGCCTTATAGTCGATACGAAAGCCGGATCGGGCATGTTCGAGGAGGACGGCTCCGGCTGCTTCGGCCGCTCGGATCGCTGTCGCAAGATACAGGGAGCAGTCTGCCGTAGAGGGAATCCGTGGAGTCTGCATAGAAGCGGCATACTAACACGACTGGAGCTCGGGGCCGCAAAGACTTCTCTTTGTTCATAGCAGTGCATCGTAAAATATTGATAAACAACGATTCATAAAACGCTTGTTCTTGTATGGCAAGGCTTGGCTAGACATTGTATGCATTCGGCTTCTGCACGCGTATAATGCGATCAAATAGTTGTTTTGAATGACTTGACAGAAAATGATTCACTTGCTATAAAGCAAGTATGCTTTGTTGAGGACTTGCTTGTGGAAGAATTGACCGACATCCTGGTTGGCCTTGAACAACGGATCAGCGCTTACCGGAACCGCTATCAAGAGCTTGAGAAAAAACGGCGTCGTCTCGACGATGAGATCGCCATGATCAAGAAGTACTTGGAGCTGGCGGAAACGCTGTATCGTGTTGAGGCAGATAAGGCCAAGCTGGCGAGTCTTTCCAGTCAGATTATCACCGACGAAAAAGGCATTCGCCCGTTGCCTGTCACCGATGTGACGGACCAGTCGCGAGAGATCTTGCTGGGGAAAAGCAAGTATGTCGGGAAGAGTGTTCCGGAGGCCGCCTTTCAGATTCTTCGAGAAGCCAGTCGAGCGATGCACGCGAAGGAGCTCTTGCAGCGTCTGTTGGAGGGTGGTTTGCAGATTAAGGGCAAGACGCCGCTGACGTCGGTCGCGACGTCATTGAAGCGAGATAAACGGTTCCAGAAGGTCGGACCGAATACGTTTGCGGTGATGACTCAGGAATTAACAGCGGTCGTGTAAGCGGGCGGAAGAAGTTCACGTCAACTCTAAAAGTGTGAAGGGAGGTGAGAGTCTTGGCAACGAAGAAGGCAGCGAAGAAACCAGCGAAGAAGGCAGCGAAGAAGAAGTAAGTCCCACCAGGATTTACACGCCGGGGGTAAGGCCACTTACCTCCGGCGTTTTTTTATGTCCATGAGCAGCCATGGCCTGCTTGGATCAGAGGCCATGGGAAATTGAGTCCGCGAGATGTGAGTGCTTAGAGGAAGCAGTTAGACTGCAAGGGATGGCGCCGGGCGGAGGAGCCCGATCGATGTGCGGGATTCGGATGCAGGAACGGAATGTTCCCCGGTGATGAGTGCCCACTTGTCACGCTGAACGAGGATTTGCTCGACGAGTCGAGTATGCATCGCATGCCCTGACCGTTCGGCAACGATATGGCCGATGAATGGGAAGCCAAGAAGCGCAATATCCCCGATCAAATCCAGGACCTTATGCCGGACGAACTCGTTGGGAAAGCGCAGGCCCGATTCATTCACCACACCTTCTTTGGACAGGACCACCGTGTTATCGAGTGTCCCGCCTTTTCCAAGCCCTCTCGCCCACAGCGCTTCGACTTCGTGCAAGAACCCAAACGTGCGAGCCGTTGCGATATCCTGCTCGAACGCCGATGCAGAGCAGGTGTAGGTGTAGGACTGGGTTTGGATCAACGGATGATCGTAGTGAATGGAATATGTGATCTTCGGGGTGGATGATGGTTCGATCCTGACGCGGCGCGGTCCATCAACGACTTCAATAGGTTGCGTAATTTTCACGTAAGATTGGCGACGGGTCTGCGGAATCACGCCGGCGGCGCGGATGAGGCGCACGAACGGGCTTGCGCTGCCGTCCAGAACAGGCACTTCCCCCGCGTCGACTTCTGCGTAGACGTTGTCGACTTCCATGCCGACTAAGGCCGACAGGAGGTGCTCGATCGTCTTCACCTGGTGGCCGTTGACGCTGATCGCGGTGCAGAGTTCGGTCGGGACTTTGTTGGAGACGGCGGCAGGGAGGAGGGTCTCCCCAGATCCGTTACGATAGACGAACACAATCCCGGTATTGGGGGGAGCTGGGCGAAGTGTCAGCGTGACCGGTTGACCTGAGTGAAGCCCGACGCCTGAGCAGGAAACTGAAGATCCGATCGTTTGCTGAAACCGCACAGTGCCTCCTCCGTAGTGTGTACCTCAATGTGAGCAATGCTTGTGCCAGGCAAGTTATGACTCACAACATATTGATAAATAAATGTATTGGTGCGATGGTTTGAAATGCTCACTGTTGTGAAATAAACACAATTGTATCGTTTGTTAAAGCAGGAGAGCCACTGAAATGGTTGGTTTTCAATAGGTTACCTGACTGGTTCCGGTAAGGCAATAGGGCCATCAATCTTCCAGGTCAAGACCGAGATCGATGTGCTTCTCCTTGTGATCGCTGACCGCTCTCCGCTAGGGCCTCGGTTCCAGTTCGATGAGCCCTTTGCGGATGGCTAGAATCGCCGCTTGGGTTCGGTCATACACCTGGAGTTTATGGAAGATATTGCGAACGTGATTCTTGACGGTCTTTTCGCTTAAGTCCAAGTTGTTGGCGATTTCCTTGTTGGTCTTTCCGTCGGCAACAAGCCGTAGCACCGTGATTTCCCGCTCAGTCAAATCGTGCTCGACCCAAGACGGCTTTTTCCCCTTCTTCTGGGACATGAGGGAAAACTCGGCCAGGATCTTACTGGCGACCGACGGATGAATGAGAGATTCGCCTCGGTAGATGGCCCGGATAGCAGCGACGATTTGCGACGATTCCGAGTCTTTCAGAAGGTAACCCGTGGCGCCGGCTCGCACGAGATCGAAGATGTATTGTTGCTCTTCGTACATGGTCAGGGCCACGATACCCATGTGAGGGAATTCTCGTTTGATTTGTCGGGTGGCTTCGATGCCGCCCATCCGGGGCATGCTGACATCCATGAGGATGACGTCCGGCATCAGGGTTTTAGTTTTCTCCACGGCCTCCGCGCCGTCTTGCGCTTCGCCGACGACGTTGATGTCGTCTTTGGTCTTGAGGATGGCCGCAAGGCCTTCACGAACCACGCGATGGTCATCGGCGATCAGGACCTTAATTTTTTCCATGACGAATCGTCTCCTTGTCGGCTAGTGGGATTCGCAGCACGATGCGCGTGCCGCGCCCTTTCTTCGAGTCGATCGTGGCTTCCCCGCCCACCAGTCGTGCGCGTTCCAGGATGCCGCGAATGCCGAAGTGATCCCACTTTTCGGGATCGCGAAGGACCGCATCCATGTCGAATCCGATCCCGTTGTCGGAAATCGTCACTCGCAGCAGATCGAAACGAATGTCGAGTTGCACCGACACTCGACCGGCCTTGGCGTGCTTTTGGACGTTGCTCAGCGCCTCTTGCACCATCCGAAACAGAAAGATCTTGGTGCGTGGGAATAAAATCGTTTCGTCGCCGGTCACGGAAAAGGTCGTCTTGATATGATACTGGGTTTCGTACGACTTGAGATAATTCGTCAGCGCCGGGATGAGCTCCATTTTGTCATAGTGCAGCGGGCGCAGGTTAAAGATGACCTGCCTGGCCTCTTGGATAGCCAATTTCAACTGGGCTTTGGATTCGCGGATCGTGGCCAGGCTGGCCTTGGGATTCTTGCGAAGCAGCTCTTGAGAGAGCTCCAATTTGAAATTGACCCCGGCGAGGCTCTGCACAAGCCCGTCGTGAATTTCGCAGGCAATGCGTGTCCGTTCTTCCGTCACCGCCGCGCCGGTCTCCTTGACATATAACCGATACAGCGACTGGTACTTGTTCAAGGCCTTTTCGATCTCGGCCGTGGCGCGGATGCGGGCCTCGATTAACTGCCACATGAACTTGGCGCTGGCGCCGCCGATGACCGCGACTCCCTTTCGGCGGATCCCCTGCAGATAGTCCCCGACTTCCGGATTCCCAGAGACATCGATGACGAGGTCCACCGGCCCCATCTTCAGGAGTTGCCGATAACTCCGGGTCACGCAGATGTGCAAGCGTTTGGCGAGCCCGATGCCGGGCGCTTGAGGGCTGACGTCCGCGACTCCGACGATTCGGACCAACGGATCATTGGCGAAAATTTCCATTAAGGCGGTGCCGCCCCGTCCCGCGCCGATGATGACGACGTGAGTGGCTCCGGGCGATCGCCGCCTGTTGGGCCTCAGGGCTGTTCGTCGTTCGCGTGTGACTTTGGTTGTCGCCATGGGTACAGAACATATCAGGAGGGCAACGGCCTGTCCTGTATGGGTGCCCTTCCTGCCTAACCCTAAACCGAGCGGACTGATCCGAAGCAGCGAGGAGGAGGGGAGGGCTTACCGCTCTCGGCGCTGCTGGGCCAGGGCTTTGATTTCATCCATGAACTGGTCAATGTCTTTAAATTCACGATAGACGGAGGCGAATCGAACATAGGCGACCTGATCGAGCTGGGAGAGTTCCTTCATGACTTCCTCACCGACGGCGGTGCTGACGATCTCAGTTTCACCCATGTCCTGGATGCGTTTCTCGATGCGATCGGTGACGGTTTCGATGGTAGCGGTGCTGATCGGGCGTTTTTCACAGGCCTTCTTCAGTCCGGAGACGATCTTGCTCCGATCAAACGGTTCCCGTCGCCCGTCTTTCTTCACGACGGCGGGCATGGTTTCTTCGACACGTTCGTAGGTGGTGTAGCGGCGTTTGCACGACAAGCATTCACGCCGCCGACGGATGACCTCACCTTCTTTGGCCATCCGCGAATCGACGACTTTGTCTTCGACATCGTCGCAGAAAGGACACTTCACGGGCGAACGTCCTGCCTAAGCGGGAGACGAATCGTAGGCATGAAAGATGGGGAAACGGTTGCACAGTGTCTTTGCTTGCGCGCGCACCTCGGCCTGCACCGGTTGGTCCTGAGGATGCTGCAACACGCGATCGATGAGCGCCACGATCTCACGCATCTCCGTCTCGCGCATTCCGCGGGTCGAGACGATGGGGCTGCCGATCCGGATGCCGCTGGCCACGGCCGGTGGTTTTTCATCGTAGGGGACGGCGTTCTTGTTGACGATAATGCCGGAGGCGTCCAGCGCGGCATCGGCCTCCTTGCCTGTAAGCCCCTTGTTCGTCAGATTCACCAGCATCAAATGGGTATCGGTCCCGCCGGACACGATGTTATACCCGCGGTCGACGAGCCCTTGCGCCAAGGTGCGCGCATTGGCAAGCACCTGTTGCTGATACCGCTTGAAGGCAGGGGACAGCGCTTCTTTGAAGGCGACGGCTTTGGCGGCAATCACATGCATGAGGGGGCCGCCTTGCAGACCTGGAAAAATAATCTTGTCGACGGCCTTGGCATATTCGGCTTTGCACATCGTCACGCCGCCGCGCGGACCACGTAGCGTCTTGTGCGTCGTGGTCGTCACGAAATCCGCGTAGGGGACGGGGTTGGGATGCAAGCCGGCCGCGATCAGTCCGGCAATGTGCGCGATGTCCACCAGCAGGTAGGCGCCCACCGATTTGGCGATTTCCTGGAACTTGGGGAAGTCGAGGGTGCGGGCGTAGGCGCTGGCTCCGACCACGAGCATGCGGGGACGGCACTCCTCGGCGATCTTCCGGACCGCGGCATAGTCGATGGTTTCGGTTTGGCGATCGACGCCATACGAAAACGCACGGAAAATGATGCCGGAAAAATTCACCTTGCTGCCGTGGGTTAAGTGTCCCCCCTGGGCGAGGTCTAACCCAAGAATCGTGTCGCCCGGCTTGAGCACGGCCAGGTATGCCGCCATGTTGGCTTGCGAACCCGAATGCGGCTGCACGTTGACGTGTTCGGCTCCGAAGATCTGCTTGGCGCGTTCGATGGCCAGGCTTTCAACCGTATCGACATGCTGGCACCCGCCGTAATAGCGCTTGCCCGGATACCCTTCGGCATACTTATTCGTCATGACGCTGCCTTGGGCGGCCAAGACGGCGGGACTGGCGAAGTTTTCCGACGCGATCAGCAACAACTTGTCTCGCTGCCGCTGCTCTTCGTCGACAATGGCCTGGTATGTCTCGGGGTCGGTTGATTTCAGCGCGTCCAACGAACCGATCAGATCCTGCATGGTTCCTCCGAGCGTGGCCTCCGGTCTGGTGGTCCACGCATGATCCCGCAACGGGCTAGGCGGGTGTTGCGGCTTCTTCCGGCTCTTCTTGTTGCTTCACCACGTGGACTGCGATGGTGGCGGTGACTTCGCGCGGGAGCTTGATGGCGATCGCGAAGGTACCGAGTTCCTTGATGGGCTGGGCCAACTGGATCTTTCGACGATCCACGGTGAACCCCTGCTCGGCCAAACCTTCCGCAATATCCTTGGCCGTGACGGACCCGAACATTTTGTCGTCTTTTCCCACTTGGGCGGAGATCGTCAGGGAAACCGCCGAGATCTTCTTCCCATGCGCCTCGATGTCCTGCTTTTCCTTCTTGGCCTTTTCGGCCGAGGCCCGCTTGGCATGCTCGAATTCTTTGATGTTCCGGCTATTCGCTTCCACGGCCTTCTTGCGAGGCAACAGATAGTTTCTGGCAAACCCGTTGGAGACGTCCAGAAGGTCGCCCAGGTCGCCCACGCCTTCGAGTGTTTCTTGGAGAATCACCTTCATACTGCAACTCCTTCTGTTGGAAAGGGAAAAAGCATACTGGCGGGCTGGGCGAAAGTCAATTGATCTGACGCCGCCAAGAGGGATTTCTTCATCCGCCTGGAAGGGACGGCACGCGCGTTCCGTGCAGCGCTTCACGGCCGTGGCGGCTGGATCACTTGTGCGCGACTGCTGCTGGACAGGATCTTTCCCAACTCTTTAAGATACGCTCCCTATGCCACACATAATGCCGCCATGGGTGTGCGAACGGCCCCGCGGGGTACGCCACGACGAAACGCGGGGGAAGAACGGATCATGACCGCCATGCCAGAGACCTTGCCGGACCTCCTCGATCAGCTGGCCGCGACGCTGGAAGGTGACGCTGCGCGTAGTACGGAGCAGGGGCTCGACCAGTCGATTCCGCTCCAACGCGGCCGGCTGCTCCAAACCGTCGGCAATTTGCATCTGTATGAATTCTTCCTGTCCGCCGGCATGGTGGTCGGAGCCGACCTGTCTGCGACCCTGCTGCTGGGCGAGGAGGCCGAACCGACGGAGGGCATCGTGCTGTTGCAGGAGGGGGAACGTCTCGTTCTGCAATTGTTCGATGCCATCGGCGAGGTTGTGCAGAGCGCTACGCTCGTGCCTGATGTCGCCGGATTGACTCTCACGACCAGTCACCGTTTAGCCGAAATGAGCAAGACCGGCGCGTCCTACACGTTGGGTCCGGCGGAACGGCTTTTGCCCGTCCTCGAAGCAGGGCAATCCGGAGACCGAGCCTCGCTGGAGGCCCTGATTCCAACCTCCGTCTTGACTCCCTTCTGGCAAGACGATCTGACGGCGCGTCGACAAAAGCTGACCACGCTGGTCATCGAGCTGATTCGTGGCAACAAGCGCATTCTCCTGGTCACCCCTGATCATCAGACTGCTGATGCAGTGACCCTGCTTACCGCGCGGGCGATGAAAGCAGCCGGCCTCACCTTCAAGAGCTGGCTGAGCCGCTATGAGGTGGCGATCGGGAAAGAGAGTGGCGGCATTCCTTTGGCGGAGCTTGGATTCGAAGCGCAGATGCATCAATTCTATGCCAAGTCTCGATCCGACAAGGCGGTCCTCCGCAAGAAGTACGACCGGTTTCGTGAGCTCACGCCGATTCTCGCGTACAAGGCTCACAAACAGAAGGATTTGGACGAGGTCCGGCTGTTGGAATGGCGACTGGTGACCCAGTTGACCGACTTCCAGGCCAAGATCAAAGAAATTGAGACGACCCTGACGCATTACGAGCAGCTCCCCATCTGGACGCGCCTGTCCATGCAGGCGGTAGGAAAGAACGTCGAGTCGTTGCGCGAGTACAAGCTTATCTATGAGCGGCACAGTGCCGGGCTTCGCAAAGAGATCGACATCGCCAAGCAGCGGATCGATGAACTGATTCCCGAAGCGGCGGTTCCAAAGGAGCTCAGGCCGGAGTTTGCCGAACTCAAGGAGGACGTCATCCGGTTGGGCGGCACGAAGAAAATTCGCGAGCTGTTGGCGGCGCAGGAGAATACGAACCGGCAGGCCTTCGTTCAGAATCGACGGGTGATCGTCACGACTGCGGCGCGAGTGGCGGCCGACCCGTTATTTCGCAAGGTGCGGTTCGATGTGCTGATCGCGGACGAGGCTCCACGCATACGCGCGGCCTTCCTGCTGGCGGCGGCCGGGCTGGTTCACGAACGTATTGTGCTCAGCGGGGACTTGCGCGAGGTGACGGCGGGTTGTGCCTGGAGTCTTACCGACGGGGTTCTGACCGCCGGCTGAGGCTGATGGCGCTCAGTCGGCGGATATTTTCGCAGCCCTCACCTTGACGGGTTCAAATCGATCAGCGATAATCCCACTCCATTCTTCAGGCCGAAGTGGCGGAACTGGCAGACGCACTGGTTTCAGGTACCAGCGCCCGTAAGGGTATCCGGGTTCAACTCCCGGCTTCGGCACCACCCTCTTCCTCTGTCTAATTTCTGTAAGATTACACGACTGCTCCACCTCGTTGTATGAGGGGAGTATTTAATTCCAGCTCAAGCAGCGACATCATCGCCTCATCCATCTTCATGCTCGTGTCCCTATGTCCACCGCGTCTGTGAGATTGCTCACCGGTCACCGCCGAATTGATGGGAGAATCGCCTCTCCTTCTCCCCAGCTGCACCATCAATTGTGACCCCTCCTCCGAGAGCATTTCCCCAGGGCTTCGCCTAGTCGTTCTGAGCATCACGTCCGTGAGAGTCTTGTTAGGTACCTGTAATCTTCCAGCTTAAGAGGTTTTTCGCATGGCACAGCAATGGGGACTCTGCAAGAGTTGTATGTGGTGGCAGATCGAACCGACAGCGAACATCGCCGATGCGACGCTCGGCTTTTGCATCGATGAGAAGCTGCAATCATTCCAACTCAGTGTGTCCGGAAATAGCGGGTGCAATCGACAGGTCCAAGGGGAGCCGGCTCGTGCGAAAGGATCAGGGGCACAGCCTCCCACGGCAAAACCGGTGCGCTGATTCTGAATCGTTGATTGAAGGTGCCCCTTCTGTCCAAGACAGTCCGCAGTCCTTGATCGAGGACTTCTTGCCTTGGTAGGGGAATCTGGCTCCGCAGAAAATGTTTCAGGGAAATCTTCGTCCCTTGTCTCTCCGTACCCTGAGTGCCTTCAGGACGCGTGCTCGTCAACGCTCATCCCATAGACATATCTGGAAGGTAAAGGGATCTCGATGACAGGGTTTGGCTAGGGAACTCCTGGGATGAATCTAGCGTTCTTCCTAGGATCGAAGGCGCAAGAAGACACTAAGATGGGAGTGATGAATAGTGAACTCAATGGTCTGGTTATTCTCGCCGCGATGCAGCCCCTGCTGGTTATTGGTGGCCTCGCAATGGTGGGTCTGCTGAGGAGGCCGGTGCGTGGAGCGAGCGATGACGCCTCGATGGAGGAATCTCTGGAGTTGACTGGAGTCCGGATCACACCTTTTACGATGGAGTGAGCATATGAACAACATATTGCTGGTAATCTTGATATTGTTGCTGGTGGGAGCGCTTCCGACCTGGCCGTATAGCAGCGGATGGGGTTATTATCCTTCGGGGGGACTGGGGATTATTTTGCTGGTCGTGATCGTGCTTGCATTGACCGGTAGAATGTAGGTCTTGTGTCTCTCTCGTAGCTGTTTTTGAGGCTATCCACCACCATCTCTTCGCGAACCGAGCGAGGGAGTGACCTACCGAAAGGAGATGATGCGGTTCGACCGGGCTGCATCATACGATGATACGAGCCAAAATACCGATCCAGCGCAGTGCCGACGGAATGTGGAAGGCCGGGCCCTGTTTCATCCAAATTGACTCCATGCGACAGATCCCTCTCTCTGCCGTCTCTTCAGAGGACACGTTAGAGGATCTCGTCGAAACCGTAATGGGGCATGCGCTGCTCTCTCTCGATAAGAATGGACGACGAGGCACTTCGGAACCGATCCAGTGGGAAATCATTGTGGATCGCGCGCCCTACTGTTATCGCTGCGTGCAACCCATGCGGCAGGCACCGGATCCATCGGATGGTCCGGACGGTTCCGAGCGCTCCGGATGGATGTGTGAACAGTGTGGAACGGCGATGCAATTGAGTGACGCGATCGTGAAATGATGGGGCGCACCGCTCAGCGGATTCACTGGGCGGAATGTTGTTCGGGTTCCTCCTGAAGGGTGCTGTCGTCTAGTTATTCCTGTGGAAGTCAGGTGCTACCCTGCATATCAATTCGAAGGCCTGGAGGTGGGGAGGTTGCCTGCTTCGACCATGACTTGAGCGGCTCGCTTTGCTATACTGCTCGCCTCTGTGCCTGGCGCGGCGAGCTCAATTCAAGCGCATATCAATGAATCACAGGCAAATACCCTTCATCTGTCCGCTCCTAACTCTATAAATGACTATCGGTTCATCCGAGCGGTTCTGGATTGATCGTCCGGTCCCTCCCGAGGTAGCGGAGGCCTCTCGAAAGGGCTTGGTGCTGGACATCGGTTGCGGGTCGCTCAAGCAACGCGGCACGGTCGGCGTGGATCAGCGAGCCCTCCCCGGCGTCGATGTGGTCTGTGATTTTGAACGCGGGCTCCCCTTCAAGGAGAGCAGTATCGCCGCCGCCTATTCGATTCATTCCGTCGAACACATGCGCGATTTGATTCCGTTCATGGTGGACCTCTATCGCGTGTGTGCCCCAGGCGCGCGGGTCTATATCAAGACGCCGTACTACACTTCGCGAAAAGCGTTTATCGACCCCACCCATGTCCGGTTTATGACGGAGGAAAGTTTCGAGTATTTCAAATCGCCCAATTATTATGGGTTGAACACCAACTTTCGCACGGTGGTGATCGAGTTCGCCATGCGGAAGCCGTTTAAGTATTTCCCGGCGTATCTTCAGAAGCGCTGTCGTCGGTATTTATGGAACGTCTGCGAAGAAATGATGGTCATTTTGGAGGCGGTGAAACCGTAGTCAGATGCCGGAGCCGATTGTCAGCGTGGTTATTCCGCTGTATAACGCGCGGGATGTAATCCGGGAAACCATCGAGAGCGTCTTCGCCCAGACCTATCATGATTATGAGATCGTGGTGGTCGACGACGGTTCGACGGATGGCTCGGGCGATGTCCTCCGTCTCTATGGGGACCGAATTCGGTCTATTCAGCAGCCGAACGGCGGGGTGGCCCAGGCACGAAATCGCGGGATCGCAGCCGCACGCGGTCGCTACATTGCGCTCCTGGATCATGATGACTTGTGGGCGCCGGACAAGCTGGCGAAGCAAGTGGAGGTGCTCGATACACAGCCTGCCGTGGGCATGGTCGTGACAGATGTCGCCCATATGGATCGCGCCGGTCGCCCTCTGCATCAATTCGGGCCGGCCTATCAGCCGCAGCATGAATTCGCGCGTGTGTTTGTGCAAGGTTTTGTGCCCACCCCCTCAGCCACGCTCATCCGTCGGTCGGTCCTCGAGGCTGTGGGAGGATTCGACGAGCAGTTTAACTCCGCCGGCATGGATGACCATGAGTTATGGACCAGGATTGCCGCCGCGACGACCATCGCCGGTATTTCAGAGGCCTTGACCCAGCATCGTAACCGCGAGATCAAACCAGCCGAGATTGCGCTGGGGCATCGTCCGCTTCTCATCAAGAAACTCATGGCGCGTTTCAGCCAGGAGCCGGTCAAACGCCTCTACCTCCAACGGGAAATGGCCTTCTATCTGGCCGATCAGGGGAAATATTTACTCAAGGGCGGGCAACGCCGGGAAGGCCGATCCGCCCTGCTGCAGGGACTCAAGCTGAGTCTCGGTGAGGGAAGAAGTTTAAAGGCGGCCTGGCGCTGTGCCTCCCGGTTCGTGCGGTCTCTCTGAGGGAATACATGCCGTGAGACTTTCTCCCAAACGAATAGCCGTGGCCGCTCTGGCCGCGGCGAGCACGGCGTTGCCGTTTGCGGTGGGCATTCTGAAAAACGGCTTGATCGAGGTGCTGCTGTTGGCTCCGGTGGCCTGGTTCCTCGTGGCATCACGAACCGACCGAGCCGCTCGCATCCTGCTCTTGCTGGTTTCGGTGTGCCTTACGGCGACGGTCTGTGATCTCATCCTGCGGCCGGTGCTCGGTGGCCAACTTCATTACTCACCGATGAACCAGCATCAGCGGCGTCTACCGGCCTTGCCGATTTTGGGCCGCTGGGATGCGATGGTCGATTTTTCAGGATCCGTCTACGGAGATCTGGCAGCGATGAGCGGCGATCCGATGTTTCGAGAGCCCCGCGAGGTCGAGTTCCGAACAGATGCGTTAGGGTTTCGCAACGATGCGGTGCCGAAACTCGTGGACCTCATCGTTCTGGGGGATTCGTTCGCGGCGGGTGTGGGCGCCACCCAGACCGCGACGTTTTCACGAGTCTTGGAGGCCCGGCACGGATTATCCGTCTACAATCTCTCGTATCCGGGTGGACCGTACGATCAGTATCTCAATTTTTCTCTCGAGGTGCCCAAATTATCACTCGTGCCGGGGGCGGATCTCGTATGGACGCTTTATACAGGGAACGACCTGGCCGATGACGGAGGAGAAATCTGGGACATCGAGGCCTTACCTTGGCGAACGGGCCTTTCGTCTGCGTTGGTGGAGTACCGCACCTTTCGGAATCGTTCGCCGCTCAGGCAGGGATGGAATGCGCTTGGAAGTCGCTGGGGAGGCGTTTCGAATCAGGTCATCATTCGGTCGCTGCCTGATGGCCGGCCCGTTCTCTTCTATGGTCCACAGGAGGTCTGGGGCGATCGTGCTCGCGCTGAGGTGGAACGACATCCCAACTTCGCGAAACTCCTGACGACGTTTCGATCCATGAAGGCGGCGACCGACCGGATGGGCCTGCGCGTGACCATCGTCATCTTGCCGACAAAGGGAGAGGTGTATCCATGGTTGTTCGCGCCGCAATCGGCGCATGAGGCAATCGGGCCGTCGGGTTTTGCGGAAGCGGTCCTGGGCGCCTGTGAGCAGGTCTCGTTGCGTTGCTGGGACAGCAAGGCCTTTCTTCAGGAGGAAGCCCGGCGACTGTTTGATGCGTCGCAGGAGTTGCTCTGGTGGCGTGATGACACGCACATGAATGGGCTGGGGCATCACGCCGTAGCCTCGTTTGTGGGAAAGAAGATTGGGAGGGACGAGCGCGAGCAGGCGGGCCAGCCACGGCGGTAAGGTGAGAGCATCAAGGAGGCGCATTTGCTGATATGCCGTGGCAGGCGAAGCTCATGCGTCGGTCCTCCAGCCAGACTCTCGATCGTGGATCAAGGCCATGTCGTGGAGATGAAACCGAACGAGAATCAGGATGGATGGGCAACGCGTCGGATCAGTCCGAAGTGCCTGCGGGGTTCTACGAGATGTCGAAACCACAACGCGTGCGACACCCATGCGCATCGGGCCGCTTCCATCGCCGCCGCTTCGCGTGGAGAGCAGGCTCAGAAAGGACGGTATGCCCCTCCTCAAGATCGGTCGGTTTTATATCAACCTCGCGTATATTCAGTTCATCCACGAAGAACGCGAAGATTTTATTCTCCACTTCAGCGAAGGCTCGAATATCCGGACTACCAGCATCGCGCGCAACTCTCCGGACGGAGAACTCCTGCAGCGGTTCTTGATCAGCCAGTTGTGGGTTGACCCAGCCTCGGCGGCGTAACCTCTCGCGACATCTGAATTCTAGAGTGGATCACGGATAGGGGGTTACCGGAGGGGATGCGTCGGCTTGCGTGGGATTGCCGTGCGGCAATGTTCGGAACAGCTGTCGCCGCGACCGGTCAACCAGAGCCGGTTTCTGGCAAACCAGGCATAGGCTGTCACCACGAGCCGATCGACCACAGAAAGCCGACTCAGTCGAGCGAGGAATCCCAAGCCGACCGCCTGCCAAATAGCGCGAAATACCTCTACGCCGGTGATGACTGTTCCGTCCGCCCATTGAGCGTGAATCACCGCGCTGAGGTCTGCGACAGCAAGCCCGGGTGGTGCAACATCGAAGTCAGGGGACGAAAAGTCGAGTACGGTGAGACGTTGTTTCCTGTCGAGGCGCTTCATCAACGCCATTTCTCGGGCGCAAAGCGGACAGGCGCCGTCATAGAACACGGTGAGCGGGTAGAGGGCCATTCGAAGGGGATCTCCTTCTCACCCCGGAATCGCAGACCGCCGAGTGAATCGCTCCAGTACCTCGTCTAACTCGCCGAAGTTTTCCAAAACGTCGATATGGCATTGCGCGAACTGGTCGCGCATCGCGAGCGCTCCATGGCCACCGGCCATGACGGTGGAGACCGGGGTGAGTTCCTCCGCCAGGGTGCGAATCAATTCCATTGCGCTGCCCTCCGGAAGGACCAGGGTAAGTGAGAGAATGGTCAAATCTGGGGTAGCATGGCTACAGAGTCGACTCAGTGAGGAAATCGGCACATTGGCACCCAGGTAGTACACTCGACAGCCGCGCACGCGGCATCGATAGGCGACTGCCAATGCCGCCATGTCGTGCTCCTCTCCTGGTGGACAGGCCACGACCACCTTGGCTCCGAATTCGGCCACGGGGAGTTGATTCATGGCCGCATACAGTTTTTGTCGGATTTGATTGGTCACGTAATGTTCGATGGCGATGGTGATGCGTCCGCTGTGCCACAGCTCTCCCACCTGTTCTTGGAGCGGGAGCAGAATCCCATGCAGCGCCTCTTCAAACGGTACGACGGCCACGGCGCCGTTCAAGCGTTTTTCAAACGTGACGCGGTCCAATGGTTCCAGTGCCGACAGCAATTCCCGTAGCAGTCGGTCGAACGTATTGTCGACGATGGCTGTACGTGGAGCCGCGGCTCGCACGCGGCTCATCAATTCTTCTCGCCCCAATTTGGCCAAGTCGCCGATCGAATCCCCTGCGTCCAGTTGGTGCTTCAGATAGCGCAGCAGGGCGACATCCTCGTCCGAATAATTTCGATATCGATTCGCCCCTCGCGTCGGTTTGACGAGGTCAAAGCGGCGCTCCCACACCCGAATCACGTCGCGGCTGAGGCCGGTGAGTTTCGCAACCCTATGAATTCTGTGAGTATTCATCGTTGTCTACAAGTATATGTGCGATGTCTAATGTTTGTCAAATATTATTCATAATAAGCCTTGACATATAGGACATAAGAGGTTAAACATTAGACATAGTCGTTGCAAACATTGGACACCAATAGTCAAGGAGTGATTATGGCGACCACAAAAACAGCGGAATGGGCAGTGGGACAGAGCGAGAGCCAACGCAAGGTTCCGGCCTTCCATACGGAGCTGGCTTGCATGCGGTGCGGCGGGCTGATGGTTCGTGATTTCTGCACGGATTTGCTGACCCCTACCGGCGGGCTCGATTGTGTCACTGCGCGCTGTGTGCAATGCGGTGATGTGGTCGACCCGGTCATTCGATCGAATCGTCACCTTCAGCA
>CABVRW010000001.1:46862-126427 GCA_902500785.1 uncultured Nitrospira sp.
AAGCAGTCGAGCCCGGCCCTTGAGGGGCGAATCCCCGTTTAGCGGTAAGCGCTACCCACTGGGGTTGTGTGAATGTGTTCAACCAAGGAGGTTTCTCATGCGGAGTCAAATCGTTCTTCGAGCTGGAATAGGAGCGGTGCTCGTCGCGGGATCGATGTCCATGGCGGTTGCGGCGGACACAGCCGGCGACAACAAGGACATGGTGCACATCCCGAAAGGTGAGTTCACCATGGGGAGCAACGAACATTCGGATGAGTTCAGGCACCAAGTGGTGCTCGATGCCTACTTGCTCGATAAGTTCGAAACGTCGAACGCGCGATATAAGGAGTTCATGAAGGCCACTGGACATCCCGCGCCTGCCTATTGGGACGATCCTCGTCTCAGTAAGGCTGAACAACCGGTGGTTGGGGTGAGTTGGACGGACGCCAATGCCTTCTGCAAGTGGGAGGGCAAGCGGTTGCCCACCGAGGCGGAATGGGAAAAGGCCGCCAAGGGGCCGGAAGGCGATAACCACTATCCCTGGGGACATCACCTCGACCCGAAGAAGGCCAACTATGGGCAGAACGTCGGGCACACGACTCCGGTCGATTCCTATCCTGAGGGCGTGAGCGGATATGGCGTCTATAACATGGCCGGTAATGTCTTTGAGTGGGTCGAAGACTGGTATGACCAGAAGTTCTATAAGACCAGCAATGCGTTGAACCCTCGCGGCGCCGAGAAGGGCTACAACTTCGCCAATCAAGGTCCAGTGAAAGTATTACGCGGCGGCTCCTGGTTGGCCCCTGAAACTTCACTCCACACCAGCCACCGGTTCTGGAATCAGCCGGAGAATAATTCCTACGGCGTCGGCTTAGGGTTCCGTTGCGCGAAATCAGTCCAGAGCCAGTCGGATGAATCCGTGCAGGCGGGCCGCGATGCCTTTATTCAAGCGCTCGTCGCCATGGGAGCCGAGAAGAACGCGGATGCGATGGCGTCCATTGAGAAGGCGTTGGCTTCCGATCCGAACAATAAAGAATACGTGGCGACCCGCGATCTCATCAAGAAGAGCATGAAGAAATAGCGCGCAGCCGTGAGGGGAGAAGGGCTGCCCGTCTCCCCAACCGGGCCCTCAGAGGCAGGAGGTCCAAGATGAAAAAAATACGCACCATTCTTGGCGCAGGTCTTGTCGCCGGAATGACCGTCTTGAGTGGAACTGGCCAAGCGGAAGACTCGTTGATTCCGTCGGACATGGTGTATGTCGGCCAGGGTCCATCGGCCATGGGATTGGACAGAGAGCCGGAGGCGGAGTCGGGACGCCGACTCACGGCCTACGACAAACGAATGAAGAAGCCATGGGCGGCCGAGGCCTTCCACGACGAAGGGCCTGCCCATATGGTGTTCGTGGATTCGTTCCTCGTTGATACCTACGAAGTGTCGAACAAAGCCTATGGTGAATTCATCAGAACGACCGGTCACCCGGCTCCAGCCTATTGGGACGATCCTCGTCTGAACAAGCGGCAACAACCCGTGGTCGGAGTGAACTGGTTCGATGCCAAGGCCTACTGCGAGTTTCGCGGGAAGCGCTTGCCGACGGAGGCAGAATGGGAGAAAGCGGCCCGTGGTCCGTACGGCAATCTCTATCCATGGGGTGACGAATTGGATCCTCACAAAGCCAATTACAATCGGCAGCACGATGCCACCTGGCCGGTGGATTCGCATCCGGAGGGAGCCAGTTATTACGGCGCATATAACATGGCGGGCAATGCCTTCGAATGGGTCGCCGATTGGTACGATCCTCAATACTACGGAAGACTGCAGACCATGGTGAATCCAGCCGGCCCAGAAAAAGCCGTCTGGCTCGGGGGCACCGGCACCTACGTGGACCGGTTGACGGTGGGCGAGAAGCGGGTCATTCGTGGCGGGTCCTGGATCGCCGCGGAAGGCGCGATCCGCTCCACACATCGGTTCTGGAACCATCCGCTCAACAACAGCTATGGCGTAGGACTCGGGTTTAGATGCGCCAAGGCAGCTCCACCTGACCTGGAGCAGCGCATCAGAGACAGCTACATTACCGCGCTGGTGGAAATGGGACGGGAGCAATTTGGTGACGCGCTACAGAGTGTTAACCGCGGGTTGGCCATGGATCCTAAAAATGTTGAATTGCTGGAGTTGCGGCCTCTGATTGATCAATCCATGAAACGGCCGTGAGCATCAATGTCCGGCAGTCACTGCTGACGCACTGTTCAGCACGACGGAGGCTGAGAGATGACATACGCGAGAGCGATCTCACTCATTGGTGGTCTGACAATCCTTCTCAGCGCAGGGGCTCTCCAGGCAGGTCCGATCGATGCGACCCGCCATCCGCATCCTGAGAATATTCAGATGGTACACGAGGCGGAACATACCGTGGACAAGGCCTGGGAGATCTATCATCGCGCGGCGCTGGGCGGCACGATCGCGTCGCCTCTCCTGCAAGCGGTGATCGAACAGCACCTGCATGACGCCAGGACTCTCGTTTCCCAGGCGCAAGAGGCCGCCGACCGGGGAGATAAGGCTCAGGTGGAGCGTCTGGTCGGTGAAATCAAGATCCATACAGCCCAGGCAATAGAAGGGAGCAAGGAGCAGAAGAAATGACACAGAGTCAGGAAAGGGCAGGAATGAGGCGAAGACGCATCGGCCTAGTGGTCACTACCCTGTGTGCTGTCGCGATGGCATCGGTGCCCGCGGAAGCGTCTGTCAAGGAACTAGATCCGGTCCCCATGGTGACCATTCCGGGCGGATCGTTCCTGATGGGCAGTCAGAGTCCCAAGGGGCGAGCCGACGAGTGGCCGCAGCGCTCAGTGCAGGTTGATACGTTCGCTATCGACCAGGTGGAAGTCACCAACGGGCGTTACCTGGTGTTTGTCGGCACGACCGGCCATCGCAATCCGCCGAACCCTTATGGCAACGGACTCCTGTTGTCCGCCAAGGGGATCGACCAGCTGCCCGTCGTGCAGGTCACGTGGTACGACGCCAAAGCCTATTGTGCCTGGGCCAAGAAGCGGCTGCCGACGGAAGCGGAGTGGGAAAAAGCGGCTCGCGGGACCGATGGACGCCGTTTCCCATGGGGCGAAGCTCAGCCCACTTACACGGTGGCGAATTTCGATCGTGAATGGGACGGAGACAAGACCCTGCATGCAGTCGGTTCCCTGTCGGGAGGCGATTCGCCTTACGGAATCAAGGACATGTCCGGCAATGCTCGGGAGTGGGTGCAGGATTGGTACGACCCCGAATATTACGCGAATGCCCCTGACAAGAATCCGCAGGGACCTGACAAGGGGATCGTCCGGGTGATTCGCGGAGGGTCATGGCATAGCCCCCTCTCGGACATCACGGCGACCGCACGAGGTCGAGGCGGATTCGCTTTGCAGACGCACGGCACCGGGTTCCGATGTGTACGAAGCGGTGAAGGTGGGTCGAGCTCTGAGTCTGCGGTGAAGTGAGCGGACAGATGTATCTATGAGCTGGACCAGCCAAGTTACGTGGGTGTTTGCTCGTGGGGTACCGCGCCTCCGCACGCGGCCTCCCGCTGAGAGGGATGGGTCCTTCCTTTGGAGGGACCTGTCCCCTCGGTGAACCATCGGACCGTGTGGAGAGACCGTTGCATCTATCTGGGGTCGTGACAAGGAGGCTTCCATGGGCGACGTGATTCTCTATGGCATCGCGGCGATGGTGCTGAGTATCGGATTGGCAGCGCTTGCCCGGCAACGGTGCGCCGCATATGCGGTTGTGCGGCCGACTCGGCCGGAACGGCCACGGGTACGGTAAACATGTGTAGGCACCGGAATGGGAACGGTCGAATTCGAGGGACCCAGTCCGGTTCGTGGTCGTCCATTTTTCTCCCAGTCGGGGGTTCCAATGGAAACACATGGGACGCCAGAATCTTTATCTGCCCCGCAAGCGGGTGGCCACGTCTGTCCGCGTTGCGGAGGATTGCTGTTGACACAGCACTACATTGATTTGCTTGATGATACCGGTCAGATCGATATTACCGCGTGGCATTGTACGATGTGCGGTGAGGTGCTCGACCCGGTCATTCTGAAGAATCGCCTGAGCCCGCCGCCGAACCTGTTGTACGGGACGAAGCAGCGGAAGTTCAGTCAGCGTGTGACGGCCGTTTCAGATAACAGCCCTTCGTCCACGTCGGATGAGTCGGACTCTGGAGCGGATGAGGATGAATCGGATGATGAAGCGGACGATGAGCGCACACTCTAGCCGGATGCGGAAACAGTCCGGGCGCGGCGCCTGTGAATCGTGAGGGTATCTCGTCAGGGACTGCGGCCGGATTCCGGCATGGCGCATGAGCGGATCAGAGCGGCTTGAGCACAGATCGGGTTTTTTCGCAGCTTGCTAGTCCACGACGCTGGTGAACGGGAGGGCAGAGAGATGAAAATCGTCGTATCCGGTGGAACAGGATTCATCGGCCATGCCCTTGTCGGCAGCCTGGCGCAGGAGGGGCATGACGTGGTCGTCTTGACCCGCAAGGCCGGTCGCCCCCCTCGCTCCTCGATCCGGTTTGTGGAATGGGATGCTCATTCCGCTGGGACTTGGCAGGTCGAGGTGGCGTCTGCCGACGTGATAGTCAACCTGGCCGGCGAGCCGATCGCCGAAGGGCGATGGACGGATGCCCGGAAGCAAGTCTTGCTCAAAAGCCGAATTCTCGCTACCAGGCTTCTGGTGGCGGCACTGGCCGGGCGCTCTACCCCGCTGCCTGTGTTGGTCAGCGGATCCGGCATCGGCTATTACGGTGCGAGCGACGATCGTCTGCTGGATGAACAGTCACCGAGCGGTCAGGGCTTTCTGGCCGACCTGTCCGCGGCTTGGGAAGCGGAAGCGCTGCGCGCCGGCGGGTTCGGAACGCGTGTCGTGCTGTTGAGAACCGGAATGGTGCTCGAACAGGACGGCGGTGCGTTGCCGAAGATGTTGCTGCCGTTTCGCCTCTTTGCCGGGGGGCCGGTGTTACCTGGAACCCAGTGGATCTCCTGGATTCACCGGCGCGATCTCATCGGACTCATCCAATGGGCGATCGAGACGCCGACGATCTCCGGCCCCGTGAACGCGGTGGCGCCCGAGGCTGTGACGATGAAGACGTTCTGCTCGACTCTCGGGAAGGTCCTGTGTCGCCCCTCGTGGCTTCCCGTTCCCGGCTTGGCGCTACGTGTGGCGCTGGGGGAGCTGGGGACCTTGATGACGACCGGTCAACGTATTGATCCTGCCAAGGCGAGAGCAGGAGGGTACTCCTTCCTCTATCCGACGCTGGAGCCAGCGTTGCGGGCGATCATCACCAAGGAGGATCCGGCATGTCTGTCCTCAGTGAATCGGTGATGCAGTACGTGCACGCGTTTGCCGTCGCCGTCCTGGTCGGCAAGGTCGTCCTGTTGTCGTTCGTCGTGGCTCCGATTCTGGCGAAGACGCTGGACCAGGAGGCCTTCGCCAAGGTCGTTCGCCGGTTGTTTCCGGCCTATTACCTGTTGGGCATGGGAACGGCCGCCGCAGGACTGTTGTCGGTGATCGCGTTGGGGACGATCCGCGGACGAAGTTTTTCGTTGCTGATCGCCGGTGGGATCTGGCTTCTGATTCTCGCGGCAGAGTCCTACTGTCGGTCGCCCTTGACCCCGCAGAGCAATGCGATGCGGGATCGACTGAAAGAGCAGGAGCGGCAGGGCGCCGTCGAGACGGAGTTGAAGCGGGCCTGGGATCGACTGCATCGCCGGTCGTTGTATCTGAATTCGTTGGTGTTGGTGGGGGGATTCTGTCTATTGGGAGTGGCACGGCAATTCTAATTTTCAGGAAGGAGACGTCGCATGCACAGGCAGAGAAACATCGTCGCGTATATGGTCATCGGGGCCTTGAGCATCCTGATTCAATCGCCTGAACTCACCGGCCGGGCCTGGGCCGCCGAAGGGTCGAACCAGCCGGAATCGCAGTCCCCGTCCTATGGCCTGGAGGCCACGATTCCGGACGGCGTCATCGGCGTGTCGCTGCACGTCGGAGCGGAGCGAGTGGGTGAGGCGTCCGTGCTCTATATCGCGCAGGTCTTGCCTGATGGCCCGGCGCAGAAAGCCGGACTGAAGCAAGGCGATGAGATTACGACCGTGGATGGTGTTGCCGTGACCGGAAAGACCTATGAGCAAGTGGCGCTCATGGTTCGAGGGGAACCAGGGTCGGTGGTGAAGTTAGGAGTGAAGGCCGAGGAGGCTCTGCGTGAAGTCGCTGTGACGCGGGTGAGCGGCCAGACTTTGTACAAGGAGCAAATGGGATCACATGGCGGCTCCGGCCGATAGGTGGCCTATGAATCGGATGATTGCGGTGCTCGGATTGGTGATCATCATGGCCGGACCGCTCGTCGTCGAGGGGCATGGTCCAGTGACGCCGGTTTCGAAGACGTCCAACGTCGAGAAAACAGGGCGGTACCTGATGGCGGGCGATTATCGACGGGCGCTGGAATCCTGCGAACAAGCGATTCAGGAGCTGCCGTCTGTCGAAGCGTACCTCCATCTCACCTATGTCTATCAGGCGATCGATGCGTACCTCGAACAACTGTCCAAAGACGAGAGTTGGACGGCGGTGGAACAGCTGTCCCTGAACCTTGCCTATCGGCATACGGAGGATCTCGTGGATCCGCCAGGCGGTTTGGCCCGCATGGCGAAGGAAATGATTCAAACCAGTGTCCGCCAACAGTCAGACCTCAGCGCCGCGATGGCGGTGCGGTTGAATAAAGCCGAGTCCGATCGGCTCTGGCAGGAACAGGCGCAATGGCGGAATGCACATCCCACCGAGTGGTGGCGGGCGTTTCCCGACTCCTGGGTTCGTTGAAAGAGTACGAATGTGACGGAGGGATCTCCGCAGGGAAGGAGACGGAGGACATGACCAAGCAGACAGCCCAACGCGGCCTCGATATCAAACTGTTCGGGGCGCTCTTCGTGCTGGTGGGATTGCTCGATGTGCTCATCATCGAATTCTTTCCCGCCTATGCGCTCAAACTCTTCGGCGTCACGGTCGTCGGCCCGCTGGCCTACGCGGTGAAGCTGCATTCGCCGGCCGTGCATTTTCTGATCGGCTATGGATTTCTGTTTCTGCGCCCCTGGGCCTGGGGGTTGGCCATGGCCTACGGAGGCTTCGGCCTCATCAGCGAATTGATGAATCAGCTTGAATTCGGCTTCCATCAGCTGCGCATGGCCTTTATGGCCACCACGGCCTTGTTTCTCTGCTATGTGGCCTGGCGACGAATCCTGTTTGCCGATCCTGTTCCGCCGGCACAGCGGCTCACCTCTTCTTCTCCGGAGGTTCCCTCATGAAAGGGCTGGTCTGGTTTCGTCGCGATCTCAGGCTTCGCGACAATCCCGCCTTGTCGGCGGCGTGCCAGGAATGTCGGGAGATTGTGCCGTTCTTTGTCTTCGACGAGCCGCTGCTGCGCTCGCAGGTGTTCGGCTCTGCCTGTGTCGGTTTCATGTTGGGGTGCCTGGAAGAGTTGCGCCGCTCGCTGGCGGAGCACGGACTCGCCCTTGCGTGGCGTATGGGAGAGCCGGTCGAATCGGTGATGCAGGCGGCGGCAGACCTTGATGCGAATGCGGTCTATTGGAATCGTGACTACGAACCGGCGGCGCTGGAGCGGGATCGGCTGGTTCAGCAGCGGTTGGCGCAGCAAGGGCACAGAGTCAGGACTTTCAAGGACCATGTGGTCTTCGAGGCAGAGGAAGTGCGCGGGCTCACCGGCGATCCGTTCCAGCGCTATAGCGCGTATCGAGACCGTTGGTGGGTCAAATGGCGGGCCGCCGCCCCACCCTTGCTGCCCGTTCCCCCGTTCCCGCCGACCGACAGGGTTTCCCCCTCGGACTCACGGGCGTGGCCTTCGACCACGGATCTCGGGTATCAGACGGTGCCGATGTGGATCGAACCGGGAGAACAGGCTGCGCATGCCAGACTGCAATGGTTTTTGCGAGGCCCGATCCATGCCTATGTCACCGGCCGGAATCTCCCGGCGATCGACGGCACCTCGAAATTGTCTCCCCATTTGCGGTTCGGAACGATCTCGGCGCGTACGCTGGTGCATGCGGCGTTGAAGGCACTTTCGAAAGGCGGTCGTGTCTCCCGCGCGGATGTGTTCACCTGGATCGATGAAGTGGTCTGGCGGGAGTTCTTTCAACAGGTCCTGACGTCGTTTCCCCGCGTGGCCGAAGGACCATTCAAGCAGAAGCCGGGGCTGCCCGCGCCCAGGTCCGCAGGACCTGAACGGGACCGATTGTTTGCCGCTTGGTGCCAGGGCCGGACCGGCTATCCGATTGTGGACGCCGGCATGCGCCAGTTGAACCAGACCGGGTGGATGCACAACCGCGTGCGGATGGTCGTCGCGTCGTTTCTGGTGAAAGACCTCCGGATCGATTGGCAGAGCGGCGAGCGCTACTTCATGGCACGGCTCGTAGACGGAGACCTGGCCGCTAACAATGGGAACTGGCAATGGTGTGCGTCCACAGGGACGGATGCCATGCAGGGGTACAGGATCTTTAATCCGAAAATTCAAAGCGAAAAGTTCGATGCCGACGGCGAGTACCTGCGCCGCTACGTGCCGGAGCTGAACAATGTGCCGACGAAATGGATTCATGAGCCGCACCTCATGCCGCACGAGGAGCAGGTGCTGGCTGGTTGTCGCATCGGATCGGAGTATCCGTCGCCGATCGTGGATCATCGGCAAGCGCGTCAGGAATATCTCGATCTCGGACAACAGCAGGTGAAGCCATGAGGCCGACCCCGCTCCGTCTGGGGATCAGTCGGTGTCTGCTTGGTGAGGAGGTCCGGTTCGATGGAGGACACAAGCGAGACCAGTTCTTGACCGAAGTGTTAGGCCGTTACGTGGAGTGGGTGCCCGTCTGTCCGGAGGTCGAAGCCGGACTCGGTACGCCTCGCGAGGCGATGCGCCTGGTCGGTGATCCGCAGCAACCGAGGCTGGTATCCATCAAGAGCGGCAAGGATCACACGCGTGCATTGGAACACGTGACCGCCCATCGACTCCCGGATCTCGACCGGATGGATTTGTCCGGCTATGTGTTCAAGAAGGACTCGCCGAGCTGCGGAGTGGAGCGGGTTCGCACCTACAATGAACATGGGATGCCGGGTCGCAAGGGAGTCGGGGTATTCGCGCGAGCCTATGTCGAGCGATTTCCGCTGATTCCGGTCGAGGAGGAGGGACGACTCTGTGATCCGCCGTTGCGAGAAAACTTTATTGAGCGGGTGTTCTCCTACCGTCGTTGGCAAGACCTCGTTCAGAGCGGAGTCACACGGCAGGCCGTGGTGCGGTTCCATACGGTTCATAAGTATCTGCTCTTGGCGCATAGCGCTCCGCACTATCGCCAGCTCGGGCGCTTGGTCGCGCAGGTCAATGCGTATCGCGGCAAAGATCTTGTGCACCGATATGGCGAGCTCTTCATGCAGGCGCTGGCCGTGAAGGCGACCGTGCGCAAACATGTGAACGTGCTCCAGCACATTCTGGGGTATTTCAAGGATCGGCTTGATGCGCAAGAAAAGACCGAATTGTTAGGCGTGATCGGGGATTATCACCAGGGCCTTACGCCGCTGATCGTCCCGCTGACATTGATCAAACACTACGTGCAGATTTTCGACGTCGGGTATATCCGAGAGCAGGTCTATCTGAACCCGCATCCGAAGGAGCTGATGCTCCGCAACCATGTGTAGAAAGGAACAGATATGCCCCATGTGGTCATCGAAGGAGCCGGGGAGCTCCAGGGACTGTTTCAAGGTTTCAGTCCGATCCTGCAGCGAACGGAACAGGACATTCTCAAGGTTCAGGAATTCTACCTTGCGAAGAGCGGCCGGGAAGCGCTGCTGGATGCGGTGGTGATCGAGCAGGGTGCGGCGCGCAGTTTTTTTATCCAGCTGAAACGGCATGAGACGACCATCACCGTCCGGCTGCTGCCTGCCACGGATCCCGACAAGACCCCGGCGGTGAAGAAAGTGATGGCGTTGGCGGCCGGATTCATTCGGACGGTCTATCCGGCCAGTCGGTATGGGAAGACCAATCTCCAGGAGTATTTGGACTTTCCCCGGTCGATGTGAATGTAAATAGGCGTGAACTTTCATACGAGGAGCGACGACATGGCAACAGTGCGGCGAGGGGTGATTCTAGTCGGTCACGGCGGCATTCCCAGGGGCTGCCCGCAGGATTTGGTCACGAAGTTGAAGCGACTCGAGGGTCAGCGGCGCGCGGCGAAGCAACCGGCATCGGCTGAAGAACTGGAACTGGATGCCAAGATTCGTCAGTGGCCGAGAACCGCGGAGACGGATCCCTATCAAGCCGGACTTGAAGCGGTGGCGGCTCAACTCCGCGCGAACTTGGGCGAGGTGCTCTTTGCCGTGGCCTATAACGAGTTTTGCGCACCGACGCTCGAAGAGTCGGTCGACCAACTCATCACACAGGGCGCGACCCACATTACGGTGGCGACCACGATGTTTACGCCGGGGGGGTCGCATTCGGAAGTCGAGATTCCGGAAATCCTGGATCATCTTCGCCCGCAGTATCCCGGGGTCGAGCTCCGGTACGCCTGGCCTTTTGACCTGAACCTGGTCGCGGGGACGTTGGCTGAACAGGTGCGGCGATTCTCCTGACCGACGTTTTCGCGCGCGAACAGGTCCGTACGGGCGGTCGATCGAAGGACGGAATGCGGGTGGGATGATGCGCAGACCACGAGCCG
The DNA here is from genome assembly GCA_902500785.1 of uncultured Nitrospira sp. Classification (GTDB taxonomy): domain Bacteria; phylum Nitrospirota; class Nitrospiria; order Nitrospirales; family Nitrospiraceae; genus Nitrospira_A. Next base: position 57,587 of record CABVRW010000001.1, read on the forward strand.
CATGATGGACGTGGGTGAAGATATAGGAATCCATTCTTCGAGTTCGTCCGTAGAAGAGCAAGAGAGGAGTTGTGTGCCGTGCAACCGGTCCTCGAACGATTCAAACAGGTCTATGGCGGACTCACCGCTCATTCGTTGGAATCGTTGAGCGAGTTGTACAGCGACGACGTCGAGTTTCAGGACCCGTTTCATGCCATCACGGGGCTTCCCGCGCTGAGACAATACCTGTCTTCGCTGTATGCGAAGGTGGAGTCCTGCACGTTCGCATTCGAGGAAGAGGTGCGACAGGCCGACGGTGCGGTGTTGATGTGGACCATGTCGCTGACGCATCCGAGATTGAATGGAGGGGAATCGGTGATCGTGCGCGGTTCGACGCACATCCGATTTCGAGACAAGGTGTACTCTCATCGAGATTACTTCGATGCCGGAGCGATGTCGTACGAACAACTTCCATTGATCGGAACGGTAATCCGGATCATCAAAGGGCGTGTGTGAACGATGAAACGAACCAGTGCCAGCGCTCCACGGGTATGGGTGACCGGCGCCTCGAGCGGCATCGGGCGAGCGGTCGCGGAAGAGCTCGCTCGCCGCGGCGCGTTCGTCATCGCCTCCGCGAGGAACGAGTCGGCACTCAGCGCACTTGTCCGTGAATGCGGTCGGGATCGCGTCGTGGCGCTTCCGCTCGATGTCACCGACCACAGGGCCAACCAGCGCGCAGCGGACCAGATTCGAGGCCTTGTGGGCGGCCTCGACATCGCCTTCTTGAACGCCGGCACCTGCGAGTATGTCGAGGTGGCGGCCTTCGACAGCGCGGTGTTTGAGCGGACGATGCGCATCAACTTTCTCAGCATGGTGTACGGCATCGAGGCGGTGCTGCCGTTGCTTCGGCAATCAGCGGCGCCGCAGCTCGTGGGGATGAGCAGCACGGTGGCCTATCGAGGAGTGCCGCGATCGGAAGCGTATGGCGCGTCGAAAGCGGCGATCAAAAATCTCTTCGAGTCGCTGCACCTCGACCTGGCGCGCGAGGGCATCAGCGTGTCGGTCGTGTGTCCGGGGTTTGTGCGGACACCGCTGACAGACCGGAACGAGTTCCCGATGCCGTTCAGGATCGAGCCCGCTGATGCAGCCCGGCGAATCGTCGACGGAATCGAGGCCAAGAAGCCGGAGATTCACTTCCCCCGGCGGTTCAGTCTGCTCTTCAAACTCCTGACCTTGTTCCCGAGTCCGTGGTACTTCCGCCTCTGCGCCGGAATGGTGAAGCAATCATGAAGGTGGCGATCGTGGGGACCGGCATTGCGGGCATGACGGCGGCGCATCTGTTGCATCCGAATCATGACCTCACCATCTTCGAGGCCGGCGGATATATCGGCGGCCACACGCACACCGTCGACGTGGAACTGGAGGGAAAGCCCTATGCCGTCGATACGGGGTTTATCGTGTTCAATGACTGGACCTATCCGAATTTTATCGCCTTGCTGGATCGTTTGGGCGTGGCGTCACAGCCGAGCGACATGAGCTTCAGCGTCCGTTGCGAGGAGACCGGGCTGGAGTACAACGGCACCTCATTCAATAGTCTGTTCGCCGAACGACGCAACCTGCTCCGGCCCTCGTTCTATCGTATGGTCCGCGACATTCTCCGCTTCAACCGTGAGTCGCTGGAATTGCTGGATCAGCCTGGGCCTGGTCCCACTCTGGGGGCGTATCTTGAAGCGCAGCGGTACTCCCCGACGTTTATTCGAAACTATATCGTCCCCATGGGCGGAGCGATCTGGTCCGCGGGTCATGCCACGATGTGGGAGTTTCCCGCCCGCTATCTCGTCCAGTTTTTCAAAAACCACGGCATGTTGTCGGTCGATAAACGTCCTACGTGGAGGGTCATTGCCGGTGGATCCCGCCGCTACGTTGAACAGCTGGTGCGGCCATTCCGTGACCGCATCCGGCTCCAGTCTCCGGTGGAGTCGATCACGCGTTATCCGGACCAGGTCGAGGTGCGTGGACGAGACGCTTTCGGGGTCCGTCGGACGGAGCGATTCGACGGCGTGCTCCTCGCTTGTCATAGCGATCAGGCACTGGCGCTGCTGGCGGATCCGACTCCCCTGGAGCAGGAGATTCTTGGATCGATCCGGTACCAACCGAACGAGGCGGTGCTGCATACGGATCGGTCGCTCCTGCCGAAGCGCCGTCTGGCCTGGGCGGCCTGGAATTATCATCTGTTACCGAATCTCACGGACCGTGCCGTGGTCACGTATCACATGAATCGGCTCCAGGGGCTGACGGCGCCCCGTGAGTTGTGCGTGACGTTGAACCACACCGAGGCGATCGATCCCGCATCGATCCTCACGCGAATCACCTATCACCATCCGGTGTTTTCCCCCGCGGCCATCGCCGCGCAACAGCGGCATGGAGAGATCAATGGGAGCCGTCGCACGTTTTACTGCGGAGCCTATTGGGGGTTCGGGTTTCACGAAGACGGCGTCAACAGTGCCCTGACGGCCAGTCGTGCCCTGGCGAAGGAGGACGCATGAAGAGTTGCGTCTACGAAGGAACGGTTCGGCACCGCCGCCACGCACCGGTGCATCATGCGTTCCGATATTCGGTCTTCATGATGTATCTGGATTTGGACGAATTGCCGAACCTGTTTCGCGGACGCTGGCTCTGGTCTCCCCGGAGGCCCAACCTGGCTTGGTTTAGGCAGCGCGACCACCTGGGAGATCCGGCGATTCCGTTGGACCGCAATGTGCGCGATCTCGTAGAGGCGAAGACCGGACACCGGCCAGCCGGTCCGATCCGTCTGCTGACGCATCTGCGGTACTTCGGGTACGGCTTCAATCCGGTCAGCTTTTATTTTTGCTTCGACCCTGCCGATAGGCTGGTCGAAACCATCGTGGCCGAAGTCACGAACACGCCATGGGGCGAGCAACATTGTTACGTGTTGGGGAAGTCTTTGGACGAGGGCATCGGCCGCCGCCATCGGTATCGGTTCGGCAAGCAATTCCATGTTTCGCCGTTCATGGGGATGGATGTGGATTACGATTGGCGGTTCGGCACGCCCGGCGCCCGGTTGTCGATGCATATGGAGAATGTCCGTGGTGGAGCGCGGTTCTTTGATGCCACGATGGTCCTGCGGCGTGAAGAGTTGACCGGCACGTCACTCGCGCGTGTGTTGTCGCGATATCCACTGATGACGATGCAGGTCATCGGCGCGATCCATTGGCAAGCATTGCGGTTGTGGCTGAAGCGCTGTCCGTTCATTCCGCACCCCAACAGGTCAGGGCACTCCGTTAATGCAAGGAGGATTTCCGGATGAATGACCTCGTGCCGACCGACTGTTCTGCCGGTCTGGACCGGTGCCCTTCGGCAGTCGCAGTGCCCGACCTGTCCTCAGGCCTTCTCGTCCGGATCGCCAGACGTCTGGTTTGTAACCGCCTGCGCCGAATCGCCGCGGGGACGATTGCAGTGATCGAGGGCGGGCGCCGCACGGTCTTCGGTGAGTCCGGCCCAGCCTCAACGCTCAAGGCGACGATTACCATTCGGGATCCCGGCTGTTATCTGGACATCGCGTGGAGCGGCACCGTGGGGGCCGGGGAAAGTTATGCACGGGGGGATTGGCAGTGCGACGATCTCACGGCGCTGGTTCGGATATTTGTTTTGAATCGACGGCTCGTGGACGGCATGGAACGTGGAATTGCACGGCTGTCTGCTCCGTTGTTTAAGATCGCGCACCAACTTCGTCGGAATACCAGGGCGGGAAGCCGGCAGAACATTGCGGCCCATTATGATCTGAGCAACGAATTCTTTGCGCAGATGCTGGACCGGACGATGATGTACTCCTGTGCCTATTTCCAGCGGCCCGACAGCACGCTGGAGGAGGCTTCGCGCGCCAAGCTCGACCTGATCTGCCGCAAACTACACCTTTCCGAGAAAGATCACCTGGTTGAAATCGGGTCCGGATGGGGTGGGCTGGCTTGTTATGCTGCGGAAACCTACGGCTGTCGAGTGACCACGACGACGATTTCTCGTGCGCAGTATGACGCGGCTGTACACCGAGTCCAGGAAGCCGGCTTGGCTGGTCGGGTGAAGGTGCTGCTCACAGACTATCGTGACTTGCCCGCTCTGGAGACGAAGTTCGACAAACTGGTGTCGGTCGAGATGATCGAGGCCGTAGGGCATGAATACTACAGGACCTTCTTCGAGGCCTGCAGTCGATTGCTCAAGCCTGACGGACTGATGCTGGTCCAGGCGATCACCATCGATGAGCGGTATTACGAACGGGCGAAACGGTCGGTCGATTTTATCCAGCGCTTCATTTTTCCCGGTAGTTGCATTCCCTCGGTGAACAGTTTGTGTCAGGCCATGGCGAAGGCTTCGGATCTCAGTCTGCTGCACTTACAGGATATCGGGGCGCACTATCCGCCGACGTTGAGGGGCTGGCGAGACAACCTCCGGCGTAATTTGACGCAGGTGCGTCAGCTTGGATTCCGCCCCGAGTTTCTGCGTCTCTGGGAGTTCTACCTGTCCTACTGCGAAGGCGGATTTCTCGAACGGTCGATTTCGACCGCACATTTGTTGTTCGCCAAATCCGGCTGGCGTCAGGATCCGCTTGCGAAATGAGAAGCCGCATGGCCGATTTGGTAATGCTGGGTTGGGGTCGATGTCACTCGGTCGACCTCGCGCGTCGGCTCGCATCGTTCTGATGATGGGGACATTCGTAAAGACTGATTTCATCTGAGCGGCGACCCGTGTAGAATCAGCCCCCGATATGGAGCAACCCACAAGGCCTCGGTGGCGTTGCGAAGTTGAGATTCCAACTGAGCAGAGGATCCGGCATGCTGCACGACGACCTGATCGCCGCGTTTCACAAGACTCAGTCGTTCAAGTGGGACCCTGCAGGCGGGTTCAAACTCGCCTCAGGACAGACGAGTCCGTTTTATGTCGATTGCCGGACCTTGATGGCGTTTCCTCACGCCCGTCATCTGATGGCACAGCGTGCCTGGGAAGTGACCAAGCACCTCGAGATCGAATGTCTTGGAGGCTTGGAGATCGGTGCGATCTCGATCGCGACGACGATTTCGGACTTCGCCTACGGGGCCACACCCCGTCGAGAATGGCGGACCTTTTTTGTGCGGAAACAAGCGAAAGATCATGGGTTGGGGAGGCTGGTCGAAGGCGTCGTGAAGGCGGGCGATCGTGCCCTTATCGTCGATGATGTATTAACCAGCGGAGGATCTGTCTTGAAGGCCATCACTGCGGCGCGTGAGGTGGGATTGGAGGTGACCGAAGCCTTGGTCATCGTCGATCGAAAAGAACAGGATGGCCGGGCCCGTGTCGAACAAACGGGGGTGAGGGTTGTGAGCCTGCTGACGATCGACGATCTCATGCAAGGCCACCGCAGTCCTTCTTAAGTTACTTGCACTGAAACTGAATTCCCCAGCGCCGTTCCTCGACGACATCGTTTGATCCTGCAATAGGACTGGCTTGACGCAACCGCCCCTTCGTTTCTCCTTCCCGAACGGTTGTCCACCCATCCGGACACTTTTGCTCCATCAGGCGCACCGCTTCCTTCCGAAAGGATGAGAGCAGGTTGCCCTGATCAGCTCGGTACGGGTATACCACCACGCCGCCGTGGTCGGCGTCTTTGACCATGATGGCTCCTTCCCCGCAACCTGAGACAGCCATGAATAGAGAGAGGATGCTCCCTCTTGACCAGCTTTTCATAGGGCTCCTATCATAGAGTATCGACCACCAACCTTTCTGGTATGACCAAAGGAGCGGTGACCATGAGATATCTCGGCTATCTTGTCTGCGTGGGATTGCTGTGCGGTTTCCTTCTGGAAGATCCTCAGCCTACCCTCGCGCATCATTCCTATACGTTGACGGTCCAGCAACTGCGCGCCGGCCTGCTCAAGGCGCCATCGATAGGGGCGAAGGGATTCCTGTTGGTCGATGTGCGTTCCCCCGAGGAGCATGCGTCCGGCATGATTCCGGGTACCGATCGGAATATCGACTTTCGTGAGATGAAGGCGCGACATCGTGAACTCGGTGCGTCGTTGGACGAGCATATCGTCGTGTATTGTCAGTCCGGCCATCGCAGCAACATTGCCGCGGAGACCTTGGCCGATTTGGGCTATACGCATGTGTACAATGTTGTGGGCAGTATGAACGCCTGGACAGAGGCCGGCTTTCCTGTCTCGCCTGCTCAATAGGTCAGGGCCGGTCATCGCGTGCGTGAGGATGCGGACGAGTCTGGAGACGGCGCGCCCCGCGCCTGTGTTCGCGGACTGATGCCGATGACGGTCGGCAGGGGAATATGCACACCTCTGTTGCCTGCCAGGAGTGATCGCCATGTGGCTTGTGAGGTGGTTTCCTGGGCGGCGTGGAGCAGGTCGGGGCTGGCGATGACATCGGATGAGGCGCCCCCGTCCATAGCCATGGCCTGCTGAATCGACGGCATCTGCCGGTGGAGACAGTCTGCAAGGTGGTGAAGCGAGACGACATCCACCGTTTTGATGAGGAGAATGGCTCCTTCCCCGTCTTCTGCGACCACGGTTTGAAATGCGCGCTTCCCGCTGTCCCGCACCCGGAGCTTCCCTGTCCGGTCGAACAGCATCAGCGATTGCGCGGCTTCCCGATAGGGAGGGGCGTCTTCTGTGAATCCGTCGAACGCGAGGTCTAGTACGCGGGCCTTCCTGAGTTTCCCGTCGGTCGGTTCCGCCGCGAACAAACCCTGCCAGGAATGATGTTTCTTGCTCCCGAGTGAACGCCCCTCCTTCAGCAGCACACCCAGGTACGAATAATCTTCCCGAAACAAGCCTGCATTAAACAGGACGTACGCATCCGTCCGTTGCTGCCAGTCGTGAATCGAGAGCGGGGCGCGGAGTCCCTCATCACGAAACTGATAGATGGAGAACCGAAACCGTTCCGGGTCGATGTGCAGCATGAGTAACGATGGAACCTGGGGACAGGCTTCGATGGGGCTCCAGAGCGCGACTTGCATCCCGGTGATCAACCGTTCCCAGGGCACCTCATGGGTGGCCGCAGACCCGGTCTGGGGTCCTCCGCCGATACAGAGCGCGATCAGGCACCCGCACAGATACGCCAATCGGCGAACGGACCGTGGCCTCTGCTGATTCCTTTTGAGCATCAACACCCTCTGCGCGTCATGATTTCGGCACGAGACAGCGGCACGCATAGCCGCACGCGACCTCAGTATAAAAAGGATGGGCACAAGGGTCAAATCCGCGCCGGCTCTGAGGTGCGTGCGGGCTGGTGTCAGGACGCTTGTGCGGTGCGCGGGGCTTGGCCTGGTAGGGGTGGTTGGTGGTGGGCGGGGCCCGTTCCAGAAGCGGAAGAGTCGAGCAAGGCGCGTACCGTGCGCAGGAGAAGGTCAGGCGTGAACGGCTTTTGCAGAAAGGTCGTGCGATGAGGGTCCATGCCGCTATTTACGCATATATCATCCAGATAGCCCGACATGAAGAGCACACGCAGATTGGGCTTGATGACGGACAAATGTTGTGCGAGTTCGCGACCGTTCATTCCCGGCATCACCACGTCGGTGAGCAAGAGGTCCACATGGTAACTCTGTTGCGTGGCCGAGAGGCAAGCTTCGACGCCATTTTTGGCTTCGATCACTTGGTAGCCGATCTTGACCAGTTCGTGACGGACCAGCTCGCGTACGCCGGTATCGTCCTCGACAAGGAGAATGGTCTCCGAACCATGGCGTAGTCGGCCTTGAGGTGTCGTGGCATCCGCCGTAAGGGTTTGCGGATTGACGCGTGGAAAATACAGGTCAAACGTAGTGCCATGTCCAACCTGGCTCCATACATCGATGCCGCCTCCGCAGGTGGTGACGATGCCGAATACGGTGGACAGGCCTAGCCCGGTGCCCTTGTGTTCCTCCTTCGTGGTGAAAAATGGTTCGAAGAGGTGGGAGAGCACGTCGGCATCCATTCCGCACCCGGTATCGGTGACGGTCAATTTGACATATTGTCCCAAGGGCAACGGATGGAGATGATGCATCGGGGTACGTGCGAGTTCCGTTTGCGACGTTTCGATCGCCAACAGGCCTCCGTTGGGCATGGCATCCCGGGCGTTCACGACCAGATTCATGAGGACCTGTTCCAGCTGCCCGGGGTTGGCCTTCACGTGACCGTCATAGGGGTCGAAGCGGATCACCAGTTGGATGTCTTCACCGATGAGGCGCCGAAGCATGCTGTCTACATTGCCGACGACCGAATTCAATGGGAGGACTTTCGGTTCCAACGGCTGCTTTCGGCTGAAGGCCATGAGTTGGCGAATCAAGCTCGCAGCTCGTTCTCCGGCTTTCTGCATCTCTTCGATCTTGGCGCGGGTCGGATCACCGGAGGGCAATTCTGCGATGAGGACCTGACTATGCCCCATGATGACCGTCAGCAGATTGTTGAAATCATGGGCGAGTCCTCCCGCGAGACGTCCCACCGCTTCCATCTTCTGGGCCTGACGAAACTGTTTTTCGCTCACGCGCAGCGCGTCTTCCGCCCGCCTGCGTTCCAAACGTTCGTCGAGTTCTCGCAGGGTTCGTTTAATGGAGGGCGCAAGCCGGCCCAGGCGTTGCTTGGAGATGTAGTCGGTCGCTCCTCGCTGCATCATGTCGATGGCGAACTCCTCTCCCTGCGCGCCTGAGACGAAGAGGAACGGCATGTCGGGATGCAGGGTCCGCGTGAGGGCGAGCGCGGCCGCTCCGTCGAAGCCGGGGACTGCGGTGTCGGCGAGAATGAGACTGAATCCCTCCTGGCGAAGTGCGGCCAGAAATTCTTCGCGCGACTGTGCGCGTTTTGACTGACACAGAATGCCGGCATTTCTGAGGGTAGCGGAAATCAGCTCCGCATCGGCGGGGTTGCTCTCGAGATGGATGAAGCGTAGCGGCTGAGTCATCGTGAGTAGGGATCAGGGCGCCTGACGGGGGTTAAGTCGATCGGCCGGTTGTGCGGCTTGCGCCTTCAGGAGGTGGCTCATTGATCATACCCCAAAACACACCGAGTTCTTTGACGGCTTTGAGAAACTGGTGAAATTCGACTGGTTTGACCACATAGGCATTGGCGCCCAGGGCATAACTTTCAACCAGGTCCCGCTCTTCGCGAGAGGAAGTGAGCATGACGACCGGGATGGGTTTCAAGGCCGCGTCGCTCTTGATGGTGCGGAGGACTTCAAGTCCATCGACTTTCGGCATCTTCAAATCGAGCAGGACGACCGCCGGATTGCCCTGGAGGCGAGTCTTGAATTGGCCTCGACAGTAGAGGTAGTCCAGCACTTCAGCGCCGTCGTGACAAAGAATGACCTTATCGGCCAGGTGATGTTCCTCCATCGCGGCCAGTGCGAGTTCGGCATCGCGTGGATTGTCTTCCGCCAGCAAAATAGGTTTGGAAGCGATCATGCCGAGAACCTCGCCATCGGGAGGCTGACGTAAAAGGTCGCGCCTTCGCCGAGCGCACCTTCAGCCCAGGTTTTCCCGCCGTGACGGTGAATAATGCGTCGCACATTGGCCAACCCGATACCGGTTCCCTCGAATTCATCCGCTCGATGGAGCCGTTGAAAGACGCCGAATAACTTGTTGGCGTAGCGCATATCGAATCCTACCCCATTATCGCGTACGAATAACACCGCTTCCTCCTGACCGCTACCCCGGCTCCCGATCTCGATGGTGGCCTGCGGCCGTGTCCCGGTAAACTTGATTGCGTTGGCAAGGAGATTCATAAACACTTGCCGCAGCATCGCTGCGTCTCCTGTGACTTCAGGGAGTTGAGCGATTGTCCACGAGATCGCCCGATCTTGCAAGTCATGTCGCAGATCATGCAGCACGGAGGCGATCAATTGGTTCAGGTTGACCGTACCGCGCAACATTTCCTGACGCCCCATGCGGGAAAAGACCAAGAGATCGTCGATGAGTTGTCCCATTCGGGTGGCCGATTCAGAAATCGTCTGCAGGTACCGTTTCGCCTTGTCATCCAGCGAGATGGAGGCTGCTTTTTTCAGAAGCGAGGCGTAGCCGTCGATATGGCGCAGCGGGGCGCGCAAATCGTGTGACACGGAATAGCTGAAGGCCTCCAGTTCTTTATTGGCGGCCTCAAGGAGTTCCCCGCGTCGATGGAGTTCATCGGCGATCCGCCGTCGTGCGGTAATGTCACGACGAATCAGGTAGTACACGGCGGCAAGCAATACGAACAGAAGCAGGGCGCCCGTGATCAAGAGGATGATGCTGGAGCGAGTGGTCGTCGTGGATTCGATCACTCGTTGCGCAAGCGCCTTGGTTTCGTCCTGTTCCATCTGCGCTTGCAGTCGCCGGGCGGAATCGAGGGCGGTTTTGGCCACACCGGCCAAGGCCATCGTCCGCACCGACTCGAACCCGGTCTCGTTTCGCAGGTCAATGGCAGCACGCTCTTCTCGAAGTTGTTGGGTGATCGACTGTTCGAGTTCGCTGACGCGTGTACGCTGGAGGCTGTGGGGGGCCGTGAGGTCACGCAGGTATCCAACGTATTCCGGTGCACGTTCCCGCAGCGTGTGGTAGGCGGCGAGGTAACTCTCGTCGCCTGTGACGAGAAATCGTCGATGGCCGTTCTCGGCGTCGTCGATCGCCACGCCGGTTGCGGCGAGCACCTGGATGAATTCGTGACTGCGCTGGTCTTGATGGCCGTTGCGGATGAGCACCGTCATGTTGCGATACGAAATCGCTGAGATGACCAGAATGCCGGCGAAGACGAGGCCGAACCCGGCAAGCACGCGATGTTCAATGGATCGCTTCTGAAAGGTATGAACCAAAGGCCCAAGAAACGAGACCCGTGCAAGCAGACGCTCGCCCCACGGAGAGAGAGGGAGGGGGGATTCGGCGTCTGCGTTGACGGACTGTTGGCGGTTCGATTCGTCCATGCCCATATGAGATCCAGCCGGATGAATTGAGTGGCGCTCGCACGGGGCTTGTGAGCCCTGGCATGCTGCTCATGGGACGGCACAGCGTATTGTAGCAGAAGGTATTGATAAGCGAAGGGGTTTGATGGAAATCGTAGGTGGTGACCGTGGGGTGGCCCGTTATCCTCCGAACGGAGTGACGGGCGGAGGGATCGAGGCGGCAGGGCCGACGAGGTTGGAAAACATCAGTGTGGCAGCGACAGCCCAGTCGAGGAACGGCTGTGGATAGATTCCGATCACGAGTGTTCCGGCGAGTCCGACATAGATGACTGCTCGCAACGGACCCGTGGTCTTGATGGGAGAGGAATCGAGCGGTTCGCTGATGTACATCTTCTTCACGACGATCAAGTAATAGTACATCGACACGACGATGTTGATGAGGCCGACGGTGATCAGGATATAGAGGCCTTCCTTGATCGCGGCGACGAAAATATACAGCTTTCCAATAAAGCCGGCGAGCGGAGGCACTCCTGCCAGCGACAGGAGGAAAATCAACATGGCAAAGGCCAGGAACGGCGAGCGCCGATTGAGCCCGCTGTAGTCATCGATTTCATCGCTACCCACCGCGTTACTGATCGCCATGATGACGGCGAAAGCCCCGAGGTTCGCAAAGAGGTAGGTCAGGAGGTAAAACAAAATGGAGTCGGTGCCCATTTTGGTCCCGGCGGCCAAGCCGATCAGCACGTTGCCGACCTGTGCGATGCCGGAATAGGCCAAGAGACGTTTGATATTTCGTTGCGCGATGGCGACGATATTGCCGTAGGTCATCGAAAGGATCGAGGCGGCGACGATGAGCAATGCCCAGACCGGCTTGAACGTCGACAAGGCGACCATGAACAACCGCAGCAGGATCGCAAATGCCGCCACCTTCGGGGCGATCGACAGGAATGCGGTCACCGGGGTCGGCGCGCCATGGTACGTATCAGGGATCCATGAATGGAACGGGACGGCGCCGATCTTGAATCCCAGTGCGGCAAAAATGAGCAAGAAGCCGATCACGAGTCCGGTGGTCGGGGCCGCACCACTCATTTCAGAAAAAACCAACCGGCCCGTTTCGCCATAGACGAGGCTGATGCCGTAGGCCAGCAAGCCGGCCGCAAAGACACCAAGGATGAAAAACTTGAGCCCAGCCTCGTTGGACGCCATATCGTCACGTAGATAGGACACCAAGACATAAAACCCGAATGTCGCAAACTCGAGGGTGACGAAGAGTGACAGGAGGTCGTTGGCCGAGGTCATGAACATCATGCCCAAAGCGGACATGACGACGAGGAAATAGTATTCGCCTCGAAAGAATGAAAACCGGTGCACATAGTCGATCGAGAGGAGAATCACGAGGATCGTCGCAAGGAGGATCATTACCTTGAAGAAGATGGCCAAACGGTCGAGGACGAACATCTTGCCGAACAGGGTGCCGGTGATGCCGGTGACGTCAAACCACGCGAGGCAGGCCAGCGTGATCACCAATCCTAGAATGCTCAGGTACGCGAGCTGTTCTTGCACGATCCGTTTGAAGGAAAAATCGACGATCAAGACGACGCACAGCCAGGCCGTGAGAAACAGCTCGGGCAGCAAGAGCAGGAGATCGCTGACTGACAGGGTAAGGGAGAAAGTCATCGCGGAGTCACCTTCGCAATGGCTTCACGAGACGCAGGCAAGGGTACGAGGGGCGAGGCCGCATGTGGACTGTTCATCATGGGGTGCTCCGCGACCGGGACGACCTTGGTGATACGAGCGATCAAGGGATCGACCCCAGACCGGACGACCGAGTAGAGGTGCCCCGGGAAAATGCCGAAACTGATGCTGACGGTGATCATGATCAGCAGCGGCAGGCGATCAATGACGGTCACGGCATCGTGTGAGTGGCTGTACTTTTCCGCCATCGATCCATAGAAGAGGCCGCGCATCATCTTGAAGAGATAGGCCATGGTCAGCACGATCCCCAAGACGGCGACGACCACCTGGAAGGGGTACTTGTTCCAGCTCCCGACGATGATCATCACTTCCGCAATGAAGTTCACGGTGCCGGGCATCCCGATCGAGGCCATACAGCCGATGACGAAAGCAGCGGAGATAAATGGCATTCGGTTGGAGAGGCCACCCAACGAGGGAATGTCGCGGGTGTGTGTTTGGTCGTAGACCCAGCCGGCCATGGCAAACAGCATCCCGGTGGCCATGGCGTGAGCGAACATGTAGATGACGGCTCCGCTCAGGCTGATATAGTCGAGTGCGGCCATTCCCAGGAAGACGTACCCCATGTGACTCGAACTGGAATATCCGATGACGTATTTGGTGTCCTTCGCGTAATAGGCGACGAGCCCACCGTATATGATGCTGAAGACACAGAGGACCGCAGCAATGGGCATGAGTTCACGGGTCGTTTCAGGGAGGATTTCGAAGGCCACCCGGATAATCGAGAAATGCCCCAACTTCATTAGGACGCCGGCATGCAACATGCTGGTCGCAGCCGGTGCGGCCGCATGTCCGACGGGTGACCAGGAGTGCAGGGGCCAAATCGGCGCGATGGAGGCAAATCCGAAAAAGATCAACAGCCAGATAAGGGTGGCCAACGGGCCAGAAAAGTGCGCCTGCTCGCGTAGGATTAAAATGTCGAAGGTGTTGAGCCCGGAGAACTTGTAAATCAGCAGAATGCCCATCAATGCCGCGACCGCGAACGCGGAGAGAAACAGGACCAACTTCATGGCCGCGTATTCTTTGCTGTTCGCGCCGAAATTGAAGATGAAGCCGACGGAATCCCGTTGCCTGAGGCCTTCCGTATCCGTCATCTCGAGGTATTTTTTTGTGTGGCTCCCCCACATGCCCAAAAGGAGGTACATGGGGATCACGGACATTTCATAGAAGAAATACAGGAAGAACAGATCCAGGGACATGAACACGCCGATCGTGGCGGCCGCGAGAATCAGAATCCAGATGTAGAACTCTTTCATCCGGTCTTTGATGTGCCAGGATACGAAAATGCCGGCGAACAGCAGGATGGCGGAGGCCAGCACCAAGGGGGTGCCGATGCCGTCTACCCCAAGATGGAGTGAAATTCCCAATTGCCGAGACCATTCGATCCGCTGGATGAATTGAAAACCACCTTTCACGGCATCGTAGGCGTAAAAGAGATAGACCGACGCGATCAATGAGACAAAGGCAGAACCGGCCGCAATGCCGCGCACGAGCGAGACTTGGCGGTTGGAGACGAAGATCAAGGCCAGGGCACCGGCAAATGGCGCGAAAAGAATAATGAGTAGCGTGTATTCAGCCATGGTCTACTTAGCCGGTACCTGGATGACAGTGTTTACCGAAGCCACTTTGGCGCGATCCAGGCGGTCGACGAGGGCTTGAATCGATCCATTCATCATTCTCAGGAACGGCGATGGGTATAGGCCGATCCACAAGATCATAATTGATAACGAGAGCGCAATGGTGATCTCCCGCATATGGAGGTCCTTGATCGCCGAGGAGACGTTCTTTGTCAGGGGGCCGAGCATGGCGCGTTCGTAATACCACAAGAAATAGGCCGCTCCGAAGATGACACCGAGCACCGCCACCGCCCCATACCACCATTTGGCCTTGAAGGCGCCGAGGAGGATTAAAAATTCCCCGACAAAGCCGTTGGTGCCGGGCAACCCGATGGACGCCATGCCGATCAAGAGGAGAAAGGTGGCTAAGAGCGGAACCTGTTTCGCGAACCCTCCGAATGCCGACAAGTGAGAGCTCTGCTGCCTGGTCGATAAAAATCCCGCCATGAAGAATAAGCCGGCGGTGCTGAATCCTAGGTTGATCATGGTGAGCAGGCTTCCCTGCAAGCCATGGAAATTGAGAGCAAAGAGCCCTACCACGACGAACCCAAGGTGGCTGATGCTGCTGAATGCGAGGAGGCGTTTGAAGTCTGATTGCACCAATGCCACAACCGCCCCATACAGAATCGCTGCCAGCCCCAGCACCATGACGATGGAGATCACCCCTTCGCTATTCGTCGCATCGGGTACCAATGGGAAGGTAAAGCGAAGGAATCCGTAGGTGCCCAGTTTCATGCCCGCTAACATCACGGCCATACCGATGGGACCCTCAACGAGGGCATCAGGGAGCCAGGTGTGAAAGGGGAACACGGGCGCCTTGAAGGCGAACCCCATAAACATGAGCCAGAAGATCAAAATCTGCTGGGAAAGCGGGATCGGAACTGAGAGCAACTCCAGGAGGTCGAACGAATAGACGTGGTCAAGGTGATGGGTCACGGCCCACTGATGATAGTTGATGTCGAGCAATGCAATGCCGACCAGCATGAAGACGCTGCCCAGGAGCGTGTAGAGGACATACTTCAGGGCTGCGTAATGGCGGTCCGCGCCGCCTCCCCACAACTTGATCAGGAAGTAACTGGGGATGAGCATGAGTTCCCAGAACACGAAGAACAGAATGAGGTCGATCGACGCGAAGATCCCCATGGTGGTGGTCTCGAGCGCCAAGAGCGCCATGAAATACAGCCGGATCTGGTTGCGCACCGTATCCCAGGAGTAGATGACGACCAGCACCGTGAGGAAGGCTGTCAGGCCCACGAAGAGTACGCTGATGCCATCGACGGCGAGGTGGTACCCGATGCCGAGCGCGGGCATCCACCGCGCATGCTCGGCGAACTGCATGGCTGCGGAATCCGGCACGAAGCGCACAAGCACAAGGCAGGCCAGTGCTAGTTCCACCAGGGTGATGCCCAAGGTCGTCGTCTTGAGGAGATCCTCGTCCTCGATCAGCCAGAGGACCGCCGCTCCCACGAGCGGGAGGAAGATCAAGTACGAGAGGATCGGGAAGCCAAAACTGAACTCTTCAAGCATCGTGTGTCCAGAAAATCTGCTGCGTCAGCGTGAGAGATACCCGTTTGAACCGCTTCCGGTCCAGATCAAGAGAATGAGGTGCGCGAGAATAAAGAGTCCCGCCACAATAATCGCCGCATACTGATGCACCATGCCGGTTTGGATTTTTCGCCAGGAACGGGCCAGCAGGTGGTTCGCATAACCGATAATGTTCAAGCCCGCATAGACCACGTGTTTTTCTGTCCAGGTGATCGCGGCGGAGCTGGCATCGGTTCCGTGGTCGATGGAGCGGACGAGACCGTCGATGATGGTCCGATCAAACCAGTCGCAGAACCTCCCGAGGTGTTTGGTGGGTTCCACGAAGAGTCGGTCGTATAGTTCATCGACAAAGTATTTGTTGAGCAAGGTCGTATAGACCCCGGGCATGCGTGCGGCTAGCGCGTCTGCGGCGGACGAAGGCCCGCTGTAAAAATAGTGCGCGAGGCCCCACCCAAGCAGCGCAATGACGGTGGCGGTGCCCATCAAGCCGATCATCAGCGCCGGCGCGGTGGCATGCTCTTCACCCGCCACACCGGCGACCGAGTGCAGGAAATGGTGAAACCAGCCGTTTTCTGGCGGCACGCCGGGGAAGCCGCCGATGACGGACAGCGTGGCCAGCACCACGAGCGGACCGATCATGACCATCGGGGATTCATGGACATGCTCGGCGGTATGATGATCCAACCGGGAGGTGCCATAAAAGGTGAGGTAGGTCAGTCGGAACATGTAAAACGATGTCAAAAATGCGCCGACTGCTGCCATGCCATAAAGCAGATAATGCTGGTGAACGAAGGCATGGCCCATGATCTCATCCTTGCTCCAGAACCCCGCCAGCGGCGGAATCCCCGCAATCGCGATGGTGCCGATCAGGAAGAGTGTGTGGGTCCAGGGAATCTTTGACTTCAACGCGCCCATTTTTCGGATATCCTGCTCGCCGGACAAGGCGTGGATGACCGATCCCGCGGACAAGAAGAGGAGGGCTTTAAAAAACGCATGGGTCATCAAATGGAAGACGGCAGCCGTATAGGCACCGAGACCACAGCCGAGGAACATATACCCGAGCTGGCTGACCGTGGAATAGGCCAGGACCCGCTTGATATCGGTTTGCACCAGTCCGATAGTGGCGGCAAAGAGTGCGGTGAGCCCGCCGATCCAGGCGACGGTCGTCATCGCGGTGGGTGAAAGATCGAAAATCGCATGGTTGCGGACGATCATATAGACGCCGGCTGTGACCATGGTGGCTGCGTGGATAAGCGCGCTGACCGGGGTCGGGCCTTCCATCGCGTCCGGTAACCAGGTGTAGAGCGGGAGTTGCGCAGACTTTCCGACGGCGCCCACTAAGAGGCAGAGTGCGATCGCGGTGGCCATTTCGGGAGAGAGCTGTGCGGCATTCTGCATCACTTGGGTGTAGTCGAGGGTACGGAAGTTCACGAACACGAGGAAAATGGCCAGAAGGAATCCAGCGTCGCCGATCCGGTTGACGACAAACGCCTTCGTGGCGGCCTTGGCCGCAGAGACTTTGTCGTAGTAGTAGCCGATCAGGAGATACGAACAGAGTCCGACGCCTTCCCAGCCGATGAACAGGACAACATAGTTGTTGCCCATCACCAACAGCAGCATCGAAACCATAAACAGATTCATGTACACGAAGAAGCGTGTGAAGCCGGATTCCCCATGCATGTATCCCACCGAGTACACGTGAATCAGGAATCCGACTCCCGTGATGACCAAGAGCATGATGCAGGTCAGGGGGTCGATCAAATAGGCGAGATTGATGGTGAGATCGCCGCCGAAAATCCATTTGTAGACGATGACTTCACGGGCTGCGCCTGTTCTCAGGGTCTCCGTGAAGACGGCCAGCACGCAGAGGAACGACAGCAGGACTGAACCCCAGGCGAACCGGTGCGCCAAGTCGTGGGAATATCGGTGCCCGAAGAGGCCGTTCACAATGACGGCCATCAGCGGAAACAGCGGAATCAATTTGACGATCAGATCAATGGAATCGGACACGTTACCACTTCAATAGATTCATTTCGTCGACGTTGGTCGAAATCTTGCCGCGGAACACCACAATGATGATGGCCAGCCCAATGGCCGCTTCTCCCGCCGCGATGGCGATGATAAAGAGCGCCACAATCTGGCCCTGCATGGATTCCAGATAGTGGGAAAAGGCGACCAGGTTGATGGTGGCTGCGTTCAGCATGATCTCGACCGACATCAGGACAATAATAAAATTGCGGCGGATCAACACACCGAGTAGGCCCGTCGCAAACAGCACGGCGCTCACGGCCACATAGGCGGACAACGGAATCATGCGTCACGCCTCGTTTCAATCGACTTGGGAGTCTTGGCGAGGACGATGGCGCCGACAATCGCTCCGGTCAGGAACACCCCGATGATTTCGAATTGCAGTAAATATTCGCTGAACATCTTGATGCCGATGGCATGAGCATCTCCGTCCAGCAGGATTGCCGCCGTCGAGGCATCACCTTTGACGCCGCTGAACGGTGACCGCATCAGCAAGAACAACAGATAGACCAAGCCAATAGCCGCGGGGGCCAGCAGATAGGGGGTCTTGGCGTGGAAATAGCGGTCGTCGGTCTTGAGGTTCAGCAGCATGAGGACGAACAAGTACAGGACTAAAATGGCGCCTGCGTAGACGATCACTTGGACCGCCCACAAGAATTCCGCGTTCAGCATGACGAACAGGCCTGAGACGTGGAGCAACAGGGCCAGGAGTGCGAGGCCGCATTGCACGGGGTTCTTCAGCGCCACGGTCAGAATGCCGGCGACAATACTCACCACTGCGAAATACCCAAAAAACACAAAGGCCATAACGGTACGATTCAGCTCAAATGTTTGGGTTGTGACTGTGTAGGTTTGAGAACCGACTGTGGAAAATAATAGCGATATTCCCGGCTCTCGTCCGAATTCTTTTCTTGGTTATGGGCATACAGATATTTTTTAGCGTCTTCGAGGTGGCGCTCGCCGATCTCGTAGAGCCTTTTCTTGTCGAAGAGGAGGGTGCGCTTATCGTGGGTAGAGTATTCATACATTTTGGTCATCGCCAGCGCGTTGACGGGACAGGCCTCGACACAGTAGCCGCAAAACACGCACTTGGTGATGTCGATATAGAATTCGCTGGCATATCGCTGCAAGGGCCGTTCGGGGTCTTCCTGGCTGATGACCTTGATGCATCGGGACGGGCATGCCGCCTCGCAGAGGTCGCAGCCCACGCAGCGGTCACGCCCGTCTGCATATCGGAGGAGGCCGAGTGCGCCGCGGTGACCATCCGGGATGGTTCTCTGTTCGCGCGGGTATTGAAAGGTGATGGGGCGATGGAACATGTGCTTGAAGGTGACCTTCATAGCATCCCAAATTTCATAGAACAACGCCGCCTGCAGAATTTTTTTGGTCAAGGCCCCGACACTCATTCCCACCACCTTTGACGACATCAAAAAGACGGACGAGCTTACCCTTACGCACCAACCTTTTCAATCGTTACCCGCGTCGACTTGAAGTACGGCACTCCCGTCACCGCGTCGGCCTCCACGGCCATCAAATCCTTCACCGGCGGCTCATTAAAATGCTCGGGGAAGAAACACGATCCAGGCAAGATGTCCGGATCTGGCATTACGCCGGCTTGCACTGAGCCCTGCTGCGACGTGAGGCGGATGGTGGATTGGTCGGTCAGCCCGAGCCGTTGCACATCGGCCGGATTCATCCGTATACGCCCATTGTTCGGCTCAATGTTGATGAGTCCGGAAGCTCGCGTGGACATTTTTCCTGAGTGATAGAGCACTTGCCCGGTCAGTAAGGTAAAGGGTCGTGGACGATCGTTCGACGACGAGGGTGCCGTCTGGCCGCGATATCGGTCGGCGACTTCGGTTGCGTATCCGTTCGACAGATAGGCATCGGCCGATGGCGAAATGCGGCGAGGCTGACCGAGATTGTAGTAGCCCGGGAGCAGCTTCATGATCTCATTCTGCACATCCTGCGGCGATTCATAGGCCCAGTCGTACCCCAGGCCGTTGGCCAACGCGGTCAGAATATGCCAATCGGGCAGACTTTCTCCGACTTGATCGACCGCCTGACGCACACGCAGGACTTTCCCTTCTAGGTTGGTGAAGGTGCCGTCCTTTTCCGCATATGTGGCTGCCGGGAGAACGATGTGCGCCATTCGGCCCGTCTCCGTGAGAAAGGGATCCTGAACGATCAGGAGCTGGAGCTTTTCGAGAGTCCCTTTCACATCCATGGAGGCAGGCAAGGTTGCCAGAGGGTTCTCTCCAATGACATAGAGGGCCTTGATCTGGCCCTTTCGGATGCGGGCAAGAATCTCCAGTAAATTGGCACCGCTTCCGCTGGCGGGAAGGGTCACGTCCCAGGCTTTGCCGAAGCGTTCACGCGCGCTGGGATCATCGAATCGTGCCTGTCCTGGCAGGAACTCCGGCGCGACGCCCATATCGACTGCTCCCTGCTCGTTGATCTCTTCCGTGACCGTCGTCACGCCGCAGCCAGGCTTGCCCAACTTGCCGGTCACCCAGGCGAGGTCGATGAGCTTGAGGACATTCTGATAGCCGTTCGGCTGCCGGACAATCCCTTCCGCACATAAGGCAATCGCGCGCGGGGCTTCCGCAAAAATGGCGGCGGCTTCCCGGATCTGTTCGGCCGCAATGCCGGTCTGTGTCGCGACCTGCTCCAAGGACACCTGCGCCAGGGCTTGTTTCAAGGCCGTGAAGGCCTGCGGGTGCCGCGTTGTGCTCGCTTCATCGATCAGGTCTTGTTCGAGCACCGATTTGACGATCCCGTCGATCAACATGGCTTCTGTGCCCGGCTTGACCAAGAGCGGATGCGAGGCCAGCTGCGCGATGTTGGTATTGGCGGAGTCGATGACGATGACCTGTGACTGATAGACGCGGATGGCTTCCTTAATCCGGACGGCCGTCAACGGGTTCGTTTCCGTGATATTCGATCCAATTACGAGAACGGCTTTGGCTTTGGTCAGATCTTCCCAGTCATTCAGCGGCCGACCGATGCCGACGGCATGGCGCACGGCATGGACATAATTCAGGTGGCCATAGCGGGCGCTGCTGTCGAGCTGGTTGGTTCTTAGGCCCGCGCGCATCAGTTTTTGGAACAGATACAGTTCTTCATTCGTGCAGCGCGCGGTGATGAGTCCGGCAATCGATTCCGGTCCGTGCTTTCGATGAATGTCGGACAGCTGATCGATTACGGTCTGCATGGTGTCGAGCCACGGCGCTTCCGTCAGCGTCTCGCCCGTGCGGATCAGGGGCTGCCGGAGTCGTTGTTCGCTGTCGATATACTGGAACCCGAATCGGCCGCGGACGCAGAGTCCGCCGTGTCCCTTGGCGGTTTCGGCTCGGTCACCCCACTTATTTTTCCAAGAGAGCGGCGAAGTGACGCGGACGACCTCGGTATCTTTGGTTTCGAGGTGCATTTGGCAGCCGTCTCCACAATAGTTGCATGTGGTCGTGGTTTTCTTCATCTGCCACGGCTTGTAGAGGTACTTGGAATATTTGTTCGTGATGGCGCCGACGGGGCACACCGCCAGACAATCGCCGCAGAATTCACAGGCGAGGGGCTGGTCGCCCTTGGCCACAACCTGATTGAATCCGCCTTTCTTCATGAATTGCAGCGCGTCGATCATCAAGACGTCTTTGCACACATTGATGCACTCGGCGCAGGCGATACAGCGGTTCATGTTGAAATCGAGCACCAGGCTTCGCGTGTCTTCGGGAATAAACTTTTGTTTGGCGTTAGCGAGGTTCGTCACGCCGTGCTGGAACGCCATGTCCTGGAGTTCGCAATGCCCGTCTGCGTCGCAGACCGGGCAGTCCAGCGGATGAACCGAGAGATGCTTTTCGACCGCTTTTTTCCGTGCCGCGAACAGGTCGTCGCCGTCCGTGCGGATCACCATGCCGGCTGCCGCCTTGGCAGTGCAGGAGCGAACCGGAGCCTTTTTCCCTTCTTGCATGACGAGGCACATGCCGCAGGAGCCGAAGGGATCGAAGGTATAGTGGTAGCACATGGCCGGAATAATCTTGCCTGTGCTGGCGATGACGTCGTAGAGCGAGACGCCGTCTTTGGCCGACACCGTTCGTCCGTCGATGGACAGTTCGATCGTGGCCGATTCGACGTCTGGATTGGTCGCTGGTTTCAAACCCATGGAGTTACCTCAAGTCAAAAGCGATAGGGCAAGAGAATGAATCGTCGCCTCTCACTTTTTCCTTTGTGCTGTATCGGTCTTCATCGATCGCATTCGCCCATGACGATGTCGTAGGTGCCGAAAATCGTCACGGCATCGGCGATCATGTAGCCTTTCGACATATGATCGAACGCGCCCATATGGATAAACGATGGGGCGCGGATTTTCAGTCGGTACGGCTTTCCGCCGCCCGTGCTGACGATGTAGAAACCTAACTCCCCTTTGTGCGCCTCGGTCCCGCAGTAGATTTCTCCGGGGGGCGCATTGAACCCTTGCGAGAACAGCTTGAACTGCTGAATCATGGATTCCAGGTTCGTGAACACGCGTTCTTTCGGGGGAAGAGTCACGCTGGGCACGTCCGCCATGATCGGCCCGTCCTGGATTTGCTCGAGGCACTGGCGGATAATTTTGACGCTTTCATAGAGTTCTTGCACGCGAATCCAGTACCGATCATACGTATCGCCGTTCTTTCCGACCGGTACGCTGAACTCGCATTTGGGATACGCCGAGTAGGGTTCGTATTTACGAAGATCGTAATCGACGCCGGACCCTCGAAGCGTCGGGCCGCTCAAGCCAAAACTCAAGGCATCCTCGGCTGAAATCACCGCCACACCTTTGGTGCGCGCGAGCCAGATGCGGTTCTTCTCCAGGAAGATCACGTATTCATCGATCTTGGGAGGGAAATAGTCGAGGAACTGTTTGAGCTTCGCGAACAAGGAGGGTGTGAAATCGCGCTCCACACCGCCGATACGATACCAGCTCGTCGTCAGGCGGGCGCCGCACAGCTCATCAAACCAATCCAGCAGAATTTCACGGTCCCGGAAGCAATAAAAGAAAACGGTCATTGCTCCGATGTCGAGGGCTTGCGTGCCGAGCCAGAACTGGTGGCCGATAATGCGTTGAATTTCCGCGACGATGGTGCGCAGGTACTCCGCGCGGTCCGGCACGGTGATATTCATCAACTTTTCGACGGCGCGGCAATAGGCAAAATTGTTGTACATCGCGCACACGTAGTCGAGACGATCCGTATGCGGAATGAACTGATGGTACGTGCCTTCTTCGGCCAGCTTTTCCACGCCGCGGTGGAGAAACCCCATCACCGGAGTCGATTTGACCAAACGCTCGCCCTCCAACTCGAGGATGACCTTCAGCACGCCGTGCGTGCTGGGGTGTTGTGGTCCCATGTTGAGGAGCAGCTCTTCCGTTCGTAGTGTCGGAAGGGTGGCGTCTTCCGGATGCTCCGGATCGACTTTGTAGACTGTCGTTCGTTGATCTTCGAACCGTGTCATGTGTGTTCAGTGGTCCACAATCGCCGCCCTACCGGGCCGGCTCATCCAAAAATTCAAAGGTATCGCGCCACCCTTTGCCGCGGAGCGGAAAATCTTTGCGCAAGGGGTACCCTTCTTCGTACTCGTCAGGCATCAAAATACGGCGAAGGTCTGGATGGTTTCGAAACCGAATGCCCATCATGTCGTACACTTCGCGTTCCATGAAGTCGGCGCCCTTCCAAATGTCGGTCAGGGAATCCACGATGCAATCCGATTCCGGAACCCGCGTCTTCAGGCGGATCCGTTGCCGAGTCCGAATCGAATAGACCTCATAGACCACCTCGAAGCGTTCCTCGTCGTCAGGCCAATCGACCGAGCTCACATGGACGATGTAGTCAAACCTCATGGCCGGGTCGTCCCGCAAGAACTTGCCGATGTCATGCAGGGCCTCACGCTTGACGGTGACGGCCAAGTCCCCGCGCCACTCCGTCACCTTGGTGGAGGCGCCGGGAAAGGTCTCTTCGATGCGTTGGGCCAGTTGATTCATCGGCTGCGTTCGTCCGTCAGACTTTCAGGGCGGCCTTCACTTCTTTCGGTTGGGTCAGGAACACACGCTTTTGCATGATGCGCTCTTGCAGTTTCAGAATGCCATCGAATAAGGCCTCTGGAGTCGGCGGACATCCCGGCACATAAATATCGACCGGGACGAAGCGATCGACTCCCTGTACCACGCTGTAGCTATCGTAAATATTTCCCGATGTGGCGCACGACCCCATGGCGATCACGTATTTCGGTTCCGGCATTTGGTCATAAATCTTGCGAATGACGGGCGCCATGCGACGACAGACGGTTCCGGCGACGATCATCAGATCGGACTGTCGAGGGGATGCCCGAAACACGCCGGCCCCGTATCGGTCCATGTCGTAACGGGAAGAGACCGCGGCAATCATCTCGATGGCACAGCAGGCTAATCCAAAGGTCATGGGCCACAAGGATCCCTTACGGGCCCAATTGACGGCTTTTTCAACCGTCAGGGTGATCACATCAGGAGTACCGTCTTTGTCGTGGCCTCCAAGCTGAATCAGTCCCATTCCAGAGCTCCTTTTCGCCAAGCGTAAACATAGGCGACGAGGAAAAGTCCTATAAAAATCAACATTTCCACAAGCCCGATCAGGCCGATCTTGCTGAAGACAATAGCCCAGGGATACAGAAAGATGACTTCGACGTCGAAAATGACGAACAGCATGGCAAAGATGTAGTAGCGGACAGGGAATGGCATCCTGGCATCCGAAAATGGTTCAGATCCGCACTCATAGGTGGAAAGTTTCTCCGGCTCCGGGTACTTCGGTTGAACAAAATAGCTGATAAGCAATGTGCCCGCGCCGAACGCAAGCGCGATGAACACAAACAACAGAATAGGAAAATATCGGCTTAGGTATTCTAAGAGGAGCTCGGAACCGGCCATGGGCTCGAACCTCAACAGGTTTGAGGGCTTATTGGGCTGATTAGGAGGTCGGAATCTTAGCCCCTGCCTATTTTTAATAGCAAGCGCACAAAGGACCTAGGCCTCTAGTCCCGAAAGTCCTAGAAAGTGAATACTGTCCAGCAGTTATGAGGCAACTGGATTATGGCTGGGAGTCGAGATGGTTCGCCCTCTTCTTGGGCGGAGTTGAGCAAGTATCGACGGGGGCCTGGTGGTTCAAAGTGCCCGTCCTCATTCTGTCGGACGGGGTTCTCAGTGCCCTCGGCGGAGCTCCGGCGCTAATATCCCATTCCGAAGCCATGGGCGTGGCGGTTGGAACTTTGATTCTGCGGGGCATTTGCGTATTGATGCGCCGCTTCTCCGTTCCCATGTCATACCTCATATTCAGACGTCGTGAAGTAGATGCTCGTCGAGTCGTCACCCTCGGTGAGATGACCACGATAACACCAGTGCAGGCCTGAATCAAACCCTCCAAGTCCGTCCCGTTTCTTGACAACCCCCTGCTCTTTGCTAAGGTTGCTACAGATAACCCTCCTAGGTGTGATCAATATGAGGACATTACCCATGCGTGCCAGCCTGATCATCCTGTGCTGCAGTCTCGTGACCATGACGGCCCTCCCCCTTCATGCTCAGAACGCTCAAAGCGTGCGACTGGGTGAGGCAGCCCTCACGTATGCCGCTGGCTCGATTCGACAGGAGATGCCGATCGACGGGGTCGTCAATGTGATGACCGGCGACAATCAACTCTCCGGCAACCGGATGATGTTGGGCTGGTCAGGAACGGATACGCTGTATCTTAAATTGAGGAATCCCGGCGATGCGGCGCTCGGTGATCTCTATACGGTATATCGGCGCTCACGGAAAGTGTTCCACCCGATCACCAAACAGTACTTGGGCTACATCATCAATCGCGTGGGGGTGGTGAAAGTTATACAGTTGGATTCGGTGCTGGTCGGCGTTCAGATCGTTCGGTCCTACGGCCCGCTCTCACCGGGTGATCCGGTCATGCGATTCACTCCGCCCTCGGTCGAAGAGATAGTCGAGACCTCTTCAGCGGTCGGCGAAATCGAAGCCATGATTGTTGAGTTGCAGGCCGATAAACATATGTCGCTCGTGTCGCAGGGAAACCTGGTGTATCTCGATAAGGGACAGGGCGACGGCCTTCACCCCGGCGACTATCTAGAGGTCTTCCGTACGGGCGGTGGACTCCCCGAGCGGAAAATCGGGGAAGTGAAGATTCTCTCCACTGAACCGCATACCGCCGCTGCAGTGTTATCCAAGGCGACGGCCCGTGCCCTGATCGGCGATCGTCTTCGCTCCAAGCACCACGTGCCTGTTGAGGCGATGCAACATGAGAGCGGGGACTCGGATCATCCGATAGCGACGGTCCGACCGGTGATGACCGACAGGACGGACATTACTGCAGGGACGTCGAGCGAGTCGCGCTCGATCAGTAAGCCCGAGGTCGAGCGTCCTCGTGGAGGCACCAGGATCAATCAGGATGATCTGGCGGATCAGTTGGAATACGAATCGGGGGAAGTGAGAGTAAAACCTGCCGGCGTGCCGATTCTCGAACGATTGGCGGAGTACTTGGGTACTACTGCAGCCTCTCAACAGGTGCGTGTAGAAGGTCACGCCGACAATGTGGAAATCGGTCCCTCGCTGAAGGGAGTGTTCCCGACCAATTGGGAATTATCCAAGGCCCGTGCGAGCGAGATCGTGCGGTATCTGATCGAGAAGGGTGGAATGGATTCGGCGAGGTTATCTGCTGTGGGGTATGGCGCCAGCCGCCCTGTGGCCGGCAATGGGACCGAAGAGGGGCGTAAAAAGAACCGACGCATTGAGATCGTGCTCGATTCGCTTGAAGAGGGCACCCAGGCCCAACCTGTGAAGGCGCCAGTGCATGAGAGCGGGTCAAGTCCCGCGCAGGTTAGGTATAACCAATCGGACGCGATGCCGGCGGCGGCCATAGTCGTCCCATCGGTTCTGACTACCTCGGTCGGATCGGCTCCTGTGGATGCAATCACGGATCACGCTGCCCCCTCCTCGGATGTGGCAACGCCGGTGGCACCTGTTGGAGGTGAGACAACATCGCCCCCGCCTGGCTCGTAATGTGTGACGGCGACTGGTCTCCTCCGAGGATGCCGGTCGCCATAGGTTCGTCGGATCCCGCCTTCCTGTCGATCGACTCCGGCTTCTGATACGGACTCACCTCAGCGTCTGCCTGGCGAGGCCGTGATTGTCGCTCCGGTTCGGTGTTGTTAGAATGCCGCATGTTCGATCACCGTTTGCCTGCCATCCCATCGGTGGCTCCTGCGCCTTCCCCTGTGTATGTCGATGTGGTGTTGCCCCGCCGTCTTCACCGTCCCTTCACCTATGTGATCCCGGCTGAGCTCACGGGCCAGGTCGCGATTGGACAGTCAGTGATCGTGCCGTTCGGGTCCAAAGATCTGCACGGGCTTGTCACGGCCGTGCATGACCGCCTTCCACTGGGCGCGCCGGAGCAGGGATTGAAAGCCGTCCGTGCCATTGCTCCTGCGTCTCCGGACCACCTACTCACCCCTGCTCAAATTGATTTGAGTCGCTGGCTGGCGGATCGGTATGCCGCACCATGGGGGCAATGCATCAAGCTGGTCCTGCCTTCCGTTGATCAGGCCGATCGGCGTCAATCGCGGTATCTGCCGACGGAGCAGGGCATGACCGCCCCCTCGTCTCTTGAGGGCTTGTCGGAAGTTGAAGCGCAGGTGCTCGCACGTCTCCGTCGTCGCCCCAAGGGTCTCACGGAGGCGACGCTGGCACAGGGTGACAAGTCCCGTATCGCACTCGCGTTGCAGGGACTGATTCGAAAGGGGCTGGTCGTTCATCGTGACGATGCGGTCGTTCCGAAGGCTCCTCGGGGGAAACGGAATCTTCCTCAAGAGTCAGGGCAGGCGCACCTTACGAAGGTGACGATCGATGCCCTGCTGCCGCCTCCGGAAGCGGCGGCGTGGCCCACGACCGTGGATCAGGCGCTGTCGCAGGACGCTGGTGCATCCTTGCTGCTTCAGGGGAGGCGCGACACCAGGTTCTGGTGTCTTGTGCAGGCCATACGGGCCACCGTCTGCCGTGGTCGGCGCGTGTTGGTCGTCACGGGCGACGTTGAGAATGCCGGTCGATTGGCCGATGCCCTGGTGGCTGCGGGCGAACGGCCGTTGCTCCTTCACAGCGGCCTCTCGGCGCGTGCGCGCGCGGGGGTGTGGCAATCAGCGCAGGAGTGCGCGGCCGCGATACTCGTCGGCACCCGCATGGCCGTGTTTGCGCCCTTGGGTGGATTGGGGCTGGTGTGGGTGGAAGGAGAAGATGATGCATCCCTCAAGGAGGAGCAGGTGCCACGGTACCATGCTCGCGAGGTGGCGCGGCGACGCGCCTTCTGTGATCGAGCCCTGCTGGTGCTGGCTTCGAGCCATCCGTCGCTTGAGAGTTGGGCGGCGGTGCAGCAGGGAGAGATGACGGCCTGCGTCTATCGAGCCTCAGCAAGCGCTCCGAGCGTGCAGGTGATCGATTTGAAAGCGTATGCCAGGGAGATCCCGGCGGGAACCCTGCTGTCGCCTCCTCTGTATGAGGGCATTCGGGACGCCCTGCGGCAGAACGCCCTGGCGATTTTGTATTTGAACCGTAAAGGGTTTGCGAGTGTTTTACATTGCGCGGATTGTGGAGCCATGCCGCAGTGCGATGCCTGCAGTGTTGTGCTGACGTTTTTCAAACGGCGAAATCATGTGCGGTGCCATTATTGCGGGCGAACGAAACCTGTTCCGGATCACTGCCACCAGTGCCAATCGCTCAAGTTGGAACCGGTTGGATCAGGGACGGAGCGTATCGAAGAGGCCGTCCGACGGAAGTTTCCTCAGGCGCGTGTAGGCCGGGTGGATGGCGAGACGATCGGCCGGCCTGCCGACGCCCGGGCGTTCAACCGGCTACTCGCCGCCGACGAACTGGACGTCGTGATCGGCACGCAGATGTTGTTCCGATTGGGCCTTCAGGGGCAGGCGGCATTTGTGGCGGTGCCGGATGCGGATGCCGGACTTCATGTTCCCGACTTTCGCTCGGCGGAACGGACGTACCATGGTCTCGTGGATGCCGTGGAATTGGCCCGGCCCGCTCATGCCGGCGGTCTGGTGATGGTACAGACTCGGTTGACGGATCATCATGCGATAGTGGCGCTTGCCACCGGCGACGATGCGGTTTTTCTTGAACAGGAGCTGGCCTTTCGGCAGATGCTTCAGTACCCGCCTCTGACCTCTCTGGTCAGGCTGGATGTGTCCGGGACGCTTGAGCCGATGGTGGCCCAGGCGGCCGATCGTTGGGCAGCGCTCTTACGAGCGGAGGCCGCGGGCGCAGAGAGGCTGGATATAAAAGCCGGTTGTGGCTCGATCATGTCGCCGCATTCCGTCAGTGCGGAGGGAGAGTCGAGCACAATGATCATCTTGGGGCCGTCTCCGGCACCGCATGCGATGGTGCGAGGTCGGTATTGTTGGCAGATCTTGGTCAAGTCTTTCTCCCCTAAGGCAGGTAGAGAACTGGTCGTGCGGACACGTGAGGCGCTTGAACGGGGATCGCGTCGAGGTGGTCTCCGGTTCGATATCGATGTCGATCCGATCGCTATGGCCTGACGCGGATCAGCGCCGTGGCCGCTTCTTTTTGCTCCGTGCCGGGACCGGCTCTGTTCCTGGGAGTGGTGTCGGCGGGGCGTTCTGTTCTCGTATTCGCTTGAACAGTCCGAAGGCGAAGGTGATCCAGAATGCCGATGTGAACAGTCCGAAGAGCACGGCGTTCAGAATCGTTTCCATCTGTGCTTCGGTCGGCTGACTGCCTCCCGTCCGCATCCGAATCATGGTTACGATCGGCCAGGTCATACTTTCGATGCCGAGCCCCAGTGTGGTCCAAGCCCAGACGGTTCCGATGCTTCGTCCCTGCCACCAGAGAAATGCGGTCGCCACGGCGGCAATGATCAGCGCCCAGGCTGTCGCCGCTTGCTCCCACATGACGAATACCCCGATCGCGACGACCATACCGCCTAGTACCGCGTGTAGGTGCGGAGTCCACCACGTCATCATGACCACATCTTTCTCGGAAGAAGGAAAATAAAAGCGGGCGCTAGTGTGCGGATCAATCCGCAGGAAGTCAATGAGGCCGAGGAGCGGTGTGACGAATGGACGGAGATGCGGCGAGGGTCGATCAGCCGGCAATCTCGGCATGAACAGCCTCCAGGAGCTGTTGCATCTCGAAGGGTTTCTGGAGCGTGCGTCGCGCACCAAGCATGCGAGCCACGTCCAGGAAATTGAGGATGCCGATCATGTCGCTTCCGCCGGTGATGGCCATGATCCTTGCGTCAGGAAATTCGCGACGGAGCGTCAAAATGCTTTCCAGGCCGTCCTGGTCCGGCATCAGGATATCCATGATCACCAGATCCGCAGGCGATTGCCGATAGTGAGACAACCCTTCTTTGCCGTCGGCTGCCTCGTGGACATGATACCCTGCCTGTTCGAGTGTGTTGCGAATCAGCCGGCGAATCGCCTCTTCATCGTCCACGATCAAAACCGATGGCATACATTCCTCACAGGCGTTCTGATGTTCGAGCGTTGGGATGTTAGGTCGCGGCGTTCACGAGACGGCCGAGGACGCGCTTCGACGACGACTGACTGTCGCTCTATATTTACCGCTCTTTGTCGTGCTCAGCAAGAAATTCCTTCGGTTCCGTGAGGACTGATCGGCCATCACGGGTCGGGTCGGTGACCACTCCCGAATTAGGCTGGAGCATCGCGGGCAGATAGATGTCGGTGGTGGTGCCCTGGCCGCCTGTGCTGATGGCACGGAGTGTCCCGCCATGTTCGCTCAGGATGCGCTGCATCCCCTCGAGGCCCGCTTCAGTCTGGCTTCGCGGCGAGCAGGGTACGAAAAGCGGATTCGTCATGCGAGAGTGGCTATCAGGCGTGATACCCTCGCCGGTATCCGAGACCGTGAGGCGCACATACTGCCCTGGGCGGAGCGGGAGATCGTGGCCGGTCATCGAGGCGCTGAGGCGGATATTCTCGAGACGCACTTCCAATATCCCGCCGCTGACTTTCATGGCCTCCTGGGACTGTGACAGAAGGTTCACGCAGACTTCATGAATCTGGGTCGGGTCGGCCAACACCGGATTGGTGGTGCCGGGAATCCATTCGCGGAGAGTGACGTTCTCCGGTAATTTTCCTTTCAGGATGCGCAGGATTTCTTTCAGGAGAATATCCAGGGATAGCGGTTGTTTCACGCCGTCGGCCTGGCGACCGAATACGAGCATTTGTGTGACCAGGTCGCGAGCCCGTTTGGATGCAAGGATGACCTGCTGGATATGTCCATGGGTGCGGCTATCCGGCGCAAGCGACGGCAAGGCCAAGTCTGAGAACCCCATGATGGCCGTCAGACAGTTGTTGAGCTCATGGGCGATACCTCCGGCGAGTGTCGCAATGGTCGCCGTTTTCTTTGCACGATGCAGCTGTGTGGCGATGTCTTTCTGTGCGGTGATATCGGTGGCCAGAACTTGAACGGCCGAGTGTCCATCGAACGCGACCGAGGCCGCGACCAATTCCACAGCGATGCGCGTCCCATCGGGCCGAATAAATTGTCGCTCGGCGGAAGCCGTCGGCCCGGGCGCGAGTGCGTCTTCCGACAAGGGGAGGTGTTGAAGCAACTCGATCGGGAAGAAGTCCGATAGCGGGCGTCCTTCGATCGGAGATGCGGGGGCGAGACCGAAGAGTCGGAGGCCGGCCTCATTGATGAACAACAGGGCGTCGTCGGCATGGACGAGGATCGCATGCGGTGACTGACGCGCCAGCGTCCGGTACCGCTCCTCGCTCGCGCGCAGGGCATCCAGGGCCAGTTGTCTGGGGGTAATGTCGCGGACAATTCCCACATATCCGCCGGAGGTCTCTCCTCCGGCGCGCAACGGAAAGGCCTCCGCCATGACCCAGCGCACCGAGCCGTTGGGTCGTCGAAAGCGAAACTCACGTGAAAAACTTCGGTTCGTGGCCGTGGCGCCAGACCATTCGGCGCAGATGAGGTCATGATCTTCGGGGGCGAGCGCATGGAGCCAGCATTCTCCCGGCGTGGGCGTGACGGGAAGTCCGGCGATGCGGCGCAGTCGTTCGTTGACATAGAGAGTGCGACCCTCAGGGTCCGACAGAAAGATGCCGATGGACGCTTGACCGGACAGGGTTCGGACAAAGGCCTCAACGGTACCGAAGTCTCCCGTCGGTGAGAGGGCCTTGGTCGCGTCGTGCGCACTCACTGTCGCCTCCTTCGTCTGTTCCATGCGGGCTGAATCTTCAGCGGATGTTCCTCACCATGCGATAGGGTTGGAGGAGTGCTTCGGCGGAACGTTCAGATGGCAGCTGCCAACCAATGCTACGTTCACCATCCTAGTGAATCGGCTCGCCTGCCCGACATCATAGCACCAAGCCAGAACAGGCAGTTAGAGATGATTGACAATTCGCACTGGTATTGGGCCCTAGTGCAATAGGGCCGTTTGTTTGCCCCCAGAGAATCATCATCGGTTGTTGGCGATTCAGGCCGGTGCCTGGGTAATGCTGAACCGTGAATAAGTTCGGTGCGGGGTGCGAGTGTGTCGAGAGGAAGTGGTTTTTGATGAAGGGCCGTGCTCGGGCAGGTGCCGTAGCTAGGCTAGGGCAAGGTGTCGATGGGTCGTGAGTCCGTCGAACGACGGTTGAATTTGGTGCCGAAGGCGGGACTTGAACCCGCACGGCTTGCGCCACACGCCCCTCAAACGTGCGTGTCTGCCATTCCACCACTTCGGCAACCGGGTCTCTCTGTCGAAACATAAAGCGAGGTACGCGAAAGGCGAGACGGCGGTGAAACACGCGTTCTCGCTACGCAGGCGCCAGGCTTCAGAGGAAGCGCATTATAGAAGTGGTCCAAAATGCTTGTCAATCAACTAGTTGTCCGGTAGAATTCACTCGTTCTGTGCGGGCACGTCGCACATCCTTCCTATTACAGCGACCAGCGGGCCAACGTTCGAGATGACGCCTCTCTCAGTCCCACATATTTCGCGCACAAGCCGGCAGACTGAGGTCGCCGCGTTGTTTGACGTCGACAATACCTTGCTCCCCGGCCAGGCGAGCGAAGTTCGGTTTTTTCGATTTCTCTGGAAGCGGGGGCTCGTCGGATGGCGTGAGCTTCGTGACAGTGTCGGATGCGTGCTCCGTTGCGCTCCTCCGATTTCCTTGCACCCTCTGCGAGAACGGAAGCTCTACCTAGCCGGGAAGGCTGCGGTCGAAGTCGAGTCTCTGGCAGAAGAGTTCTGCCGCGCGGAACTCGTTCCGCGTCTTTCCGCGCAAGGGTTGTCTCGCATGGACGAACATCGTCGGGCTGGGCATCATATCGTGCTGGTGACCGGATCGCTCGATTTTCTCATGGCTCCACTCGCTGCCTTGCTGGAGGTGCCGACCTTGCTGGCTGCGAGGTTGGAACGGCAACACCACCGGTTTACCGGTCATGTGTGCGAGCCCCTTCCCTACGGTCCCGGCAAGCGCGAATTGATTGTACAGTTGATTCAGGACTCCCGCATTGATCTAGCTCAGTCGTTCGCGTATGGCGATAGTCCCGGTGATGTTGAATTGCTTCAAATGGTGGGGCATCCGTTGGTCGTGAATCCTATTCGAGGGATGGGTCGCATCGCGCGACGGAACGGATGGCCTGTGGCGACATGGACATGAGTGTGACGGCGGGTGACTCAGTGATACGCCACGCGTCGACTCAATCGACGATGGTCACGGTCACGGAAATTTTCCACAGTATTCAGGGTGAATCCACGTATGTCGGCCGTCCTTGTGTGTTCGTTCGTTTGACGGGGTGTCCTCTGCGCTGCACCTGGTGTGACACGGCCTATGCGTTCTACGGCGGCCGGGCCATGACGCTGAACGACGTCGTCGAGCAGGTCCGCGCGTTCGATTGTGATCTCGTGGAAGTAACTGGCGGGGAGCCGTTGAGTCAGCCGGCGGCTCTGCCGTTGTTGACCCGGCTCTGTGACGAGGAGTTCGAGGTGCTGGTCGAGACCAGCGGGGCCATCGATACTGCGGGCGTCGACCGGCGTGTGCATGTGATTCTCGATGTGAAATGTCCTGGGAGCGGGATGACCGATCGTATGCATTGGCCGAACCTCGATCGGCTCACGCCCCAGGATGAAGTGAAGTTTGTGATCAAGGATCGGGCGGACTACGAATGGGCGCGAGAGGTGCTTCTCAGCCGGAAGCTTGCCGCGCGGTGCACGGTGCTGATGAGCCCCGTATTCGGTGAGGTGGAGGTGCGTCAGTTGGCGGAGTGGGTGTTGGCCGACAAGTTGCCGACGCGGTTCCAACTGCAACTCCACAAGTACATTTGGGCGCCGGACATGCGAGGGGTATGAGCGTTCGGTGGCGTTGAAGATCGACCATCTGTGATCGGTGAAGGGCCAGAACTAGGGAGGATTGATGAAGAAGATTCAAATCCAAGTGCAGGTGGGACGGGCGGAGAATGAGGCGGCCGAAGTGTTGGTGTTGCTCCGGTGCGAGGGAGATTCTGATCTCGTACAAGAGGCGGCCGCGATCGATGCTCAACTTGGCGGACAGCTGGCCGCACTGATCCGGCGCGGAGAATTTGAGGGCAAGCTCGGCGAAGGGTTGCTGATGCACACGCAGGGCAAGGCCAAGGCGAAACGGCTGCTGCTGGCCGGGTTGGGAAAGGAAAAGGATCTGCGGCTGGATGCATTTCGCCAGGCCCTAGGCTCTGCGGTGAAGCGTGTCCGTCAATCCAAAGTGTCGTCCTTCGCCGTCGTGATGCCGGCGTCACTGCTGGATGAAATTCCGGTTCAAGACGTGGCGCAAGCTTTGGCGGAGGGAGCCATCCTCGGCAACTATCAATTCACGGCCTATCGCAGCGCCAACGGATCCAAGCCGGTCGATGTCGAACGCCTGACGATTCACACCGCGCAAGCCTCGTTGCTCTCACAGATGACTGAGGGGATTCGGCGCGGCGTGGCGACGGCGGAGGCCACGGTATTGGTTCGCGACCTGTGCAACCATCCGGCCAATGTCATGACGCCGACGCGCATCGTGCGTGAAGCCAAGAAGGTGGCGAAGGAATCGGGCGTACGGTTGAAGGTGCTTGAACAGAAGGACATGGAGCAACTCGGGATGGGCGCCTTACTCGGGGTGGCGCGGGGCAGCCACGAACCGCCGAAGTTCATTATCCTTGAATATAAAGGTGCCAAAGCGAAGAAGGGAGATCCTCCGGTTGTACTGGTCGGCAAGACCATTACCTTTGACACCGGCGGTATCTCGCTCAAACCGGCCGAGAACATGGAACACATGAAGGCGGACATGACGGGCGGCGCCGAGGTGTTGGCGACCATGCGGGCCGCGGCAAGGCTTAAGCTGCCCCTCCACCTCGTCAGCATTTTGCCGGTAGCTGAAAATATGCCGGGTGGGCGCGCGATGCGGCCCGGCGATATCGTGACGACGTTGTCCGGCAAGACCGTCGAGGTCCAAAACACTGATGCCGAGGGCCGGTTGATTCTATCGGACGCATTGGCCTATGCCACCCGCTATAAACCGGCCGTGCTGATCGATATCGCGACCCTCACCGGAGCCTGTGTCGTGGCGCTCGGCCAATTCGCCATTGGGATGTTCGGCAACAACGATCAAGTGAAAGAGGATGTTCGGAGCGCCGGCATGCGGGCCGGTGAACGTGTCTGGGAGATGCCCTTGTGGGAGGAGTATTTCGAGCAATTACGCAGCGATGTGGCGGATATGCGGAATATCGGCGGCCGGGGCGGAGGGATGATTACGGCCGCGTTGTTTCTGAGCAAGTTTGTGGGTGATTGCCCTTGGATCCATCTAGACATCGCCAGCACTGATTGGAGCGAGCGCGAACGGGCCTACCTGCCGAAAGGGCCGACCGGGATCGGTACGCGGCTGCTCATTCAGTTCTTGCTCGATCGCACGTTGCCGTAGAGACGATGAAACAGCGTGAGTGACAGCATCGGGAGCACGGCCGCTTTCTTGCCAGATCGGCGGAGTAGGGAGTTATGACATTACGCGAGCAAATCGGTCAGCTCTTTATGATGGGGTTCACCGGAACCACGGTCCATAAAGAGCTGGCCTCGTTTCTCAAGGCCTACACACCGGGCGGCGTCATTTTTTTTCGACGCAATCTCGAATCGGTCCAGCAAATCGTCGATCTCACCAATGGGCTGCAAAAACTGTCGACCGCTTCTCCGCTGCTGATCGCGATTGATCAAGAAGGCGGCCGTGTGTCGCGCCTGCCTGCCGGGTTTACGATTTTTCCCCCTTGCGGTCAGCTGGGACAGTGTAACTCCAGTGAACTGGCCTACTCCGCTGCCGCCACCATTGCGAAAGAGTTGCGGGTCGTGGGGATCAACATGAACATGTCCCCGGTGCTGGATGTGAACAGCAATCCGGACAATCCCGTGATCGGCGACCGGGCATTCGGCGCCACACCCGATCTTGTCGGAGCGATGGGATTGGCGACCATCGGAGGACTGCAGGACAATCTCGTGGTCGCGTGCGGGAAACACTTCCCTGGCCATGGAGATACAGCGACGGATTCACATAAGGAACTTCCTCTCGTCGATGCGGGTCTGCAACGGTTACGCGACACGGAATTTCCTCCGTTTCAACAGGCCATTCGGCACGGCGTGGCCAGCTTGATGACGGCCCATGTGCTGTATCGAGCCTTAGATCCGGACGCGCCGGCGACCTTATCATCGGCGGTGATCCAGCGTTTGTTGCGCGAGGAGTTTGGCTATGAGGGCGTGGTGTTCACCGACGATCTGGAGATGCATGCCATTATTGATCACGACGGGATCGGCGAAGCGGCGGTCCGGTCGTTTGTGGCCGGCTGCGATGTGCTGTTGATCTGCAAGGACCAGGATCAGGTCATGACGGCTATGCAGGCGATGGAGCGCGCGGTGAAAGATGGTCGAATCACGCAGGATAGATTGGAGCAGTCGCTGGTGCGCGTGGCGCAGCTCAAGGCACGGTACCTTCATCCCTACAAGCCGGTCACGATTTCTGATGCGCGGCTGGTGGTCGGGTGCCGGTCTCATAAAGTGCTGCTCGATTCATGGCAGAAGGCCTATGCGCGTATCCCCAAACTGATGTCGTCCGAGAGACCCCAGTCGGCGCCATCCCACGATTCGCCCGTGACGCATGTCTGAGAGGTGTGCGGTCTGGATCCGGACGGACGACCGAGGGTATGTATGTGGAGACTCAGCTGACGGAGTCCAGGCTGGCTTTTCGTTCAGCGATCTGATTGACTATCGGGCTCTATGACGGAGCCCTTCTCTCCTTTCACAGAGAGGCGGTATGGCGATCAAAAAAGGTGACATTCTCGACGAGCGTAAACGCTTTCCGGATTCATGTGGACTGGTGGTCAAGGTGGCCGGCGGCGGCGAGGGATTTCAGAAGGTCCTCTGTTGCGGACACGAACTGACCGAAGAAGATGTGGTGCCGGATATCGTCTCGTCGAGAGGCCGGAAAAAGGGCGCGTTGCTTCCCGGTGCCATGCTGGAAGAAAAGCGGCAGTTCTCCGATGCCTGCGGCCTGCGCCTCATGGTAATTGACGGCGGAGCCGGGTTTCAGGGAATCGACTGTTGTGGGCATACCATCACGGCCGGGGCGGTCAACAGATTGCAATTCGGTCAACCGCTGGAGGACGCTCCTGTGCCGACCGGTCCGGCAGGGCAGGCATAATGGCATCACACGGGTTGCCTGAATCCGAGAAGAAGTTTCATCGTCCCAGTATGCGGTGGTGGCTCGGATTGATGGATCAGCTGGACCGGCTAGGGTATGTGGCGGCCGGGTTCAGCCTGCTGGCCCTGGGAATGATTGTTTTTGTCCATGCCTGGTATATTTTCCTGTCTCGCCCGATGCAGCTGGCCCTCCTGCCTGCCGGGCTTAAGTTATTGAATGATCTGCTCCTCGTCATCATTCTTCTGGAACTGTTTCGCACGGTCGTACGGTTTCTTCAGACGGAAGTGTTGGAGCTGGAGCCGTATCTGTCGGTGGGCATCATCGCCTGCACGCGAAGGCTGCTGACGGCGAGTGCGGAACTCTCCTATCAGCTCGAACTGGTGCCCAGAGAGACCCGGCATGAGTTATTCCAGCAATATCTCATGGATGTCGGCCTGAACGTGGTCGTCATTATTATCCTCATCTTGGGTTTGTACCTGCTTCGCACGCGTCCTACGACAGAACGTCCCGCTACGATCTAAATCGACTGTGAACCGAACAGCAGGGGGACCGATAGGTCCATCTTGCCCTCCTCCCGCCTCTTATGGCATCATGCACCTCTTCTTGGAGGCGCGGTGGCCACATTGCTCGAATATGTGGGGTCAGTGCATATCTACCTCGGGCCGTACCGGGGGAATCCTATTGCCTTGTATTTGAAACGCACGGAGACCGGGTGCCAGATTGGTCCTCGGGCCTACCCATGGAATGATGTGATGGGCGCGGGGGAAACCCCGAACAAGGCCGCCGCGGATTTCGAAGAAAAGTGGAAAGGTAAAGGGCTCGCGGCCGATATGTATTCAGGCCCTTCTTGGGAGGGTGGGATTAAGCCGGAGAGGCCTGCTCCGCCCAAGCCCGCGGCTCCGCCCAAACCTCCGGCTGCTCCGGCAGCTGGGACGCCCGCTTCGTCGGCAAAGAGTGCTTCGAGTCCGGCGGCCGGATCTCCTCCATCTGAGGCGGTGGCCGCGAAGCCGGTGGCTCAGGCTGCCGCAGTGCCCCCCACGACCGATCCGGTTGCTCCAACCGAAGCATCGTCATAACCCTTTCCATCACTCACTTGTTGGCATCGCTCGATCATGCAGGCCGAGGTGTGTCCGTCTGTTCCGTCGACGGTTGCGTAGCGAGTTTGCTGTGGCGAAGGCCGTACATGGCATAGACCACCACGCCGACGATGGTCCAGACAAGGAACCGGATCCAGGTCATCCAGGGGAGGAAATACATCAAGCCTACGCAGGCCAAGACCCCCAACACAGGAACGACTGGCATGAAGGGTATACGGAAGGGCCGTGGATGGTTCGGTCTCGTGTAGCGGAGCACCAGAATACCGATACAGACCAGGGCGAAGGCGAAGAGCGTACCGATGTTCGTCATATCCGCCGCCTCACCGATCGGAATCAGCGCGGACATGATGGCGACCGCCACACCGGTTAAATAGGTCGCGTGGTGAGGGGTTCGAAACTTCGGATGGACGCCTGAGAGCCAGGGACCGAGGAGGCCGTCTCGCGACATGGCAAAGAATACTCGAATCTGTCCCATCATCATGACGACTAGGACGCTCGTGATTCCAGCCACTGCTCCGGTCGCCACGATGGCGGCACCCCACTTGAATCCTGCTACTCGTAGTCCTTCCGCCACCGGCGCATGGACGTCGATCTTTGCATAGGGCACCAACCCGGTCAGAACCGCGGCTACCGCAATGTAAAGGAGCGTGCAGATCGCGAGCGAGGCGAAGATCCCAATGGGCAAATCGCGTTGGGGATTCTTGGCTTCCTCGGCCGTAGTGGACACGGCGTCGAATCCGATGTAGGCAAAGAAGACAATGGCGGCGGCTGCGCCGACGCCGGCGAAGCCGAATGGCATGAACGGCGACCAGTTGGCCGTATCGACGGATGAAACGCCGACGCTAATAAAGAAGAGGATGACCGCTAATTTGATGATGACTATGATGCCGGTTGCTCGTGCGCTTTCCTTGACTCCGATAATCAAGATGGTCGTCACGAGCAGGACGATGACGGCGGCTGGGATATTCGCGATGCCTCCGTCCGAACCAGGGGGATGGGTAGCCCAATATGGGAGTTCGAGGCCCATAAGTGTGAGGATATTGTTAAAGTATCCGGACCATCCGATGGCGACCGCTACGCATGCGACGCCGTATTCCAGAATGAGGTTCCACCCCGTCAGCCAGGCGAGAAACTCTCCCAAGGTTGCATAGGAATAGGTATAGGCGCTGCCGGCCACCGGAATCATCGCGGCAAACTCTGCATAGCAGAGGGCGGCCAACCCGCAGGTGATGCCCGATAGGATGAAGGAGAGTACGATACCAGGCCCGGCCCCGGGGCGATGCGCATCCCCCACGATGGCGGTCCCGATCAACACGAAAATACCAGTGCCGATAATGGCGCCGATGCCAAGCCCGGTTAGGTCCCAGGCGGTCAGGCTCCGTTTGAGGCGATGTTCAGGAGCGTCGGAATCAGCGAGAATTCGTTCGATCGATTTGGTGCGAAACAGCGGATTGCCCACACAGTGTCCTCTCTCCGGTAGCGGCACGCCCATGTCCGCTGTCACGGACGAATGCGCACGGTGTCATGAGTTGCTCCTGCGTGGCGCAGGCGAGGGTTGGCGTGACGGGCGGCGGGAGGCTACCCACAAAAACGTCTGAAAGAGTCGTCGGTGCAGGAGGTGGCGTTCAAATAAAAATTCGGGGTGCCATTGCAGGCCCAGAAAAAACGGGTGTCCCGGGTGTTCGATGGCCTCGACGATTCCATCGGAAGCGGTGGCGCTGGCAATCAGAGCCCGCCCGACCGTTTTGACGGATTGGTGATGCGAGCTGTTCACTTGCATACGCGCCCGTTTGACGATTCGGTCGAGAAGGCTGCCGGGCGCGATGGAGATGCGGTGAGAGACATTAACGGCCGGTGTTGTCTGGCGGTGCTCGAGCGCATTCTTTACTTGAGCGGGAATATCCTGGTAGAGGCTCCCTCCGCAAGCAACATTCATGGCTTGCATGCCGCCGCAGATGGCCAGGGTTGGGATATGGTTGCGGATGGCCAGACGGACCAAGCCTAGCTCAAAGCTGGAGCGTCGTTGGGCGACGACCGGAAAGGTGTATCGTTTCCGCTCCCCATACAGGGCCGGATCTAAGTCCGGGCCGCTTCCGGTCAGGAGCAGCCCGTCGATCCCCTGCAAGAGGCGCCGGCGGGCCGCGTGGTCGGCCACAAGTGGAAGAATCACCGGCACGCCGCCCAGTTCCTCAATGGCGCGGACATACCGAGCCCGCAGAAAATATGCGGGCTCTTTGCCGCCCCATTCTTGACGATCACCGGCATGGAAGTCGGGGGTGACTCCGATGACGGGTTTCATGCTAGCGGATCGGTTCCAAGGGCATCGGCAGAGGCTCTTGCGGAGCATAGTCGCCGGTCTCTCGGGCAGGCTCACCTGAGACACCGAGGAAACGAATCGGCTTATCGCCCTTGAGATGATCCGGCGTGATGATGTAGGTGCCGTACATGCTCGGGATCCAGATATTCTTGGCCGTTTGTTCACTGCCTCCCGAGAAACCGTAGGCCAATCCGCCGACCACCCCGCCACAGATCGCGAAGGCGAATTTGAGTGGAAAGTAGACAATGGTTGCCAGCGCAGACCCCGCTTGAATGCCCACACCCGAAGGGCTGGCATCATTCGACG
Organism: uncultured Nitrospira sp.; assembly: GCA_902500785.1. Taxonomy (GTDB): domain Bacteria; phylum Nitrospirota; class Nitrospiria; order Nitrospirales; family Nitrospiraceae; genus Nitrospira_A. The sequence continues at coordinate 98,857 of CABVRW010000001.1, forward strand.
AGACCGGCACATTGGAGGCGCTGCCCGATTCTTGCGCTGAAACAGGCACAATGAGAATAGCGAGAGAACACAGAGCTACCAAACTGAAGACGAGGACGTGTGACCAGAGGCTGCGTCGTCTTTTAAGGGGCAGATAGACAGAGACGTTCACGTTGAGTGCCTCCTTCGTGCTGAAGTTCCGATGCGGTGTGAAGAAAAGTGAATGCCGATGAGTCCTGTACGAGTTCGACTAGTCCTGTGTCGTTATAACAAATTCCCCCCCGTTTTCAAACCCCTTCCCCCCTTGCTGTCCTCGCCGCCTGCTTCTTATTAGATAGATGTCTCCTCGAGATCCAGTTCGAGCCGAATTCGATCGGTCACCTGTTCCGGCTGCTCAGTCAGGAGTTGATTCAGCTCGTCGGCGAACGTGTCGGCGAGGATCAATTGATTCTGCTGCTCGATTCCTTCGTGGAGGGCCAGGTTGAGCGTGCAGATACAGAGTGATTGGACGAACAGGTCATCGGCGCGCTGTGTCAGGTCCTCATGCTCCTCCTGGCTGGCGTCTTGTAAGAGTTCAGCCAGCCAGGCTGCATAACACATTCGTTCGCGTGCCTGGTCCACGTGATCCTGGGCCACATCCACCGCGATTTGCACGCCGCCTTTCCAGCTTCGTTTCTTCACGTTGAAGACGCATCGCAAATGATTTGGCCGATCCGTAACGGCTTCCGGCCCAAAGAAGAAGGTGACTCGATACTGGGCTGGATCGGATGAAGGAGTGATAGCCATAGATTATGAGGGATTCTATCATTGCGTGAACAAGAGAGAACAGCTCGATTGCGCAGTGGTATCGATTTCGGAATGACGTTATGATGGCACTCATGGACGCGTCAGCTCGCTCTATCGCACGGGTGACTCGGATTCAGCAGGCCATTCGAGAACAGCCTGGCCTGGATGGGTGGCTCTTCTATGACTTTCGCCACTTGGACCCCATTGCGTATCGCGTGTTGTTGTTGGACCCGTCTCTCCATGTCACGCGGCGCTGGTATTACTGGGTTCCCGCGCAGGGCATGCCGGTGAAAGTGCAACATCGCATTGAGCCTCATGTCTTGGAGGGTCTGCCCGGAGACGTGCGTGAGTACATCTCCTGGCGAGATCAGCAGTCCGCGCTCGCGTCGCTGTTTCACCCTGCCACACGAGTGGCGATGCAATATTCGCCGATGAATGCCATTCCCTACCTCTCGCGCGTGGATGCCGGAACGATTGATCTTGTGCGTAGCCTCGGTGTCGAGGTGGTGACATCAGCCGATTTGGTTCAGCAATTCGAGGCCGTATGGGATGACGCGCAGTTGGCATCGCACCAGGTGGCGGCGGAAGGGTTGCGGGCCATTGTGGATGAGACCTTTGGATTTATCGGGACCTCGCTGGCCGCCGGGCGCAGTCTTACCGAATACGGGCTGCAACAACACATTCTTTCTCGAATGCAGGCTCGTGGCTTGGTGACTTCGAGTCCACCGATTGCTGCCGTGAATGCCCATAGCGCCGATCCGCATTATTCGCCGAGTTCCGAAGGGTCTGCGCCCATTCGGCTCGGAGACCTTGTTTTAATCGATCTGTGGGCCAAACAGCCTGGACCCGGGGCCGTATATGCGGATATCACCTGGACGGGGTTCGTCGGCGCGACGGTGCCTGCCCGGCACCGGGATATCTTTCAGATCGTTCGTCAGGCTCGGGATGCGGCCGTCACCTTTGTGCAGGGTCGTGTGCGAGCCGGCGCATTTCCCTACGGGTGGGAAGTAGATGATGTCTGCCGCCAGGTCATTCAGGACGCGGGGTACGGAAAATACTTTGTGCATAGAACCGGTCATTCCATTGGGGAAGAAGTCCATGGCAACGGTGCGAATATCGATAATGTGGAAACGCAGGATGCTCGCCGGTTATTGCCGGGCACCTGCTTTTCCATTGAGCCGGGGATCTATCTGCAGGATGATTTCGGTATTCGGAGTGAGTTGGATGTGTATCTCTCTTCCCATGACGCGGTAGTGTACGGACAACCTGTCCAGGCTGATCTTGTCGCCATTCCCCTTCCCGCCGGATAGATTCCTCAATCACTTTCCTGGATGGACCGTGGTCATCCACCTTTCTTGACACCCTTTGCATCGAGCAGCTATCGTGGTAGGTCAGATGGTCCTAGGGACCATCCGGCGCTGGATTGGCCCCTATTTGCCGAGGAAGGAACTCGAACATGTTTGGCACTATGGGATTTTCAGAACTGATTATCATCCTAGTCATTGTGTTGATTATTTTTGGGGCTGGGAAACTTCCGCAAATCGGCGAAGGGGTGGGCAAAGCTCTTAGAGGGTTCAAGAAAGAGGTGAATGATATTCCACCTCCGGAAGACTCCGCCGAAGCGAACGAATCAACCGCCACGCCGGCCCAAACTCAGCCTCAACCAGCGGCGGAGATTGCTCAGGTGCCGCAGCCTGCCGCAGCTGCGCCAGTTTCGGCTGTTCCCAAACCTACATCTCCATACACGCCGGGCCCGGAGTTAACCCCCGGCACGACGGCGGCTATGATGGCTGCGGCGGGTCCACAGGGTCCGCAGGCGACTCAGCCGGCTAAGCCGCGTGTCGCTACTGTCACTCCGGGACAGGCGGCTGCGGGGTCGGCGGTTGCGCAAAGTCACCAGCCCCCCACGATGGAAGATCGCATGGCCGCTCCTGCACCTGTGACGCGGGCGCAATATCCGCCTCTTCCGGCTGGGGCCCAGAGTAAGCCGGCAGCCAAGCGGCCGTCCGCCATCGTGAACAAGGACGCCGTGGCTCGAGTGCAGGCGGCCCAGGCTGCCATGCGGACAAAAGCCGCGCAGGCTCAACCGACTGGATTTTCCGCTCACGACATGCAGGGTTTGGGGGAGGGTCTGGGAGATGCGGTGCGGACATTCCGTCAAGCTGTGGCAGATGTGCAGAGTTCGGTCGATCCTGAAATGCGAACGATACGGGCCGAAATGGATTCGGCACAGAAAGAGCTGGAACAGTCGATTGAAGCCGCCAAGCAGGCGCCTGTGCTGGACGATGATGCTCCAGAACAATCTCGCTAGAAAGAGGCTCAAGGAACTTCCAGACCACGCTCGTACTCCTGAGGTATCCCAGGCTTGTCACGGAGCAAGTGTCACTCCCTCGGTCATTGCAGGCTGGTCGCTCAGTAAATGTGACCATCCTGCGGACTATTCATCTCGACTCCGAATGCCTAACGTATAGATTCCGAAGGGATTCATGCCGGTTTCTCCTTAGCCCACAAAGATGGACGTCCCTCTTTCATGACCGATATGAGGCCTGTTCCCGTCGTATCGTCTCATTTTCTACTGCCCCTCCTATGCTGGCTGTTGCTGTGCCCCCTGATTACCGGGTGTTACGTCGATGCATCTTCTGGGACTCCGGACATGGTATCGCAGCGACTCGGTGAATTACTTGGCGATCCTGACTCGGATGTTCGGCTTACCGCGGCCGAAGCTTTAGGGAAGATTGGCCACGCATCGGCAAATTCCTTGCTTATCACCGCGCTCAACGATGGTAATGCTCGTGTTCGGGCAGCTGCGGCTCTCTCGCTGGGGCGGTTGGGGGAAAGAGAGAGTGGGCTGGTGCTGGCAATGCACCTAGCAGACTCCGCCGAGGCAGTTCGGGCCGCATCAGCCTTGGCTCTCGGTGACATTGAGCCGTCAGGTGCTAGCGAGGTTCGGATTCTGAAGGTACTGCATCATTCGGAGACCTCGGCTCGCATTGCCGCGAGCCGAGCCCTACTGAGTCTGGATACGGTGTCGTTTTCGGTCGATCTGGTTGGTGCACTTCGAGATTCGGATGCGTCGGTGCGTCAAGGGGTGGCAGCAGCATTAGGAGAGACAGGGGACGCACGTGCCGTTCCGCACCTGGAGGCACTCCTGAGGACGGATGTGGCCCCAGGCGTCCGCTCAGAGGCAGCATTTCGACTGGGGAAACTTGGCACGAGTAGGATCTTGGATGAGCTGTCGACAGTGGCTGCATCGGATCCAGATATCGTGGTTCGCGGATGGGCGCGGTGGGCGGCGCAACAGATTACGCCGTCGCGCGAGTTCGGTTCAGAGAGGCGACTAAATCAATGAGTCGTGTTTGGGCTTCTGGATCGATGCCTGTGAACTGAATGCCCATTCCTGGAAATAGCAGGTACCGTTCGGGCTTTGAACGTACCCATGCGACTTTCGCTCTGGTTTCGAATTTCTGGCTTGGCCGGTCGGGCAGAGCAAATTGGACCGTCAACTCTGTGCCGGGTGCCAACGGCGCACTACTTTCGATAAACAGCCCTCCTCCACCGATGCCGCCGGTCAGGCTATCGAAGTGCTTTCCATCGGCAGTGCTGCAATGCACCTTGATCGCGAGGGGGGCTCGTGGATGTGCACGACTATGTGCGAAACGGGCGTCTTCATCAATGGAGAGCATGTGTTCGATCAAGGTGCCCCATGTCAGTATATTGAGACGGTGCCCCTTGTCGTCGAACAGGGAGAGGGTTTCTTGGTCGCAGTCGATGCCAAGCGTTTTACCTTGATGCTCACGGGTGGCGGTAACGGGAAATTTCATCTCTGGATCAGATCCTTCACGTGAGTATCCGATAGGGTAAAATTTCAGCTCTGTCCAAGTGGTATCTTATTCTGATTCGCCTTGGGGGATGCCCTTGACTGAATGGACCAGGCTCAATACTCGACTGCGTGTTTCCGTGGTGATGTCGCTGAAGCGTACACCCATTCCCGGGCTAAATGTATACTGGTCGGCCTTCGGGCAGACCCATGCAACCACACCTTTTGCCGACAGCCACTCGCTCGGATTTTCTGGCAGAGTAAACTCCATCGCAAGCTTGGTTCCCACGGCCAATGGTGTAAAGCTTTCGATAAATAATCCTCCTCCACCGATACCACCCGCTCGACTTTCGAATTGAGTGCCTTCAGAGGTAAGGTATTTGACCCGTATGGAGAGCGAGATGCGAGGCTCAGACCGCGCCTCACGCGATTGTTGGGGCTTCCGGTAGGTCAGAATCTGGTCGACGAGGAAATCCCAAGCCAGGCTTCCCATCGGTTCGCCGTTGATGCCCATCAACGTGACTATTTCCTTAGACGAATCGATTTCGAGCGTCTTGCCCTTGTGTCTACTACTTGATACGACTGGAAATTTCACGTGCGCCGCCCTTCGGAAAGGTCCCATTGAGGGAATAGGCATCTTTCCGCAAGTATACCGCACGGAACCGTCTTGTCGATATAAACCTGAAATTGTGCGGTTGGATACCTAGGGAGAAGCCCGTGGCTGAGCCCCTGTGAGGTTAAAAGAAGAAGGGGCGAAAGCCCCCTCTTCAAGATATATTGATGAAAAAAAACGTCGTGATCGGTCAGGCGCTTTTCACGTCCTTGTCCTGCTCGAAGATGCGAATCGGAGCATGTTTGCCGCTGATGGAGTCTTCAGTTATGACGACTTCCTTGATTTGTTTCTGAGAGGGAGCATCATACATCACGTCGAGCATAGCTTCTTCGAGAATAGAACGTAGTCCGCGCGCGCCGGTTTTTTGTATGAAGGCTTTTCGTGCAACGGCACTCAAGGCCCCTTCCGTGAATCGCAGCTTTACTTTCTCGAAGGAGAGCAGTTTTTCATATTGCTTGGTAAGCGCATTTCGGGGCTCAGTCAGGATGCGAATCAACGCTTCTTCGTCAAGTTCATCAAGGGTTGCGACAACGGGCAAGCGACCGATAAACTCCGGGATTAACCCATATTTCAAGAGATCTTCCGGTTGGACGTGCGGCAACAATTCACCCAACCGGATATCATTGCGGCCTCGGACATCCGCTCCGAACCCCATGGATTTTCGGTTCATGCGTTGTTCGATAATATGTTCGAGCCCGACAAAGGCTCCGCCACAAATGAAGAGGATGTTCGAGGTGTTCACCTGAATGAATTCTTGATGTGGGTGCTTGCGTCCTCCTTGAGGGGGGACGTTCGCGACCGTTCCCTCAATAAGTTTAAGAAGCGCTTGCTGGACGCCCTCACCGGAGACATCTCTCGTGATCGACGGGCTATCACTCTTCCTGCTGATCTTATCGATTTCGTCGATATACACAATCCCGCGTTCGGCGCGCTCGACATCATAGTCGGCGGCCTGAAGTAGTTTGAGGATAATGTTCTCAACGTCCTCCCCGACATAGCCTGCCTCCGTGAGCGTGGTGGCGTCCGCAAGGGTGAAGGGCACATCAAGAAATTTAGCCAGAGTTTGAGCTAAGAGCGTCTTACCGGTACCGGTTGGACCGATGACCAAGATATTGCCTTTTTGGAGTTCGACGTCGTCGACGTCTTTCTCCTTGGCAGAAATGCGCTTGTAGTGGTTGTGCACGGCTACGGAGAGGATTCGTTTGGCACGATCCTGGCCAACCACATACTGATCGAGATGGTGCTTGATTTCGGCAGGCTTCTTCAGCTTCGACGATATTTCTTCCTTAGCCTCTTCCCAATCCTCTGCGATGATGTCGTTGCAGAGGTTCACGCATTCGTCGCAGATATAGACGGTTGGGCCGGCGATGAGTTTACGCACTTCGTCCCGGCTTTTCCCGCAGAACGAGCAACGTAGGTGCCGATCAATCTTTTCTTGCTTAGCCATGCTGCCTCCTGTGAACCAAAGGTCAACTAGCTCTTACTGCCGTCCTTCCCTGATTCCGTTGACCCCACGGGTTTGAGGCTCTTCAGGGGGCGTGTGATGACTTCATCAATCAGCCCATAACGTTTCGCTTCCTCGCTCGACATGAAGTAGTCCCGCTCGGTATCTTGCGAGATTTTATCGAGAGGTTGTCCGGTATGCTTGGCCATAATTTCGTTCAGGCGCTCACGGATCTTCAAGATTTCGCGTGCGTGAATATCGATCTCGGTCGCCTGGCCCTGAAAGCCCCCCATCGGTTGATGGATCATGACGCGGGCATTCGGCAGGGCGTAGCGTTTTCCCTTTGTCCCTGCTGTCAGGAGGAATGCCCCCATACTTGCGGCCTGGCCCAAACAGATCGTATTAATGGCTGGCTTGACGTATTGCATCGTGTCATAGATGCCTAGTCCCGCCGTAACGCTTCCTCCTGGGGAATTGATGTACAGATTGATATCCTTCTCGGGGTCCTCAGCTTCCAGGAACAGTAGTTGAGCGATGATCAGGTTGGCGAAGACGTCATCGATTGGTGCGCCGAGAAAGATGATACGGTCTTTAAGCAGGCGTGAGTAAATGTCATAGGCACGTTCGCCGCGGTTCGTCTGTTCGATGACAATCGGAACTAGCATTCAGCTGAATCCTTTCCGCTAGAGGCCTGACGGGTGGAAGCTCTTCATTTTACCATACTCATATAGCCTGGATTGTTGGATCACTGTCCAGCCATCCAGTGCTGCGAGTCTTTGCATCCGACTGCGCTATCCCTGGATCATTGCGTGCCTATAGACAAAATCCAAAGCTTTATCGGCCAAAATTCTTGACCGAAGATCGTCCAAGGTATCCTGTCCACCGGCCCGAATCATGCGAGTGACTTCTTCGGTTGAAAGTTTGACCTCCGCAGCGAGTCTTGCGATCTCGTTGCCGAGATCATCATTCGTGACCGTGATGGTTTCTTTCGCCGCAACTGCTTCAAGGATTAGTCCAACCTTCACCCGTCGCTCAGCTTCTGGGCGAAACTCGTCCTGGAGTTTCTTCGTCTCCTCGGTTTGAGGCGTGGCAGGTGACGCATCAGGGTTTTCGGCAGACTTTCGTTGGCGAGATTGCACCTGTTGCCGAACCATGGCCGACAATTCCCGCTCAACCAGTGTTCCAGGAAGTTCGAAATGATGGGTTTCTGCCAGTCGCTTTAAAATCGTCTCCTTGTAGGTATCTTCGATATCTTTCTTCAGCGCCCGTTCCATTTCAGTGCGAAGCTTCTCTCGGATTTCCTGCAAGGATTGATAGGGGCCGCAATCCTTTGCAAACTCGTCGTCGAGCGCTGGTAGTTGCTTCTGCTTCACGGACTTGATAGTACAGCGAAAGGTCACGGTCTTTCCGGCGACTCGATTATCCGGGTGGGTCGCTGGGTAGGCCTGCGGGATGGTGATGGCCTCACCGTCCTTCTTGCCGACAAGGTGAGGTTCGATGTCGATGCCGAGCACGGAGGCATGCGATCCCATTTTGTGAAGATGCCCCTCCTTGGCTGTTCCATCAAGAGGACTGCCGTCTAAAGTCCCTTCAATATCCAACACCGCATAGTCGCCATCCGCCAATGCCGTTCCGGTTGGAGCAGGATGTAGCTGGGCCATTTGCTCACGGAGGACATCCAAGGCTTTCTGGACCTGTTCGTCCGTGACCGTTCGCTGATCCTGTTTGAGGGAAATGGGGTTTGGCGCCTTGTAATCTCGAAGCTCGATAGTTGGTTTGATCTCGACTGTTGCGGTAAAGCTAAACGGTGTGTCTTTTTTGACTTTGACCCGCTCTAGGGGTGGGATTTCTACGAGAACCGGAACGATGCCCGCCTGGCGGATGGCTCGATCATAATAGTCCGGGACCAAGCTGCGAATAACGTCCTCTTCGATGGTCTTCGCGTATCGTTTCTCCAGCAACTGGAGAGGAGCCTTGCCGGGTCGGAAGCCGGGAATGCGAACTTGCCGGTTCAGCTCAGAGTAGGCCTGAACAAAGCGCAGGTTGACTTCATCCGCGGGAACTTCAATTTTGATGGCCCGCTTCATGGGGCCGAGCTCGGTCATTTCCATTTTCATAAGGCTGTTCGCGTCCTCCGAGTCCGAAAAGTTATTTGCGTCACGTTCCTTCAGTGAGAGGTGGTGCGAGAGGGGGGACTTGAACCCCCACGGTTACCCACGAGATCCTAAGTCTCGCGCGTCTGCCAGTTCCGCCACTCTCGCGCGACGCTGGGTACTAGGTTGCTCACTATAAATAAGAAATGTGCCTGCGCGTGGAAATGCACGATGAATATGACATTTTGTACCGTCGATCGAGTCTGCCTGTCAACCCATACGCCGGCGGGGCCTACCCGTGGGCATGCTGTCTTCATGGCAAAAAACACTGAAGGTAAGGTAGCCAGGCGGGAGTGTATGTATCCGCGTTTGCTCTTGGTGCTTAGCGATGCATCATAGTGTCAAGAGGCCTTAGGGGAGTATAATGAGAGGTCGATTATTGGATTCGCTCCCATCACTGGTCCAGGCTGGTCCATTTGGGAGGGAGGAGGTGTTTATGAGGCGGAGTTCTTCGACTACCCTAGCCGTGTTCTTCCTGCTGAGCCTTGGCATCGCCTCTTCTGCGTCGGCCTATCGAGACTACTTCACCGAGGCTCAAAAAGCGCAATTAGGAAATATTCATACGGTTTTGGTGGAGGTGATTACGCTGACTGACAAGGGCGCTGGTAACGCCGAGGGAATCAGGGAAGTTGTCATGCGACGCATGAAGGAACTGGGCTATGCGGTCGTTTCGGATCCTGCTGCCTCTCACGATGTTGTCGTGCGGATAAAGTGCGAACAACGTAAGACGTGGGAAGGTACTGCCTCAGCGGGTGGAGACAATGATTTGTTGGACGCGCCCTCTCGCCTGTGGAAGGGGCCAGCTTGCCAGGTAACGTATGCTTTGGGAGGCATGAAGATCAACTGGCAGAAAGAGGTTCGGACGGAATTTGAGGACGCCTTTCAGGCGTCTCAGTCAGCTCACGCGGACGAGCCCGGCACCTATGCCTTGACTGCTCTGCAGCACGCGTTAGAGGCGTATGAATTTCCTCTCCTCCTGACGGCGGAATGGGGGCAGCCGGATCGACTACTGAATTTGCTGGATGCTCCGGAAACCAGCCAGCTCCGGAAATTGAAGATTATTTCCCTGCTAGGAAAGATAGAGGCCGATGAAGCTTTGCCTCATCTCCGGGAGGCGCTGAAAGACAAAGGCTTGGCAAAGCAAGCCGCGGTGGCATTGGGCAATATGGGAAAGGAAGGCATCCCTGTTCTCATTGATATCTTGAAGCACTCCAAGCAGCCTGAGTTACAAGCAGCCGCCGCCAAGGGGTTGGGCGATCTTGGGAATGTCCAAAGTGATCCGAGGGTGGTTCCTCCGCTTCTTGAGATGCTGGACGCACCCGGAATTAACATTATCGTTCAAACCGAGATTGCCTGGGCATTAGGACGGGTACCGGACCGGCGATCAGTCGAGCCACTTTTTGCCCTTGATCGGAAACTGCAAAAGATTCGGAATGATCCACCCGACCCTCAGATCAAGAAGCTGAAAGAGGCGGTGTTCTGGTCGATCAAACAGGTGTATACCGAAGACCAGTACAGCTGAGTAGCTAGGGAAAGTCTTCCAGTTGCTCTTGCTCGTGCGTGGGTCGGCGGTCGCCGCTAAGGAGTCTTGGCAGGACACTCCGCCCCCGTTTTCATCCCAGCATGACTCGCGAACGGCTCAATATGCTTGGACGTGTCTGTGTGGGGAACGCCCGATCCTATCCGGAGTTGATCGCGCAGGTAGCCGATCCAACGATTGTTCCACGAGTGGAACGCATGATCGGTAGTGGGATCGTCTTGCTGACTGACAGCATACACGGCACGGACGAGTTGTCGGCTCACTGCAGGATCGTACTGACGTTCCAAGCTACTCCGATGCCTACCATCTAGCGGATGACCCAGGTAGATTGCCAACGATCACAAAGGGGATCATGATCATGCGCGCGATATCACGAAGACGTTTTCTACAATTGTCGGCCATGACTGGCGGTGCGTTGCTCGTTGGCGATACGGCCGACCAGATGCTCGGCCTGACGTACGAGAGCTCGGTGGCCCACGCTGCCGAGCCAATCAAGATCGGAATTCTGGATCCGCTGTCGAGCCCCTATAAGACCTCGTCGATCCATGATGTGCATGGCGCCAACGTGGCGGTGGATCGCTTCAACAAGCGGGGCGGTGTGTTGGGACGGCCAGTGGTGCTTCTCGACGCTGATGATGCCTCGAATCCCGACACAGCCATCAAGGCTGCCACAAAGTTTATAGAAGATGATCGAGTGGATATCCTAATGGGCACGTTTAACGCGAATTGTGCGCTGGTGGTGTCGGAGCTGGCGAAGAAAGAGAACAAGTTGTTTATGGTCACGGGATCCCATCTTCCTGAATTGACCGGAGCCGCGTGCAACTCGCACACCTTCGTATTTATGCCGAATGCCTCGATGATGGCGCAGGCAGTCGCCCCACACTTGGTAAAGGCGTATGGTACCCGATGGTATATGCTCACGACGAGCTCATTGGATGGCAAAGCTATGGCTCAAGCTATGGTCACGGCTGGGCAGATTCATGGGGCCGAGTTTGTGGGCGAGGCTCTGATGCCCTTCGGAGCGAAGGACTTTACGGCGGCGTGGACGGCGGCAAAGGACAAGCGTCCGACGCTCGTCGTGCTCAATCTTTATGGGTGGGATTTGGTCCACGCGCTGAAGGACTATACGAAATTGGGGTTGGCCAAAGACAAAATCGGTGTCGGCGGGATGATCGCGGGTGAACAAATTGGCCGGCCCCTCGGCTATGCTGACAATGCCGGCATTTGGGGCCTTATCTGGGATCCGAAGGTCAACACAGAAGGCTCCCGACAGTTTATCCGGGGAGTCGTCGACAAATACAACCATACTCCAACGTCGCGCTGTTACCTCGGGTATGCGGCTATGACCCAGATTCTGGAGGCCATCCAGCGGACAGGATCCACGGACGCCTCCGCGCTTATCAAGGCGTTGGAAGGGCACGAGTTCGACGGTTTGAAAGAAGGCCGATCTTACTTCCAGGCCTCAAACCATCAGCATGTGCAGGATGTGCTGGTCGGGGAGGCCTACGGAAAAGAGTTGGGCCTTGGGCATTACAAGATTCTGGCGACTGTTTCCGGCGACAGTCTCGTGGCAGCTATTGATTCAGGTGCCTGTCGGCTGTAGGGATTGGGGGCCGACGGGGCGGCGCGGATTCCGAGCCACCCCGTCGCGTCGGTGATCTAGCGCGGAGCGCTGAGTGCCGCGAGGTGAGGGTGTTCGCGCTGCGACTCTCGGCTCGCTGAGGCAACGGTAGGCCCCTGGACGATGATCAATTCCAGTCGGCGGTTTCTCTGGCGGCCCTGCTCCGTGGCATTGGATGCGAGGGGACGTGTATCGGCCAGGCCGACAGCCTTCGTTCGTTCGGCGGGCATCCCTCCATTGACCAATGCCCGGCGGGCATTTTCAGCCCGGGCCCAAGAGAGCGCTTTATTGTCGGGGAAAGTCTTTTGGAGGGATTTGCTGACCGCTTGATTATCGGTGTGACCTGCGACCTGCACGAATTTGTCTGAAAGCTGCCCCAGGAGCGTACCGATTCGCTTGAGCATGGTTGCACCTTCCGAGGTCAGCGCGACATCGCCGGAGGTGAATAGCCAATTGCTAGCCAGTGCGACCGTCAATCGGTTTCCATCCTGCCTGACGCTGAGAGCTTTCTGTCTGTTGTCACCCGGCAACACTTTGAGGAGTTCCTCCTTCACGGCCGCAATGCTTCCGTTCCGAGCCTCCGATTCCGCAGACATTCCTGGAGATGACGCGCTGTTGCGCCCGGGATCCTTTCCGGGAGGCGCCAATTTCCCTCCGGTGGTCGGTCTCTGGGTATCGCGTGGTGATTGGTCGGCAGCAGCGAGACGTTGGTTGGTCGTTCCCCCGTCGCGTTGAGCGGTACTGGGCTGAGTGCCCTTTTGTCGCGAGGCGAGGTCGCGCGTCTTTTCGTTCACTCGTTGTTCGAGCGCGGCGATACGGTGCCTGGCTTGGTAGATTTCTGCGATCATCGCATTGTACTGGGGAACTAATTTGTCGCGTTCCAAGAGACGCGATCGAACCGTATCAAATGCCTGCTCACGCTCTTTGAGCTGCTGATCCAGCGTGCTGATGCGCGCCTTCAAGGAGTTGATGGTGGCGGTTGCGGTTTGTAGCTGAGCCATGAGGCTATCCCGTTCAGCGGCTCCAGTGCGAACTGTCCGGAGATCGTGATCTTGGCGGGAGATGTGTGTTTCCAGCTCCGTGATCCTGCGTCGGGCGACCTCAAGGTCGGCGACGACCGTTGCGCGAGTCTGGAGGGATGCGAGGTCTTTGTCTCGCGCTGCGAGTTGCTGTTCGAGTGTCCCAATGCGTTGACGGGCCTGCAGGAGTTCGTTGCTTGTTGTCGCCAATTGGACGGTCAGTCTGTCTCGGTCGGGTCCTAACTTTCTCAGCTCAATGAGTTCCGCTTCTTTCGCGCTCAGCAATTGGTCATACGATGCCGCGGCGGGCTGACTCTGGCTGTCCCCCAGTTTGCTTTCGAGGTCACGAATGCGGTCGTGAAACTCACCAAGCGTAGTCAATAACTGCTCGCGTTCTTGTTGAAGGGCCAGCAGCTTCGGTTCGACCGGCGAAGGGCTCACTGTGTTGGGTCTGACCGAAGAAGTGGTCTCACATCCTGCGACAAGGGAACTGAGAACCATGAGCGCCCATACTGCTCGTCTCATACGATCTCTCCCCGGTAATGGTGGGAAGGCAGCGCGGATTGCTCGGGGTCGGCAGTCGTCTAGGAGAAGTCACACGAACCAATGGGAGGAGACGACTGGGACCGAATCGACAGATGTTGATCTGCCAGCTTGAGTAATCCGTCCCTATTGAATCTGGCTATCGAGATGCATGCCCCAAGAACACGACGGCACTGTATCGTGTTCTTGGGGCGGATGCAAGACTGCGAAGCGCCCGCGGCCGCTCGTTAATGGCCGACGACGATTTCGACGCGTCGATTTTTCTGTCGTCCTTCGGCCGTCGAGTTACTCGCGATGGGCCGGCTGTCGGCATGCCCCTTCGTGTCAATCTTGTCCGCAGCCATGCCGCCGTCGGTCAGCGCTTGGCGCGCACTTTCAGCACGCGCTTGGGAGAGCTCGAGGTTGGTCGGATAGGTCTTGGCCAATCGTCCCCTGATGGGTACGTTGTCTGTGTGGCCGGCCACATGAATTGAGCGATCGGGATATTGTTTCAGCACGCCGCCAATGCGGTGCAAGACATCTGCTCCACCCGGCTTGAGCGTTGCTTCCCCGGAGTCGAACAGCAGGGTGGTGGCCAAGCCAAGGGTGAGTTGGTCCCCTAGCTGCTTCATGGTCACGTTCCCTTTTGCCACTTCGGCCTGAAGCAGTTTGGATAGATCGTCCTTCGCCGCAGCGAGGCTGGTTTTTTGTTGATCCAGAGCACTTTTGAGGGCGGCCATTTCGTGGTCCCTGCGAGCGAGTTCACTCTCGAGGTCCGAGGCCCGCTGTTTGGCGGCGGCGAGATCTGCGATGAGCTTTTCCCGGTCGCTCGCGGCGTTTTTCAACCCTGCCAGTTCCTGATCTTTGGCATCCAGCTGTCGCTCCAGTTCGGTAATTCGTTGTGTGGCTTGCGCGAGTTCGGACGACAGGCGATCTCGGTCGCCGGCGGTTCCCTTCAGGCCGGCGAGCTCTTGGTCCTTTGAGGACAGTTGTCCTTGAAGGGCTGTCAATTGTGCGGCGAGGCGGTCCTTGTCTTCGGCGCTGTTTTTTAGCGTGGCGAGTTCGCTATCTTTCGCGGACATGTGTGCCTGCAGCGCGGCTAACTCCGCCGCGAGGCGGTCCTTGTCCCTGAGACTGTCTCTCAATGCCGCAAGCTCTTGCTCTTTGGCCGACAGCTGACGTTCGGCCTCGGACAACTGGTTTGCCAGGCGATCCCTGTCGCCGGCGGCAGTCCGGAGGGCGGCTAATTCCTGGTCGCGCTGGCTGAGTTGTGACTCAAGCCCATTGGCTCGAGCTTTTGCTTGGTCAAGATCGCCGGTGAGCGAGGCCCGAATCCGCGCCAACTCCGCGTCGCGGTCGGCGTTTTGTTGCTCAAGATCGACAATCCTGGCATCGCGCGGGTCTGGCTTTGGCGGGATTGGCCGAGCCACCGCCTTCATTTCGTTCAACGCTCGGCTTGCCGAGTCATTCGGCGCCGGTGCCGTGGTGCACGAGGCGAGGAGCAGGGCACTCAACATCACGGGGATGGTACGAGGTTTTTTCATGCGATCCTCCTTCAACAGCATCGGAACCGTCGGATCTCTCCATGTGACGGGGACGAATCCTGTATGCGCATCGGTTAGTGGCGTTGATTTTTCAAAAGGTCTCGGATTTCCGTCAATAATACTTCTTCTTTGGGCGGAGCAGGAGGGGGGCCGGGAGGAGTGACTTTCTTGAAACGGTTCATTTGTTTGATCACCAGGAAAATTACGAAGGCCAGTATCGTAAAATCGAGCAGCGTTTGCAAGAAGACGCCGTAGTTGATCGTGGCGGCTCCGGCGGCTTTGGCTGCTAGGAGCGATTTTCCCTTGGCCTCTTCGGTCAAGGGGATAAAGAGACTTGAGAAGTCTACGTTCCCCATCAGGAGCCCGATCGGTGGCATTAGGACGTCGCTGACGAGGGACGATACGATCTTTCCAAACGCCCCCCCGATGATGACACCCACGGCCATATCGAGCACATTGCCTTTCACGGCGAACTCTTTAAATTCACTCATCATGCTCATCGTGCCACCTCCATGTGTGAACCGAATGTGTGCCGATCCTGTTTCGGTCTTTACTGTTTCCGGCTGGTGTCGAAGCTGTATCCCAGCGTGATCAGATAAAGGTTATCGGTATCCGAAACGCCCGGCGGCGGATTTTTGTTGTACCGCAGGGTCCACTGCAACCCGCTCACCAGCCCTCCCCACACTTTAAATCGTAAGCCGGTGTCGGCTGTCAGGTAGAGATCTTTGGAATTGGCAAACGATTGGAACCCTTCCTGGAAGTGGTACAGACTGACTTGGTCTCCGCCCCAGAGCGGCCAATTCCATTTCACGGCCCAGCGTCCGCGGGTGCTGGATTTATCGTCGGCGAGTTTAAAATCTTCGTTGAAATAGGCCGGGCCCGCTTCGGCGTAGAGGGACATATCCTTCCAGATGCCGGAAAGATCGCCGCGATCAAGAAACTGGTAGCCTGGACCGGTGGCGAGCGCGGTCCGTAATTTGAGGTCTTGGAATGTATCCTGTTCGAAATAGGCGGAAGTGAACCAATACAACCGCTTCGTCAAAAAGAAGTCAAGCTTGATCGTGCCCCGGCTGTTGCGAACGAGGAGGCTTCCGCCGTCGTCGCCGTATACGTAACGGCCCAGGATCGTGAGCCGCAACGATTCGGCGCGGGCGGAGAGTTCGCCGAGCAGGCTGCCGTTCCGCAGGTGGCTATTGCCGGTCGTTTGCGAGAATCCTGCTTGGACGGCGCCCGTATAGATCACGGACGGTTGGTTCATGCCGAGGACCGAATCGAGGGGGATGGCCATCGGCGTTCCCGTAGGGGCCGCTTTTAGAATCATCGTGCCGGGTTCGCCGGGCTGTGCCGTGCCCACCACCGTAGTGCCTTCCTTGAGCATGAATGGCACCGGACGATTGACGACGAGTTTGGCCACATTCGGCCACATGACTTTGACGATATCGTTGCCGGCGGTCGGCCCGAAACTGGTTTTGATGTGCAGTTCGTCCGCGATCATGCCAAGGATCAGCCCATAGATGACCGTCCCATCCTTGAGGGTGACGACATCGAGCGCGTGCGTCGCGGGTGTCGACTCCGGCGTGGCCGGGGGCTCGGCTGGCGCGATTGAGGGCACGAGCGCCATGATGAGCAGAGCCAACAAAATGGATCCAAGTCGTCGCATTATTCAGTTCCTCCTCCTGGGTCGTGCGAATGGCAACGGTGTGCCGGTTGCCCTATTAGGTGAGACGCGTTGGCGATGTATAAATGATTCTGCGTAGGAGATCAACATCTTGACGTGAACAGTGCGGCGCGCCGTTGCGCGGTATGCCGCGTGAGCGAAGCGGAGGACGGCCTCTTCCACCGTATGAATGGCTCACGCCGACCGGTATACGTATCTGACAGAGTGTCATGCGGGCTGTTCAGGGAATGCACACCGCAGAGGGGACGGCGAGTGGAAGTGGATCAATGTGCGACGAGACCAACGGATCTGGCCGGCGATCGCGGCTGTTGTGATAGTGATCCATTGTGACGCAGTGCCCAGGGGCGTAGTCGAGGGAATCATTTGAGGCTGGTCAGTTTCCGCACCCCCTTGGGGTTGTGCGTGCCGCGCGCAGCTGAAAGCGGCGTGGTGCTATTCGACGACGGAATTTGGAGGATGCCTTCAAGTAGGGCCAGGCGAAGCAGTTGTGCCGAGTTGGACGCACGAAATTTCCTCAGCAGGTTGGCGCGGTGCGATTCCACGGTTTTGGGGGCGATCTGCAAGCGAGCCGCAATTTCCTGACTCGTCAGGCCGGCCCAAATGTGATTCAGTATTTCACGTTCCCGAGCGGTCGGCTCATCCGGCCGCGGGCGTGAGAAGGGTAAGAGCTTGTCCATCTGTTCTCCTCGTAATCGGTTCGATCATGACGGTGTGGCACCGGTGTCCACGGCGTTGTCCGCAGTGGTTTTTGCGGTTACGTTTTCAAGGTTTGTGCCACAAGGTGTGTGCTCTACAGCAGGCCCATCAAATAAGCATGCTCGCGGGCGGACTGGTCGGAACGTAGTATTGTGGTCAAGCGGTGAGACGAGTGCCGTTGTCTCGCACTGTCTCGCGAGAGACGAATCGAGACAGTATTGGGAGATTCAGTGAGAGACGGATGTGCTAGCTGGTCGGGAGATCAAGTTCGTTCAGTCGGCGGTAGAAGGTGGCGCGGCTCATTCCGAGGAGGCGTGCGGCCTTGGTCCGGTTCCCATGAGCCTGTCCCAAGGCGGCCACGAATCGACTTCGCTCGTCGACGGGCAAAACGGATTCGGATTGAGAGACGTCCGGTCCCTGTCGAAGTTCCGGCGGAAGATCTGTGCCCTCGAGCGTGTCACCTTTGCAATGAATCATGCCGCACTCGATCATGCTCTTGAGCTCCCGCACATTGCCGGGCCAATGGTACTCCATCAGCGCCGCCATAGCGGCCGGGCTGGCTCGATGGATGACTTTTCCCATGCTCGCCCGTCCTTCGGTGAGAAACGAGGTGACAAGGAGGGGAATATCCTCTTTTCGCTCTCTGAGAGGCGGGAGATGGATCCGTGCGACTCGAATTCGGTAGAGCAGGTCGGCGCGAAACGTTCCCTTGGCAACATCCTGGCTCAAGTTGTGGTGGGTTGCCGTCAGGACGCGCACGTTCACTTTTCGTGGCTTGGTCTCGCCGAGTCGAGTCACTTCCCTCTCCTGCAGCACTCGAAGAAGGCTGGTTTGGACGTGGTGAGGGATATCGCCGATCTCATCGAGAAACAAGACGCCGCCTTGCGCGGCTTCGAAGAGCCCCTGCTGGTCGTCGATGGCCCCGGTAAAGGCGCCCTTCTTATGGCCGAACAGTTGGCTGCCCAGCAGCGAATCCGTGAGCCCTGCGCAGTTGGCCGCAATGAACGGTCCCGTACGTCGGGCGCTCGCCTGGTGTATCGCTCGGGCTACCAATTCTTTTCCCGTGCCGGTCTCGCCCTCGATCAAGACGGACGAGTCGACACGAGACAGATCCTGAATCTGTTCATAGATCTGTGTCATGCCCCGGCTCTTGCCGACCAAATCATGAAAGTGGGCTTTGAGTTCCAGTAGTCGCCGGAGGTGGTGCACGTCGGTCATGTCGTGGAGGAAGATGATCTTGGTTCGCGCGTCCCGCGGGTCGTCTTGCAGTTCTATCTCCAGCCAGAGATGACGTCCCGTCGAGGTCTGGAGGTGGCATCGGACTCGTTCGCGCTGGGATGCGGGTTGCTTTAGCGTCGACTGTAGAGCCTGCCGGTCCGTTTTCGTGAGCGGAAGCAGTGTCTCCCAAAGCAGGCCGGGATGGACACTCGACGGTGCGGTCTCCAGGAGGCGGGCTGCAGACGCGCTGAGGAATCGAACCCGTCCCTCCTGGTCGATCAGGAGAGTGGCGAGTCCAAGTTGCTGCAAAATGACTGCGACGTCGTCCCGCGACCGCTCCATGTCCACCAGTTTGGTGCTGAGATCCCGCTGGGTGCGCTGGTGTCCGCGATCGTGTTCGTGCTGGAGAAGCACCTGTTCGCGCGCCCGCTGGAGCAGGATGGCGTGTTGGTCATAAGTGGCCGTGCTTCGCTGAATCAGCAAGAGCCGACTCGGGCCCTGTCGAAGCGCCATCGCTTCGAAGTGCTGAGGTTCTTCGGAAGTGGCCTCCTCCGTCCAAAATCCGGAACGTGCGATGCGATCGTCGTCCGCGCGCCAGGCATCTGCCGCATCGGCCAAGAAATTCTGAAGCACCGGTGTGCGAGCATCGACGGAAAGCTGCCGGCTGCGTCGGGCATCCGGATAGAGGTGGAACAGCCAGGCCGGTGGCTGCCCGATGATGCGGAAGTGCGTATCGTCAACATATTCGAGAACCGCACATTGGAACCGCTGCAACAGGTCCGCGTATAGCAGGTCCGGCGCGGACGGGACCGTGTTATGAGCCATCGGTCTTCCCCCCTGCAGGAGGTGACTCGTGCGATGTGAGCAGCATGCTGCGGGCGAGCGTCATAAAGGCTTCCTCGACACCCTGTCCTGTCTTCGCGCTCCCCAGGAGCACCGTCCATCCACGCTCGGCCAACTGTGCGAGGTCTTGGTCGGTAATTTCCCAGTCCGTCTGCCGGTCATGTTTATTGATGAGGACGACAAACGGTACCGGGCCGAGTGTGTCGACTGCGGTCTGCTGAATTCGCACGGCGATGTCCAGCGTTGCCCGTCGCATCCCGTCCAGGACCAATAGGTATCCCGACGACCCCCGTAGATAGGAACGACGTAGTTTTTGAAATTCGTCTTCGCCGTAGAGGTCCCACAGCACCAATGTCACGGCTTGGCCATCGATACTCAGGGGTTTCTTGTCGACGGTGACTCCGATGGTCGTCTGATACTGTTCGGAGAAGCAGCTTGTCACAAAGCGCCGCACGAGGCTGGTTTTTCCAACGGCAAAGGCGCCCAACATGCAGATCTTTTTTTCGATCATGTCAGGGGCGTTTCACGGCGCTGGGTGAATTGTGATCTGAAAAGACACGCGTCGCTCCTGGGGGAGCGTCGCTGCCGCTTGGATTTGACTTGGCTCGGGCGTTGGGACGATACCCCGAGGCTGAAAGGTGATCGTGGTGAAGGTCTCGGGCTGGAGGGCATGGAGGACCGACCGGGCGCGGCTTTCGCTCAGACGCTGGTTTCGGCTGGACCGGCCCACGGTGTCGGTTTGACCGATGACCTGTACCTCCAATGTTGCGCCGGAGAGACGTGCCAGGTCGTCCAGTTGACGAAGCACATCCGATACGCGGCGCACGCCTTGTCGTTGCTCAGGTGAAAGGATGGCGGTCCCCTGTTCGAACAGGATCCAGACGCCAGCCAGGCTTCGGGCCAGTTCCTCAAGCGACCGCTCGACGATGCGCCGGTCGTCATATTCGTTGATGCCAGGCAGTAAGCGGGCCAATGGTCGACTCTGCCGGATCCAATCCAGATCGGCCGTGCCGGTAGCTGTGAGGCGTGTTCCATCGACGGCCAACTCAACGGTGTTCGGTGGAGACAGGATTAACTCGGCTCGTTTCCGGGTGAACGCCCCATCGAGGGCGTAGTAGGGGCTCCATTTAGAATCGACCCGATTGGGGGCAATCCCACTGTCCTGCAAGAGCGCGTCTGGATCGGCGGCCAATGGGTCGCGTAGACCGGCGAGCACGTATCGATTTCCTTCCGAGCGCGTGGATGTCACAACGAGCCCCGGCTCCGAGGCAAGTCGATCCAGATAGGCGTTCCACTGTCGGCGCTCTTGATAGGCTGACGCTCCCCACCAGACTGCTCCCAGCACGATCGCCGCCAGGAGTACCCACGTGATGGGAGCTACGGCACGCCGGCGCGTCTCAAAGTGCGTTCGCAGGCACTCGTCCAATAGCGGAGTGACGCCGGCGAAGGATGCCGTCTCTCCTATGAAGCGTGCGAGCGCATCGGAATTTTCAGCGTGGATGCGATCGAGCGTATCCTGGAGATGAATGTGAAAGGATTCCGGTGGCGTGCCGCGAATGACGGCCGCGAGGATCGCCGCCGGTCCCTGTTCGATCCAGACGGTCAGGTCGCCGACTTGAAAGGTATTCAGCACTTGATCAGGTGTCGCCCCAAACGAATCCTGCACGAAGCTTCGAATGGCCGACAGCATGCCCGAGACGAGGGTTTGGTCCTGCACCGCGACTGAGTCGCCGGCCGCGTGCGCGAGGAGCAAGCCGGTCTGCGAGTGAATGAGAAAGACCTGCTCGACGCGATAACATAAGGTATGCAGCAGGACGATTTCGGCGAACGGTTTGCCGGTGCGCAGGGCTTCCAGCCTCCAGCGCATACTTCGGATCGACAGGCTGTGTTCGATGGTTTGATTGAGAGACTGCACCATGCTGCGCAAGGCATTGGCGATGGCCTGGCGGATCGCCGGCATCATGATGGGGGCGATCGCCTCGACGATCATGTGGGGCTGTTTGCGTACGGACACCCCCAACGCTTCCGACACATGCGGGGTGAGCGCATGGGTCAACCGATGGTCAGTTTCCCCACGGAGGGCGATCGCTTCGGGAAGCACCCGATTGAGGTTGTGGGCGGTGAGGTCGAGATGTTCGACCTGCTCTTGCAGTTGCTCCAGACGTGATTGTTCAGGCGCCAAGAGGAGGCTGCGCAGTTCGGCATAGTCGCGTTCGACTGCCGGGGTGACGGCTTTAGGTGCGTGCGCCATCCCGTTCCCGTGCTCCGAAGCGCATAGAGTCGCCTGCGAGAAAAATTGTGGTGTGGCGAAAGGCGGTACGCACGATCTGGGGAGCAGATCGGGCCCCTTCACGAATGAGCGTGGAACTATGCCTGTTGGGGAGGCTGATCATGTGAGAGCCTCTGTGAGAGTTCCTGGAACAACGTCGCAAGAGATGTCCGGTCGGTCTTTTGGTGTGAGAGCTGCCGAACCGCATCCTCTAGGGTGGCGGACAGGGCGGCGTGTTGTTGGCCGAAATCACCGGCGAGTGATGCCGCCTGGCTCTGGAGTTGGTTGCGTAAATCGTGGTGTGCCTGTTCGCTTTGTTCCCGCAGCTGGGTCGCTGTTTGCTGGAGCACGTCGGCCAGCGTCTGTAGTTCCGTGGTCAGGCGTCCGACCGCATTGGTGCGGCCCTGTTCTTCGGCAGTCAGGCGGCCTGTCACCGTGTCGACCTCTTTTCGAATGTACTGTTCCAGCGAGGCGAACCGGTCCTTGAGGTCGTTGCGCAACTGGGCCGCTTCCGCCAGCAGTTGCGTTTCGAGTTTGGCGAACCGGCGTTCATGATCACGTACCTGGGCACCGAACAGAATGTCGCGGATCTTGTCGAGGTTGGTGCCGGCGGCATGTTCCTCGGTCAGGGCGGATTCCACTTCTGTTTCAGCGAGACTGCTGCCCGATGTTCGTTCCGAACGTCGAGTGCGATCGAGGTCCGTCTGCCTGCTCATGATGTCGTCTCCTTGGTCGCGGTCGTTCTACAACGAAAGGCGTTTAGAGTAGCATGTTGCGCCAGGGGCCAACAAGTAAGGCTCGATGTCGGGAGTGTGAAGGATGTCCCGAGCCATGGTCAGCGGCTCTGACATTAGGAGGGATTTAGTAGACGCACCTCACGCTGAGGGAATGGGATGTCCACTCCATCAGCTTGTAATCGTTGAATGATTGCTTGATTGAGTTCGATGTGAGCGGTCCTTACGGACGCTACATGTACCCAGGGCCGAATGGACAGGGTCATGGAAGAATCGGCGAAGCCGGCAATCCCGATGATCGGGGCAGGATCTTGAAGCACCTTGGGGTGCTGGGTGACCAGCTCGCGCAACACACGCAGCGTCGCCTCGATATTGGTTCGGTAGGAGACCCCGATGGACAGGTCCAGTTGTCGAATCGTGCCGAAGTTGTGGAGAATTTCTCCGACGACTTTTCGATTCGGGATGACGATCCGAGAGTGATCCGGATGCATGAGTGTGGTGGTGAAGATATCGATTTTGGCGACATCACCATGCACGCCGAGGAGCGAGACATGTTCGCCGACCCGGTAGGGTTTGGTGAAGATAATCGACAGACCGGCGACGACATTGCTCAAGACGCCCTGCAGGGCGAGACCGACACCGAGGCCGGCCACGCCAAGCCCGGCGATCAGCGGCGCGATTTGCAGACCGAGTTGTCCCAGCGCGATCAGAAGGCCGAGGATCACCACCAGGGCCTTCACGACGCGCAAGAGCAGTAGGCGGAGAGGCGGCTCCATGTCCTGCTCATTCAGCCAGCGCTCGAAGAGGCGCCCGACCGACTTTGCGGCGAACAGGGCGGCCATGATGATAAGGGCCGCCCCCATTATACGGAAGCCGTATTGCACGACGTATTGTGTGACCAGATCGGCCAGCGACATGCCCCCTCCCCGTGAACGCTACCGCCCGAATAGTCCCTTCAGGAGGTCTTTGCCTTGCTTCTTGAGATCTTCCGGCTTGGTGGACCCTTTCAGGAGGCCTTCCACGGCGCCTGTGACCTTTTCCTTCACCTGGTCCTGCACTTTCCCCGCAAACATCTTTGTGTCGAGCCCATATGAAGGGGCTTGCGTGCTGCCGGTAATGAGCAGCGGGAGCGAGAGGCGCCCGCCGCTTAGCGCGACTCTGGCGATTGGAGAGCCCGCCGCGATCTTTTGGCTCAAGGCTTGGGAGAGATTCAGATTTAGCTTCATATTCAGCGACTGATCGAGCCCGATCGTCCCGCCGCCCGTCGCCTGAAAATCATGACTGTCCATGAGCAGCCGTTGGACGGCAATGACGCCTTGTTTAATGGCGAAATCGCTTTCGATGGTGGAGAACGCCGTCGCGTGGACGTTGTCCAACGACACCCCGACCACTTTGAGCAACACCGACGCTTGTTGCAGTAAATTGATTCCTTCGATTGTGCCCTCTCTCACTGCTACACGGCCGGTTCCGGCGAGAGCCTTGACGAGGTCTGGATGGGTCAACCCGCGGCCGCTCACCGCCAGCTCGGCGTTGGCTGTACCGCTGATGGAAATGTGGTCGGTGCCGACAGCCTGGAGGGCCGGTCCGAGTTGGAGACCTTGAATCGAGACCGTGCTGCTGAAGGGCGGCGTGGAGGTTCCCAGGCCGAACGTTCCCTGCGTGCGCACGAATCCGCCGAAGAGTTGGAGTGAGAGAGTGTGCAGTCGCGCCTCCTGCCCCTTCATTTCAGCCGTCGCCTGCAGGTCTTTGATCTCTACGGGTTTTTTCAGCGGCAGGGAAAGGGGCAGGTCGGTCGTGGTGATGAGTTTTGAGTTGGCCGTGAGTTTCGCCAGTCCGCCTAAGACCGATCCGTTCACCTCGATACGCGAGCTCCCCATGGCGACGGTCAGGCCCAGGTTGGAGATCTCTGCGAGTTCGAGTGGCGCGGCCCCTTCCTTCGGCGGATATGCCGCCCGGAGGTTGAGATGCAGGTCTTTCAGTTCGACGGGTTTCGCCAGGGGGATGGCAATCGGAAGATCCGATGAATTGATGCTGGCAGACGCTGCCGTCAGGTTCGCCAAGCCATTGGTTGCCGTGCCTTTCACATTGATGGCTGATCCGCCCATGATCACGGTCAGGCCGAGGTCCGTTAGATCCACCTGTTTGGCGGGCGGGGTCTCAGGCAGAATTGGGTATCGGGCGTGGAGGGTGAGGTGCAAATCTTTGATCTGTACCGGCTTCGTCAGCGGCAGCGCGATGGGGAGATCGGCGGTGTCGATCTGGAGCGCAGTGATGGTGGCATCCAGGTTCCCGTCGACCGCGCGGCCCTTAAGGCCTGCCGCCACTTTCCCCAGCGCAAGGGTGAATGTGAACGATTTTACGTCAAGGGTTTCGACGAGGGGTCCGAATGTTCCGTCGAGTCGTACCGGCAGGTTGTAAGGCTGCACGGTTGCCCCCAGATGTACGGTGGGGCTTTCCCCGAGATGGACGGACGTGAGAAGAAACTCGAGATGAGTCACCGTGTATTCGGTCGGCGTTGGGGTGGACTCGTCACGATACGACAGATTTCCGCCGTCGATCGAGACGCGGTCCACCGCAAAGAGGGCCAGCGCTTGGAGCGGACTCTCGGGAGATGGTCCGGGCGTCTCAGGTTTCGAGGGAGCGGGAGGAGCCGGTGTCTTGGCGCCGAGGGTAGAGAGGTTGAGTCGACCCTGTTTGTTTTTCAGAACCGTGATGACCGGATCGCGCAGGGTGATCTCTTCCACCTCGACCTTGCCCGTGAGGAGCGGCAACAGCTTGACGCCGACGTCCAACGAGGAAAGCGATGCGAAGGGGCCTGTTCGGAAGGCCGGGTCGTCCTGGACCACAAATCCGCCGACTCTGGCGCCGATACGTGGCCAGATGGTCAAGCGGATATCCTTGAGTTCGACTTTCCGGTTGAGGGCTTCTTCAATTAAGGGGCGGTACCGGTCTTGGTATGTGTTCAAGTCGATGAGGAAGGGCAACGCGACGATCAGGACGACAAGCAGCAGGATCACGATACCGATCCCGACCAGGATTTTCATCACGTACCTCCGCTGGAATAGTGCCGCAGTATAGGAATGCGCGCGAGAGGGGTCAATGGTGATATCTATGGGGGCGTCCGAGACTGGTGCGGCCCCGCTCGGATCTCTTCGCTGCTGTGCCGTGCTCCCTCTGAGGCCTAGACTGCTCGATCTGTGAAGGCTCGGCCTTACCTTGCCGCCTCAAAACCTGCATGATAAGATGCGACCCCTTGACGTCGTCCGATCGCGGAGAGGTGCGAGAGTGGACGAATCGACATGCTTGGAAAGCATGCGTCTCGGCAACGGGACCGTGGGTTCGAATCCCACCCTCTCCGCCAAATAGAGCTTGCTTGACCGCGAATCACGATGTGATGTTGGGCGAGCGGATAAAGACTCTCACGTGTATCGGGGCCGGGCCCTGTGCAACAGAACCCTGTGAATCCCGCCAGGTCCGGAAGGAAGCAACGGTAAGCGGTTCGTTCTGTGTGCCGCAGGATCACCTGGCCCCACTTAGTTGCGAGAGTGAGCCGTGGCGCGTGAGATGTGACACGGCCGAATGGGCCGATCGCTCTCACCGCTGCAAGTATGTGGTCCCTCTCACGTTTCACGTCTGACGTTCTATATGGATTACCAGGTTTCCGCGAGAAAATACCGGCCCGGGACGTTTGACGATGTGATCGGACAGTCGCACGTCGTACAGACGTTGATGAATTCGATCGCGACGAAGCGGATCGCCCATGCGTTTCTCTTTTCCGGCACGCGCGGGGTCGGTAAAACGACGGTCGCCCGGATCATGGCCAAAGCCCTCAATTGCGAGCAAGGGCCGACCGGCACTCCCTGCAACACCTGCGCAAATTGTCAGGAGATTGCGCAGGGGACGTCGGTGGATGTGGTCGAGATCGACGGGGCCTCGAACACCAGCGTGGACGACGTCCGCGAGATTCGTGAGAATGTGAAGTTCACGCCGTTCCGGGGGCAGTATCGAGTCTATATTATCGACGAAGTGCATATGCTCTCCAATTCAGCGTTCAATGCCCTGCTGAAAACGCTGGAAGAACCCCCTGCCCATGTCGTGTTCATCTTCGCGACGACGGAAATTCACAAGATACCCGCGACGATCCTATCGCGCTGTCAGCATTACAACTTTCGTCGCATCTCAAAATCCGAGATCGTGCAACGGCTGCGGTATGTGGCAGATCAAGATGGACTGGCCATCGAAGACCGCAGCCTGATGGCCCTGGCCCGAGCCAGCGAAGGCAGCATGCGTGACGGGCTCAGTTTGCTGGATCAGATTATTGCGTTCGGCGGCAAGACGATCCGTCACCAGGATCTTGAAGCGCTGCTCGGCGCGGTTCCGCAGGAACGAGTGCGGGCTATGGTCGAAGCGGTGATCCGGCAAGACAGTGCCAAGGCGTTACAGGTCATCGCGGGGTTATTGGATCAAGGTCATGATCTGCGTGCCTATTGTGCTGACCTGGTGGAATACGGGCGGAATATGTTGGTGGCGGCGGTGGTTCCGCCGGGGCCTGAGTTGCGGAGTCTCGTGGAAGCGACCGAGGAAGATTTGACTGAACTGGCTCGCGACGCCGAGCGGTTTACCGTCGAGCAATTGCAGGAACTCTTTCGGCTGTTTGCGGGAGCTGAAGATAGCTTGCGTGTGAGCGCTCATCCGCGGTTTGTGCTCGAAACGGCGGCGGTCCGCGCGACCCGCTTATTGCAAACGTTCGCCGGCCAACCGGCATCCGTGGGAACGGGCGCTCGGTCGGATACGGCGGGCGCTGAGCGTCGGGCTGTTGCACCAGCGATTGTGCCATCACCCAATGTCAGAGCACAGTCCGGCGTGGCAAGGAGTGCCGGCGTGAAAACGACTCAGGACAGAGGCGCACAGGTGCCTGCTGCGAGCGGGAATGCCCCCAAGGCCTCTTCTGTCGCACCTCCCCGTGAAGCAGCGGCTCCGCCCGGTTCTACGCCTGTTGCTCGCCCGTCTGCCGCGGTCAATACTCAGGCTTCCGTCGCCCCCGTTCAGCAGGAACCCAAGGCGGTCTCCCCTGTCGAGACGTCGGCGGCTGCGG
>CABVRW010000001.1:126527-167638 GCA_902500785.1 uncultured Nitrospira sp.
CCCGTTCAGCAGGAACCCAAGGCGGTCTCCCCTGTCGAGACGTCGGCGGCTGCGGTCGAGGTGAATTGGGAGCAGTTTCAAGAAGCAGTCTCTACGAATCATCCCAACATCGCGCCTTTCCTTGAAATGGGCCGTCTGGTCAAGATTGAGGGCGGGTTGATCACGTTGGGGTTCGCCAAGCAGGTGACGACAGCGCGGTCGATGTTGGAGAAGGAAGACAACCTGCATGCATTGGCGGCGTTGGGAGAAAGTCTCTACGGATGTGCCGTGCGAATTCGCATTGTAGAAGTGGCGGAGCAGGATCCAGGGGCCGCTCCTACGATGAAACAGATACGAGTTGCGAAGGAACAGGAACAGCGCCTGATCTTGGCGCAACAGGCGAAGGCGCATCCCCTTGTCAAACAAGCCCTGGAGATGTTCGGCGGAGAGCTGGCGGAAGTTCGCACGACTACTCCGACGCAGGAGGTACAGGAATGAAGAGTCCATTCGGGAATATGTCCAACATTTTGAAGCAAGCGCAAGCCATGCAGGAACAGATGGCCAAAGTGCAGGAACAGGCCGCAGCGAAGACGGCCTCGGGGACCGCGGGTGGCGGGATTGTGACTGTGACGGTTAACGGGGCCATGGACTTACTGAGTGTGAGGATCGATCCGGAAGTCGTGAAGGCCGGCGATGTCGAGATGTTGCAGGATTTGGTGGTAGCTGCCGGCAACGATGCGCTGAAAAAGTCTCGCGAAATGATGGCGGAAGAAATGAAGGCCGTGACGGGCGGGATGAAGATCCCTGGTTTGTTTTGATGGCGCCGGCGTCCTCACCAGAGGTGACTCTGCGTCATGAGTGTTGATCAGCAGGGATTGTTGGCGAAATTGGTACGGGAGTTGGTGCGTTTGCCTGGGATCGGCCAGAAAAGCGCGCAGCGACTGGCGTTTCATCTGCTCAAAGCAGAACGGGAAGATGCGATGCGCTTAGCCGGAGCGATTCAGGCGGTGAAGGATGGGTTGGCGTTCTGCCGTCAATGTCGCAACATCGCCGAAGAAGAGCTCTGTGAGTTCTGTCGGGATCCCAAACGGGATCGTAGCAAGATTCTCGTGATTGAAGAGCCGAGCACGTTGTATGCGATCGAACGAGCCGGGGGGTATAGGGGGTTGTACCACGTCCTGCTCGGGGTGTTGTCTCCGCTCGATGGCGTGGGGCCCTCGGACATACGTGCCGAGGAGCTGCTTGATCGAGTCAAGGCAGGAGGGGTGGAGGAAGTCATCGTGGCGACGAACCCCACGATCGAAGGTGAGGCGACCGCCATCTACTTGACCCGACTCTTAAAGCCGCATCACGTTCGGGTCTCCCGTATCGCCTATGGAATTCCGGTCGGGATGGACATCGAGTATGCGGACGAGGTGACCCTCGTCAAGTCGATTGAAGGCAGGAGGGACCTCTGACAGGACCAACGTGGTTCTGTCGGCTCGATCGGGATCGGTCGGATGTGGCCATGGCGTGACTGAGCCGCGAAGAACCGATTGACCCCTTTGATTTGCGACTGCTATAGTCGAATTTCAGTAGACGGTCTGAAGACGATACCGGCATTGCAATTCCGAGTATTCGATGAAGACTCCCGCGAAAAAATCCACCACAGCTCGGCGAAAACTTCCCAAGCCAAACGGGGTCAAGTATCCCGATATCTTGCAGGACCTTGAAGGGCAACGTGCGGCCATTTTGGCGGAAGCTGGAGTGGTGTTGACGAATCCTACCGGGCTGGAAGTCTTCCCGGACGTAAGTGACCAGGCCTCCGCCGAAGCCGACCAGCATTTCTCATTTCGTATTCGAGAGCGAGAACGGAAACTCCTCAAGAAAATCGATGAGGCATTGGCTCGATTTGTCACGCAGACCTACGGCATTTGCGAAGGCTGCAAGGGTGATATCCCCTACAAGCGCCTGAAGGCTCGTCCCGTGACGACCCTGTGTATTGAGTGTAAGACCAGTCAGGAAGAAGCCGAAAAGTCCCCCCGCTGATCCGCCCCTCGCTCCCACGTTCGGCTACCTGCCGGGCGAGTGTTCCCTCTCTGCGATTTACTGGCTACTGGTGCTTGAGCGCTTTTACACGTTGTTGGGCGAGAGCGATGCGGTCCGCTTCTTCAGGAATGCCTTCGACGATCGCCAGGTACGTCTCATATTCGGTAATGGCTCGTTTGGGGTTGGTATCGGCGATGGCTTCGGCCACGTTGAAACGCGCGATGGCGTAGTTGGGGCGCAGCAAAATGGCCTTTTCGAATGAGGCCAGGGCATTCTGTTTATCGCCCAATTTCCCGTACACGGCACCAAGGTTGTTGACGACTTCTGGGGAATTGGGGCGGAGTGCCAGGGAAGCGACGAGTTCACTCTTGGCCTTCTCCAGGTCGCCGGCGGCTTCCCAGGAGACGCCCAGGCGGTGGTGAAGTTCTGCTTGCCAGATCTTGTCGGTGAATCCAGAGACGCTGGCTTTTCGGTACGCGTCGAGGGCAATAACCTGGTTTTTCGTGCCACAATAGGCGAGTTGCGCGGTTTGGCCACGGGCGAACTGTTGCAGCGATGCGAAGGGTTCCTTGTCTTCGGCCCCCTGCGTATCGAGATGTTGGCCACCTGTTTGTTGGGCGGTATCGCGGAGGCGGTCAAGAAACTCCTTGCGGTAGGGAGAAAAGAGTTTCACGTAAGGATCGACCGTAAAGGACGCCTCGAGCAGGCGTTGGGCGTTTCGATCACCCAGCACCAAGTATCGTGTCGTGGTCTTTTCGTCGCCTGTGTCATAGATGGTGCTGGATTCCATATTCTGACGATCGGCCAGCTGCGCCACCGTCAAATAGAACTCTAGACTAGGCTTCAGCTGAGAGAGGGTGTACCGGAGCGTCTTGTAGGGGGCGAGATCGAGTCCGGAGCGAAACACGAACAACATCCCGACCAGTGTTCCATCTTCATCGAAGAAGTACGACTCTTCGCTCTTGGAGCGACTTTTCTCAGGCGGGATACGAAGCTCTTCGCCGCTTCCCCAGGCCTGGATGTGAGGCGCGACGCCGGGATGTCTCTCCAGGAATATTTGGCGTGAATCGCAGAGTTTTGTGGGCCCTGCTAGGTCGAGGTCGCTCTCCGAGGGAGGAAGCGGGGCTCTTGCCGGTGGCGGAGTATCGCATCCCACCCACAGGACGCCGACGCTGAACAATAATGGCAGAAGTGAGAGCCGACGATGCATGGTCGAATTCGAGGCCCCGGTTCAATATCGCGCACGATCAAGGAGGGGAGCATACCTGAACGGCAATGGAGATGCGACTGGCAGTGGAAAGGGCTGGAACGCTCACCTCGCCACCGGAAGAGGTCCCGGTCGGCGAGGTTTCGAGCAGGGTTAGCGGCGCTGTGAGTCGATCATGGAGTCCTCAGCGGTGTACCCAAAGACGTACGGTGCAAGGCTGGCGATGGTATAGAGCGGGCGGTTCACGGTGTAATCAACCAAGAGGCCGACCGGATGGAGGATGAATCCAAGCCATCGATAGGGATTGTCATTGGCCTGCGAAGCAGCCATAGGGTCGGAATAGACCAGCGAGGTACTGTCCATCGCACTGTAAATGCTGAGCGGCGCGTTATAGTTCTGGTCTTGCGTTGCCATCTGATGATTGGCGGTCGAGCAGCCCGTGGTCAGAAGCAGTCCCAATATGATCGTTGTCACAATCCCGCGCATACAATGCCTCTCTTTCTTCTGTCGGAACATTCGTACAGACGAAGTCTGTTCCTTGTGAGAAAAGTCTAGCTCAGGGCCGCAGTTCTGTCCAGTCGAGGGCAGCGGCAGGTCATGTCGAAAGGAAATCGAGGGAAGTTGAGGTGTTGCAGGATGGAAGTAGTGTCTGAACGGTCGAGATGGGGATGGTGGGCGATACTGGTATCGAACCAGTGGCCTCTTCCGTGTGAAGGAAGCGCTCTCCCCCTGAGCTAATCGCCCACGTCGGGGGAGTCTAGCACGGTCCGGCGAAAGGGAGCAACAAATCCAGAGGGCCTGTTCAGGCCGGCTCTTCGGTCGATGTTCTTCAGTTGGCGTCATGGCACGAGGACGGTCGCGAATAAGCCCTCCGTTTCTTGACATCGAGAAAAGACGATTCTTACAATGGGCTTCCTTCCACCTTTGCAAAGGTTTCCCCATTCATGCGTGAAGATATCGTGATCATCGGGGGTGGTCTGGCCGGCTCGGAAGCCGCCTGGCAGGCAGCGAATCGTGGGGCCAGGGTGACGCTCTACGAAATGCGCCCCAAGGAGATGACCAAGGCGCATAAAACGGGTGATCTGGCGGAACTGGTGTGTTCAAACTCCCTCGGGTCGGCCGATCCGCTCAATGCGCCCGGCATTCTGAAGACGGAGATGCGCCGCCTGAACTCACTCGTCATTCGCGCGGCGGAGGAGGCACGCGTGCCGGCCGGCTCGGCGTTAGCGGTGGACCGCGAGCGGTTCGCTCGGGGCATCACCCAAGCGCTTGAGGGGCATACGAACATCCGGATCATGCGCGAAGAGGTCACGGGGATACCGCAGGACGCCATCAGCATCATCGCGACAGGTCCGCTCACGTCTGAGAAGCTGTCGAACGCCATCAGCGCATTGACCCACGAGCGACATCTCTACTTCTTTGATGCGATTTCTCCCATTATCGATGCGGATTCGATCGACATGGAGATCGTCTACCGCGCGTCGCGATACGGCAAGGGCGGAGCGGATTACCTCAATTGCCCGATGGATGAAGCCGCCTACAATGCGTTGTACGAAGCGATGATGACGGCGGAGAAGGTTCAGCCCAAAGAGTTTGAGAAAGTCGCGTATTTTGAAAGTTGTATTCCGATTGAAGTCATGGCTGAGCGGGGTCGACAGACCATGCAGTTTGGGCCGTTGAAGCCCGTCGGACTGGAGCATCCGAAGACCGGAGTGCGGCCCTATGCCGTGGTTCAGCTTCGCACCGAAAATGCTCATGGGACCTGTTACAATATGGTCGGATTTCAGACCAAGCTCACGTATCCGGAGCAACGGCGGGTGTTTCGCTTAATTCCAGGGCTCGAACAGGCCGAATTTCTGCGGCTCGGCAGTCTGCATCGCAATACCTTCATCAATTCGCCGCAACTGTTGCGTGACACGCTCCAGCTCAAGTCGCGCGGCACCGTATTTTTTGCCGGACAATTGGTCGGGGTCGAAGGCTATACCGAGTCAGCCGCGATGGGAGGGCTCGCCGGGATCAATGCTGCGCGAGGCCTGGCGGGACAGCCGCTGCTCACCCCGCCGCCGAATAGCGCCCACGGATGCCTGATGGCGCATATTACGAAGAGCGACCCGGCACATTTCCAGCCGATGAACACGAACTTCGGGTTGTTCCCTCCCGTCACCCTCAAGACGCGCGACAAGGATCAAAAGCGGCGTCTCATCCAGCAACGAGCCGTTGAGGATTTCGACGCATGGATCGCGCAATCCGGGCTTTCCTAGACGTCCTCGCTGTCCAGCAGAGCGCGTCCCCTCAAACCATTCGTGCCTATGCGTCCGATCTGGCTCAGTTCCAAGCCTTCGCTCTGGGCGTGCTGAAGCCGAGCGGGCCGCTGGTGCTGGAATCGGTGGCGCCGGCTCTGATTCGCGAGTTTCTTGCCGCGCGCGACCGCAAGGGAGAAAAGAAGACCTCACTCGCGAGAAAACTGGCCTGCCTGCGCAGTTTTTTTCGGTATCTGATTCGAGTCGGGCAATTGGAGATGAACCCCGCAGAGGACGTCCGCGCGCCGAAACTCCCCAAGCACCTTCCCCAGGTCCTCACGAAGGACGAGGCCGGCGCGTTGATGGAGTTCCCCGTCGGTACGAAGCGCGAAAGCCTGCGAGATCGCGCAATTCTCGAGACGTTGTATTCCACGGGAGCTCGCGTCAGTGAATTGGTCGGCATGAATTGCGACGATATCAATCGGGCTGAAGGGGTCGTGCGAGTACGC
This sequence comes from uncultured Nitrospira sp., assembly GCA_902500785.1. Lineage (GTDB taxonomy): Bacteria > Nitrospirota > Nitrospiria > Nitrospirales > Nitrospiraceae > Nitrospira_A. The sequence goes on from CABVRW010000001.1 coordinate 132,491, forward strand.
GGCAAGGGACGGAAAGAGCGGGTGATTCCTCTGGGCATCGTCGCTCGTGAGGCCATCGATGCTTACCTCGCGCAGGCTTCGATTCCGACGCGACAGTCGTCCGGGCCATCATCGGATGCCGTGGCCGTCTTTCGCAACAGTCGCGGGGGCCGATTGACCACGAGAACCATTGCGCGCATTGTGGCCAAGTATTCGCGACAGCTGACCGGGGGCGCGATTCATCCCCATACGTTGCGCCATTCCTTCGCCACGCATTTGTTGGATGAAGGCGCCGATCTGCGCGCCATTCAGGAAATGTTGGGACATGTCTCGCTCAGTACGACACAAAAATATACGCATCTTGCGATGGACCAATTACTTGCGTTATACGATCGCACCCATCCTCGTGCCGTGAGTGCGACGGACACGAGTGAGGGCATCAAGCAGAAGGGGTCGCGATGATTATTCGGTCCACGACGGTACTATGTGTAAGAAGAAAGAGTCAGGTGACGATGGGCTGTGATGGACAGGTCACGGTCGGCACCACCGTCATGAAGCACAATGCCAGGAAAATGCGGCGTATGCACGGCGACACGGTTCTGGCTGGGTTCGCCGGGGCGACGGCCGATGCCTTTACCTTGTTTGAAAAGTTTGAGGCTAAATTGGAAGAATATCGCGGCAACCTGACCAGGGCGGCGGTAGAACTGGCGAAGGATTGGCGGACCGATCGCGTGTTACGGCGTCTTGAGGCGTTGCTCGCGGTCGCCGATCTCGATCATTCCTTCATTATCTCCGGAACCGGAGATGTCGTCGAGCCGGAAGACGGCATCCTGGCGATCGGATCGGGTGGACCGTATGCGTTGGCCGCCGCCCGCGCATTGCTGGCGCATTCCGAGCTGGCCGCCGAACAGGTCGCCCGTGAATCCTTGATGATCGCCGGTGGGATCGACATTTATACCAACCAACAGATTGTGATCGAATCGCTCTCGCGTTAGGATCTGCTTGCCATGACGACCGAACCGACGCCTCGTGCCCTCAATGTGAATAGTCTGACGCCCCGGCAAATCGTCGAAGCACTGGATCGCTATGTGATCGGCCAGCAGGATGCCAAGCGCATGGTGGCCATTGCGCTTCGTAACCGCTGGCGTCGGCAGCAGTTAGCTCCCGAATTGCGCGATGAGGTGATGCCGAAGAACATCATCATGATCGGGCCGACCGGCGTGGGGAAAACCGAAATCGCCAGACGCCTGGCGAAACTTGCCGAAGCGCCGTTCATCAAGGTGGAGGCGTCGAAGTTTACCGAAGTCGGGTATGTCGGTCGAGACGTCGAGTCCATCATTCGTGATCTTACTGAGCTGGCGATCAATCTGGTCAAGACCAAGCATTTGGAGGACGTGCAGGAGAAAGCCGCCCGACTTGGTGAAGAACGGGTGCTCGATCTCCTGTTGCCCGGTGCGCCTTCACGTCCCACCACGCCTGGATTCGAGCATTCGGAGGCGCGTGCCGACGCTCCGGATACGGCGGAATCGCCTGATGCCACGCGATCGAAGCTTCGCCTGCAATTGCGCGAGGGCAAGCTGGATCAGCGATCTGTGGAGGTAGACGTGAAGGAGCGGGCGTTGCCGCTAGGAGTGATTTCAAACGCGGGCGGCATGGAGGATCTTGAAGGGAACCTGCGCGACATGCTGGGTGGCATGTTTCAAGGGAAGAAAAAGAAGCGGTTGATGAAAATACCGGACGCGTTGAAGCATCTCACCCAGGAAGAAGCACAAAAGCTGATCGATATGGACGAGGTGGTCCGCGAGGCCATTACGAAGGTCGAGCAGACCGGCATCGTCTTTCTGGACGAAATCGACAAGATCGCTGGCCGTGAACGCGCGATGGGGCCGGATGTCTCCCGTGAGGGGGTGCAGCGCGACCTGTTGCCGATTGTAGAAGGCTCGACCATCAGCACCAAGCATGGCGCCGTGCAGACAGACCATATTCTCTTCATCGCCGCCGGCGCGTTTCATGTCGCCAAGCCATCGGATTTGATTCCTGAACTACAGGGCCGTTTCCCCATCCGTGTCGAGCTGGCGCCGCTCACCAAGGAAGACTTCGTGCGCATCCTGACCGAACCGCGGGGTGCGCTGGTTCGTCAGTATTACGCGTTGATGGCGACCGAAGGCCTCACCGTCGAGTTTACGGATGACGGGCTGGCGGAGATTGCGGCGACGGCCGTGCAGGTCAACGAGCGTACAGAAAACATCGGCGCCCGGCGGCTGTTTACGATTATGGAGAGGTTGTTGGAGCAGGTGTCGTTCGAGGGAGCCGAGATGCAAGAGAAGACCATTATCGTGGACGCCGGGTATGTCAGGGAACGTTTGCAACATATTGTGAAGGATCAAGACCTGAGCCGTTATATTCTGTAAGCGGCAAGTGGCAGCGGAGGGCGCATGAACAAACTGATTAAAAAAGCGGACGTGCTGATTGAGGCCCTGCCCTATATCCGCGCCTTCAAGGGCAAGACGGTCGTCATCAAGTACGGGGGGCATGCGATGACGGATGCCTCGCTCAAAGCGCGGTTCGCGCAGAACGTCGTCCTATTGAAATACGTCGGCTTGAATCCGGTCGTGGTTCATGGCGGCGGTCCGCAAATCGACCGGATGCTGGAACGGTTGGGGATGGAAGCGAAATTTCGGCATGGGGTGCGGGTCACCGACGCCGCGACGATGGAAATTGTGGAGATGGTGCTGGCCGGCCGGATCAACATGGAAATTGTAGACCTCCTGAACCGACACGGCGGGCAGGCGGTCGGGCTCAGCGGAAAGGATGGCGGCCTGATGTTGACCAAGCCGTTGACGACGAAAGCGTGGGCGGAAAGCATCGAGAAAGATCTCGATACCGACGATTCGGATGCCGATTTCGGATTTGTCGGCGACGTGAAATCGATCGATCCCACGCTGCTCCTGAAACTCCAGGAAGACCACTACATTCCGGTCATTGCGCCGATCGGAACGGACCAGGAGGGGAATACGTACAATATCAATGCCGATCTGGTGGCGGGGGCGATTGCGGCGGCACTCAAGGCGGAAAAACTGGTGATGCTGACAGATGTGAAAGGCATCCGCGATGCGAATGGCCGCCACCTCTCCACGGTCTCGCGCAAGGATGTGCAGCGTATGGTCAAGCGGGGCACCATCGGTGAAGGTATGCTGCCGAAGGTGCATGCCTGCCTGGATGCCGTCGCCGGCGGCGTCGGGAAAGCACACATCGTCGATGGCCGCGTGCCTCACGCCATTTTGCTGGAAATCTTTACCCACAAGGGTATCGGCACTGAGATCGTCGCCTAGCAGGCTGCGGAGTGCGCGCGATAGCCCGATACCGGCCGAAGTAAGCAGGCCACGTTCCGGGATCAAGGGTTCCACTGGGGGCTGTTAACCGCCAGGGCGAATTTCAAACATCTGCATTCCCATCAACCGAGCGATACGTCCACCCTCAATTGAAGAGCCAAGTCGTCACCGGCGCAGCGTCAGCAGCCACGGCCTTGGCCCGTATGGGAGATTATGGCGCGTAAAACCATTGCAGTAGGCCCTGTCACGCGGCGTGCGGTGAAGGAGATCTTCGCGCGTCTCGATTACGCGCGATTGGGTCCGGTCTATTGCGACGAAGGTGGGGACGAATTTTGGGAGGCGAAGCGTGGGCCCTGTCAACGTCTTGGTCTGAAGCTGGCGAAGGCCTTGGTGGTGCGACTTCAACCGGGCGGCACCAGTTTGTATGTGGGCGCCGGGGTGGCGGAAATTCCGCTTCTTGCGATGGAACGCCTGGATCTCGGGCGACAGGCAGTCGCCTGCAACTTACGAAGACAGGAAGTGCTGGTTCTGAATCGTGCCTGTGCCGGATTTCCGATTCGGTTTCATCATCTGGATGCCGGATCCGTGAAGGACCGGGTGGACCATCTGTGGCTCGTCAGCGTGCTGAACGATCCCGAGCGATTCCCCGAGCTCTCGGCGTTGTCGTATGGTCGCGCGAATCCGGTGACGTTCGATGCACGAAAATTTCTGCCTCAGCAGCGCGCGGTGGCCACGCTTGTGGATCGTTGCCTAAATCGGTTGATGATTCCGGGATCGGTGACGACGACGGTTGAGGAGGCGGTGTGGGTAGCCGAGTGGTGCCATCGGCGAGGCATTCCCTACCGGATCGATCGTCGCGCATTCACATCGCCGACGGTTGGTGATCCCATTTGTCTGGTGCGGATCGGATGAAGAGTCGCTCGCGTCGTGGCCGCTTGAGTGTGTGATGAGGTTAGACCCAAAACCCAGGACGAGGTTTGTCGGGGCCAAAGAGGTATTGGCGAGCATAGTGCATATAGTTTTGAGCCGACTCTCGAATCCAGGCGAGTTCCTGCTCGGTGACGGGGCGTGTCACCTTGGCTGGTGATCCCAAGATGAGGCTCTTGGGGGGGACGATGGTGCCTTCTGTGATCAGTGCGCCGGCGCCGACCACCGAATCTTCCTCGATCACGGCGCCGTCCATGATGATGGCGCCCATGCCGACGAGTACTCGGTTACGGATGGTGCAGCCATGCAGCACGACGTTGTGCCCGATGGTGACGTCGTCGCCGATGATGAGCGGATGCGTATCGTGCGTGACATGTAACATGCAGAGATCCTGCACGTTCGTGCGGTCGCCGATGCGAATGAAATTCACATCGCCGCGGATGACGGCATGAAACCAGGCGCTGCAGTCTTCGCCCATCACGACATCGCCGATGACCACGGCGGTCTCCTCGATGAAGCAGGACTGTGGGATGGTCGGTCTGATGCCTTGAAACGTCCGGATCATCTGCTCAATCTAGGATAGCTTCAGACGAAATAGCAAGTGACCCTATTTGACAGTCTTTTCCTGTGTCTCGTAGACTGCCACGTCATGGCATCCTCATTGATCACCCCGTCTCGCGCGCAACGCACCAAACCCACCATTGGATTTGTGAACCTGGGTTGTTCTAAGAATCAGGTGGATTCTGAGGTCATGCTGGGCACGTTGGTCGCCGATGGGTTCCAGCTGACCGGCGACGCGCGAGTTGCCGAAGTCGTCATTATCAATACCTGCGGCTTTATCGAAGAGGCCAAACAGGAATCGATCAACAGCATCATCGAACACGGACGGCTGAAGACGTCCGGCTCCTGTCGGGTATTGATCGCGGCGGGCTGCCTGGCGCAGCGATATCAGGGCGAGCTTTTGAAGGAACTCCCTGAATTGGACGGCGTGGTTGGAACAGGCGAGTTCGGACGCATCGCGGACATCTGCCGCAGCTTGTTGACTCCCAAGGCGCGTCAACAGCGTGTGTGGCTGGGGCAGCCCCCCTATCTCTACGACGCCGAGACGCCGCGCATCCGTCTTGGAACGCCTCACAGCGCCTATCTGAAAATCGCCGAAGGATGCAACCGGAACTGTGCGTTCTGTGCGATCCCGATCATGCGCGGGAAACAAAAGAGCCGTCCGATCGAATCGATCGTGGCCGAGGCGAGGCGATTGGCGCAAGAAGGGGTGAAGGAGCTCAACCTGATTTCCCAGGACACGATCAATTACGGGGTGGACCTGGGGCTGAAACAGGGGCTCACAGCGCTGCTTCGAGAATTGGTGACGGTGGAAGACGTGCGCTGGATCAGGCCGTTTTATCTGTATCCGCAACAGGTGACGGATGAGTTGCTCGATCTGTATGCCGGGGAAGCACGCATCACCAAGTATCTCGACATGCCGCTCCAGCATATCAGCGACGGCATGCTGAAGCGGATGCACCGTCTGGGAGACCGTAAACACCTCCTCAAATTGGTCGAACGTATTCGCGCCAAAATTCCCGGCATCTTTTTCAGGACGGCGTTTATCGTCGGATTTCCCGGTGAGACAGACGCTATGTTCGACGAGTTACGGCAATTCATCCTTGACATGGAGTTTGATCGCGCAGCGGTGTTCCTCTATTCCGATGAGGAAGGCACGCCCGCCGTTGATCTCGACCGGAAAGTCGACCGAGCGGTGATGGAAGAACGACGCAATGAACTGTTGGCGCTACAGGAGTCTATCTCGGGAGCCAAGAATCGCGACTATCTTGGCCGCACGATAGAGGTACTTGTGGATGGGATCTCTGAGGATTCAGACCGGCTGCTTGAGGCCAGACATGAAGGCCTGGCACCTGAGATCGATGGAGTGGTGTTCTGCGAGCGTGGAACCGCCCAGACGGGCGAATTCGTGTCGGTCACCGTCACTGATGCCGCCGGTTATGATCTGATTGCCCAGCCGGTTGGCAAGGCCCTCGCATCGTCGCCTGCTTCCCTCTCCACGTCACTGCTCATGCCCAAGAAATCCGGAGCAGGCTACCGATAAGCCTGCGCTCACCGGCAGCCTGCCAGCCCTGTGCTGCTTCGCTTAGATCTTTGCGCTGAGATACAGCGAGGCCCCTCTCCGATTGACCAGGACCAACACGGTTTGTCCTTTCTTGAGATCGGACGCCGCTCGATCGAAATCCTTCATCGATGCGACCGGTTTGCGGTTGATCTCCCGGATGACGTCGCCCGGCATCAACCCGGCGCGCTCCGCGTCGCTCTCGGGATCGACGGTGGTGACGACGACACCGTGAAGTTTCCCTTTGAGCCCGAGTTCCTGGGCTGTTTCCCGATCCAGTTCCTGCACCGCGAGTCCCGCCAGCGGCTGGTCGGAAGGGCCAGCCTCCACCTTGGCGACTTGCGGGTCGTCCGGTAGTTCACCGATGGTCACGGTCAGGTCTTTCTCACGTCCATCCCTCATCACTTTCACCGTGGAGGTGCTGCCGACGCTGCTTCGCGTGACGGCCCGCTGGAGTGTCACCGCGTCTGCGATCGGCGTTCCGTGAAATGAAAGGATCACGTCGCCTTGTTTGAGGCCGGCTTTGTCCGCAGGCCCCTCTTCCTTCACATCAGTGACGATGGCGCCGTTGCTTCCTTTGACATTGAACGACGTAGCCAGCTCCTGATTCAGATCCTGTATCCCGATACCCAGATACCCGCGTACGACTTTTCCGGTCTTGACCAAGCTCTCATAGATGGGTTTGCTCATGCCGGTTGGGACCGCGAAGCCGACGCCTTGGTAGCCACCGGTCTGAGAGAAGATCGCCGTGTTGATGCCGATCAACTCCCCCTTGGTGTTGACGAGTGCGCCGCCGCTGTTTCCAGGATTGATGGCGGCATCCGTCTGGATGAAATCTTCATACTGGGTAATCCCCATGTGTCCGCGGCCCAGGGCACTGACGATCCCCAGAGTCACCGTGGAATTCAATCCGAAGGGATTCCCGACGGCCAGTACGTATTCTCCCACCTGAAGGTCGCCGGAGTCGCCCCATGGGATCGTTGGGAGCTGATTGCCGTCGATCTTGATCACCGCAATGTCACTTTTGGGGTCGCTGCCGACAATTCGCCCTTTGAATTCTCGCTTGTCGGGAAGTGTGACGGTGACTGTTTTGGCTCCAGCGATCACATGGTTGTTGGTCAGGACATAGCCATCAGGGGTGACGATCACGCCCGATCCCTGCCCTCCGCCGCGACGTTCTCGTGGCTCCATCGGCGGGCCGAATCGGCGGGGTCCAAACGGAGATCCGAAAAAGTCTTCCATCCGACCACGTGGGTGAGATGAGTCGGAGACTTCTTCTGCCCCGCTCGTGGTGATGTTCACGACGGCCGGGGTGACGGTTTTGGCTACATCCGTGAATCCAGCTGCGGGCAAGCCTCCGGCTATCGTGATCGGGCGCTCCTCTGCCGTTGCCGACGGATTTGAGGCGTGTGAGGTCGTGAGCGGGGAATAACTCCATATCAGGGCAGCGCCCAGGGCGGCGATGCCGACAATGGCACTGGTGGATTGCGTGGGTCGTGTCATAAGGCTCCTCCTTGAAGATGGCGATTCGTCCGTGCGGGAGAGATCCCGCAGCACATATTCTGGAAGGTAGCAGCCGTGGATGAGAAACCAATTAGGGCGGGATTAGAAGGTGTTAAGCCGCCGGCGTGGCCAGGGGAAGCACGATGGTGAACGTCGATCCTGTTCCCACCTCGCTCTGCACCTCGAGGTGTCCGTGGTGAGCCTCCGCAATCCAGGCACAGATGGCCAGGCCGAGCCCGGTTCCCTTTTTCGTGTGGGCCCGCGCGTCGTCGGTGCGGAAGAAGCGATCGAAGAGTTGTTTGTGCGCGTCCTGGGGGATGCCGATCCCGTGGTCGCGCACTGATAGACGAACCGTGTCGCCTTCCACCAGCAGATCGATTTCCACCTTGCCGTGCGGGTGAGAGTATTTCACGGCATTGTCGACAATGTTCAGAATCAGTTCTCGCAGGCGAAGTTCGTCGCCCCGGACGGTCGCCGGTTGGATGGTGCCGATGATGACCTCGACCTCGCGCTCTTGGCCGAGCAGGCAGGCCTGACGTTGGATATCCTCCACCAACGCCTCTAGGCGGACCGGTTCACATTCGGTTTTGACTTGGCCCAAATCCGCCCGCGACAGGAATAAGAGTTCCTCGACGATGCGTGACATCCGGTCGATTTCTTCCAGATTACTTTCGACGACGGCGATGTAATCTTCGACGGGATGAGGACGACGAAGGACCAGCTCGCTTTCGCCCTTCATGACGGTCAGCGGAGTCCGTAGTTCGTGTGAGGCATCGCTGCTGAATTGCCGGATTTGGGCGAAAGAGGTTTCCAAGCGCGCGATCATGTTGTTGAACGTGTCGGTGAGGCGTCCGATTTCGTCCGAGGAGCGTTCGGAGGTCAGGCGCTGTGTCAGGTCGCCCGCGGCAATGCGTTGTGCCGCGATGGTGATGGAATCGACGGGCCGTAGGGCGCGTCCGGCCAGAAACCATCCCCCGACCAAGGAGACGACCAGGGCAATCGGCGCCATGACGACAAGGACCAGCAAAAATCGACGCAAGGTTTCCTCGACGGCTTCCAGGGTCGTGCCGACTTGCACGATATAGAGCAGGGAGCCGCGGTAGATGATGGGAACGGACACCAGGCGGAGTGGCGGTTCGTTGGGATATCTGGCCGATTCGAAGACGGTACTGCCGGTAAAGGCGGCCTCCAGCGCGTGACGGCTCAATGGCACGTCGTGTTGCCGAATATTGGGTGAGCGAATGGTGATGGTGCCGGTGGGACTGAATATCTGGAAGAATTTGTCGATCCGAGTCAACTCAGGGAATTGGCTCAAGAGGGCGTCTTCATCGATCAGGGGCAGAAAGCCTCGTGTCTCTAAAGAACGCACGGCGGCCGATGCGGTTTCTTCCAACGATTCATCGACTTGGTCTCGGAGACTGCTGGCCGTGATGGTGTAGAGCACTACGGAGAACGTCAGCAGGATGAGAGCCAAGGCCGTTCCATACCAGAGTGTGAGCCGGACTCGAAGCGGCATCAGTCCACCTTGAGCATGTACCCACTCCCTCGGATCGTATGGATCAATTTGCGGGCCCGCCCGCGATCGATTTTATTGCGCAGGTAATTCACATAGACATCGATGACGTTGGTGAAGGTATCGAAGTCCTGATTCCAGACGTGATCGGAAATCATCGGACGGGTCAACACGCGTCCGGCCTGGCGCATGAAATATTCCAGCAGCGCATACTCCTTCACCGTCAGGTCGATGCGTTGTCCGCCGCGCGTGACCTCGCGTGTGGCCGGATTGAGCAGGAGGTCGTCGACCTGGAGCGTGCCGGAGGATTCGGCGGTCCCTCGTCGTAACAAGGCCCGCACCCGCGCGAGCAACTCGTCGATGGCGAAGGGCTTCGTGAGATAGTCGTCTGCGCCGGCGTCCAGCCCTTTGACTCGCTGGTCCACTTTCGATTGCGCCGTCAAGATGAGTACGGGGGTTTGAATTTTCTCCTTGCGGAGGCGGGTGAGCACTTCCAGTCCGGGCAGACCCGGCAACATGAGGTCGATCATGATGAGGTCGTAACTGTCGCTCAAGGCCATGTCGAGGCCTTGCGCGCCGTCCTCGCACAGATCGACGGCGTAGCTCTCTTCCTCAAGCGCTCGCCTGATGAAGGAGCCCACCTTGGTTTCGTCTTCAATGACAAGCACGCGCATACATGGGGCTCACACGTCCGAGGATTATACCAGAGGCGGTCGAGTCTGTGAGCAGGGAAACGAGGCTAGGGAAGGTCAGGGGCAAGCGACGAGGATCGCCTGTCTGCCTGTAGGCGGCAGAGTGTGCGAATGTCTTTCCAGTCTTCTCCGGGGAGCAGCAGGTGTGTGTCGGGTGGCGGCGGGCCGGCCAGGGCGATGAGGGTGGCAAGCCGCTCGCCCATGTCGGGATGGGTGGAGAGAAAATCCGGCGGCCCGGAGTGTTCCCGCGCGCCATTCTGCATGTGTCCGTAAAACGCAATCATGGCGGCGGGATCGAGGCGGGCGGCCTGCATCATGCGGAGGCCTTCGAGATCGGCTTCCGTTTCATGCGAGCGACTGTAGTGCAAGGAGCCCATCGTGCGTGCGCCTTCGAGTCCCCAGGCGAGCCCGCCCGACACATCACCGGAGACGGCAGTGAGAAGAAGGGAGGAGGCCGTCTGTTCAAGAATGGCTTTGGTGGTGTGGCGTTGATAGACATGTTGCAGCTCGTGTGCGAGGACCCCCGCCAGTTGTTCCGGACTGGCGGCTTGTTCTAGCAGGCCCCGGAGAATGAGCACTTGGCCGCCGGGAGCGGCGAAGGCGTTGACTGCCGGATCATCGACGACCGAAAGGGTGATCCGATAGGGAGATGTCGGACGAGTCGCAGTCAAAGTGTGCACGATGTGGTCGAGTTTTCGCAGCCGCTCCGGATCGCGGCATCGCTCTGTGTTCGGCGCAAGCTGCGTGACGACTTGCCGCCCCAGCGATTCTTCCCAGGTCACGGGCACATAGGGCGTGGCCGCCGAGGCCAGACCGGGGATGCCCCATCGGTACAGACTGACGACCATCACGGCGACCCCGAATGCGGCACAGAGAGTCAAACAGACTCGCGCGCTTCTCCAGGAGGGGTTGTGGAAATGTTGTGCGATGACCGGTGCCGCCTTGTGGATTTCGCTCAGCAGCGCGGGGGTCGAGATCACGACCGCTTCCGCCGGCTCGGGTCCGAACTCCAGTCGGACCGGTTCGCCGTTGTAGGTCCCTTGAGTTTGGCGGATCTGTTCATAGGGCCATTGTTTGGTACTACCGTCGGGCATCATGATGTGCAAAGTCGTGGAGGTGACCGTGAGGGCGACGCGATGGCGTGTGGCCGTGCAGCCGTCGAGATAGTGAGCGGTCCGGCTAGTGGGCATTCGGGCTAGTCCATATCGAAGCCAGTGTCGAGGAGGTTCGACAGGCCTTCGCCGGTGACCGATGACTCGGTGGTGTCCTGCAGAACACGATCGAGATCCGTGGCTCCTTGCAACGAAAGGGTGCCGAGGAAGAAGCGCGCGTTTCGAACCGTGACCCATGGCCAGGCCCACCCCAGGGTGACGAGCAAGAGGGCGAGGTTGCCGAGGTAAAGGATGAACAGCTTTTGCCAGGTGATGGTGGACGAAAAGCGTGCGTCAGCGAAGGTGGTATGATCCCAAAAATATTTTTGCTTCTGCCCGAGCAGCCACATCCATACCGGTCCGAGAACGAAGGGAATCAAGAGCAGCGTCAGCCCGGCGTTGGTTAGGTGGAGGGCGAGAGCGAGGCCGCACAAGCACAGCACCGCATAGGTGGTGAAGAGTGTGACGGCAAACGGAACCATGAGGCCTGAACCATGGCCCGTGAATTGGAATCGTTGGTTGCCAAAATAGGTGTGGGAGTGGAAGAAGGCCTGCCGCTGGGTCTGGAAATAAGGATAGTAGGTGCCCAGGGACAAGATGGTGAAGCACCAGCCTCTGAAATAGAGTTTCAAGAAGTCTGCCGTTCGTCCTCGGAACGAGAAGCGGATGCCTCGCCATGAGGTGCGCGTGCAGCGATACCGCCGCGCATTGACGATTGCGACCGGGACATAGAATAACAGTATCAGGCCGGCCATCCCTTGCAAGCCGAGGTCGACCAATGGCGGCAGGGGCAGAAACGTATGTGCGGCACCTAGCGAAAAATAGGGAATCCCGAAGACTAACATTGCTTTCAGGAACCCTTGGTAGAGCTCTTTACCGGTGCCGTGATAGGCAAATCGGTCGCCCGCGAACGCGGTTTGTCCGAACAGGTACCGGCGTATTTTCGCTTTCGCCCAGAAGTGGTACCCGCCAAGGGTGATGATGGTGAGGCAGATGTTGACGATCTGCATCCCCAGAAGGGTGCCGCCGGTTCCATGAAAGGAGCCGCGCCTCACGAGGGCCATGCCGACCCTGGTGCCGGATGGCGCAGATGCGAGAAGAGGCGGATCAGGGAAGGTCTCTGCGACGGGCTGGTGTTCCTCCGAGCGCGTAGGCCCCACGAAGGCAAATCGTGCGCCGCAGGCCGGACATAGGCTGCGGGCTCTGTGCGTCAATCGGTGTGACTGGCGGACTCGATAGCGGCCAAGGCAGCGGTGGCAGGCTACGCTGAGGGCGCGGTCGCTGGTCTCGGCATGCGCGTCGGTGGCGGCCATGGTTCAGCAGGCCGCCTGATGTCCGAAGGTGCAGGCTTGTTGCAGCCCCTGTAGGAACCCTTTGCTGTCGCCCTTCGCCCGCCTGACGATCGATCGTTCAAAATGGGCTCGGCCGTTCTGTGGCCGTTGCACCAGGAATTGGTCCCACAAGGTCAAGGCCTGGTCCCACTGTTGCCGCACGGTGTACACCGACGCCGCCGCGCTATAGGCCTCGAAATAGGCCGGATTGAGACGGATCGCCGCCTGGAAGGCGATCAGGGCTTCGTCGGGCGCGTCCTTTTGAAGCAGCGCGGTGCCACGGCCGAAATAGGCCTCGGGATCATCCGGATCTAGGTTCAGGGCTTCCGCATATGCGAAGAGTGCCCTGTCGATCTGTCCCTTTTTCTGGAACGCCCCTCCTTGAGCTCGGTGGGCCTTGGCCTGGGAGAATTCTCTGCCTCCATGCGCACGCAGCAGCTCGATCAGCTGCTGATCTTCGTCATGTTGCGCGATTTCAAGGGCGGTCTCTCCGTGGCTCTTTCGGTTTGTCGCGATCCCGTGTTCCAGAAGAGTTTGCGCGGCGGCCAAGTGTCCCCGGCGAACGGCACGGTGCAGGGCCGAATCCCCGCAGGTGCACGCCGCCTCGAGATCGGTGCCGTTGGACAACAACACGTCGATCGTCTCGGCATGTCCCTGCTCGGCTGCGGCCAACAGCGCGGTATAGCCTTGCCTCGTCCTGGCGTTGGGGTTGGCCCCGTGTCGCAGCAGTAGCGTTACCACCGTCGTCCGTCCTCGCTTCGACGCCTCGTACAAGGCGCTTCGGCCGTTGTCGTTGTGTTGATCGACCCGGCTCCCGTCCGCCAGCAACGACGTGGCGGCGGCAAGATCGCCTCGTGCGGCCGCAAGGTGCAGCGGAGTCCAACCATTGGCCTTCAGGATGAGAGGAGAGAGCGTCAGTCGATCGATATCGTAGGGATCATGGCTCGCCTTAATTTGCGTGAACATCCAGGACGCCATTCCGGCCAGCAGGGCATAGTTCAACACACAGGCCAGCACAGCCACCGCGAGGCCTGTGAGTCGGCGCGACAGGTCGATGGCCTCGGTACTGCTCTCCGAGTATCGAACGACAGGCTCTTCATCGGCTGGTTGTTCGTTCGGGTTAAGGAACAACAGGTTTTCTTGGCAGGAAGGACAGGGAAATTGAAGCAAGGGGACGCCGACGACGAGCGCACAGGAGGTGAGGGTTTGGCAGAAGGGGCAGACCACTGTCTGCGCGGATTCCAGCGGCGTGGTGAGAGCGGATGCAGGTGGTGCTGCGCCTGGGTGAACGGTTGCCATGGTGCCTAACGACCCTTCGCCCGGGCTTGTTCTGGACGTTCCCGTAAGTGGAGCGATCGGTGATTATTGAAAAGGATAGCGCAAAACGGTAGGAGCGCAACCGGCGAGGGCAGGGCTGGTCGCTGCAGGGGCTCCTCAGCCCATGCTGGATCTCATGCACTGGAATCGTGGCGTTATGCAGGGGGAAAGCGCGTAATGGTCACGGGGGCATAACTCAGATGCGGGCCCTCCGCCTGGCGATGGCTCAAGCTATGGCGGAGCCAGGCGGCATCATTTCGAGTCGGGAAGTCGGCCCGATAGTGTGCCCCGCGGCTCTCTTCTCGGCCGAGGGCACTTACTACGATGGTGTCTGCAATTTCGAGCAAACACTGCAGTTCAAGCGCTTGAATCAGGTCGGTATTGAAGATTTGCCCCTTGTCCTGGACGCACATCTGTTCTCCGCGGATCTTCAAGGATTGAATGGCCGCCAAGGCTTCCTGGATGGACTGCTTGGTGCGGAAAATGCCCAGATTCAGGCTCATCGTCCTGCCGAGATCGTCCCGGATCTGCCAGGCCCGTTCGGGTCCGGGATTGCTCAGAAGGGTGTTCAGGCGATGCTCTTCATCGTGGAGAATTCTACCGGACACAGGTTGCAGATCACAGTCGCGGACCGACTCGGCGGCTCTGAGGCCGGTGCGGCGTCCGAAGACGATGGTTTCGAGAAGAGAATTCCCTCCCAAGCGGTTCGCGCCATGCACACTCACACAGGCGCATTCGCCTGCGGCGAAGAGACCCGGCAGGTCGGTTTCCCCCCAGGCATTGGTTCTCACCCCGCCCATTTGGTAATGAGCGCCTGGTCGAATGGGAATAGGCGTTTCGATCGGATCGAGTCCTGCGAATTCCAGCGCCAGCTCCCGAATCTGCGGGAGCCGCTCAAGAATGCGTGCACGGCCGAGGTGCCGAAGGTCGAGCAAGACACAGCCGTCCACCCCTCGCCCTTCTTGAATTTCCTGGCCGATGGCGAGGGATACCGTCGAGCGGGTCGCCAGTTCCATTTGTTCCGGCGCATATCGTTTCATGAACCGCTCTCCAAGCGTGTTCAGCAAATAGCCGCCCTCTCCGCGTGCACCCTCCGTGATCAAAATACCGGTGTCTTTCAATGTGGTCGGGTGAAATTGGACAAACTCCATGTCTTCCAGCGGGAGTCCTGCGCGATAGGCCAGGGCCATGCCGTCACCGGTGTTAATGACGGCATTCGTGCTGGTGGAAAAGACGCGTCCGCTCCCGCCGGTGGCAAGAATCACGGCTTTGGCCCGCAGGGCCTGCAATCCTCCGTGGACCAAATCCCAGGCGACCACTCCGCAACAACGGCCTTGGTTAACCAGCAACGCCGTGACGTACCATTCTTCATACACCCGGCACCGTCGTTTCATCAGCTGCTCGTACATGGCATGTAACAGCGCGTGTCCCGTTCGGTCGGCGGCATAACAGGTGCGCGGAAACCCGGCCCCTCCGAATGGCCGTTGGGCGATTCGTCCTTCCGGGGTGCGACTGAAGATCACACCCATGCGTTCAAGTTCTAGAATGTCCTGCGGGGCTTCCCGGCACATGGCTTCGATGGCATCCTGATCGCCCAGGTAGAGGCCGCCCTTGGCCGTGTCATAGGCATGGGCTTCCCAGGAATCCTGCTCGCCGATGGCCGCATTGATCCCTCCCTGCGCGGCCACGGAATGGCTGCGGACCGGATGCACTTTTGAGAGGAGCGCCACATTCACGTCAGGCGGCGCTGCAATGGCTGCCCGCATCCCTGCGAGCCCCGCGCCGACAATCAAGATGTCATGTGTGATCATGAGTCTAGGAGTCCTGATAACCGTTCAGTAGCGTGAGCGGCATCCGTTGATAGAGATCATCTGTCACTATTACGCTATGGATTTTCGGAAAACAAGCGACGGGAGTTCGCCGCTGAACGCTTGGAAAACTCTGTCCTGCATGATAGGTTAGCTCACGCCGCTTCGAATGGATGAACGCGCCAACTTTTAGCAGGATTTCACCCCCATGCCACGACCTGATTTTCTTGAGCTGAACGATACGTTTGTGCCCCGCCATATCGGCCCGACGGAGTCCGACATCCAGGAGATGTTGGGGGCGTTGAGCCTGCCGTCGCTGGAGGCACTCGTCGAAGCGACGGTCCCTTCCGATATTCGTGTGCAGACCTCCTTGACGGTGCCCTCCCCGCGAGGCGAGCAGCAGGTGCTGGCGGAATTGCGCGCCTTGGCCGGGCAGAATCAGGTGTGGCGATCTCTGATCGGGATGGGCTACTACGATTGCGTGACCCCGCCGGTGATCCAACGAAACATTCTGGAGAATCCGGGATGGTACACGCAATACACGCCGTATCAGGCCGAGATTGCGCAGGGTCGCCTTGAAGCCTTGGTCAATTTTCAGACCATGGTGGCCGATCTCACCGGATTGCCGCTCGCCAATGCGTCACTGCTTGACGAAGCCACCGCCGCGGCTGAGGCGATGACGATGTGTGCGGCCATGTCTCGAGCGGCAGGGCAAGAGCGCAAGAAGTTCTTCATCTCCGAAAATTGTCATCCACAGACGATTGCCGTGGTCCAGACCCGCGCGGAACCGCTGGGCATCGTGCTGCATATCGGCGCCATTCAGTCGCTGGATCTTTCCCAGGGCGAGTTCTTCGGCCTGTTGCTCCAATACCCGTCGACGGACGGGTATGTGGGTGACTACAGCGAGTTCATCACGCGGGCGCATGCCGCCGGGGTGTATGCGGTGGTGGCGACCGACCTGCTGGCGCTCACGTTGTTGCGTCCTCCAGGAGAATTCGGCGCGGATGTGGCGGTCGGATCGAGTCAACGGTTCGGTGTTCCGATGGGATTCGGTGGGCCACATGCGGCGTTTCTTGCCACCAAGGAGGAATTTCGCCGGCAGATGCCGGGTCGGATCATCGGCGTGTCGAAAGATGTGACGGGCCGTGTGGCCTATCGCCTATCGCTTCAGACTCGGGAGCAACATATCCGCCGCGAGAAAGCCACGAGTAATATCTGCACGGCGCAAGTGTTGTTGGCTGTGATGGCGGGGATGTACGCCGTCTATCACGGGCCTGCGGGGTTGCGGCGCATTGCGGAACGGATTCACGGCCTGACGATGGTGCTGGCTGAAGGTTTGCGTCGGCACGGGTGCGCAGTCGGCCTGGAGCCGGTCTTCGATACAGTGCGGGTTCCGCTTTCGCCTGCGCAATCGGACACGATTCTGAACCGAGCCCGGCAGCAACAGATCAATCTTCGGCAGTATGACGACCATAGCCTGGGACTGTCCTTGGATGAATGGAGCAGTGCGGAGGAAGTTCAGCAGGTGCTGGCCCTCTTCGTCGGCCATGAGATTCCCGCCGAAGAATTTCAGTCCATTCTCGAGACGGTCGATGTGCGATATCCCGCTGCGCTCGCACGTACGAGCCCCTATCTCACTCATCCGGTGTTTCATCGGTATCATGCCGAGCATGAGTTGTTGCGGTACATCCACCGCCTCCAGGCGCGAGACTTGTCGCTCGTGCATTCCATGATTCCCTTGGGCTCCTGCACGATGAAGCTGAATGCCACGGCGGAAATGTTGCCGGTGACCTGGCCGGAGTTCGGGCGACTCCACCCGTTCGCGCCCTCGGAGCAGACGCAGGGGTACCAGGCGCTCTTCCAACAGCTGGAATCCTGGCTGGCGGAACTGACCGGGTTTGCGGCCATTTCGCTGCAGCCCAATGCCGGTTCGCAGGGTGAGTATGCCGGACTGATGGTCATTCGCGCTCATCACCGGCATCGAGGCGAGACGCAACGCGATGTGTGTCTGATTCCGATATCGGCGCACGGGACGAATCCCGCGAGCGCGTCGATGTGCGGAATGACGGTCGTTCCCGTGGCCTGTGATCAGCACGGCAACGTGGATCTGGACGACCTTGAGGCGAAGGCGACCCAACATCGCAATCGCTTGGCGGCGTTGATGATCACGTATCCGTCGACACACGGTGTCTTCGAAGAAGGTATTCGCCGGATGTGCCAGATCGTACATACGCATGGCGGGCAGGTCTACTTGGACGGGGCCAACATGAATGCCCAAGTCGGGCTCTGTCGACCGGCTGATCTTGGGGCGGACGTCTGTCACCTGAATCTTCATAAGACCTTTTGCATTCCTCACGGCGGTGGCGGGCCTGGGATGGGACCGATTGGCGTCGCTCGTCATTTGGTGCCGTTCTTGCCGGGACATCCGGTCACGAAACTGGGCGGACCGCAGTCGATCGGGCCGATCGCCGCGGCTCCGTACGGCAGTCCCAGCATTCTCACGATTTCATGGGTCTATATCGCGCTCATGGGACGAGAGGGATTGACCAAAGCCACACAGGTGGCCATTCTGAATGCCAACTACATGGCCAAGCGATTGGAGAAGTATTATTCCGTGCTGTACAGCGGGAGGCGTGGCTTCGTCGCGCACGAATTTATTCTGGATCTGCGCCCGCTCAAGGAGAGCAGCGGCGTGGAAGCGATGGACGTGGCGAAGCGCCTCATGGATTACGGGTTCCATGCCCCCACGGTCTCCTTTCCTGTGGCGGGTACCTTGATGATCGAGCCGACGGAAAGCGAAGTGAAAGCGGAGTTGGATCGGTTCTGCGACGCCTTGATTGCGATTCGGGGCGAGATTCAAGCGATTGCCGATGGTCGGCAGCCGCGTGCGGGAAACGTGTTGAAGAATGCTCCTCACACGGCAGTGGCCGTGACCGAGGCGGAGTGGACGAAGTCCTACTCCCGCGAGCAGGCTGCGTTTCCTGCTCCATGGGTTCGAGAGAACAAATTTTGGCCGAGTGTGGGTCGTATCGATGAAGCTTATGGCGACCGCCACCTCTTTTGTACCTGTCCGCCGATGGATCCTGCCTCCTGATCGATCTGTGGGCGATGGTTCCGCCTGCGGAATCGCTGCAGGTCCCTTGTCGCAGGTGCGAGCTGCTCTTTCGATCGCTGTGAGCTGTCTTCTGCTCCACCTCGTTTTCCCATTGTCTGGTTGGGCCTACTCGGAGCCGGGCACAGTTGCGGCCGCGTCTCCGGAAGATCGTCCGCTCGACGTCAATGTCGGCGTCACATACCGCGCCGGCAGCAGGCTTCGAATTCCCGGGACCGACTGGTCGTTCGTGGTGCCGGCGGGGTGGCAGAGCAATCGTCCGGAAGATTCGGAGATGCCGTTTCTCGTAGCTGAAGAGGGGAAGGGCCTTGGGATGATTTTTCCGCTCGCCGATGTGACCCGTGAGACGGTCCGCGACCACCTCAGTCAGCCCCTGTCGCTGCTGCATGGGTTGTCGTTTATTCCCGCTGGATCTGAAGTAGAGACCGATACCTCCATTGCTCGGTCGTATCAAGGCGAAGACATGACCGGTCGCGCCCTGGCAGTCCTTGGACCTGGAAACGTCTCGGTCGTGTATTTTCTTATGGGACCATCCGCCGAGGCGTCGGATTTTCAATCCATCCTGGAAGGACTCGGACAATCCACCCGATTTGTAGAGTCGGTTCCAGGGCGTGACGTCGGCTTGTGAAGCGGGTTGATCCTCATTGTGTTGTGCGCGAAGGCGTGTGATCTTCCGGCTCATCACCGTATCGTCTAGGCATGCAGAGAAGTTTTCCCACTAAAGTAATCATCGATACGGATCCGGGGGTCGATGACGCCCTGGCAATTCTGCTGGCGCTGGCCTCGCCCGAATTGGAGGTGGTTGGGCTGACCACAGTGTGCGGTAATGTGCCGGTTGGGCAAGCCACGAAGAATCTGTTTCGCATACTGAATCTTGCGAAGACGCCGCCGGGGCTATTGGTCGGACAGGGAGCGGCCCGGCCTCTGGAGGAAGACCTCGTGACGGCGGAGCAGGTTCATGGGAACGATGGGCTTGGCGAATTGGACTCCGTGCTGACTGATGAGGGTACTCCGCGATACCCACAGGTCCGTTTGCCGTCCGTTCTCTCCACTGCTCAGGATGTCTGGAATGAATGTGTTCGCCGATACCCGGACGAAGTCACTTTGATCACGTTGGGGCCGTTGACGAATGTGGCCTTGGCGCTGAAGGTGAACCCCTTGACGGTTCAGAAGTTTCGTTCGGTAATTGTGATGGGGGGCGCGCTCGGCGTTCCCGGCAATATCGCGCCGGCCGCTGAATTTAATATGTATGTGGATCCGCATGCGGCCCATCGAGTGTTTCAAGCGGCGCTTCCCTTAACCCTGATTCCGCTTGATGTGACGACCCGCGTCGGGGTGACGCGAGCGGTCTTGAGGGCGTGGGCCGCTGAATCGCGTGACCCACTCGGTCGCCTCGCGACGGACATGACCGGCAAGGCATTTGCGTTCGCTGAAAAGATTGAAGGCCATGGGCGTGTGTATTTTCACGATCCTGTGGCTGTTCTGACGGCGGTGGATTCTTCCTTGCTGAGGATGGAGCCGTTGCATGTAGCGGTGGAAATGGTCGGGCGAGTATCTCGCGGAGTCACCATTGCGGATCGGCGCGCGCGCACGCCTGAGGAGACGGCGAGTCCGAATATGCGTGTGGCCGTTGATGTCGATGTCGAGCGTACGCTGAGTCTGTTACGCAGCCGGCTTTGCCCATGGTCCTAGTGGTGGGCTCCTGCAATATCGATCTTATGGCAACGGTCGATCGCCTGCCCGTGCCGGGCGAAACCGTGTTCGGTCGTCAATTTACACAATCGTTCGGAGGCAAGGGGGCGAACCAGGCGGTCGCGTCGGCCCGTGCTGGAGCGGAAGTCCGATTTCTCGGCAAACTGGGGACGGATGCCAATGGGATGTTGATGGAACGGCATTTGACCACGCGGGGACTGTCTCGGCTTGTTCTCTTTCGCGATGCCGAAGCCCCTACCGGAGTCGCGATGATTCTAGTCGACCGAACCGGCGACAATCAGATCGTGGTGGTTCCAGGGAGCAATGGGCGCCTGACCCCGGCTGATATACGGCAGCACAGTGAGTTGATGACCGGCGCGCGCGTGCTCTTGATCCAGATGGAAATTCCGACGGAGACCGTTCAGGAAACGTTGGCGCTTGCCAAGGAGCACGGTCTCACCACGATTCTCAATCCTGCTCCGGCTTCTCCCCTGCCGACGGAATGTTTGCAGTTCGTTGATATCCTCACACCCAACGAAACCGAAGCGCATAGTCTGGGCGGATCGACCGATTCGGCTCAGGCGGCGCAGTTCTTGGTCGAGCGTGGAGCCGGTACAGTTGTGGTGACCTGTGGCGCGGCAGGGGCGTTGATGATTTGTGGTAAGGATGTGACGCATGTTCCCGGCTTTCTCGTCGAGACGATTGATTCGACGGGGGCAGGGGATGCGTTTAACGGTGCCCTTGCTTGTGCGGTGGCCGAAGGGGTACCGCTTGTCTCTGCGATCGTGAGGGCCAATGCGGCTGGTGCCTTGGCTACCACCGCACGGGGGGCCCAGGAGTCGATGCCGACCAAAGTCGACATCGATAGGTTGTGTCGATCCGAGGCAAGGAAACAGCGATCGGTGTGATCATGCGTGGGCGTGTGGGAGGATGCGGGCGTCAGCAGGGGTAGCGATGCGGCGCGCTCAATTTCCTTTGCTGGCTCGTGCTCGGAGTTGAGAGAGCACTTCACGCGCTTCCGGTATGAAGTCAAGGCGCCGAAGCGCTTGCGCGAGATCCAGCGCCTTCGTAGCCATGTCGACCGCTTCGTCGTGTCGCCCTCCGTCGCAGTAACTCTTGGCCAGGCTCAATCGGGCATTGACGGCAGCTGGTTCTCGGGCGATCACATGACGAAGCAGCCGCTCTCCTTTTTCTTTGTCTCCTCCCATGATGCCTGGTATCCGAACCAAGACGGTCCCCTTGGCCGAAAGCGCATCCAAATGGTCCGGAGCCAATTCGAGGGTGCGGTTCAACTCCTTCATCATCCGTCTGAATCCGAAGAACGACGTCAGACTCTCGCCGTCGATCCGCAATTGCTCACCGAGGTTACAGAACAGCGCGAAATGCGCATCGGGCGATGACTCATCCTGTTCGACCGCCTCCTCTCCAAAGGCCTGACCCAGTGCGAAATGATGAATTCGCTCCGCACGAGTGTGCGCCTGACGGCCCAGCGCACATTCGTGCATCGCGTCGGCCGAGAGCCGTTGGACCGGGGTGCCTGCGGAGGCCTGTTCAGGGACGATTGAGAGCACAATCGCAAGAAAGACCGATATTCTGAGACATTCCATGGAGTATCTGTTTTGGGGTGTCGATGAAAAGAGCTACAAATAGTACCGCAGTTCGCTGGCTGGATTCCAGCTGAACACAGGGTGTGATGTGGGGCCATCAGGGAAGATGCGTGAGAGCCGTCGTGCCCCAAGGTGTCAGCGTGCGAAAGGCGTCCAGCATGGAATGATAGGGATACGATGCGTTGCGTCCACTCGGGTTGGGGAGCAATACGATGTTGGATTCGTACAGTGTCACTGTCTGCAGCCCCGGTCTTCGCTCTGCCCGTTTTCCTTCGAGGGGAAAGAGAATCGGGTATAGTGTGAGGCCCAGTAGGGCGACCACCCGCGGACGATACCGGCGGATCTTCCGCATGAGCACAAGCCGGCCTGTTGTGTAATCCCTTGGAGTGAGACTCTCCATGCCCGCTGTCGCGCGAGCGACGACATTAGTGAGTCCCAGTCCCCATTCCGGAAGCCTCGCGTCATCTCGGTAGGTGAGCGGTTCCGGCACGAGGTTCGCTTCGTAGATCAGCTTCCAGAAACGATTCGACGGTCCGGCATAGTGATGGCCGAGCGAGGCTGAGCGTAACCCCGGATTGATGCCCACAAATAGGATTCTGAGTTCCGGTCGGAGATGATCCGATAGCACAGGTCGTCTTGTCATCGTGGTTGTGAGGCTTCGTTATCGCAGGCTCACTCTTACGCATTCTGAATAACTGATGAGGCGGTTTAGTCTTGAGGAGGCTATTCTGCCACAGAATGGGCTCGTACTTCCTGAGACATTCTGCCGCGTTGTCAATTCGATATCAGAAAAAACAAGGGGTTAGATTCACACGCGCTTGCGGCAAGAACTTTGCTTTACGAGGATCCGTCCGTGGTTGTTAATCTCAAATTTAACAGGAGGTGTGTCAGAATGAAGAAGATGATGTTGACGGTGATGGCGGCTGCATTGTTGGTTGCGTTTAGCGCTCCTTCTTTCGCCGGTGAAGGCAAGAAAAAAGACGAGAAAAAGGGCGGCCACTTCTCCCAGACCCTCTTCGGTGAAGACAAGAAGAAGGATGAGAAGAAGGGTGGACACTTGTCCCAGACCGTGTTCGGCGACGAGAAGAAGAAGGACGAGAAAAAGGGCGGCCACTAAAAACAAGACTGTGATTGGCGAGGCTAGCTGGCTTGAGAGGTCTCCCGTCCTGGTGGTGGGAGGCCTCTTGGGTCGTTTAGCTGGTTCGTTCCTGCCGAATATAGACCGCTTGCAACCCCACGATCGTTTTCCCGTCTCGAATGGTTCCGTCTTCTATTTTTGAAATCGCCTCCTGTAGAGGCATTTCCACTACTTCCAGGACTTCATCCTGATCCAGATTTTGTGTGCCGATCGTCAGACCGGTCGCAAGATAGATGTGGATGACCTCATCCGCAAATCCCGGCGCGGTGAAAATGCTGGAGAGGAGCTCGAATCGACCGGCTTTGTAGCCGATCTCCTCTTCAAGTTCCCGGGCTGCGCAGTCCAGGGGGTCTTCTTGGGGATGCAGCTTCCCAGCGGGAATCTCGTAGATAAATCCATTTGCCGCATGACGGAATTGGCGGATCAGTACGACCGTTCCATCTTCTTTAAGAGGCACGACGGCCGATGCGCCGGGATGGCGGATGACTTCGAGGTCGATCGTGTGGCCGTTCGGCAGGCGCACCGTATCGACGTTGAGCGTGACCACCGTGCCTTTGTAGATCGGTTTGACCATGGGTTATGGTGTGCCGGAAGGTTTCTTGTAGAAAGGTGGTTTCACGACGACAGCGGGATAAGACTTGCCTCGAATATCGATCAGGATAGACGAGCCTGGTTGGGCTGCATCAGTCGCGACGTACCCCATGCCGATCCCTTTTTGCAGCAAAGGCGACAAATTCCCGCTGGTGACTTCGCCGATCCCGGCGTGAGGCGCCTGCGCATTCAGGATTCTGAATCCATGTCGCGGCACAGCCTTTTCGAGGAGTTCAAACGCCACGAGCCGCCGCGTGGTTCCGCGTGATTGTTGGGCGAGCAATGCCGTTCGACCGATGAAGTCTCCCTTATCAAATTTCACCACCCATTCCGCACCGGCCTCGATGGGGGTTGTCTCCTCATTCATGTCATTCCCATAAAGCAAGTAGGACATTTCAAGCCGTAGTAAATCACGCGCGCCTAACCCTGCCGGTTTGATGCCCAGCGGACGTCCCGCTTCGAGGAGTCGATCCCAGATCTTCGGTGCTCCCTCTGCCGAAACATACAACTCATACCCTAGTTCGCCGGTATAACCGGTTCGGGTCACCAGCGTTGAGTGACCGCAGAGGGTCGCGTCCAGGCATTGGCGAACCTTCAGTGCGGTGAGGCCCGCGAGGCCGGCGACTCCCAGAATGTCGCGTGAGGCCGGACCTTGAACAGCAATTTGCGCCAGTGACGCTGACAGGTCCTGGACCTTGCAGCTTTGGGCCTGCGCGACCTTCTCGTGCAGCCACGCAACAATCTTTTCCCGATTGGAGGCGTTCACGCAGACGAGAAATTCATACGGTTTCACGTGGTACACGAAAATGTCGTCTTTGATGCCGCCGTTCGTGGCGCAGATCATGGAATAGTGTGACTGGCGCACAGACAGTTTTGAGACATCGTTCGTCGTCACGCGCTGCAAAAATGCCAACGATCCCGGCCCGGTGACACTGATGCGTCCCATGTGACTCACATCGAACAGTCCTGCATGTCTCCGGACAGTCTGGTATTCGTCGACCACGCCGGAATACTGGATGGGCATCTCCCAGCCTGCAAAGTCGACAAGCTTGGCGTTCGCCTTACGGTGAGCGTCGATCAGGGGGGTGTGTGTCATCGGATGTGGATGAAATCCCTAGTGATGATGAGCAGCAACCGGCTGGTGTGAACCGGTCTTAACGGACTTCCAGCAGTTCGACCTCGAATACGAGGGTCGCATTGGGAGGGATCACGCCGCCGGCTCCTCGGGCTCCATAGCCAAGTTGCGGGGGAATAGTCAGTTTCCGTTTGCCTCCGACTTTCATTCCGGCGACTCCTTCATCCCATCCCTTGATGACCTTGCCGGAACCGATCGGAAAGGAGAATGGGTCGCGGCGATCGACGGAGCTGTCGAACTTCGTTCCGTTTGTCAGCCAACCGGTATAGTGAACGGTCGCGTGGTTGCCCGCAACGGCTTCACGGCCGGTGCCCACAACGAGGTCTACGTATTTAAGGCCGGAGTCGGTCGTGGTTTCAGGAATCGAGCCGGTCGGTTCAGTCTGTGCCATGATTGGTCTCCCTATACTCATCAATAAGATTCCCACGATACCGCAAATGGTCAGCCAGAAGCGAGTGTTCACGAGGAGCTCCTTATCCAGTGCGCGGGTCAAGCGTGCCGCGGTGCCTGTGTGGCTGGTGGCTCAATGATTCGGACCCGACTGGGATGATCGGTCGGGTTCAGAAAAGATCGCGATGCTCGCCGTATAGCCGTGGAGGAAATTGCGTCCCCCGACCGGTCCCAGTTCACCCTGGGCAAAGAATCCCGCGAGAGGAATGGCGCCCAATTGCTCCCCCAGAACAGCGGCGTCATGATTCGGAACGCCGAAGAGTCCTTTCCCGCGGCCGCAACAACTGAACAGCAGCGCTCCCAGTGGCCGTGGTGATTCGGCGAGCAGGGACGATGCAAGTAAGGCATGGAGATCTTCATCGGCGGCCTGTGCGTCACGGACCTGAAACTGAACGGTCTGTCCTTCCTGCACGACGTCTCCGACGACGATGGCTCCGGTCTGTTGATCGGCGCCGATCAGATTGCGGATCAGAAAATCTCCTCGGGTAAAGTGCGGGCGTTGTTCATCCATGGCGACTCCGATATGGAGGGCCTGTTGGGCCTGAGCGCGTTCATCCGAGGAGAGTTGTCCGAAGACGGTCTGCAAACAATGCAATGCAGGGACCCCGCCGAGTTCCTGAATCACGTTGTGCTCTGCCTTCGTGACGATAAACCGGTCCCCGATCGGGCGACAGCCTTGTGAGATGACGGTGCGGACCGCGATGTTCCCGGACAGCGCCACACCGACGAGGCCGTCGGTGTAGACCTCCTCATCGAGGAAGAGGCGATTTTCTGCCTGGTCCTGTCCGCCTCCGGCCAGACCACCGAGCGCACGCGTGCGCGGGTAGCGTTCCTCGATAAGGGTCAACACGTCTTGCAGTGGTGTGGAGAAGGGATCTGCAAAGAGCAGCATGACGGGTGCCGTCTCACCGGCATCGTCCAGTTCAGGCCAGTCGTGCAGGGACAGTTGGTCGTGGATTGCTGAAAACGAAAGTCGCAGCGGATGCACGATGACTCCAGGCAAATGGGCTGCCCAGAGGGTTGCGGCTGGTCCCGTTTCGATTTCTCGTCCGGTGGCAATGACCCCCTCGCCTGTGCAGCCGACCAACGTGTCGGGGCCCAGTGCGGTGCGTAGCGCCTGCGAGAGCGCGTCCGCCTGATCGGCATGCTGGGCGGAAATAAACAGGAAGGCCACATCGATGCGGGAGAATCCCAACTGCTCGCGAATGGCTCGGATCAATTCATTGGCGGCGGCCTGAGCGTCCCCATGACGGGTAAGGGCGGAGGCAAAACGCAGCGTCGATGGAGGCGTGAGAATCACGGGTATATCGTTGCCAATAGGATCAGAGGCTGACCGGCCTGGTGCGGCTACACACCCGGATTCATACGTTCAGGTCGATCGGTCGCCAGTTTCTTGTAGTACCGCCACATGTACGAATGATAGTCGTCAAGCTGGGCGAGCAGGTAATGGAGTTCGGTCGGATCTTGCGTTTCCAGTGCTCGCGTCATTCGTGTCTGCAAAAACTCTGCAAACTTGCCGTTCTTTTCGAGCGCTGTCTGGAGTGTGAGGCCACCCCCGATAGGATATTCAGCCATAGCCCTCCGTATGACGTACTGATAGGCCAGGAGAATAGCCGTGGGGCTCTGCAAAAGCAAGGGCGTCGAAGGTCTCGAGGTGCCATGGGTGCGGTTAGGGGGTGTCGGTGGTGGAAGGAGCAAGGAGGGCGCGTAGGCGAGGGATGGAGATCGCGTCGGCCCGAAACCCATCGCGCCCGGTTACGGTGGTGGCGGCGGTGAGCGCATTGAGGATCGCCTCTTCTGTCGCCTCGACCGTGGCGGTGATCACCGGATTGAGGTGGGTGTCGGCGAGATGCGTGAGTGAAAACGTTGGTGCTGAGGGGTAATGGGGAATGACGTTGCCGGTGGAGAAGGCCAGCATGAAGTCCCCGCTGCCATGGCGCGCCGTCGAGCCTGTACGGGCGAGTCCTAAGGCAGCTCGTTTTCCGAGTCGCGTGAGTTGTCGACTATCCAATGGCGCATCGGTGGCGATGATGACGATGATCGACCCCTCAGCATTTCCGCTGGTTCCCTCGCGGGAGGCATGAAGATGTCCAGGCCTCTGGTCCGGCAACAGGCTGGATGGGGTTGGAGCGGCGTCATACTGTCTCCCCACCGGCACCCCGCCCATAGTGAGCTCGGTCCGACGGCCATGGTTGGCATTCACCAGCACCCCGATCGTAAATCCTCCGTTGGCGTCCGGGAGCCGTCGAGAGGCCGTCCCGATGCCGCCTTTAAACCCATACGAGATCATGCCGGTGCCCGCTCCCACGCTCCCTTCCTTGACAGGGCCTGCCGACGCTTCGTCCAACGCCTGCATGACATCGGATTCCGAGACGTGGCGCCCTTGGATGTCGTTCAAGCGGCCGTCATCACATTCCGCCACGACGGGGGTGAGGGTGTCATCGGTAATGCCGATACCTGGATATTGCCGGATCATCCAGCTCATGACCCCATTGGCGACTCGAGGGACGTTCAGCGTGTTGGTCAATGCGATGGGATATTCCAGAAAGCCCGATTCCGCGACCCAGGCCAGCCCGGTCATTTCCCCGGTGCCGTTCAGGACGAACGCTCCCGCTGGGACTTTGTTGTGCCACACATCATCTCGCGGCACGATGACTGTGACGCCGGTTCTGATGGGCCCCTGTCCGGGTTGAAGAGGGCCGTCGTCTCGCGTCAGCGTGACCTGCCCAACCTTGACCCCTGGCACATCCGTGATGGCATTCAGAGGCCCCGGCTGGAGCTGCCCGAGGTTCACTCCCAACTCCCTGGCGCGTACCCGGACCTGATCGACTAAGGCGGTCGACGCGTCGAAGCTCCACGCGGGTGACGCCCAGGCCGTCAACAAGATCGCGGCGCAGGCTCGCACCGTGTTGAAACTGTTGTTTGATAGGTTCATGTCTGCCGGCATCCTCCGTGAGTAAGCGCAACTGAGCCGCCCCCTGACTAGATCTCGTACGTGTTGTTCTTGGAGGGGACCACCACGGCCATTTGGGGATGTTCAGTCTGAATGGCCGCACCCAGCGACAGGGCTTGTTTTTCTTCTCCATGGACCACGAACACTTGCTGGGGGGCGGGAGAGATGGCCCTCACATAGGCGAGCAGATCATTCCGATCCGCATGGGCCGATAGCCCGTTAAAGACCACCACCTGGGCGCGCCGCGTCGTCGGGATGCCGAAAATAGGGACGACATCCCATCCTTCGACCAGTCGGCGGCCTAGCGTATGTTCGGCCTGAAATCCCACGATGGCGATGATGTTGGCCTCATCCTGGATGGCATGTTTGAGATGGTGCACCACCCGCCCACCCTCGCACATGCCGGAGGAGGCAATGATGACGCAGGGCCCTTTCAGGGTATTCAATTGCTTACTCTCTTCCGGCGAGGAGATATACCGGATATATCGGGCCGCAAACGGATCTCCTTCCGAGGTAAAGGTGCGGAAGGTTTCCTCGTCGTAGCACTCGGGATGTTTTCGGAATACGTCCGTCACCTTCGAAGCCAGAGGCGAGTCGATATAAATGGGAAGCGGGTCGATGCTTCCCTCGGCCACCAATCGCTTGATGCGCATGACCAGGTCTTGCGTTCGTCCGAGCGCAAAGGCGGGCACGATGATCTTGCTTCGGTGTATTTTCGCATGGGCGACCAGTTGCTGGGCTTTGTGGGTCAGCGCCTCTCCGGCTTCCTCGTGGAGGCGATCGCCGTAGGTCGATTCAATGATCAGCACATCGCAACTCGGTGGCGGAGCCGGATCGCGCAGGATCGGCATCTGAGGCCGGCCCAGATCGCCGGAGAAGAGAATGGTGGTGCTGTTGCCGCGCGCGGAATATTTGAGGCGGATGGCGGCGGATCCCAGGATATGACCGACATCATGGAAGGACGCGGTGACGCGAGGGGTCACCTTGATCGTGTCGCCGTACCGGGCGCCGACGAAGCGGCGGATGATGGCGCGCGCATCGCGAGCCTCGTAGAAGGGCTGCAGGCAGCGCTTGCCGAGACGCTTTTCCTTGCGATTCAAGTAGGCGCAATCGTTTTCTTGAAGGCGAGCCGAATCTTCCAACATCACCGCGGCGAGATCGGCGGTCGCGCGAGTCATATGCACGTCCCCTCGAAACTGATGTTTGGCCAGAACAGGCAGCGCGCCGGAGTGGTCGATATGGGCATGTGACAGGAGCACAGCCTGGATCGAACGCGGATCAAATCCCAGAAACCGGTTTTGGCGATCCGCTTCTTGCCGTTGGCCCTGAAAGAGGCCGCAATCCAAGAGCACGTTGCTGCCGGGCATTTCCAGCAGGTGACGACTTCCCGTAACGGATCGTGCGGCTCCGTGAAACGAGAGTTTCATGGGATGGGGCCTCCATGATTCCGGCAGATGAGGTCCCAGGCTTGCTGCGCGGTTTCTGCAAAGTGGAAGAGCGCGAGGTCATCGGATCCGACCAGACCTTCTTCGATCAGCAACGGCCAATTGATGAGGCGTTCCCAAAAGGCTTGCCCCATCAGGACAATCGTAATGTTACGAGTTTTGCCCGTCTGGAGAAGGGTCAGCGTCTCAAAGAGTTCGTCGAGCGTGCCGAACCCGCCTGGAAACACGACCAGTGCTCGGGCCCGGAGAAGAAAATGCATCTTGCGTAGGGCGAAATAACGAAACTGAAAACAGAGGTCCGGGGTGATGTAGGGATTCGGTCGTTGTTCGTGGGGGAGGGTGATATTGAGTCCCATCGATTTTGCGCCCGCGTCCGCAGCTCCACGATTGGCCGCTTCCATGATACCTGGGCCTCCGCCCGTGACGATTACGTAGTCACCGTGGCCGTCGATTTGACAGGTCGAGGACACGAGACGGCCGAACTCTCGCGCGACGTCATAATAGCGCGACAGGGCGAGACGGCGTTCTGCCACGGCGGCCCGTTGCTGTCGCGATCGGTCGTGCGGGGAAGCCTTCAACTCTGCCGAGGCGTCCTCGAGGTCTTGGCGGGCACGCGCGGGTTCGAGCAGTCTTGCGCTGCCGAAGACGACGATCGTCGAGCGAATCCCCAGTTCTGTTTGGATCAATTCCGGCTTGAGCAGCTCCAATCCGAGGCGCAAGGGACGAAGTTCGTCGCGTTGGAGAAAGTCCACATCGCGATCGGCCGGGATATAGGAGGATGATGTCGCGGGGGCGTGATGGCTTGGAGCGTCGTCAGAAGAACCTGCACCCATGAGCGGCATTATAGCGGGATGCTCAGCGGGCGGCAATTCACCGGGTTGGAGGCGTCTGCAAACGGGCTCAAAACGGATAGGGTGTGAACGGTGGTTCGGGCCGGTGACGCACAAAGGCGTAGTGG
This sequence comes from uncultured Nitrospira sp., assembly GCA_902500785.1. GTDB lineage: Bacteria > Nitrospirota > Nitrospiria > Nitrospirales > Nitrospiraceae > Nitrospira_A. The sequence continues at coordinate 163,247 of CABVRW010000001.1, forward strand.
GTGACGATCCAATTGGGATCACACAGGAGTTCGAACGCGTCCGCCCCCAACCCGGATCGAGAAAAAACAAAGTCCGGATCAACCGGCGACCAAGGTTTCAGGAGCCATCCGAAGTTGACTCGCGAATATTTCGCGTTGAGGAACCGGTAGGTGACGATGCTTCCCATTTCGGCATCGGTGATCGAGTCCGGTGCCCCCAAGGTGTCGACGACATCGGCTAGGGTGGTGCGGCCTTCGGCAATGAAGGCGACTGATTCCGGAGTGAGCGGCGTATTGATGGTCAGGCGTGCGACGTTACAGCCGGACAACAGGATCCCCAAGGCCGTGGACAGGAGGACTAGGAGCGCGAGGGGTCGGTGAGTCATGGTGTCAGTCTCCGAATGGCCAGAAACGGAACTCCAGCCCCTCTGTTCGTTTGGACGCGATCACCTCCTCGACCGTTCCTTCCCGGTTGATCACCACAAACAGATCATCGCTCTTGACCGAGACACGGGAAAAATTTACCACGATCAACAGCAGACTGCCGACCTTGGCATCGTACCGGTAGTATTGAAAGAGATCTCGCCCGTTCAGTTGAAGGACGCGGTCCGGAGCGCCGAGTTGAGCCAGGACCTCCGCTCTCGTCGTGACTCCTTTTTTAATCGAGTTGATAGTCTCTGTCTTGAGCTCGTCGCCTAATGTGCCTCGGCTAAACGCGCAGGCGTTCAGTAGAAGCATCATCATGACCAAGAGCAGGCCAACTAGTCGCATACACGGTCCTCCTTCTGTGAACGTCCGCCGGACGGGTGAGGCTCTGTTGCCGGGGCATGGCGTTGAGGGAGCACAAAATCAGACTCATACACTTCGTAGCTCGACGGTGAGAGCCCGACTCGCTCGTAGGCGCGTTTGGCGATGTGATTGTTTCCTTCGACGTAGAGTCGGACACCGCAGACACCGGTGTCCGATCGAGCCAGGTCGATGATCGCGCGATGCATGGATCGATAGACGCCTTCTCGTCTCCAGTCAGAGTGCACATAGACACTTTGAATCCACCAGAATTGGGCATTCCGCCAATCGCTCCATTCATAGGTAATGAGCAGCTGTCCCAGGGTTACTGTATCGGCCTGGGCTGGCCTGTGCAAGTCAGCGACATAATACTGACCTCGCTCAGGATGAGTGATGACCGCCCGGATTCCCAGGCGTAATCGGGTGCGATCGAGTGTCCGTTGCTCGGTTTCCTGCGCCATGGCGGCGTTGAATGCCGTGAGCGTGTCCAGGTCTTCCAACGTGGCCGGACGGATGGTCAGCTGGTCGGACGGTATCATGTCGGGTTTCGCGCCGGCGACGTGAGCCAGCCTTGCAGAGGGCGATATAATCCTGCTGAGAATTCCAACTTCAAGGCCTCTTCCGGCAGAAGGTTCAGCGGGTACAATTGTGTCTTCGGGATCATGGCTAAATAACCGGTAAAGGGGTGAATGGCGGTGGGGACGAACACCATGACCAACTCGACCGTTGGTGCGATTTGAAGCGCTGGTGGCGGGGGCCCCATGACGAACCCGAGGGCCCAGAGCCCGTCGCGGGGGAAGGGGAAGGCGACCACGGTGCTCTGCCCGAAGCGCGTTCGATAGTTCAGCAGATCCGTCATGCCTTTCAAGGTCATGTAAATGCTGCGGATCAACGGAATTCGTTCGAGAGTGCGCTCGGTCCAGCGTACTATTCGTTGCCCAATGACCTGTGTCGCAATGGCACCGACGGTGAGGACCATTCCGATAAGCAGCAAGAGGCCTAGACCAGGAGCATACGGCTGTATTTGCCGGCCGATGAGATTCAGGAGGAACGAATCCAATGTTTCGAACAGGGCGGCCATGATCAGAAAGGTCGTCCATGCCGGAAGGAGGACGAGGAGCCCCGTGAGGAAGATACGTCCGATCCGATGAGAGGAAGTCACATTGAGCCCCAGAGTTGGAAAGCGACCGGGGAACAGCTGAACTACGATACCAGATAGGGGTGAGTTTTGGTATCTTCTTGATCTGCTGCTTCATTTGGACTATCTTTCCCGTAACCTTCCAGTCACCCACACTGGGTGAGATTGTGAGCAATGTTGTGAGTGACGCCGTACGAAAGACCGTGAATCTCGACAAAGACTTGTTGGCTATTCTCTGTTGCCCGGAAACCAAGCAGGGCGTGGTGCTCGCCGACGATCTATTGATTCAGAAAGTGAATGGCGCGATCGAGCGGGGAACGCTCAAAAACAAGGCCCAGAAGCCCGTCACGGAAAAGCTCGACGGCGGTTTGATTCGATCGGACAATCAGATTCTCTATCCCGTGCGAGAAGATATTCCGGTCATGCTGATAGACGAGGGCATCCCGCTCGGTCAGATTGCCTAGTCACCTCCCTCAGACTCGTTATCTTCCATCTGAGCATTCGCCTGTCAGACGTATTCGCCTGCGGCCCTTCTGATGCCGACAGGGCACCTGAGCTGATCGCAGCGTAGCGCACAACCAATCGAGTCTTTCCGAAGCCTGTTAGAGGCTAGGCGGTCCCACCCTCTGTCTCGGCGTGAGCAACCCGGGAACGTGCGCCTCGGAGTCACGGCTCTGGCAGGGGCTTGCGCAGGAAGGGTTACGGAGCCAGCAGACGACTCTCTGTCGAGACGTTTTCAGTCTTTGAACCAGTCGAAGTTCCGCATTGCGCGCACAGGTACTCGTAGAGATTGCCTGTCGGTAGGACGAGAAGAAGGCGTTGGCGAGTGGGTGTCGCCTGACGGCATTGTCCGCAATACAGCAGAGAGGCGTTAAACGAATCATATTGATCGGCCGGAGGGCGTCCCGGCGAAGGGGGTGCGGGGCGCGTGGCGCGTGGGGGCCAATTAGGTGAAGAAGGTCTGTTCGAACGTGGCTGCATGGGGGGCATTTTACTGAGGGACAGGCCAGTAGTGCAATGTGGGCAATCAGGTCTGCTCGGATTCAGCGATGCCCCATACGCTGATCGTCATGGGCCTTCGGCTCATCGGTGTTTCTGCCGCGAAACATCCACCACAGTGAGCGGATGAGCTGAACCACGACATAGAGCGCAAGGCCAGAGAGTAATCCGTACAGCCACGCCTTACTCCATGGCCACAGGTCAGGCGCGTGCAAAACCACGGCTAGGGCAATGTGGCCTCCCAGGCCGAGACAAATGGCGAAGATGATCCACTCACGGGTCATAGTCGCCCTCGGAGGAGGCCATGACGAAAGATAAGCCTGGAGACAATCGACAGGCGGTTACACGGAGGTTTTGGCGGATTCGATCTCAGTGGCCGTGATCAGGCTGGACAAGTAATCAGCCACGAAGGTCAGGGCTTCCTCACGTCCATCGGCGCGTCGGCCTTTTTCACGACGCTGCACAGACAGCTCATGATCCAAGTCTGATTTCACTTCCGTCAGTACGCGTTGCAGCGTCGTCGGAGTGATATTGGCATCCATATCCTCGAGTTCCTGGCAACGGTCCAGTACCCAGTTCAGGCCCTCAATCCGTCCGGCATAGTGTTCTTGCTCGGCGGTGTCGATCCGAGACATGGTGGTTGCGAACGTTTGGGCTTCATACACCAGATTATAAAAGCTCGTAACAGCGCGCTGTAGCGTGGGATTCATAGTGCTCCTTGGCTCATTAAGAGGTTCTCGTGATTATACCTGAGATTAGGGGGGCGACAAGGTATTTTTTTTGGGCAGTGACTTACGTAAACAGGAGGGAATGAAACTCGTTCATGAATCCATAATAAAGCGGGGCAAAATCCTTCAGACTCTCCGGGCTATTCTCTTTCAGTCGCTTGAAGAAGAACACCTGGGTACGGGGATCCAGTTGTTCGAGGAGCCGGCTGAGTTGCGCCATCGTATAACTGCCGGCAGGAACGCTCAGTACATAGTGAACCAATCGTTCGACAAATTGCTGCCCGACATACTCACTTGTGAGCAGACTCTCGGGAATCTTGCCTGATGCGAGATACTCGTCGAAGGGAATCGCTTGCGCTGCAAAAGGAATCGACTGCGGCGGACGTGAGGTCACGCTGAGGCTACCTCGTTGATGGGAATAGCATAGGAAGACATGAGAATCACTCTACTCAAGCCTCGCAGGTCCGTCAAGTGGACAGAAGCAGCAGATATACCTGAGTCGAAAGGCCGTCTTTTATGTGGACGTAGGGCCACCCGCGTGCCATGTCGACGCTGGGGCGCGATGGCGGATCGAGCCGGCGGCGACGGATCGTCCGTGCGAGCACGATATTTACCTCGTCCGGCTTGACAGTGTTTGCGCGTGGCCGGTAGAATCCCTCCTCTTCCGTCGTGCGGTAGCGGGAATAGCTCAGTGGTAGAGCATCGCCTTGCCAAGGCGAGGGTCGCGGGTTCAAATCCCGTTTCCCGCTCCAATTTTCCCCA
>CABVRW010000002.1:0-106606 GCA_902500785.1 uncultured Nitrospira sp.
TGCGGCCCTGCACTCGGCATGAGGCGTATCGCGCCGAGATCACCTACGGCACCAACAACGAATACGGATTCGATTACCTCCGCGACAACCTGATCGTCAGCGACCTGAGCCAATGCGTCCAGCGCCCGCTGAACTTCGCCATCGTAGACGAAGTCGACAGCATTCTGATCGACGAAGCGCGCACACCGTTGATTATCTCCGGTCCGACCGATCAAACCACCGATCTGTACTATCGGATCAATTCGATCATCCCGCAGCTCAAGCCGGAGCAGGACTATACGATCGAAGAGAAAACCAAAACCGCCTCGCTCACGGAAGAAGGCAACATCCGCGTAGAGAAACTCCTCGGCGTCGACAACCTGTACGACCTGCAGCACATGGATCTCGTGCACCACGTCGTGAAGGCCCTCCAGGCCTATTCACTCTACAAGCGCGATGTCGATTATGTGGTCAAGGACGGCGAAGTCATCATCGTCGATGAGTTTACCGGCCGGTTGATGCCGGGCCGCCGGTGGAGCGACGGGTTGCACCAGGCCGTGGAAGCCAAAGAAGGCGTCAAGATCGCCAACGAGAACCAGACCCTGGCCTCCGTGACCTTTCAGAATTATTTCCGTATGTATCAGAAGCTGGCCGGCATGACCGGCACGGCCGACACGGAAGCGGGAGAGTTCGCCAAGATCTACAATTTGGACGTCAACGTCGTACCGACCAATCGGTCCATGATCCGCAAGGATTACGCCGACGTCGTCTTCCGGACGGAGAAGGAAAAGTTCACGGCCATCGTCGAGGAAATCAAGGACTGTCACGAGCGCGGTCAGCCGGTCCTGGTCGGCACGATTTCCATCGAAAAGTCCGAACGGTTGGCGGGATACCTGGGCCGCAACGGCATCAAGCACAACGTGCTGAACGCCAAGTTTCACGAGAAAGAAGCAGAAATTATCGCCCAAGCCGGACGCAAGGGCGCGGTCACTATCGCCACCAACATGGCGGGCCGCGGCACCGACATTCTCCTGGGCGGCAATCCTGACTTCCTGTTCAAACGGATTCTGTACCAGGATGAAACCCTGACGGATGCGCGCAAGCAGGAAATTTTCGACGAGATCAAGGCCGATTGTGAAAAGGACAAGCAGGAAGTGGTCGCCGCAGGCGGGCTGCATATCCTGGGCACCGAGCGGCATGAAAGCCGCCGCATCGACAACCAGCTTCGTGGCCGCGCCGGCCGTCAAGGCGATCCCGGCTCCTCACGATTCTACCTGTCGCTCGAAGATGATCTGATGCGCATTTTCGCCTCCGAGCGCGTCTCGCAGTTGATGCTCAAGTTGGGCATGGAAGAAGGCGTGCCCATCGAGCACGGCATGGTCACCAGGGCCATCGCCAACGCGCAGAAAAAGGTCGAAGGGCACAACTTCGAAATCCGCAAACAGCTCCTCGAATACGACGATGTGATGAACAAGCAGCGGGAAGTGATCTACCAACACCGCCACGCTGTGCTGGCCGGTGAACACATCCAGCAGGATATTCACGACATGATGAAGGACGTCGTCAACGCCTTCGTCGATACCTACTGCCCGGCCGATCAGTACCAGGAAGAATGGGACTACAACGGTCTCGGCGAAGCCCTCCAAGGCCAATTCGCCCTGGACGTCACACAGGGCCGTGGCACCGTGGCAGACCATTTCAAAGACGTCGGTCGAGACGCCCTGATCGAGGACATCCAACACCAGGTCCGACAAGCCTACGACCGCAAAGAACAGGAGCTCAGTTCCGAACTGATGCGGTATCTGGAGAAGATGCTGCTGCTCCAAGTGATCGACCACCATTGGAAGGACCATTTGCTGGGCATGGACCATCTTCGAGATGGCATCGGCCTGCGTGGTTACGGACAAAAGGACCCGCTGATCGAGTACAAGCGCGAAGGCTTCGACATGTTCTCCGCCATGATGGAGCGCATCAAGTCGGATGTGCTGGAGCGAATGTTCCGCGTTCAGGCCGTCCGCGGCGAGCAGCCGCCGCCTGTCCCTGAACCGACCCCGCCGCCGCGCATGGTGCTCAACCGGAGCGACGAACCGGCGCCGCAAACGGTCCAACACCAGGCAGACAAAGTCGGCCGCAACGATCCCTGCCCCTGCGGAAGCGGAAAAAAATTCAAGAAGTGCCATGGGGCGTAGCGTGAGATCCCTGGCCGCACTGTGTTCCCGACGGGGGGAATAAACACCCGCTCAAACATCGAGATTCTCCCACCTTCCCAGGTCTTTTCGCCTTGACTTGCCGCCGAAGCAGCGGCTAATCTAACCCCCTCTTTTCCCTAGAGAATCCGGTGGGAGAGCTGTTTCTTGCGATGGCGCATGAACCGAAAGTCGACTACCGACAAGGGTGGTGTCACTTTGAGCACTGGGCATCCACAACTCCTGGCGGAAATCAGGGCTGAAATTGCAGCGACTGGTCCGATTTCGTTCGCCCGCTTCATGGACCTCGCCCTGTATCATCCGCAGTACGGCTACTATGTCCGCCCCGTCGATGCTCCGACCCAGGAACGCATCGGTTGGTCCGGCGACTTTTATACCAGCTCGGATGTGCACCCGATCCTCGGGCAGGCGTTGGCCAAACAAGCGCAGCAGCTTGATGCCTGCCTCGGGCATCCGGATCCCTTCACCGTCGTGGAGATGGGAGCGGGCAAGGGTCTGTTGGCGCGGGATTTCCTCACAGCTTGCCGGAACGCTCCCGCGAACCTCGGTGAACGCCTGCGCTACGTCTTGATCGAACGCAGTGCCTCGATGCGCGCCATTCAGCAACACAGTGTGGCGCCGTGGGTCGGACAAGCCGGTCGCGTCGCCTGGCTCGATCGCCTGGAAGATCTGCCGCCGAACAGCGTCACCGGCCTCTTCTTTTCCAATGAACTGGTGGATGCGTTTCCCGTTCATCGGCTCGCGGTGATCGATGGGCACGTACAAGAGGTTTATGTCGATTGTTGCGACGACCGATTCAGCGAGGTCTATCGCCCCCTCTCCGACGAATTGTCAGCCTACCTGCGGGAGGCGGCGATCAGCCTGCCGAACGGCTATCGGACCGAAATAAATCTGCATGCGGTGCGCTGGATGAACCAGGTGGCGCACGCCATGGCTCGCGGCGCGGTCCTGACGATCGACTACGGCCACACCACCGAGGACCTCTATGGGCCGGATCGCAAGAACGGCACGTTCTTGTGCTATTACCATCAAACCACCTCGGAGGATGCGTACGACCGGGTGGGTGAGCAGGATATGACCGCCCATGTGGACTTCACCGCCCTGGCGCAAACGGGCCAACTGGCCGGACTGGATGTGACCGGATTTACGAATCAGATGAGTTTTTTGATCGGCCTGGGCGCGGAGCAACTGCTGGAGTCACTGCAACCGGAATCCGCCGAGTTTTATGCCGCGATTCACTTGCTGCGTCCGGACGGCATGGGACGCACATTCAAAGTCTTGGTGCAACACAAGGGCATGGCTAAGCCGGAACTGGATGGCCTGAAATTCCAGCCGTTCTTCGGGTCGATCTTGACGGCGCGCTCCGCCGCGTAACAGGAACAGGAATGAGCACGATCGTGGGCACCGTCGTTTCACATGTCACCTTTCACGCCTCACGGATGAACCATGGGTAGCGAAGCCGCGCCGCTGAATTACATCCCGATCCTGATGTTTATCGTGATCGCGTTTGCGTTCGGCGCAGTCCAGATTCTCCTCGGCCGAATCGTCCGTCCGAGCCGGCCCTATCGCGCTAAGCTCACGCCCTATGAGAGCGGCAGCCCACTGTTTTCGGATGCCCGGGTACAGTTCCCGATACGGTATTACATCATTGCGATGTTGTTCGTGATCTTCGACATCGAAATCGTCTTCATGTTCCCCTGGGCCGTGGCGTTCAAGAAGTTGGGACTGGTGGGCCTCGTCGAGATGATCGTCTTTATCGGCATCCTGATCGTCGGATTCTGGTACGCCTGGAAAAAAGGGGCGCTCGAATGGGACTGAGTATCGGATCTACTATGAGCGACCAGGCCGCTCATCCCCCTTCTCGCTAAAGGGAATGGGAAAGTGAGGGAACTATGAGCTTTTTGGAGCGGCAACTGGATGCCAATATTCTGACGACAAATCTCGATGCCCTCGTCTGTTGGGCGCGCAAGTCTTCCATGTGGCCCATGACGTTCGGCTTGGCCTGTTGCGCCATCGAGATGATCGCCAGCGTCTCGTCGCGTTATGATATCGACCGGTTCGGCGCCGGCGTCTTCCGTGCCTCGCCGCGACAGTCCGATTTAATGATCGTCGCCGGAACAGTCTGCCGGAAGATGGCCCCGGTCATCCGACGGATCTACGATCAGATGCCGGAACCGCGTTACGTCATCTCCATGGGATCCTGCGCGACCTCCGGCAACCACTACAACAGTTACGCCGTGGTGCAGGGCGTGGACCAGATCGTCCCAGTCGACGTGTATATCGCGGGCTGCCCGCCTCGCCCGGAAGCGTTATTGGACGGGCTGCTGAAACTGCAACAAAAAGTCCAGCGCGAACATGTCTTCGTGAAGTGAATCGAGAACGATGCAACCGCTGCTTGAACGACTCATGACCACGTTTCCCGACGCCGTCCGCGGCGTGGAGGTGGATACCGCCAGCAACGAAGTGACGGCACGCGTGGCTGCCGCTCGGATCGTCGACATTGCTCGCTGGCTACATGATACGCCGGAGGCCTCGTTCGACCATATCACCGACATTTGCTCGGTGGACTACCCCACCGACCCTGAGCGATTTGAAGTCGTCTACCAACTGCTCTCACTGGCGCATCGACGGCGCATCAGACTGAAAGCGCGCGTGACCGAAGAGGCTCCGCAGATCGACTCGGTGACCGGCATCTGGAAGGGTGCCGAATTCATGGAGCGTGAGGTCTACGACTTGATGGGCATCATCTTCGTCGGGCATCCCGATCTCCGTCGTATTCTTTTGCCGGACGATTACGAGGAAGGCCATCCGCTGCGTAAAGATTTCCCGACCGAGGGACGAGGCTGGCGTAGCTCGTTTCCATTCATCCCCCGCCTGGACGAAGCTCCTGAGGAGCAGACGGAAGGGGAGGTTCCGGCGCGCGAGAAGCAGGCCTACCTCGCCACCGAACAGGAGGGCGGCACGCGTCGGCGGGAAGAATTGTTGTTGAACATGGGCCCGCAACATCCCAGTACGCACGGCGTGCTCAGAGTGGTGCTGGAATTGGACGGCGAACGGATCGTGAAGGCTACGCCGGACCTCGGCTATTTGCATCGCGGCGTCGAGAAACTGGCGGAAGGCCTGCACTACATGCAGATCATTCCGCATACCGACCGGCTCGATTATGTCTGCGCGATGACGAATAACTATGCCTATGTGCGCGCGGTGGAGAAGCTGCTCGACATCACCGTGCCGGAACGGGCGGAATACATCCGCACCCTCGTCGCCGAAATGCAACGCATCATCGGCCACCTGTTTTGGCTCGGCACGCAGGCGCTCGACATCGGCGCCATGACCGTCTTCTTCTGGACCTTCCGCGAACGCGAAGTGCTGTTGGACATGTTCGAGAAGCTCTGCGGCGCGCGCCTCACCTTGAATTACTACCGCATCGGCGGGGTGGACAGCGATTTTACTCCGGATCTGGTCGTCCGGCTGAAGGCGTTCCTGCAGACGTTTCCGGACAAGGTCAACGAATACAACCAGCTGCTCATGTCCAACCGGATTTGGGTCGGGCGGACCAGGGACGTGGCGGTGATTTCCGCGGAAGACGCGATCAATTTCGGACTCACCGGCCCGACCCTGAGAGGATCAGGCGTCGATTACGATGTGCGTAAATATGAGCCGTACGGGGCCTATGACAAAGTCGAGTGGGAAGTGCCCGTCGGCAAACGGGGCGATACGTACGATCGCTACTGGGTCCGGATGGAAGAAATGCGCCAAAGCGCGCGCATCATCGCCCAATGCCTCGACCAGATGCCGGAGGGACCGATCATGGCCGATGTGCCGCACGTGGTTCCCCCGCCCAAGGCCAAGGTCATGCGCGACATGGAAAGCCTGATTCACCACTTCATTATTTTCACGCAGGGCTTCAAACCTCCGAAAGGCGAAACCTATTGCGGCACCGAAGCGCCCAAGGGCGAGCTGGGATTCTTCATTGTCAGCGACGGAAGCCCGCGGCCCTATCGGCTGAAAATTCGCTCCCCGTCCTTCATTCACATGGGCGCCTTCGACCACATGGCCCGCGGTTATCTGATCTCGGACATCATCACGATTTTCGGGACCTACGACATTGTAATGGGAGAATGTGATAGATGAGGAGCGCGAGTCACGAGTTCGCTCTGCTCGCGCAACGCGCGCCTCGGAAGACTTCGTGGGACGCGCACAGGTCGGAACAGGCTGCTTCACGCCTCATCGTGGTGGGCATAGGGAAGAAATAGATGCTGCAAGAAACCCACAAGGCAGAGATTGACGATATATTGAGCCGTTATCCGGTGAAGCGGTCCGCGCTGCTGCCGCTGCTGTATCTGGCGCAGCGGGAACAGGGGTATGTCACGGAAGCGGCGATGCAGGAAATCGCCGGCATCTTGATGCTGACCCCGCCGCAGGTGTATGAGACCGCGACGTTTTATACGATGTTGAACCTGAAGCCGGTGGGGAAATTCCACCTGCAAGTCTGTAAGTCGCTCATGTGCGCACTCGTCGGCTCGGATACGGTCATCGGCTGGATCGGCGCGAAGCTCGGCATCAAACCGGGCGAGACGACTCCGGACAAGCTCTTCACGTTAAGTGTCGTAGAATGTCTGGCTGCTTGCGGCACGGGCCCGATGATGCAGGTCAACGACGACTATTACGAGCGGCTGACGGAAGAGAAGCTGGATCGCATTTTGGCCGAGTTGCGGCAGACCGGCAGCTCGTCGCTGAAGACCGGCCCCTTCATGTGGCCGGAGCCGGCAGCGGCAAAGGCGGGGGCGTGAGACGACGGACAACCATATCGGGCCTCAACCTTTCACCTGTCACCTGTTTCGTTTTACGCTGAAGCTATGCCGACCTACGAACCCATTCTTCTGAAAAACATGCTGCAACCCGGCTATACGGGTTCGCTCGCGGAGTATGAACGCACAGGCGGCTACCAGGCGATCCGCAAGGTGCTGGGCAAAGTGAGTCCGGCAGACGTCACCGCCGTGGTCATGAAATCCGGCTTGCGCGGGCGCGGCGGCGCCGGTTTTCCAACCGGAGTCAAATGGGGATTTCTGCCCAAGGACTACCAGGGGCCGCGTTACCTATGCTGCAACGCCGATGAGAGCGAACCGGGGACATTCAAAGATCGGCAGTTGATCGAACGTGACCCCCATCAATTGCTCGAAGGCATGCTCATCGCCTGCTACGCCATCGGCGCGGCGAGCTCCTACATCTATATTCGCGGGGAATTTGTGCTGGGCGCCAAGATTCTCGAACAAGCCATCAACGACGCGCGTGCCGCCGGGTATGTCGGGAAGAATATTTTCGGCACCAACACCACGATCGACATCTGGGTGCACCGCGGAGCGGGCGCCTATATTTGCGGTGAGGAAACGGCGCTGTTGGAATCGCTCGAGGGCAAGCGCGGCCTCCCGCGCGTCAAACCGCCGTTTCCGGCCACACACGGGCTCTACAACAAACCGACCGTGGTGAACAATGTCGAAACCTTGGCCAATCTGCCGCACATCCTAAATCGTGGCGCCGAATGGTTCGCCTCGATCGGATCACCGCCGAAGAGCACCGGCACCAGAGTTTTTTGCGTGAGCGGCCATGTGGCCAGACCCGGCAACTACGAAGTCCCGATGGGGATCACCTTTCGCGAGTTGATCTACGAGCAGGCCGGCGGCATGCGATCGAACAAGAAACTCAAGGCCTTCATTCCCGGAGGCGCCTCCGCCCCGTTTCTGACTCCCGATCACCTGGACGTCAAACTGGATTTCGAATCCGTGGCGCTGGCCGGGTCCATGCTGGGATCGGGCGGCGTGACCGTGATGGAAGAAGGCACCGACATGGTGTGGGCAGCGTTGCGCCTGATGGAATTTTTCTATCACGAGTCCTGCGGCAAGTGCAGCCCCTGTCGGGAAGGCAGTTCCTGGCTCGTGCAGATCATGCGTCGGATCGTCAACAAGCGGGGCCAGATGGCGGACCTTGAAACCCTGACCGACCTGTGCAAGAACATTGCGGGGCGAACGGTCTGCGCGTTCGGTGATGCTGAAGTCTCGCCGATCCTGAGCACGCTCAAACACTGGCGGCACGAGTATGTCGCCTTGATCCATGCCGCCGAGGCGGCAAACTTGATCCGACCTGAACCGGTAGGAACGAAACATTGACGTATCTCGTGACGCGTATCTCGTCATCGGAGACAAGCGGACACTCCGCATCACGTGCGACGAACGACGAACATTATGCCTGATCCAAAACCAGAAACAGTTCGGCTCACCATCGACGGCACGACGGTCGCGGTCCCCAAGGGAACCCTGGTGATCGAAGCGGCACGGCGTGTCGGGGTGATGATTCCGCATTTTTGTTACCACCCCAAGCTGAAGCCGGACGCCAACTGCCGGATGTGTTTGGTCGAAGTCGAGAAGATGCCGAAGCTCCAGACCGCCTGCAGCACGCCGGTCGCCGAAGGCATGGCCGTGCGCACCGCCACCACCACGGTGGACGACGCCCACAAGTCGGTCCTGGAATTCATCCTGGCCAACCATCCGCTGGATTGCCCGGTCTGCGACCAGGGCGGCAAATGCGACCTCCAGGATTTCTCGCATCAATACACGCCGACGACCAGCCGGTTCACGGAGACCAAGCGTATCTTTCAGAAAGAATATTTCAGCCCTCTCATTGAAACGCAGATGAACCGTTGCGTGCAGTGTTTGCGCTGCGTTCGGTACTGTGACGAAATCATGGACGTCAAGGCGCTGGCGCCGGTCGGGCGCGGCACCATGACCGAGATCAAACATTTCGCGGCCCACCAGCTCGACTGCGAATTTTGCGGCGGATGCGTGCAGATCTGCCCCGTCGGAGCCATTACGAGCCGCCTGTCCATGTATGAATACCGCCCCTGGATGCTCAAGCGGGCCGACACGATTTGCACCTTCTGCGGCGATGGCTGCCGGATTACCGTGCAGACGAAGGGCAACGAGCTCATCGAGGTGAACTCCTCGCATGGAGCAGGTCGAAACAACGGCGACCTCTGTGTCCGTGGATTCTTCGGTTTTCATGCCAGCACCCACGCCGACCGTCTCACGCACCCGTTGATCCGTCGGGAAGGCCGACTGGTCGAAGCCACCTGGGAAGACGCGCTGGAATACGTCGCCGAACAAGCTCTCCGCCTGAAACTGGCGCATGGCGGGGATGCGTTCGGAGGACTCATCACCTCCCGTTGCACGAACGAAGACCTCTATGTGTTCCAAAAATTCATGCGCCAAGTGATCGGGACCAACCACATCGACAGCAGTGCGCGATATGGTCACATCAGCGGCGTGCAGGCCCTGCGCCGAGTTCAGGGCACCCATCGTTGGACCATCGCATTTGAAGACATCGTCGCCGCCGACACCCTGCTGCTGGTCGGCACCAACATCACCGAGACCAGCCCGATCACCGGCCTCAAGGTCAAAGAAGCCGTCAAAAAACGGCAGGCGACACTCGTCACGATGGAAACGCTGCAGCCGGCCATCGATACGCTGAGCAATATCGTCAACCTCGCCGCGCAGCATTTTCCGACTCATCCCACCCAATTCGGGAATTCCGTCAACGGATTGATCAAAGCGGTCCTCGAACAGAATCTGCTCGAGGCCGACATCGCCCAGCAGGCGCCGGCGTTCGTGCAACGCCTCACCGCCGTCTTGGACGCCACTTCGTGGAACGATTTGGAAGCGGCCACCGGGCAAACGCGGGCACAGTGGAACGAGGCTGCACGGACATTGGCGGCAGCAAAGCGGTTGGTCATCCTGGTTGGAAATGGCGTGCTGCGTCAGCCGGGCGGACAGGACACTATCGCGAACCTGCTGGATCTGCTGATCCTGTTAGGCAAGCTCGACAAGCCTGGCTGCGGGCTCGGGCCGCTCGCCGAAGAGAATAACGATCAAGGCGCAGTTGAAATGGGCGCCGTGGCCGAATTTTTCCCAGGCCCTGCGCCTCTCAATGACCAGACCGGCCGCGAACGCATCACGGCGGTGTGGCGGGAAGAATTGCCTCGCACCCCCGGTGCCTCGCTGATCGACATGCTCGCCGCGGCCGACAAGGGCGCGCTCAAAGCGTTGTTTGTCGTCGGGGAAAACCCGGTCGGCACCCTTCCCGCCGCGGCCCAGGCCAAGGAAGCCCTGGCGAAACTGGATCTATTGGTCTGTCAGGAATTGTTTCTCACCGAAACCGCGGCCATGGCCCATGTGGTGCTGCCGGCCTCCTCCTACATGGAAAAACACGGCACCTTCACAAACTCCGAGGGGCATGTCCAGGCCGTTCGCCAAGCCATCGATCCGGTAGGCGACAGCCGTCCCGATTGGGAAATGTTCTCGGCGCTCTCCGTCCTCATGGGTTCACCGCTGGAGTATGGCGATGCACGAGAAATCCTGAAAGAGATTCGGAGCGTTATCCCGGGATATGGATTATTGGGACCGGCGCCCACTCCGCCCAAGGTGGATCAGGCCGTGCTGAGCCGTTATCTGACGGAAGGGTTCGCGGTCGATGCG
Organism: uncultured Nitrospira sp.; assembly: GCA_902500785.1. GTDB lineage: Bacteria > Nitrospirota > Nitrospiria > Nitrospirales > Nitrospiraceae > Nitrospira_A. The sequence goes on from CABVRW010000002.1 coordinate 10,715, forward strand.
GCGAGGCGGTATGCCTTGCGCCCGACTCCCAAGACGGATGACGAGCAGTTTACGCTGCTGTTCGTTCAAACGCTGTTTCACTCCGGCAAACTGTCCACGCGCGCCAAGGGACTCCTTCAAGTACAGCAGGATGGGTTCCTCTCCATCAATCCGGCGGACGCCGCCACGCTCGGACTGACGGACGGAGGACAGGTTCGGGTCTCCAACCCACGTGGCGCCATCACCACCAGGATGAACATTCGCGACCGTGTGCCCGTCGGCCTCCTGTGGTTTCCGGAGCATTTCGACGGCGAGGCCAAGCAACTCGCCGACTGGACGATTGATCCCCAGACTCAAATCCCCTATTTTAAGCTCGCGCGCGTGTCTCTCGCGAAGGTCTCGTAGGACGGGACGAGGAGTATTGCTGTTATGGAAATCGGATTGCGACTGGCGGTGTCCCTGGCTCAAATCGCCGCGGTAATGGGGGTGGTGATGCTGACCGTGATGGTCCTGACCCTCGCCGAGCGGAAAGTCCTCGGCTGGATGCAGGATCGCATGGGCCCGATGGAAGTCGGCCCCTATGGCGTGCTCCAACCGATCGCCGACGGGTTAAAACTCTTCTTCAAAGAAGACATCATCCCAGCCGGCGCCAACAAATTCCTCTTCACCCTCGCGCCGATCCTCGCCCTGGTGCCGGCCTTGATCGGGTTTGCCGTCATTCCCTTTGGCCCGAGCCTGACCATCGAAGTGTTCGGCATGCAGATCAAGCCCTTCGTGATCAGCGACATCAATATCGGCATCCTCTACATTTTGGCCTTCGCCTCGATCGGCGCCTATGGGATCATCCTCGGCGGCTGGTCCTCGAACAGCAAGTATTCCCTCCTCGGCGGACTCCGCTCCGCCGCGCAGGTGATCAGCTATGAGTTGAACGTCGGACTCGCCATCGTGGGGGTCATTTTGCTGTCCGGCTCGCTCAGCCTCGTCAAGATCACGGAGGCGCAAGCCGGCGGATTTTGGAATTGGTTCATTCTCGCCATGCCCTTCCCGCAAATTTTCGCGTTCGTGGTGTACGTCATCTCCGCGGTGGCGGAAACCAACCGTGTTCCGTTCGACCTGCCCGAAGCGGAGAGCGAGCTGGTGGCAGGGTTCTTCACCGAATACAGCGGCATGCGGTTCGCTTTTTTCTTCATCGCGGAATACGCCAATATGATCTTGGTGTCGTGCGTCGCGGCGGCCCTGTTTCTCGGCGGTTGGAACGCCCCCTATCCCGGCACCATCCTGGGGTACATCGGCTTGGACTCCCTGGCCTGGATGGAAAACGTCGTGTGGTTCGCCGTCAAGGTGTACTTCTTTCTGTTCCTGTTTTTCTGGTTGCGCGCGACATTGCCCCGCCTGCGGTATGACCAACTGATGCGGTTCGGCTGGAAAGTAATGCTGCCCATCGCCCTGGGCAATATCGTCCTGACGGCCATTGCCGCCTACTTCTTCCCGCGGTAACGGAGTGAAATGAACGTCGTGACAACACAGCCCCAGCCGAAACCCTCGCTCAGAGATTGGCTCAAGACGCTGACTTTCTATGAGCTCCTGCTGGGCATGAAGGCCACGCTGACGCACTTGCTCAACTACAAGCCGATCACCCTGCAATACCCGCATGAGAAACGGCTGTTACCCGAAAACTACCGCGGCATGCTGGCCTTGCTGCGGTATGACGACGGAACCGAGAAATGTGTCGGCTGCGACCTCTGCGAGGCAGCCTGCCCTTCGCGCGTCATCCGCGTCGTCAGCGCGGAAGTCCCAGAGGAACCCACGAAACGGTACTCCAAAGAATACTATATGGACATGACGCGCTGTCTGTTCTGCGGCCTCTGCGTCGATGCCTGTCCGGTGGATGCCCTGGGAATGACCCGCGAGTTTGAATGGGCCGTCTACGACAAGCGCCAGCTCCACCTCAATAAAGAACAGCTGCTCGCCATCGGTGACCGCTCGTATCCCGTCCGGGAAAAACGCCTTGAGCTGCAGCATCCGAATGTGGCGTTTTTCAACGTCGCGTTCAAGAATCTCCCGCAAAAGGAGATCTAAGCCGCCCACCTCGCCCTCCGTGACGCCCCCGCACAGAGAGGAGCGAGTCGCAGCAGGCTGTCATCGGACAGGCGCGAGGGCGCATAGGGGCAGGGGCCTTCATCTGATTCGGAAGAGACGACGGACGCATGGACCACATTTTCTTTTTCTATTTTGCCGCGGTGATCGCAATGACCTCCCTCTTGGTGGTCGCCTTGCGGAACCCCGTCTACAGCGCGCTGGCTCTGCTGATCATGTTTTTTCATGTCGCGGGCCTGTATGTGACCCTGCATGCGGAGTTTCTGGCTGCGGTGCAGATCGTCGTGTATGCCGGCGCCATCCTGGTGTTGTATCTCTTCGTAGTCATGCTGCTGAGCGTCACGTCCGAAGAGCGCTACCACAACCAACTTCCGGTGGCAGGACTGCTCGGGGTGGTGTTGTGCACGGAAATCATCTTGCTGTTCTTTCAGTCACAGGCCACGGCATCGGCTCCCGCAGCCTCGGTCGATCCGGTCGCGGGACCCGGGAACACGGAACTGATCGGGGAAGCCCTGTACTCAACCTATTTGTTCCCGTTTGAGGTCGCGTCCTTGATCCTGCTGGTGGCCATGATCGGGGCGATCATTCTGGCGAAAAAAGACATCCATGAACGCATCCAGTAACAATCGGTAATTGCATGACTGTCCCGTTATCCTACTATTTGATCTTGAGCGGCTTCGTATTTCTCACCGGCGTGGTCGGCGTATTGATTCGGCGCAACATCATCGTGATCCTGCTGTCGGTCGAGTTGATGCTCAATGCCACGAACATCAACTTCGTCGCCTTTTCGGAATACTTCCACAATGTGGCGGGGCAGGTGTTCGTATTTTTCGCCTTGACCGTGGCGGCGGCTGAAGTAGCCGTGGGACTGGCCATCATTATCGCTCTGCACCGGGCGAATTCATCCATCTACATCGACGACCTGAACCTCTTGAAACGATAGGCCGACTGCACTGACCATGCTCTATGCGTTGATTCCATTTCTGCCCTTGTTCGCCTTTCTGATCGTCGGTATCGGCGAAGGGTGGATTAAGGACCGCGCGCACCTGGTGGCGGTCCCGGCGATGGTGGGCTCGTTCCTGCTGTCGCTCTTGGCCTTGTACGATGTCGCCACCGGCCAGGCCATCAACGTCCCCCTCTATACCTGGCTGACCTCCGGCAACCTGGACATTCACATCGGGATTTCCATCGATCGCCTGACCGCCGTCATGTTGATTCTGGTCACCACGGTCAGCACGCTGGTGCACATCTATACGATCGGCTACATGCACGGCGAGCCGGGATACGCGCGTTTCTTTGCCTATATCGCCCTGTTCACGTTCTCGATGCTCATGCTGGTGATGGCTGATAATCTGCTGCAGTTGTTTGTCTTCTGGGAAGCGGTGGGCCTCTGTTCCTACCTGCTGATCGGGCACTGGTATGAGCGGGCGAGCGCCTGCGCCGCCGCAACCAAAGCGTTCCTGGTCAATCGCGTCGGAGATTTCGGCTTCATCCTTGGGCTCTTCCTCGTGTGGTACACGTTCGGCTCGCTCGATTACGCCACGGTGTTCGCGCAAGCAGAGGGCGTGGCGTCCAACACGAGCAATCTCCTTGGACCGTTCGGCGGCACCTGGGAGGTCTCGGTCATGACCATAATCTGCCTGTTGCTCTTCACCGGAGCGGTGGGAAAATCAGCGCAAGTTCCGCTGCATGTCTGGCTCCCCGATGCGATGGAGGGACCGACGCCGATCTCGGCCTTGATCCATGCCGCCACCATGGTCACGGCCGGGGTCTTCATGGTCGCGCGCCTCTCGCCGCTGTATAACCTGTCTCCCACAGCGATGACCGTCGTCGCACTGGTCGGCGGGCTCACCATGATGCTGGGTGCGACCATCGCCCTGACCCAGACCGACATCAAACGCGTGGTCGCTTATTCGACCATGAGCCAGCTGGGCTACATGGTCATGGCCTGCGGCTTGGGGGCCTACAGCGCCGGGATGTATCACCTGCTTACCCATGGCGCGTTCAAGGCGCTCCTGTTCCTGGGCTGCGGTTCCGTCATCATTGCCTTGCACCACGAACAAGACATGCGGCGCATGGGCGGATTGAAAGACAAGCTCCCGGTCACCTACTGGACGTTCCTCGTGGGCTCCCTCGCGCTGGCGGGATTCCCGCTCACCGCCGGGTTCTTCAGCAAGGACGACCTGCTCGTCTCTTCCTGGTCCGCCGGACCATTGGGGCAGGTGCTGACGGTCTGCGGGCTGCTGACCGCGGGATTGACCGCCTTCTATAGTTTTCGTCTGGTCTTCGTGACCTTCTGGGGAACCTCCCGCGTCGATCCGCATCACGCAGGCCATGTGCACGAACCCTCGACCACGATGACCGCCCCGCTGATGGTGCTGGCCGTCCTGAGTATCGTGGCCGGCTATCTGGGCATTCCGGCGTTTCTTGAGCCGGTGTTTCACGGCGCAGGGGCCGCCGCGCATCATGAGGGCACAGCCGCCTATGGCATCATGGCGTTGGCCACCTTGATGGGACTCACCGGAATCGGTGCGGCCTACTATCTGTACGTCTTGAATCCCGGCTTGCCGGACCGGCTTGCCCACCAGTGGCGCGCGGCGTACGAACTGTCGCTCCACAAGTGGTATATCGATGAAGCCTACGATCGTTCATTGGTCCGACCGACCATGTCGGCCGCGCAGGGGCTCTGGAAATATGTCGATGTCGCGATCATCGACGGGGCCGTGAACGGAGTGGCTCGCGCCGTGGCCTGGGGCGGCTGGCTCATCCGGCTGACACAGAGCGGACAAACCCAGCACTATGCGCTCGGCATGACGCTCGGCGCCGTGGTGATCCTGACGGTGTATTTGCTGTTCTAGTAAGACGAGAAACGTACAGAAGAAGTGGCGGGGACCCAAGCAACCGGCAGAATCTATTACGGATTACGTTTCACCCTTTGTCCTTGGAGTAGAATTTCGTGACCTCGTTCCCCTGGCTGAGTCTGATCATCTTCCTGCCGCTGGTGGGGGCCATATTCTGCCTCCTGGTCAAGGCGGAGTCCGCCCGATGGCTCGCGCTGGGGATTACCGTGGCCGACTTCCTGCTCTCATTGCCGCTCTGGTGGCTGTTCGACTCCTCGACCGCGGACATGCAGTTCGTGGAACGGGCGTCCTGGATCAGCTCTCCGCCGGTGCAATACAGCCTCGGTCTCGACGGCATTAGTTTTCCGCTCCTGTTGCTGACGACCTTTCTCATGCCCTTTTGCGTCACCGTGTCTTGGACGGCGATCGAGAAGCGCGTCCAGCTGTTCATGTCGATGCTCCTGGTCATGGAAACGGCCATGCTGGGAGTCTTCGTCGCGCTCGATTTCGTCCTGTTTTACGTGTTCTGGGAAGCCATGCTGATCCCGATGTATCTGCTCATCGGCGTCTGGGGCGGACCCAACCGCCTATATGCGGCGATCAAGTTTTTCCTCTACACCCTGGCGGGCAGCCTGTTGCTGCTTGTCGCGATTCTGGCCCTCTACTTTCACGGCGGACAGACCTTTGACATCATCGCGCTGAGTCGCGAGACCTACAGCGCCTCGCTTCAAACCTTGTTGTTTCTCGCCTTCTTCGCCGCCTTCGCGGTGAAGGTGCCGATGTTTCCGTTCCATACCTGGCTGCCAGATGCCCATGTGGAAGCGCCGACGGCCGGCAGCGTGATTCTCGCGAGCGTCTTGTTGAAGATGGGCACCTACGGCTTCCTCCGCTTCACCCTGCCGATGTTGCCCGACGCCACCGTCACGTTCACCAAGCCGATGATCGCGCTCTCGATCATCGCCATCATTTACGGCGCCTACATGGCCCTGGCCCAGACGGACATCAAGAAACTCATCGCCTACTCCAGCGTTAGTCACATGGGTTTCGTCACGCTGGGCATCTTCGTCCTGAACATCCAGGGGATCGAAGGGGCGGTGATGCAGATGGTCAATCACGGGATCACCACCGGCGGGCTCTTCCTCTGCGTGGGAATCATCTACGAACGGACCCACAGCCGCGAGATTCTCGACAATACGGGGCTGGCCGGACCCATGCCCCGCTATGCCCTCTTCCTCATGATTTTCGCTCTCTCGTCGTTAGGGCTCCCGGGCACCAACAGCTTTGTCGGCGAATTCCTGGTCTTGGCCGGCACGTTCCTTTGGAGTCAGTTCGCCACCGCCTTGGCTGCGCTGGGAGTCATCTTGGCCGCCGCCTATATTCTTTGGCTCATGCAGCGAGTGGTCTTCGGGATCCCGGCTCCCGCGCATCGCGCACACCTGCTGGACCTGAATGCTCGCGAAACCGCGACACTGATCCCGTTGATCGTCCTCGTGTTTTTGCTGGGGATTTTTCCGAACCCCTTGTTGTCCCGTATGCACACCAGCGTGACACATCTCTTGGCCGGCCAGAAGGCTCCGGCTGTTGCGGTCGATGCTCAGCGGGCCCCTCGCGAGCATGCCATTCCGGCCGCCACGATCACGGTCGCAACTTCCCCCCCTTCTTCTGAACAGGCAGGAACGCGATGACGGTTCCAGTCCAAGATCTCCTCGCTATCCTTCCTGAACTGATCGTCATCGGAACGGCCTGTCTCATCTTGGCGCTGGACCCCATCCTTGCGGCCTCGAAAAAGGACCTCCTTGCCTGGCTGACGTTGGGCGCTCTCGCGATCTGCTTGGGTCTCACCACCTCGCACATGACGGGTCGCGCGTCCGCCTTCAGCGGCATGGTCGTCATCGATTCCTATGCGGCATTCTGGAAATTGTTGCTCTATATCGTGACCGGGCTGACGGTCCTGCTGTCTCTGGCCTACCTGAAGGCGGAGCGACTGAGTATCGGGGAATACTATGGCTTCATCCTGCTGTCGCTGGCGGGGATGATGGTCATGGTCTCCGGCGCCGATCTGCTCACCATCTATCTCGGGACCGAGCTGATGTCCCTTTCCCTTTATGTAATGGCCGGTCTGAAGCGGACGGAGGCCCGATCCCTCGAAGCCTCAGCCAAATATTTCGTGTTGGGCGCGTTCTCCTCCGGGGTGCTGTTGTATGGTATCTCGCTGTTGTTCGGCCTGGCCGGCAGCACGCGCCTGTCGGTGATCTCGGACGCGATCGCCACGCAGGGAACCGGAAACCCGATCTTGTCTCTGGCACTGGTGCTGTTAACGGTCGGCTTCGGATTCAAATTGGCCGTCGTGCCGTTTCACATGTGGACCCCGGACGTCTATCAAGGGGCACCGACCTCCGTCACGGCCTTCATGGCCGTTGCCTCGAAGGCCGCCAGCTTCGGCGCCTTCCTCCGAGTATTCGTGGAGGGATTGGGAGGAGCGAGCGCCGATTGGTCGGTCCTGTTTACGGTGATCTGTCTGGCCACCCTCGCATTGGGCAACCTCGTCGCGATCGTCCAGACCAACATCAAGCGTATGCTGGCCTATTCCAGTATCGCCCATGCCGGGTACGCCCTGATCGGAGTCGTGGTGGCAGGCGGCTCCGGCAGCGAAGGCACATCGACTGGTTTTGCCAGCGTGCTGCTGTATATCGCCATCTATTCGTTTATGACGCTCGGCGCGTTTGCGTTGGTCGGCATGTTGCGCAAAGAAGGGCAGGAGAGCGACCAGATTGAAGAGTATGCCGGCCTGGCCAAACGCGAACCCCTGGCGGCCTTTTTCATGTTGGTGTTTCTGGTGTCGCTGGCCGGCATTCCTCCGACCGCAGGGTTCATCGGCAAATTCTATATTTTCATGGCCGCGGTCAATGCCGGCATGGCCTGGCTGGCCGTGATCGCCGTCATCTTCGCTGCGATTTCAGCCTTCTACTACCTGCGGGTCGTCATGGTCATGTATATGCGCGAGGCTGACGGCTCTTCCGCCTCTCATTCACGACTGGAAACGTCTCCGGCCCTGTCCTTGGTCCTGGCCTGCGCCCTCGCCGGCGTCGTGTTACTGGGCCTGTTCCCGAATAGCCTGTGGTCGCTCGCCAGCCAGGCCGCACCGTTTCTGAAGTAACGAATCGCACCGTTCGTTGCCCCGTGGGATCCGCACTACTGCGAAGATGTCCCACCCGTTTCCTTGCACAGCGCTCCGCACTGCATCGATCGAACACCACTCAGGGTTCTATGACCGAATTGCCGTTCCTCTCCAACGTCTTCAACACCTTCCGCCGGCGCGGCTGTCCCAGTCTGGCCGCCTCGCTCGCCTTCTACTCGCTGCTCTCCCTCTTTCCCATGGTCTTCCTGCTGCTCTACGGCATCAGCTTCATCGTCAGTCAGGATGTCATCGGATATCAGTTTCTCTTGGGGTTTCTGAAAGGTTTTCTGCCCAGCATGGGCGAGCGACTGGCCAGGGACATTCGGCGGGTGGCGGAACAGGAGGAAGTACGATGGGCGGTCTTTCTCACGTTCGGCTGGTTCAGCGCACTCGTGTTTTACGAATTGGACTACGCGATGAACACGGTGTTCGGCACGGCGGCTAAGCGGCACCCGCTGATCTCGACGCTCGTGGCCGTCGCCTTGCTCTGGATGCTGGGATTTTTAACGCTGATCTCGTTCGTCGCCACTCAAGCGATTGAACTGCTGACCACCTACGCGCCGCGCCTCTGGGGGATGAATTTGGTCGCGATCGCGGCACATGATTTCTTGCTCGCCTATACGCTGCCATTTCTGCTTGCCTTCGCGTCCGTCACCTGCCTGTATCGATTTCTTCCACATCAGCGGCCCACATGGCGGGAGGCAACGATCGGAGGAGCGGTGTTCAGTCTCCTGTGGGTATCCGCCAAAGTCCTGTTCGTGACCTATTTGGAAGATGCCGCCGTCTACACGCAACTCTACGGATCGTTGCTCGAAGTCGTGCTGTTACTCCTCTGGGTGTACTATTCCTCGGCCCTGGTGCTGCTGGGGGCGGTGGTGACCTACGAGTGCCAATGCCGACAGCCCCCGTTACCAGAAGCTCCGAACACTCTCCCAGGCTGATAACGTCCATTCCATCCGGATGGCATCATCCCACACCCCTCCGTAGGCAGGGGAATAGATTGCTCCCCACCAACGATCTTCTCCGGCTGTCATATGGGTCGTCTGGGTGAACCTGACGGCGTTAGGAGGAGGATCCCATTCCGGAAGGATGCCGCTGTTCGATAAAGTGACCGATGGACGCGCGGGTCACCAGGCCCAGCAGTTGCCCGTCCTGAACGACGACCAGTCGCTCAACCTCCAGCGCGATCATCTGCTCCAGCGCCTGAATCGCCGGGAGATCCGGCGACACCACCATCTCGTCGGTGGTGTTCTGCATAATATCGGCCACGCGGCGGAACGCCCAGAGGGAATTGCTCACCGTTTGGACATCGCGCACCCCCACGACACCCACTAGGCGGCCGTCCTGCACGACAGGAAATCCCCCGTAGCCGTAGGGGAGAAAATACTGGTTCACGGCTTCTTCCAACGTGGTGTCCGGAGACAGGGCCACCACGTTGTTCACCATGAGCTCGTGGACCGGCACCGACGTCAGCGACGCACGGATGGCGGCCTGCTTCCGGCTCCCGCGTGCGGCGGCATATAAAAACGCTCCCAGCAGCACGATCCATCCCCCGCTGCTCGCCAGGGCGCCGGAAACGGTACCGGAAAGGGCTCCGACGAGGAGGACCGCTCCGAAGAGTCCAAAGCTGATGCCGAACAGCAATCCCACCAATGCCGCCTGGCTGGTCGCGCGATAATAATCCTTGCTCCACGCCCACAGCCCGGCCCGCAAGGCTCGACCGCCGTCCAGCGGAAAGCCCGGCAACAGATTGAACAGACCCAACTGAGTGTTGACCATACCGAGCAGTGTCCCCAGCGCCGTCAAGCCGTGTATGGATGATCCGGTCGGCAGAAGCTGCAACAGCGCGACCAGGCCGATGCACAATCCGGCCAGCAGAAAGCTGACGATCGGACCCGCAATCGCAATCAAAAACTCCGCCCGGGGATGCGGCGGTTCCTTTCGCATTTGCGCGACGCCCCCGAAGATAAAGAGCGTGATCTGGCTGATTGGAATACGATACCGAAGAGCGACCAAGGAATGGCCGAGCTCATGCAGCAGCACAGACGCAAACAGCAGAAGGGCCGCCACGCCCCCCATCGCCCAGTATCGTGGTTCAGAGAGACCCGGCAGCACGTCGGGCAAATAGCCTGTAGACAACGACCAGGTCACGAAGAAAAAGACGAACAGCCAGGAGGCATGTACATGGATGGGAATCCCGAACATACGACCGATTTGCCAGTCTGGACCTTGCATGGTTTCACCGTAGCAGCCATCCGGACAGAGCGTCAACTATCGCCGCCTTACGCCATCGGGTATACTGCCTCCATGCGCGGCAAGAGATGGTGGATCGGATTATCGGTACTCTGCGGGATGACCCTCGGCGGTCACGCCGGGCTGAGTGAAGCGCAGGTCATCAAGACCGGGCCGGCGTCGTGCCCAGCGGTGGCCTTGACCTATGATCTTTGCCCTGTGCGCACGGCATCGGGATTCGATCACGAGCTGATCGACTACCTGCTTGAGCACCGGGTGCCGGCCACCTTTTTCATGTCCGGCCGCTGGATGACCAAGCACGATGCCGAGGTCAAGAAACTGCTCGCCGTTCCATTTTTCGAAATCGGAACGCATGGCGAGGCGCATGCCCATTTGCCGCTGCATGAGGTGGAAGCGCAACAGCAAGAAATCATGGGACCCGTGCGCCTCCTCAAGAAAAAATACGGCCGCCCGACCACTCTGTTCCGACCGCCGTATGGAGAATACAACGACCAGACGGTGGACGCCGTCAAAGCCCTCGGGCTTCAATTTATCCTGTGGAATATCGAATCCGGCGATCCGAACCCGACGCTGACGGCAGAGGCAATCGTGACCCGTGTGCAGAAGCGAATGAAGCCGGGCAGCGTGATCGTCTTACATGCCAACGGCAAAGGGAAACACACCCGCGAAGTGACCGAAACCCTGGCCGCCACCCTGTTGCCGGCCAAAGGCCTGACCCCGATGACCATATCGGACCTCTTACGATGCACCCAATCGACCACGGCTCCCACACCATAATTCGCGACATGCGAGCGGACGATCGCGATCCCGTGGTCGAGATCCTGACCGGCTCCGATCCTTGGAAACGGCTCGGCTTCACCACGACCGATTGGAATCGCATCTTTGCGCCCCTGCCCGCAGGACGAGACACGTTTGTATTGGAGATCGAAGGGACGGTGCTGGGCATCGCCATCGTGCGCAGAAAATTCCTGTTCGGCGATTATCTTGAACTCCTCGGGATCGCGCCCTCCGCAATAGGCCAGGGCCTCGGCAGCCGGTTGCTGGCCCACGTCGAATCGCTGACCTTCTCACGGGCCCACAACCTCTTCGCCTGCGTCTCGGACTTTAACGAGGCAGCGCGCGCCTTCTACCAGAAGCAGGGCTACAAAGAAATCGGCCCCATGCCGAACTTTCTGATTCCCGGATACGCCGAAATTTTGCTGCGTAAAACGGCCGGACCGGCGAGACCTCTGCATAATTGATTCATCATCACGCGTGACGATCGACGAGCAGCCACGAGGATAGGACCTACGACATGAACGTTACAAAACTTCTCCACACCCGCATGCGCGTCAGCGACATGGATCAGACCATCCGGTTCTACCAGGAAGTATTGGGACTCGAGGTACTCGAACGCAAGGTCTCACCACGTGGATCGCACCTCGCGTTCCTCAAAGTTCCCAACAGCGAGGAACTGATCGAACTGTGCAGTTTTCCTGCCAGCGGACCGGTCACCGTACAGGAAGATTTGGTCCACCTTGCCTTCCAGGTCGAAAACCTGGACGACACGATTCGAACGTTGGAATCCAAACAGGTCACCATCACCGACGGTCCGACCAAGACGTCTTCCGGCAGCCGATTCATTTTCATCGACGCGCCGGACGGCTACGAAGTGGAACTCATCGAACGCCCACCTGGAACAGCGCTGGTGTAACGCTGTCATGCGTCTCTCGTGACGCGTCGCTCGTGGTTCGAAAGCGCACGACGGCTCCTCCTTATCGCCCTCTCCCTGACCGACTATCCGGGGATACGAACCCATTGACGAATCGGAATCTGTCCACGTATTGTTCCCACGCTTCACATTTCAGGAACGACGAAAGGGAGAGCGAAGATGAAGAACGGGTTTTTCCGCGGGCATGGGCTCGGCAACGACTATGTGGTGATGGACCCGACGGAACTGACGTTTAGGCTTACCCCCGGAAGAATCCGCGGCATCTGCGATCGCCATTGGGGTCTGGGCAGCGACGGGATCCTCGCGCTCGTGTCTTCCCGGAAAGCGGACTTCGGCCTGCGTATCTACAATCCGGATGGCAGTGAGGCTGAAAAGTCCGGCAATGGCCTGCGCATCTTCGCCCGCTACCTGCATGCCACCGGCAAAACCAAAAAACGAGCCTTTACCGTGGAGACCAAGGGGGGTATCGTCGCGATCACCCTTCATCTCGACCGTCACGGAGATGCCGCCGCCGCCACCGTCGAGATGGGGCAAGCTACCTTTCAACCGGCAGCCCTTCCCTGCACCCTTCCCGTCGACGAACTGATCCGGCAACCCATCACAGCAGCGGGACGGACACTCAAATTCACCGGCGTCAGCGTCGGCAATCCCCATTGCGTCATCTTCAAATCCGCCGGCGAGGCTTGGACCAGGGAAGAGCTCCTCACGCTTGGACCGTCCTTGGAAAATCATGACCTGTTTCCGAGACGTACCAACGTCCAACTCGCGGTGCCGACCGGTCCAAAAGAAATCTTCATCCTGATTTGGGAGCGGGGCGCCGGAGAAACTCAAGCGTCGGGATCTTCCTCTTGCGCAGCCGCCAGCGCCGCCGTTCGACTCGGACTGGTGAAGGGACCGGTCACGGTCAAGATGCCGGGGGGCACACTCAACATCGAAGTCGCCCGAGATTTCAGTCTGACGATGAAGGGGCCCGTCGCGGAAGTCGCCCGAGGTGCGCTAAGTCCGTCGTTCGTTCGAACGCTACGCTAAATCGAACGCCGTCAGCAGTCAGCCTTCAGCCACCGAGTCACGTTGCGGACGATTCGCGACGGTCGTTAGAATGACCGGAACAGCGCCGCGATGTGCTGAGAGGTGAAGGGTGACAGCGCATGGACACGTCCTCAAATCTCCAATCCAAACTCGATCACCTGCCGGAGCAGCCGGGCTGTTACCTTTTCAAGAATGCGAAGAGGGAAATTCTCTACGTCGGAAAAGCCGCCGTGTTGGCGGATCGGGTCCGCTCTTATTTCCAGAAAGGGAGCGACCAAACTCCGAAAACCAGCCTGCTCGTCGACGAGATCACCGACCTCGAAACCCTCGTCACTCGCTCGGAGCTGGAAGCGCTGATCCTTGAAAGCAACCTGATCAAACGCCACCGCCCGCGCTTCAACATCGTCCTGCGCGACGACAAGCAGTACCCCTATCTGCGCCTGCCGATCAAAGAGCATTTCCCCCGCCTCTCCATCGTCCGGCGGGTGCAGAAAGACGGCGCGCTCTACTATGGTCCCTACACCCCGGCAGGCGCGTTGCGTGAGACGCTGAAAGTCATTCGCAAGGCGTTTCCGCTGGCCACCTGCGAACTCGACATCGACGGCCAAGCCGAACGGGCCTGCATCGAGTTCGAGATCAAACGCTGCATGGCGCCCTGCACCGGCAACCAGTCCCAAGAGGACTATCACCGGATCGTGAAACAGGTCCGTCAGTTTCTCGAAGGACGGGACCGCGAACTGCTGGACAGCCTGCGCCGAGAGATGGAACTCGCGGCGGAACGGGAAGCGTTCGAGGAAGCCGCCCGATTGAGAGATCGGCTGTTCAGTGTCGAACGCACGCTGGAAAAACAACGCATCACCCAAGTCAGCACGACCGACCAGGATGTGGTCGGGCTGGCTCGGCAAGGTACCGCAACGGATCTTCAGCTCCTCTTCGTGCGCGGAGGCCTCTTGATCGGGCGGAAAGATTTCTTCTGGCCCCACTCCGCCGAGGCGAGTGATGAGGAACTGGTGCGCTCCGCCATCGAACAGTTTTACAACAAGGAGGGACAACCGCCGAAGGAACTGCTGGTGCCGACGGCCTTCGGCGACGCCGCCCTGATCGAGCAATGGCTGAGCGACAAACGGGGCGACAGCGTGCGCATCCTGGCTCCGGAACGGGGCAGCAAGCACCAACTGGTGCTGCTCGCGGAAGAGAACGCGGGAGCCGCCATTGCCGACCATCTCCGCAATGAGGCGCTGGACCGGCAAGCGACCGCTGAACTGAAACGCCTGCTCCGCCTCGATATCGTTCCCCGTCGCATTGAAGGGTTCGATATCTCGAACATCATGGGCAATCAGTCCGTCGCCTCCCTGGTCGTCTGGGAAGACGGACAGGCTAAGAAATCAGACTATCGCAAATTCAGGATTCGTACGGTGGAGGGCGCCAACGACTTTGCGAGCATGCAGGAGGCGGTGATGCGACGGTACGGGGCCACGGAAGATCTCGCCCGTCCTGATCTGATTCTCATCGACGGCGGCTTAGGCCAGCTCAGCGCAGCGCTCGAAGGGCTGAAGCAGGTCGGACAGGATCACATTCCGATCATGGGCCTGGCCAAAGCCCGTGGCGAGAAAGAAGAACGAATTTTCCTGCCCGGTCGGAAGAACCCCATCGTCCTGCGCCCTACCTCGCCCGCGACCCACCTCGTCCAGCGAATTCGAGACGAAGCTCACCGATTCGCCCTGACCTACCACCGGAATTTGCGCGGCAAGGCCCTGCTCTCATCCGAACTGGACCAGGTCGCCGGCATCGGCAAGATCCGACGTAAGCGGCTCCTCAAACAATTCGGCAGCCTCCAACGCGTTGCCGATGCTACCGACGACGAACTCCGGTCGGCCGGCCTTGATCTCTCCACCGTGACGGCCTTGCGAAAAGCCCTCACCCCTTCCTAGCACAATCCTGATATTGGTCTTGCGGCGAGCTGTATTGGGTTCGATACACCTGTATCCAAATGGGTACGATTCATCCGGCGCCAAGTCGGTGCGTCAGAGTGGAACAAACCATGATTTCGCCCTGGATATCGGGGTTCTAGCATGCGGCAGAACCCGCTCTCGACGAGGCGACCCAGGTACGTAGTTTGCGTACTCCGGTTTATCATCTGACTCACGACGTTATGGGAGGCATCCCGATGAGGATGTTGCGCATCGTTCACCTACTGCTTTTCGCGTCGCTCGCCGCTTGCGCCACCCCACCGGAAGTGAAACAAGCGCTGGCCGCCAAGGATCAGGCCTACACTGAAAACGAACAGCTGATGCAGCAGTATCGAGAACTCGTCGGCAATATCAACCGTCGCCATATACAGTGGTTTCGCTATGTCCAGACTCGCCTCAAACTTGACCTGGCCTTGCAGTGGGCAACGACGAACCCCAGGCTCATGGACATCCCGGACACGACGGTCGCGGACGACGATGCGGAAGTGCTGGGGCATGAGGTCCTGGCTGTCATCAATGCCATGCGCCTGAAATCACTCCCGGAACGCAAGGGCGCGAACGGGCAGCCTGTCTTTCTCGCCGGCTCGGGGGACATGAGCCATCTCATCCAGCAAATTCCCGAATTGATCTCGCGGGTCGAACAGCGGGTGGCATCCGACTCCACGCTGCCTCAGGCCCTCGATCTCACCGCGTTTGACCAGTACCGGAACAATGTCGAAGCGCTGCGCCGGATCAACGGCATCATCAAACAGTATCTGGACATCGACGTGACGCTCAGTCGGAGCGACACCCAATCGCTTGCGGACGCGCTGCGAACGGTGCGCCGATGACCCGCCCTACGGCCGCTCGAAAGAAGGAGCCCTTCATGGTCAGATCAGGCGTGACGCTGCTGTCCGTAGCCATGGTGTGGCTGATGGCCACCGGTTGCCATTCGATCCACAGCCGTTCGGTGCGCGACCTGATTCAATTGGAAGGCACGAGGATCGATGCGGCACAGACCAATATCGATCTCTTCCAAAAAGAGACCGAAGGTCGCATCAAATTTCTCGAACAGGCGCGGAGTTCATTGCATGACAGTTTCAAGTCACTTCAGATGCAGGAAACCAAGCATCGGTTCGCCCTGGCCTCCTTCCGAAATCTCACCACGAAGAAGGGCGATGCCGCCTACGCCGCCGCCTACCTCACGAGTCTCATCTATCTGTCCGATGTCCAGGGCTTGGAGAAAGCGGTCTGGGATCAATTTGAGGAAGACTTCTGCGGGCTGCGCGATACGGCCAATGCCCTCAACGACTCCTGGAAACGGACGGGGACGCTCCACGCTCAGGTACATCGTTTTGCCAAGCAATCCGCCCTGGCCTCCGTCGATCCTGAATTCGTCACGGCCATCCTGGATCAAGCGCCCGACCGTTCAGGGCAGATTCTGGAGACCCTGAATCACTCACGAACCGTCAACGATGCACTGGAAGAAGTCGTCGGCGCGCGGATCCTGCGTGTCGGCGGGCTCGATCGCGCACAGATGTTCACTGCCGATCTGGTGGAACTCCTCGATCGACTGAAGAAAGACGACGGACAGTAACGGAGGCCTCTATGAACCGCAGCATTGAGGGGGTGGTCGCCTTCCTCCAAGACAATGACAGCCTAATCAAGCAGTTGATGGAGACCGCCGAAAGCGCCACCGAGGAGATCGACCAGCTGGCAACCCGTGTGGGGAACGCCCGCGAGGAGGCGCAGGTGCTCGTCGATCAATTGGGCACGGTCGAGTTTTACGTCGGCCGGCAGGACGACACAAAGGTCCGGCAAACCGCTCTCCTCGAAGCCGTGGCCGCCCTGCGGAAGAAGTTTGAGACCTATAAGAATGATCCCCTGCGTCGCGGGATTTACGCGGCCGAAATCTCGAATCTCTATCTGCAGCTGGCGAACACCTACAATAACGACACCATCGCCCAAATCGTCCCCTTCGATGCTGATGAAATCAGCGCCTACAAGGAAATGATGAAGAAGGCGGTGCTGGATGGCGCCTCGCGAAAGAAACGCGCCGCCGTCATCAAGGCAGGCGCTCAAATCTCACGATTGGCGCTCGGGGTGGCCAGCAAGCTGGCTTTGGCGTGAGAGGTATGGGAGCTCGACCGGTCATGTGGAGAACCACCGCAGCGACGCTGCTCATCTTCGCCTCGGGCTGCAGTCTGGATGCTGCCTCGCGCGGCCCGTTCGGACCGGACGATCCTGAAACCGCCGTTTCGAAAAAGCCGCTTCCCGCACAGATCCCCGCCCGACACGTCTTGGAGTTCACCGCCGATGAGTCGCCTGAACACATCAAGCCCAAGATGGCCGGAAGTGTCGTCGATCCAGCCATCACCCGCTCACCCAACCGGGATGCGGTGCTTTCAGCAGCCGATATTGCGGCGATTCGAACCGTCGCGGAAGCCGATCCTCGAGTCGCCGCCCTCCTCGGCGCTCGCTGGGGGTTCATCGAGGCGGACCGGGTGCCGCCGCAAGGCAAGGTGTCGTTCGGGTGCTGTCGGACGACGGCGCAATTCACCAGACTCACTTACTTCAGCTACACCAATAACGTGGCGGTCGAAGTGCGCCTGAAAGATTCGACGGTGCTGCAGGCCGCTCGAACCGAGGGCTATCTCCCGCCTGAAGGACCTCAAGACGTCCAACGCGGTATCGAGCTGGCTCGCGCCGATGAACGTCTCGCCGGCAAGGTCCAGGGCCTGCAAGGCCATGGACTGTTGATGCAGCCGGATCGCGGGTTCTTTAGGAACGACCCTGGGTACGGGCATCGGGTGATTTGGATTACCTTCTCTCAGGGACGGAGCGGCGACCCCAAGTACTGGGCGCAGGTCGATCTCACGGAAGACCGCGTGCTGGATGCGGGGGATGAACCGCCTCGTTAGGCGATGAAAGGATACCGGATGACACGTTTCGTGGTGAGTGCCCTGCTGCTGCTCTGCACCCTCGCCCTCCCACGGCCTGGGGCGGCCGACTCCGCATCGGAACATGTGGATTGGGGGCGTTGGAGCTTCGACTACGAGGTCCGAGACAACACCGGCCTGGCGCTGCGCAACGTCACATACGGCGGAGAACAGATCTTGGCCAAGGCCAGCATGCCGGTCCTGCGCGTGAAATACGTGAAAGAACGCGTCTGGTGGAATCCCTTTACCTGGTTCGGCTCCCGCGCCGACAGCGGACGCTGCGGTCCCTTTCAAGATCGACTGCGTTGGCAGGATTTGGTTCCGATCGTGAATTGCGGCGACCACAAGGTCTGCGTTGAAAGCGCAACCGTGAACGGCATGAAGTGGCTGGAGCTCGGCGCCTATGCCCGCATCGGCGAGTATCACATCTATCAGTCCTGGCATCTTTCCGAAGACGGCGAGCTACGGCCGGTCGTACAAAGCCGGGGCTTGTCGTGCAATACCAACCACGTCCACCATCCCTATTGGCGGTTTGATTTCGACATCAACGGCAACGGAATGGATCAGGTGTTCGTACGCGACGATGGGGGACCGGACAAGGGCTGGGGGCCGGGATGGAGCAAGTATACCAATG
The DNA here is from genome assembly GCA_902500785.1 of uncultured Nitrospira sp. Taxonomy (GTDB): domain Bacteria; phylum Nitrospirota; class Nitrospiria; order Nitrospirales; family Nitrospiraceae; genus Nitrospira_A. Next base: position 29,324 of record CABVRW010000002.1, read on the forward strand.
AGCGAAATGACGTGAAGTATGCAGCCACTCACCGCTCCTGGTTCGTGCGCGACCAGCTCACGGGGCATGGGGTGTGGGTGCTCCCCGGAGACGGATACGCTCCCCTCAAAGACGACGGAGAACGCGACTCGTTTGCCGACCTCGACGTGGCCATTCGCCGCGCCAGTCCGGACGAAGATCGTCCATGGGTCTTCGGAGCCCGCGGCCAGCTTGGTTATGACGAAGACAACCAGGGCGTTCAGGAACAGGACATTGTGTTCTGGTATGTCGCTCACCTTCCGCACATGGCCGCCCTCGGCCCCACGAAGTGGCTCACTCTCGGACCGACATTGAAGATTCATCGATAACCAAACAGCGTTCCCGCTCCCGGTTGTCCTCCCCAGTCTCCAGCACATTCCTCTGCCCAGTTGCGGTTCATACCTTAAGCACTCTATATTAGGTGCAGGTTGCCCTAGATACTGCCATTGATTGGACAGTACAATCAGTCTGTTCCACGAAGGCACAGCTGTCTCACTATGAACCACGTCCGCGCTTCTAAATCTTTACGGGCCCACGTGCTGTTACTCGCAGTCGGGCCCGCTGATCGGGAAGAACCGGCATGAGTCAGCCCGCATTTTCCGCAAAGGAATTTCAACGGCTCGGCGAGATCATGTATGATGCGCGCTCCGTCGATCGAAGCGACAAGGTGTGGCAACTGGTTTCGGCCGTGCAGCGAGTCGTTCCCTACGAATTCTCGGGATGCGGCGCCGTCGATCTGCTGCGTGGAGTCGATCCTTCACTGGGACATTCCACCTATCCCCGTGAATTCTGCCAACTCTATATGGGTCAAGGATTGATCGTCGATCCAGCCGTGCACCGCCTGCTTACCTCCGGCCAGACCGTCACCTCCAGCGCCGATGAGCCAATCGTCAACGAACCGAAGGATATTGCCTCCCTCAAACTCGATTTCGGAATCAAGACCTGTCTTTCGGCTGGAGTGCGCGGGGCAAATGGGTCCTGTTCTTACTTTGCTTTCAGCAACTTTGAAGCCAAACAGGCCGATAAGTTACGTCTCCTACTCGATATTCTGACCCCGCACTTTCACCTGAGTTATATGCGGTGCACCTCCGCATGGACCCCGGAACGACCTGCCCAGCCTGGAATCGTCCTCAGCCGACGGGAAGAAGAAATTCTCCGGTGGGTGGCGGCGGGCAAGACCAATTGGGAAATTTCCGTCATCCTGAAGGTCAGCTTGAACACCGTGAAGTTCCACCTCAAGAACGTCTTTCAGAAAATCGGCGTGGAGAATCGATGGAGCGCCATTGCCTATTGGCAGACCGGCGAACAACATCGAATCATTCCGTCCGTGCCGCCGAGTGATGACCGCCCTCCCTCAGGGACCAACACCCTCGATTAAATCGCACGAAGCATGTCGAATCGCGCTCCACCCCGTCGGTTACGAGTTGACCGACCCGGGGTAGCGAGCTTGCCTACCCCGATGGGTAGGTGACGCCGGAACACGCCTCTCGTACAGTCTCCTCATACAACATACACCGTCATGCCGCGCATGACGTACCAGCACCACCGTCATTGACAGACCCGGCCCGGGCCATTTCGCCCTAGGTTCCGGGAAGGAGAGGACCTATGAAGCAGCTTGCCGCACATCCTGCAGCAATGGAAGCCACATCGACCCTGCTCGATCTCCTACAACAACGGAAGACGCGTCGCTTCGGCCGCGGGATGACCCTGCCCGGCGGCCCCCTGCAATATACCAGTCACCATGAAGCGCTCCCGCTGAGCCGGGACGAAGAACGCTATCTGATTTATGCGGCAATCGGCCGATCGGGACGCAACTTGGGCGATATGCAATTTGTGGGACACCCCGGCTCAAGCGCCGGACAGGGCAACGCGCTGATGAACTTCAAAAGCCGCACGGTCCCCAGCCCCTGCTCCGCGCAGACCACACAACTGTTTTACACGAACGATGACGGGGTGTTTTTTGTCGCCGACGCGTCCGGTCCCGACCATCCCTGGGACCTGGAGGTCGTGCAACTCCAATCGGCCCGGTTGGAGATCCCGCGCGAAGCGCCCTTCATGCTGCCGTTCAATCAATGGTATACGAATCGGCCCGGCACAACTCTGTTCATGCCTGTCACCAATATCGCGCTGTTGTATCTGAATCTGCTGCTGACGATGTTCGGCGAAGACACGGGCTACTTCATCGTCGATACGGACAACGGCAACGCCGCCTGCGGCCTCGACGCCTTCCGCAAGAGCGCCGGCGGGCACCTGCACGACAATCTCGCGTCGCGCAGAATGTTCAGCCTGCGTGAGCTCGACGCCGCCATTTGCGAAACCGCGATTCAAGAACAGGGCATCATCTGCGAGCACATCGCGCTGATGCAACAGGCCCTGGGACTCGGCGGCGGAATCCAGAGCGTGGGCAGCGGCCGTCACCTCCTGGGCATGGAACCACACATCTACTCCGGGCTCGGCTTCCATTTCGTCGTCCCGCCGGGCAAGCCGCTTCGGGCCAATCCGGTCGGTCTTCCACGGGTATGGGAAGGTCCCACCCCGCCGTTTGTGCCGTCGATGAAGGACGCCGTGACCCAGCTGGTCGCCAGCAAATTCGGACCGAACGGCACCTATGGCAAGTCGAGCGAACAGCCCTGGGTAACTCCCAAAGCAGCACAACAGGTCCCGCAGCATTCCGACCGCGCCATTGACGCCACCATCGCGTTTGCCGAATACGTGCTGGGCACATACGGACGGTTCCCGGCCCATGCCGATGCCTGTAAATCGATCGTCGCCTGCCAGACCCATCACCTCGATGAAGAGTTTTATGCCACGTTCTATCCCGACTCCACGTTACCGGATGCACATCGCGAACACATGCATGCATGGCACAGCCATTGACGACACACATTTTCACGCTCTTGAGAGCACAGGAGGGCATCATGACATCACAGATCTCTCGTCGAGTCGTCATCACCGGAATGGGAGTGATTTCTCCGCTGGGTTGTACCGTCGACCTATTTTGGCACCTCTTGAGCAAAGGCGAGACGGCTGTGAAACCGGTCAGCTCTTTCGACACCACACCGTTTCAGGCCTGCCTCGCGGCGGAGGTGCGGGACTTCGACCCCGAAGACTTCCTCCACCGCAAACAGGCCCGCCGCATGGGGCGGGCGACCCAGTTCGCGGTCGCCTCCGCCATGATGGCGGCTCGCGATTCCGGCGTCGACTTGGAACGCGAAGATCGTGGGTCCATCGGCATCAGCATCGGCACCTCCATCGGCGGCATGAAGGAAGCGTTCGAATTCCACGATGCGGCTAAACTCAACGCCTATGAACGCGTCAATCCGTTCACCATGGGCATGACCTTCCCCAATGCGATCTCGTCGGAAGTCGCCATCGTCCTGGGACTGCACGGACCCTGTGAAACCTACTCGATCGGGTGCTCGTCGACGGCCAATGCCATCGGACGCGCCTACGAATGGATTAAATCAGGCCAGTCGTCGCTCGTCGTGGCGGGCGGGACTGAAGCGCCGCTCCACCCGAGTGTCTATGCGGCCATGAACGCCGGGCGAACACTGGCGCCGGACGAACGCGGCGCGATTCGTGATCTCCCTCGCCCCTTCGATAAGACCCGTTGCGGCATGGTATTGGGCGAAGGCGCCGGCAGCTTCATTCTGGAGGACTATGAGCACGCGCGGGCGCGCGGCGCCAAGATGTATGCCGAGCTGGAAGGATGGGGCTTCACCTGTGATGCCCATTCCATGGTCAAGGCAGCCGCCACGGGACACGAGCAACAACGAGCGGCCAGACTGGCCCTATCAACGGCGCATTGGTTCCCGGAAGAAGTGGACTATGTGAACGCCTGCGGGCTCGGCACCATGGAATCGGATGCCCTCGAAACGCATACGGTGAAGCAGGTCTTAGGAAGCCACGCCTATCACGTCCCCGTGAGTTCGTTCAAAGCGGCACTCGGCCATGCCTTCGCCGCCAGCGGAGCCTTTCAGGTCATCGGCACCGCGAAGGCCATGGAGCACCAATTCATCCCGCCCACGCTGAATCTGACGACGCCGGATCCGACCTGCGATCTGGATTATGTCTCCGGACAGGGGCGGGCGGTGCATCTCGATCGCGCGTTGATCAATAGCTTCGGGTTCGGCGGCAAGAATATCGTGCTCGCGCTGTCGCGCGTGGATACCAGAGTCGCCGCGACCGGCTTGATGGCGGCGGCGCCAGGCTACCACATGACCCATCTAGTGGGAGCTTCGTAGACTCACACCATGAGCGGAATGAGTCACATGACATCGCGCACCGATTGCGCGTCGGTGCAACCGAGTCGGCCCATGACAGACCGACCCGGCGCGGGTTCGTCCGAACGCATCTTCTCTCCGGTTCGAGCAGGATGGAGGCCGATCATCATACGCCGGGGCACCATCGTCGATGGTGCCCCGGCTTTTCGGCACAGGCAGCAACAACGTTCACGAGTCATCCATCCACATATAGTCGAGAGTCGAATATGAATGACCTACAGCACACTCCAGCACGTGTGTTCATCATCAATCCCCAAGAACTGGTTAGAGTCGGTATGCGGACGCTTCTGAATTCCGTTGGGGACTTTACCGTGGTGGGAGAAGCGCCCTCGAAGGAGGACGCGCTCCCCCTGGTGCTGCAACAGAAGCCCGACATCGTCGTTCTCGATCTGCGAGTGCAGAACGGCACAGGGATCGAGACGGCCAAAGAAATCCTCGCGCACCGGCCGGAAACGCGCGTCCTGTTTTTGGCCGACAGCCTCAACGACACCACCCTGCTCTCTGCCGTCGCGACCGGGGCCCACGGGTATGTCCTCCAAGACGCCGGAGCAGAGACGCTGCTGCACGCGATGCGCAGCATTACCAAGGGACAGTCCTACCTGGACCCCGGCATGACCCGCCACACCTTCGCCTATCTCCGTAAAGTCGCCGATCGAGAACCCGAACGGGGCCGGCATCTACTGTCTCCGCAGGAGCGACGCCTCCTCCCACTCATCGCACAAGGGAAGACCAACAAGGAAATCGCCGCCGAACTCGGATTGAGCGATAAAACGGTCAAGAACTATTTGGCCAATGTGTATTCGAAACTCCACCTGAACAGGAGGTCTCAGGCCGCTGCCTTTTACCTGAAAACCATTCCCTGATCGCGACCATCGCCCACGCACGATCGGATCATACTCAAGTTTTTCCGTGCGCGCGCCGACACAGTATCCGAGACGTGTATGCTGCCTCCGCGGAATCACCTGTAGCATGTACCAACTGCGATCGTTCCACCTGCGCGATATGACCGCCTGCGGCGCGGCGCTCCGCCGGCTCAGCGCAGGGGCGACGAGTCTTGAGGAAGTCGCCGACCGCCTCGTGCGTCACCTCTACACCTCCCTGACCTTAGACCAACACGGCGAACCGGCCTGCAGCCTGATCCGTCTATTCACGACGACTCGCTACGACTTTCTGGCACCGAACCTTCGAGCGCTGGCAGACCAACGGCTAGGGGATAGGCCCGCGATTCCCTCCCTGACGTGCCTCACGCTGCTGGCCAGCGCAGGGACCCTCCCGGAGTGGAACGACCCTGCTCGTTCGAGTCATTTCAGAATCATCCCGCTCGGCAGGCCTGAGGACGTCGAACGGCTGCCGATGTTCAGCCAACTCTTTCGACAATTGGGTGTCTCGCTCCCTCAACTCGCACAGCCAACGCAGAATGTGCTCCTCGACACGCAGGAACATACATTCAATGTCTTTCACATTCCTCACGCCGAGAACAATCCACACGTGCCGGCGCAAGAGGAGTTCGTGCTCAAATACGGCATCCGGTCCGTGCTGGGATTCGGCGCGCCGTTGCCGAATGGAGAACTCTTTTCCATCATCTTGTTCAGCAAGGATTTCATTCCCGCACGTACCGCTCAACTTTTCAAACCCCTGGCGCTGTGCGCCAAGATAGCCCTGGCACCCTTTGCGAGCACGACGCCGACGCCTCGCCCATCTGCGGCACCCATATCCATTGCAGACCGGCGCCCTACGGATCCCCCTTCTGCCTCCCATCTACAATCGCGGATCGCCGAACTCGAGCAACTCCTCACCGTTCATGAACAGACCGTGGACGAGCAAGCCGATCGGATGGAACTGATTGTGCAGGGTTCCCAGATGGGGACCTGGAAGTGGGACCTTGCTTCCGACAGGCAGGACTGGTCCGACGAACAATGCCGGATCTTCGGGCTCGATCCTGGCCAGGCCGTCCCCACCCACGCGACCTTCTTGGCGGCATTGCACCGAGACGATGCCGGAGGGGTGCAGCAGGCGGTCGAGGCGGCACTGAGGCACGACAGGCCCTATCACATCGATTGCCGGATTCTCCGTCCCAGCGGAGAGGTCCGCCATATCGATTGTCGCGGAACCGTCCGTCGAGATCGAGACGGACAGCCCCTCAGTATGGTCGGCACCGTCCTGGATATCACCGACTACAAACGCGCCGAATACGCCTGGCGAGACAGCGAAATACGAATGCGCTCGATTTTCGAAAGCGCGGTCGAAGGCATCGTGGTCATCGACGAACAAGGGCGCATCGAAAGCACGAATGCCGCCCTGTTGAATATGCTCGGGTACCAGGCACACGAATTTATCGGGCAGAACATTTCCCTGCTCATGCCCTCTCCCTATCGGGAGAACCATTCGCAATACCTGGCGAACTATCTGGTGACCGGAAAACGGGTGATTATCGGGAGCGGCCGCGAAGTCGCCGTCAGGCACAAGAACGGGACTCTCCTCGAGGTGCATGTGTCGGTCAGTGAGATGCAAATTGGACAGACAACGAAGTATACGGGCATGCTCCGTGACATTTCTGAACGGAAACGAATGGAGGAGTCCCTTCGAGAGAGCGAAGAGCGCTTTCGACAGCTCGCCGAGCATATCGATGCCGTCTTTTGGCTCACGTCACCGGACAAAAGCCAGATCCTCTACCTCAGTCCCGCCTTTGAGACCGTCTGGGAATGTCCTAGGGATCTGCTTTACGAGAATCCGAAGTTCTGGCTCGATTACGTCCATCCGGAAGACCGAACACGCGTCGCCACCGCCGCCGCCTGTCAGGCCCACCTGCCCTATGACGAAGAATATCGAATCGTCACACCGGGCGGACGAGTGCGCTGGATCCGTGATCGCAGTGTGGCAATCAAGAACCTCGACGGAGAGCCCTATCGCATTGCAGGCATCGCGGTGGACATCACCGTCGCCAAACAGATGGAAGCACAGGTGCGCGCCAGCGAACGGCGGCACCGCGCGCTGGTGGAATGGTCGCCCCATGCCATCTTCGTCAATTGCGAGGATAAAATCGTTTTTGTCAATCAAGCCTGCGTGAAGTTGTTCGGCGCAATCGCGCCCTCACAGCTGTTCGGCAAACCGCTCCTCGACGTGATCCATCCGGATTCCCAGTCCCGCGTGCAGCAGAGCATGACGACCCTCCGCGCAGCGAGTCAGGCCCCGCCCCTGCTGGAAGAACGGTTTGTCGGTCTCGACGGCTCGTTCATCGAGGTCGAAATGGCGGTCGTCCCGATTATGTTCGAGGAAAAACCGGCATTCCAGGTCATTGCGACCGATATCCGCGCCCGCAAGAATTTGGAAGCAGCGTTGATCGCGACCAACCTGCAGCTGCAAACCATTCTGGCCGGCGCGACCAATGTCTCCATCATCGCCACCAATACCGCGGGCACGATGACGACGTTCAACACCGGCGCGGAAGCGCTGCTGGGTTATGCCGCCGGCGAAATGGTCGGGCGGCACTCGCTTGCGTCGCTTCATATACCCGAGGAAATGGACCGCCGGGCCAAGGAACTGAGCGACTTGTACAACCGCCCTATTCAAGGCATCGAGGTCTTGATCGAACCGGCCCGTCGAGATGAGGTCGATGAGCGGGAATGGACCTACCAGCGGAAAGACGGAAGCCGTTCGACCGTCCTCCTGACCATCACCGCGCTCCGTGACCACGACGGCGCCATGACCGGATTCCTGGCGATCGGGAAAGATATCACAGCGCGAAAGGCCGCTGAAAACGCCCTTGCGCAGGCGGCCCGAGACTTGGAGCGCAAGAATGTCGAACTCGCCCATGCCCGGGATGAGGCCCTTCAAGCCGTCCAGCTCAAAGCGGATTTTCTCGCCACGATGAGCCACGAAATCCGTACCCCGATGAACGCGATCATCGGCATGACCGGTCTCTTGCTCGATACCCCCCTCACCAAAGAGCAACACGAATTCGCCGATGCTGTTCGCCGTTCGAGCGATGGTTTGCTGACTCTCGTCAACGATATTCTCGACTTCTCGAAGATCGAAGCCGGCAAACTTCATTTTGAACAGCTCCCATTCGATCTCCGGATGACCGTCGAGGATACGATGGAGCTGCTCGCGGAGCAGGCACAGAGGAAAGGCCTGGAATTAATCGGACTCATCGATGCCGCCGTGCCGACCGGTGTCATAGGCGATCCCGGACGGCTCAGGCAAATCTTGGTCAATCTGATCGGCAATGCCATTAAGTTCACCACCACGGGTGAGGTCTTCCTCCATGTGACGCGTGACCGGCACGCTGGATCCGAGCTCCTGCGGTTTACCATCACCGATACTGGAATCGGCATTTCGGCGGAGGCGCAGACGCGATTGTTTCAGGCCTTCGTGCAAGCCGACAGCTCCACCACTCGTCGATTCGGAGGCACCGGCCTGGGCCTCGCCATTTGCCAACGACTCGTCGCCCAGATGCACGGCCAGATCGGAGTCGAGAGCCGGCCTGGTCACGGCAGCACCTTCTGGTTTACCGCGCAATTTCAGGAGACGGCCCTCGCCACTCCACATCCGGTCGTGGCCTGGAACCACGTTCGCGGACGGCGGATTCTGTTGGTGGATCAGAACAAGACCGTCCGCCATGCCTTATGCAAGGAGCTCACGGCGCATGGAGTGGATTGCGTCGGGGCCGAAAGCGGCCGGGAGGCCTTGGAGCTGGCCCGTGCGGCGGCTACACAGAAGCCTTTCGACCTCGCCTTAATCGAGTTGCACCTCTCTGAATCGGACGGATTTGAAACGGCGAGACTTCTCAAGCAGGACCCCGCCACCGCCGCCATGCGCCTGGTCATTCTCACCACGATCGGCCGACGAGGTGACGGACACACGGCGCACACGCTCGGCATCGACGCCTACCTCACCAAACCGCTTCGCCGGTCACAATTGCTCGAATGCCTCTGTCTCCTGCTGTGCAACGGAGCCGCAGTCGAGACGCCGACCCATGCCGAGGTTACGCCGCTGATGACACGGCATACCCTGGCTGAAACCGAGACGGCAACGAAGCCATGCCTCTTGCTGGCAGAGGATAATCCCGTGAACCAGAAGGTGGCCTGTAAGATGCTGGAGAAACTCGGTTACCGGGTCGATGTCGCCAGCAACGGCCAGGAGGCCGTGGCGGCCCATGAACGCTCCCGATATCCGCTGATTTTCATGGACTGCCAGATGCCGGACGTGGACGGGTTCGAAGCCACCGCGCTGATTCGCAAGATGGAAGGCCGGTCGGCCCATACGCCGATTGTCGCCATGACCGCCAACGCCATGCAGGGAGACCGCGAGCGTTGCCTGGCTGCGGGGATGGACGATTACGTGGCCAAACCGATCCGCCCGAAAGATCTGCAGATGGTCCTTGATACCTGGCTGCACAAGCGCAACCAGGCAGCCGCCTCCTGACATCTCATCGACATCCATCCGGCGATTGACAGAACTCAACGCGCCGACTAGGATACGCCCTCACCAAGGAGAGTGAGCGCACGCGTGAGTCATCCGTCCCCTTCCGGTCCCGCACCAGCACCTTCAACCGTACTCACCCGCGTTGAGCAGGCATTCGAATTCCTGGTCTTCGGCAGCCGGTGGATTCAGGCACCGCTCTATGGCGGCCTCATCATTGCCGAACTCCTGTACGCCCTCAAGTTCTTGCTTGAACTCTGGGAGATGATGCTCCATTTTAAGCAGCTGGAAGAGACCAAATTGATGTTAGGCGTGCTCGGACTCATCGATGTGACGATGGTCGCCAACCTGCTGGCGATGGTCATTATCGGCGGCTATGCCACGTTCGTCAGCAAACTCGACCTCGAAACTCACCCCGACCGCCCCGAGTGGCTCACCCATGTGGACCCCGGTACCATCAAAATCAAATTGGCCGCCTCCCTGGTCGGGATTTCCAGCATCCATCTCCTCAAGTCCTTCGTCGATATCGCGAACGAAGATCCCGAGCATGTGAAATGGAAGATCTTCATTCACATGACGTTCCTGGGATCCGCCATTCTGTTGGCCTATACCGACAAACTGATGCAACGGGACCGAAAGCACTGAGCGTCGCCGCGACGTGAAAGAGCTTCGATTATGCCCGCGTGGAATGGATACCGCCAACGGGTACTCCGCCGGCCGATCCCTGAGTCCTCACGATCATGCATGCGCGCTTGGGCAGCCCGCCGGCCTTGAACAGGGTAACGGCCGTATCGATTGAGATACGATCTGTATCCGATTCGATAATTTCCGGAGCGCGGCTGACCTACGCATTCGCTCGTACCTCCCTGTCGCGCGCTGTCCCGGACGCATCCGTCCAGTTGCCGCGCCCTGACCGTCCCTACGTCCCGACCGAGGCATGTGGATTGCCTTTCCTGATCGTGGTATTACAGGCTCCGGCGAGCCACCGTTTCATCGACACAACGGACCCGACAACGCGCGCTGTTTGGAGTCACGATGACCACTCCCGCCTCACAGGACGACCCGCTGACACTCGCGACGATTCTGGAGGAAGAAACCGAACTCCTCCATGGCCCCCTTCCTAAAGACTTTCCCACTGGGGCACCCGACGGCGAGCGCAACGCCGCGCTCTTTCGACACATCCACGCCTGCCACCCTAAACGCGCCGGTCTCTGTGTTTCGGGTGGAGGGATACGCAGCGCCACCATCGGACTCGGCGTCTTGCAGTCGCTCGCCCGATTGCAGCTCTTGAACAAATTCGATTACCTGTCGACGGTCTCCGGCGGCGGCTACATCGGCAGTTGGCTCACCGCCTGGATTCACCGCCACCCGCGCGGCCTGGACGGCGTGATCGACGATCTACGCGTCACCCCGAAAACGGGCGCGCCCACCACGCCGCCGCCGGTCCAATGGCTACGAAACTACAGCAACTATCTGAGTCCGCACCTGGGCTTCCTCTCGGCTGATTCCTGGACCCTGCTCGGCATCTATCTGCGCAACCTGCATCTGAATTGGATGGTGCTCCTGCCGATGCTGATGTTGCCCCTGCTCGTGCCGCGTTGGGCCGTCGCCCTCGCGGCGCTGAACACCTGCACGAAACCGCTTCCAGCCTGCGAGGCCCCGCTTCAACCCTACCTGTCCCCCCTGATCACGTTCGGCCTCGGACTCGCCGTCATGGCGCTGATTTATCTGCACCTCTGCCGGCCGACCCTCCGCGAATATCGCCGCAACACCTGGTGGCAGACGTTGGAAAGCCAGCACTGGTTTCTGGTCGCTTGCCTTGGGCCCTTGATCACATCCGTGTTCTGCCTCACCACGGCCTGGGCCTGGTTTCGTAACGGAGGCGGCGCGCTGGAGCAATTCAGCGTCCTCCACGCCGTGCTCGGCGGCGCCGTCATCCACACCGGCAGCTGGTTGTTTTCCGCTGTCGCACTCAAGCGATTCAAAGCCTGTTCTCCGTGGCTCCTCTGGGAAACCGGTGCCGTCGCGGCGACCGGTGTACTGGGCGGATGGTTTCTCCAGTCTGTCGTGGCGAAAACCCCCCATGACATGATTGTCGCCGCGTTTGCCGAATGGTTCGCGACATTCGCCGTTCCTGCCGTCCTGGCGATATTCTTGTTGACCGCCACGGTCTTCATCGGCCTCGCCAGCCGGTTCACCGAAGAACAGGATCGCGAATGGTGGGGGCGCACTGGTTCCTGGGTGTTGATCGTCATGGTCATCTGGTCAGGACTCTCCGCCATCGTCGCCTTCGGACCCGGTCTCATCGCCTGGATCCCCAAGATCACCGCCTCACTGGGCGGTATTTCTGCCCTGCTCACCCTGGTGCTTGGCTTCGGCTCCCGCACCACCGCGCAACAGGCGGAAGAACGGTCTACCATGACCCTCGTCACAGACCTGGCCGTCAAGGCCGCCGCGCCCGTGTTCATGCTCTGCGTTCTCATCGCGCTGGCATTGGGCACCAGTTGGCAATTGGACCTCTTCGCCCATCACTATGGGATGCACCTCAACGATCTCCACGATCCCAAGCCGATCGGAGAAGGGATGTGGGCCGATCCCTGGGGCCACACTCAAGTGCTCCACAACACGCCGCTGTGGATGCTGTTTCGATTCACGGTCACCGTCGCGCTGCTGGGTTTGCTCATGTCCGCGTTTATTAACATCAACCGGTTTTCTCTCCATGCGATGTACCGCAACCGCCTCATCCGAGCCTATCTCGGGGCCTCTCGCATTCGGACTGAACGGGAACGCAGCTTCAATCCGTTCACCGGATTCGACAACCTGGACAACCCGTCCATGAGCGACGTACGGTTCGACGATCTGCGCCTGGCCCGCTGGATAGCCCAGAAAGAATTTTCGTCCGACACCCGCGCGCAACTCGACGCCTTCCATGCGTTGTCTGATCCACAGCCGGTCCAGGCACAAGCCATCAAGGATCGCCTGGAGCAGGCTCTCACTGCACTTTCTCCTCAGGCCCTGGCCAAGGCCGCCGAACAATTGCGGGTCGGACCGGCCTGCCTCGCCAAGATCGCCGCCCTGCAGCAACCGGACACCGCCGCAGGGCGAGAGGCCATCGCCTGGCTCACCGCGCTGTTTCTGAATAACCTGCATGGCCAGACCCCACGCCCGCTGCATCTCATCAACATCGCCCTCAACCTGGTCAAAGGCGACAATCTGGCCTGGCAACAACGTAAGGCGCAATCGTTCACCATCAGTCCTCTCCACAGCGGCAGTTGGAATCTCGGCTATCGCCGCTCGGAGGAATATGGCGCGAACCGATACCTTCACCAACCCCTCTCCCTCGGCACCGCCTTGGCGATATCCGGCGCCGCCGCGAGCCCCAATATGGGATATCACTCCTCCTCGGCCGTGACGTTTCTCCTGGCGCTGTTCAATATTCGGCTGGGCTGGTGGCTCGGAAATCCCGGCTCAGCCGGCGCCGACACCTATCGCAATGCCTCGCCCAACGTGTCCGTCGGTCCCTTGCTCGCCGAAGCCTTCGGCCTGACCGATTCTTGTCATCCCTACGTATACCTCTCCGACGGCGGGCACTTCGAAAATCTCGGCTTGTACGAAATGGTCTTGCGCCGCTGTCACTGCATTCTCGTCGTGGACGCGGGCTGCGACCCCCACCTGACCTTCGAGGATCTCGGCAACGCCATCCGCAAAATCCGCATCGACCTGGGAATCGACATCGAATTGAATCTCGACCAGATCAAGCGGCAGGCCGGCGCCACAACCAGCAACCGCCACCACGCCATCGGGATCATTCGCTACGACAAAGTGGACACGAACGCCACCGCCGGGACCCTGCTCTACCTCAAACCTTCGCTGACCGGGAATGAGCCATCGGACATCCAGGACTATGCCGCGCGCCATCCCTCCTTTCCGCACGAACCGACCTCCGACCAGTTTTTCGATGAAGCCCAGTTCGAATCCTATCGCCGCCTGGGCGAGCACATCACCCAGCAGGTCCTACGCCCCGCGATTCACCGAAGCGAGCAGGACTTTTCGTCGCTCTGTCATGCGCTCCGCTCACACTGGGTGACGACCCCGCCGGGGATGCGGGAATCCTTCCTCGGCGAAACCAACGATCTGAAAGATCTCGAACGTCTGCTGCGGGACGACCCGGATTTGCTCCGCTACGACTTGGAAATCTATCCCGAGCTTCGCTCCGTATTCGGTGTCGATCCGGGGAACATCGCCGTCAATCCGCGGGCCGCGCTGCATACCTGCAATCTGCAAATCCAGCTCATGGAGCAGGTGCACCTGGCCGTGAATCTCGATGAGTTCCATAGTCATGCGCTCAATCGCGGCTGGATGAACCTGTTCCGGCGCTGGACCTCCGCTGACACGTTCCGCCGCTTCTGGCCCACACTCTGCGGGATGTATAGCCAACAGTTCGCCCGGTTTGCCGACGAACACTTGAATCTCTCACTCGACGGCGTCGTGGTCCTCGAATCGATGGGAACCACGAGCGACCTCACATCGCTGTTCCGGGACCTGTCCATCGAATGGGCCTCCGTACCGGACTATGCGCAGACGTTTCTGCAAGCCCTGACGCGACCGCTGCCATTGGAAGAAGTGACCGACCATGCCCCGCGCCTCGCATCTTGGCAGATGCGGCTGCCTGCAAGCGACGCACAAGCCAACCCGGTCCGCCGGGGCGAAATCCTGGCGGTCGTCACCGCCACGCGACTGTCCGTGAGCGAACACCGGCTCGCATTGCATGGATGGGTTCGGCCCGCCTATCGAGGCCTCGGCCTCGGCCATCGTTTGTTCGGCGCGGCCATGGCTGAACTCATGGAGGCATACCACGGCCACATCCTGACCGTCGATTTAGGGCCCGACAATCCCAGCTGGGCGGGCACCTCCATTCGCAATGTCGGCTGGCTTCGATTCTACGAGCGGCTGGGGTTTACGCGGGATCGCTCGGATCCGACACGTTTTCAGATGACACGCCTGCTCACGTAGCGGACCGCGAGCCTGCCTCATGCAACCCCGCAACGTGAGGACTCAGCACCAGGCAGGCGTCTGTGTCCCTGCCTCAGTCCGCCACTGCGGCACCCAGGCGAGGGCCACGAGCTTGATCGTGATATTTGACTTGGTGGGTCGTAACGACAGGCTGTCCAATTTTTCCGTGAGAGGATCGGTTGCCGCGGCCAGCGCGTCGGCTTCGGCCTTGAATTCCGTCTCAAGCGTCGCCGACTGTTGCTGCAAGGCCGCCACGTTGTCCTCGGCCTGACTGACGTCTTGTGACTCTTTCATCACACGACCGGCCCCGCGGATCGCCGTGGTCGCCTTGCCGATATTGCCGGCACTGATCGTCTTCCGTCCGAGAAACGCCCCCAGGATCGTGGCCCCGACGGAGATCGCCGCCTGAAACTGGCTGCTGCGTGATTCAGCCTGCTGTCGGTCCACCATCTGCTCGGCGCGCCGAATGCGATCCTGCAACGCGGCGATCTTGGGCGCATACTTTTTCCGTAACGCCTCGCTCTGCTGATCACGCTGTTCCCGACCGGCCTGTTGAAGCCGCACACGAAAGTCACGTTCGGACTCGCCGGGCATCGACATCGCTTTCGTGCTCGGACTGCGAAACAAGTCGACCTGTCGCGTCCGAAACAGCCAGCCGGACAAATCGGTCTTCCAGCCGTCATACTGCCGGGCCTTGCCGGCCGCAGCCGCGAGGGCGCCGAATTGGGCCACGCTCGCTGGGTCGCGCTCGAGGTCTGAGAGAGCCACGTCTGCGACCATCGCATGCTCCCAGTCCACCGGCACGGGGCCGTCGGTAATGGGAGCCAACAGGGTGATGGGCTCCGTCACATCGACCGCGGCCTTGCTGTCCGCAACCCGCACCTCAGCCACCCCCAACACCATCGGCTGATAGACGAGGCTCTGACCCTCCGGTTGTCGCCCCCGTACCGGCACAAAATATTGCGGCACCTCAGGTGGCAACAGGGGACGTTGGGACTGGTGGGATGCGGACGCGGTCACGGCTGCGCCTTCTGATCTGCCTGCCTCCACGGGCACCCCTCGCTTGAGAGGGTCCATCAGTTGCTTGATTTGCGTCCGCGTGAGGGGGCCACGGAGGTAGGAGAGCGTCCAGCGGGTCTGAAACACTTCCGGCGCATCTTCATGCACATTGTTCAAGAGGAACACGCGGTTCCCGAGTCCGGCCAGCAGCTGCTCCATCTGCTGACGATCGAATCTCTTGCCGCTGCTGGCAGCCGCGCCTTCCAACCCCTCTATCACGCGGGCCTTGTCGCGCTCCGTCTGCAAGCGGCCGATAAACCAAGTGCCGGTATTGGCAAGGCCCTTGTAATCGAGATCGACCGGGTTCTGCGTGGCCAGCACGACGCCCAGCCCGAAGGCGCGCGCCTGCTTGAGCAATGTCAGCAACGGCGCTTTCGACGGAGGATTGGCGACAGGGGGAAAGTACCCGAAAATCTCATCCATATAGAGAAGGGCGCGCAGACTCGTGGTGCCCGATTGGGCACGCACCCATCCCACAATCTGGTTCAGAAGCAAGGACACGAAGAACATACGCTCGGCATCGTTCAAATGGGCGATGGAAAAAATCGCGATGCGCGGTTTCCCCGAAGGCCCATAGAGCATCCGCCCGACATCCAGCGCCTCTCCTTCCATCCAGGCGGCAAAGCCCGGAGCCGCCAGCAGATTATTCAATTGCATAGCCAAGGCAAACCGTTCCTTTGACGGGAAAAACGATTCCACATCGAGCACCCCGACCTTGGCCATGGGAGGAGTTTGGATTTGATGAATGAGGCTCGCCAAATCGAGATCCTGCCCCTTCCGCCAGGCGCTGTCTAAAATCGACGACAGAAGAATATGGTCACGGCTCTGGATCGGGTCGGCCGGCAGACCGACGAGCCCCAATAGACTGATGACCGTCGTGCCGATACGTTCACGCAACAACTCGGCATCATCACGCATCTCCAGGGGGGGCGCCGCGAAGGATTTCAGAATCGATACCGGCAGACCGGCATTGCTTCCCGGTGTATACACGACACGGTCTGCCGCATCCCGCAATTTCTGAATACGCTCTCCGCTCTGGCCCCACTCGCCGAGCCCCTTCTCCCACAATCCCGCCTGCTGCGCGGCAAAATCTGCGGCGGATAGGCCTTTCTTGCGCGCGTCGTCCTCGTTGATCCAGGGCGCAAAGTCTTCGCCCCGGAGTTGAGGAAAGGTCAAGAGGAGGTTGGCGAGGTCTCCCTTCGGATCGATGACGATGGCAGGAATCCCGTCGATAGCGGCTTCTTCCAACAACCCGACGCAGAGGCCGGTCTTGCCGCTCCCGGTCATGCCCACGCAGACCGCGTGCGTCACCAGATCTTTCGAGTCGTAGAGCAACCAGCCGGGCTTGGCCTGCTTGGCAGCGAGATCATACGGACGGCCGAGGTAAAAGACCCCGAGTTTTTCGAAATCGTGTGCATTAGGCTGTTGGTCGTGTGTCGTGCCCTTGCGCGGCGACGGACGCTTCTTGCTCGACATAGGCTCCCCCGGTCAGACAGAAATCATTGGTATGGCATGGCGAAAGACGGGTGCATTGTATGATCCGCTGACTGGCTCCGCAAGCGCCCTTCTCCGTTAGCCCTCCCGCGACGACGCGGGTCATATGTCACCCAGGCTAGGGGTCTCACTAGTGCCGTTTACCGGGTGAAATTCATACAGTCACATCGACAGGTGGACCAAATTAGTACAGATCAACAGAAGAGGGGGAGCCGTCATGACAAGGTCTTGGGTATTCGGAGTCGCGCTGGTGCTCGCAGGCTGTGGACCGCACTACACCATTCCCAATTATGAGACGAACGAAATAGAAAAAGTCATTTCGAGCGGCCGATCTCCTCAGGGTTGTATAGAAAACCTGAAGGAAGACGCCAAAGAACTCCGTGTCGACGTCCGATTGGTCGATGTGCAGCACCTCCCTTCATCGGGGCCGATTTCCTGGATCTATTCGAACAGTTACACCTGCACGGGCAAGGTCTACAACAAATAAGGGATGGATGGCCGTGAACAGCGCCACGATCAGCGCGCAAACAGGGGGAGCGAGGAATGACTCGACGGCGGCGACGCTCGACTCCCCTCTCACCCTGCGCTTTGTGTTGACGTTCGATGACGGCCCCCACGCCAACACCGCCCACGTGTTACGGCAACTGGCGCGCAACCCGGTGCAGCCGGATATCAAGGCAATCTTTTTCGTGCAGACCAGACACCCGGGGGGCGGGGGGACGCCGGAAGGTCGCTCCATGCTTTCCATCGAACAGAGCGAAGGGCATCTATTGGGCCTGCACACCGGCACGTCGCGACATGTCAGCCATACCGGAATGTCATCCGTCGACCTCGATCGTTCTCTCCGCGACGGGAAAGAAGACCTCTATGGCATTACCGGTCGATTCCCCTTGCTGGTCAGGCCTCCCTATTGGCTATATAGCCCATCCACGCTGAATAGCTACGGACGACACAGACTCCACATGCTGTTGTCGGACCTGAAAGCCTTCGACGGAGTGAATTGGGGGAACCATCTGTTTCGACGATGGAATTTTCGGTCCCAACTGGCAGGCCTACGAACCCGGTTCATGCGGGATGGCCTGCCGGTGATGAATCACACCATTCCCATCGTCGTGACGTTTCACGATACGAACGCCTATACGGCCGGCCATGTGAGTGAGTACCTCGGCCTGCTGATCGAAGAGGCCGGCCGATTGGGTCTCCCGCTGCACCACAAACCATTTTTTGACTCAACCCAAGACCTGTCGGAGGTCGGACTCCGGCGGGCCGTTCAGCACCCTACACTCTCTCATCGTCCCAACGTGCTCCTTGAGGCGCCGTAATATGACAACGCCGTCAAAAACGAGTCTGGCTACCGAGAGCAATCTGGAACGGGATGTGGCGAAACTGCTCGTGGACTCGCTCCGATTGGAGATGCAGCCTGAGCACATCGACCCTTCCGCGGCTCTCTTCGGCGACGGGTTAGGCTTGGACTCGATCGACATGTTGGAGATCGCCCTGGTGGTATCCAAACGATATGGAGTCGAACTGCGCTCGGAAAATCGTGCAGCCTTCGGCTCGCTCCGGGCCTTAGCGGCCCACATTGCCGGGAACCGCACCAAATGATGCGTTCAATGGACAGCAGGACAGCCACAGCCCCTCCCGTCCGACGGGAGTATGGCCGCCGCCGCCCGGACCCATCCGTCTTCCCCTTGCTGACCCATCGATCACCCGGTGACACCGTGGCATGGCATCAGGACCGCGCCTACTCCAGGCAGGAATTCCTTCGATCGGTTCAGGCCCTGGCCTTACGGCTTCCGGCCAAACGATACGCGATCAACCTCTGTCGAAACCGATACCATTTTGCCGTGGGTTTCGCGGCTGCCTTGCTTGCCCGGCAAATCAGCCTCATGCCGACCTGCCGCGCCGCCGAACCCCTGCAGCAACTGTCTCAACGGTATCCCGAGGCCTATCTCCTCACCGATCACGATGAGATCGAGAGCGGGTTGCCTCGGTTTATGATGACCGACGTCATCGAGGACGATGCGAGGCCCGCCGACAATCCGGCCATTCCGGCCGATCGGATCGCCGCCATTGTCTTCACTTCCGGCAGCAGCGGCATTCCCCGCGCCCACGCCAAGAGCTGGGGGTCCCTGGTCATGGGAGCCCAGGCACTCGGCAAGCAATTCGACCTGTCCACCAGTCCGAGCAGAATCGTCGTGGGCACTGTTCCCCCGCAGCATATGTACGGATTGGAAACGACGATCATGGTGCCGCTCCAGTTGGGCTGGAGTATTCACGCCGGCAACTCCGTGCTGCCTGCCGATATCAGAGCCGACCTTGAACGGCTGGCGACGCCGGCTTGGTTGATGACCACTCCTTTCCATCTCAAGGCGTATATCAGCGAGCGGGTGAATTTGCCGGGTCTCGAAGGGATTATTTCCGCCACCATGCCCTTGAGCCGCTCACTCGCGCAGGAGGCCGAACGCCTCTGGCAGTCGCCCGTGCATGAAATATACGGCTGTACGGAAGGCGGCATGCTGGCCTCCCGACGCGCGACGGCCGGAGACCTCTGGAGCCTCTGTCATAATTTGCGAATGAAACAGGAGGGGGACGTCAGCTGGGTGACCGGCGGACATGTGGGCGCATGGCTGCAATTGACGGACCGCATCCGCATCCACGACCGACGGGAATTCATCTTACTGGGTCCGAGTTACGACCTGGTGAAGGTGGCCGGGAAGCGCGCTTCTTTGGCAGCGCTGAATGCCGCCCTGAACCGTGTGGAGGGGGTGTTGGACGGAGCGTTTTATTGGCCTGATCAAGGACGATCCGGACAGGGGCGATTGTGCGCCTTCGTGGTGGCGCCCGGGGTCACCCCGGCCGCCATCCTTGCCGATCTCCGCCGACGCATTGATCCGGTGTTCCTTCCTCGCCCGATTTACCTGGTCTCTTCATTGCCCAGAAACACCACAGGGAAGCTTCCTCATGAGCAGTTGGAAGCCTTCGCCGGCCGCATCATGCATCCGGACCGACCGTTGCGAGGGTAATGATGGAACGAGAGGTGCGAGGATGTATCAGACCGGACCATCCCGCGCTGACCGGTCATTTCCCCGGCAACCCCATCGTTCCCGGCGTGGTCCTCCTGACCGAACTCACAGCCGCGACGGAACAACTCCTTCACTGGATGCCGGGTCCGCTCGAACTGACCTCGGTCAAATTCATACGCCTCCTGCGCCCAAACGAACCATTCACCATCCTCCTGACCGAACGAGTGGAAGGGGAAGTGTCCTTTACGGTCCTACGCGACCAGCTCCGCATCGCGGCCGGCACCCTTCGACGATCCGAGCCGCGCGTCAGACAGGACCGGTCGTGAGCACGAGATGGCTCACCCAGCCGGAACGAGGCAACCGCGCCTTGATCCGGCTCATTACCTGGATGACCCTTCGGTTGGGACGGCCCGTGACGCGCTGCTTCCTGTACCCCATTTGCCTGTACTTCGTCCTGTTTTCCGGGGGAACACAACGTATTTCGCGGGACTACTTACGACGCATTCTCGGGCGTCCGCCCCACTGGCGTGACGTCTTTCGTCATTACCATGCCTTTGCCTCGACCATTCATGATCGGGTCTATCTGCTGTCAGGACGGCATGGCTACTTCGATATTCATATCGAAGGCGCCACGACGCTTCAGACGGTTCTCCAACAGAAACGCGGGTGCATTCTGTTGGGCTCCCATCTCGGAAGTTTCGAAGTGCTGCGCGCACATGGCCTGTTCGCCCAGCAGTTACCGATCAGCGTGGTCATGCATGAAGCGGCGGCGTCCAACCTGAATGCGGTGCTGCATAGTCTTCATCCTGAGATTCGCGAGCGAATCATTCCGCCCGGCACGGCAAATACGATGCTCGCGGTCAAGGAACGGCTGGACCGAGGGGAACTGATCGGCATCCTCGGGGACCGCGTGTTGGGCGATGAACGGACGACGACCTGTGAGTTTCTCGGCGAGCCCCGATTGTTTCCCGAAGGGCCATTTTTGCTGGCGGGGTTGCTCCAAGTCCCGATCGTGATGTTTTTCGGTCTGTACCAGGGAGGCAAGCAGTACGACATTCATTTCGAGTTGCTCACCAGTTCCATCTCCCTGAACCGTGACCGGAGGTCGGAGGAGCTTCGCCCCTGGATCGAGCGGTATGTGAGTCGCTTGGAACATTACTGCCGACTGTCTCCTTACAACTGGTTTAATTTTTATGACATGCCAGACGACGTGGGTTCGTCCCCTTCTCATGTGTAGCCTCCTCTGCGGTCCTCTGGCTTGGTCGGCCGCCGCTGCCGGCGAGCAGCGCGATTCGCAACCGAGGGACGTACCCAGCCTGATGACCATGATGGCGAAGGTCGCATCCCGTGAGGATCCCTTTACCGAAACCAAGACCGTGGCGATGCTGATCCGACCATTGGTCCTGAAAGGCACCCTGGCCTATACCCGTCCGGACCGCGTGGAAAAACATGTCCTTCAACCCTATGAGGAGCACCTCGTCGTGCAGGGCGACCACCTCACTCTCTCCAATCAGGAGGGCACGAAACGCATTGCGGTCAAGAGCCATCCCTTGATCTGGTCGTTCGTCGAGGCCATTCGCGCCAGCCTGGCCGGTGAAGTCGCCGTCCTGCGACAGCTGTACCACATCAAGTTCCAAAGTACCGAAGCGGGCTGGACCTTGACGCTCCGCCCATTGGATCGGCAGGCGGCCGAACACCTCACCTCCATTACCCTCACGGGCCATGGAGATCACCTCAATACGGTCGACATACGGGAGGCCGGGGGTGATCGGTCACTGATGCAGATCCATGAGCCGACATCGTGACGCTCGGCCCGCGACCGGCGCTGTTTCTCTGGGTAGGACTGCTCATGATCAGCGGGGGAGTCATCGCACAGATGAAGGTCACGACGGATCTCACAGCGCTGCTGCCCCGGTCGGCCGACCGCGCACAGGAACTCCTGGTCGCCCAATTACGCGACGGGGTGGCAGCCCGGCTCATTCTAATCGGACTGGAAGGTGCTTCCCCGGAGGTCCTGGCCGATGCTAGTCGACAGATCGCTCGCACCCTCAAAGACAGCGATCTGTTTATCTATGTGAACAATGGCGATCCCGCTCACTTCGCCGCGGAACGGGATGTGTTGATGCGGCACCGGTATCTCTTGAGCTCGGCCGTAACCCCTGAACATTTCTCGACGCCGGCGCTGCGCCAGGCACTCGACCGACAGCTCCAACTGATCGGCTCGCCGGCCGGTGCGGTGACCAAAGCCTTCTTACCCTCAGACCCGACGGGCGAGCTGGGTCATATTCTCTCGGAATTCACGGTCGGAGAACAACCGACGGTGCTGCATGGGGTATGGTTTTCACGCGACGGCTCCCATGCCCGACTCGTGGCCGAGACAAGGGCGCCGGGGTTCGACATCGACCAGCAGGAACGGGCACTACACAGCATCCGAACTGCCTTCGCCTCTGCCGGCTTGCCGGACAGTGCTCGGCTCCTCGTCAGCGGCCCCGGCGTCTTTGCCGTGGAGTCCCGAGCGACGATCCAACGCGACTCCTGGCGCCTGTCCATCGTGGCAGGGGTGCTCGTGACCGGCCTGCTGATCATGGTCTATCGCTCACTGCCTCCCCTGCTCCTCAGCCTGCTGCCGGTCCTCACCGGTGTGCTGGCCGGGGTAGCAGCCGTGCAATCGATCTTCGGCTTCGTGCACGGCATTACCCTCGGCTTCGGTGCCACCCTCATTGGGGAAGCCGTCGATTACCCGGCCTATGTCTTGACTCAAGTCATGGCCGGTGAACGGCTGCAGGAGACGCTGTCACGGGTCTGGCCCACCTTGAGACTCGCGGTGATGACGACCGTGTTCGGCGCCTTGACGATGTTGTTCTCCAGTTTCACCGGCCTGTCCCAATTGGGCGTCCTGTCCGTCGCCGGAGTGCTGGTCGCCGGATTCGTGACCAGATGGATCGTTCCCGCGCTCGCGCCGCCGATCATGCGGACCGCACCGCATCCCATCCTGCCTCCGAATTGGATTCGGCAGTTGACGTCATTGGGTCGGGTCGGCTGGATTGTCTGGCTGCTGGTGGGCGCCGCCATCCTGACGCTGGCGATCCGTCACGATCGGATCTGGGACAACGATCTCGCAAACCTGAGTCCGATTTCCCAATCGGCCAAGGCCTTGGACGACCAACTCAGAAAGGATGTCGGCGCGCCGGATGTCCGCTACCTGCTCGTTATCAGCGGCGCCAACCAGGAGGACGTGTTGCGGCGAAGCGAATCCGTCCTGCCGTTGCTTCGCCGGCTAGTCGACGAGGGAGTGATGACCGGCTTCGATCTTCCCAGCTTCTATCTACCGTCGCAGGAGACACAGCGGATGCGCCGGAATGCCCTTCCTGCCTCCGCCGCCCTGACCTCAGCCCTCACCAACGCGCTCGATGGACTTCCATTTCGATCGGGCCTGTTCGACCCGTTCCTACGGGATCTGGAGCAGGCGAGGACTGGACCATTGCTGATCGTCGAGGACCTGCGGGAATCCGCCCTCTCCCTCAAGGTCCGCGCGCTGCTCCTGCAGAGCGGGGAAGACTGGGTCGGGCTGGCGCCGCTGCGCGGGGTCGGTTCACCTTCCGTGCTGGTCGATCGTATCGCTCGTGAAGCGATTCCTGGCATGACCTTTCTCGATCTCAAGGCAGAGGCCGGCCGCTTGGTCAACGGATACCGTGCCGAATCGCTCCAACTCACCGCGGTCGGAGTCCTGGCGATTACGGTTGTGCTGGGATGGGGCCTGCGCGATGTGCGAATGGTTGGACGGGTGCTGCTCCCGCCCCTGACCGCAGTGCTCTTCGTCGTGACCATCCTCACGGTGATCGGGGAACCGCTGTCGCTGTTCCACCTGGTGTCGCTGCTGCTGGTGATCGGCATCGGGCTGAACTATGCCCTGTTCTTCAACCGGCCGTTCACCGACGAGGCTGAGCGGGACCGCACCCTGCTTTCGCTCACGGTCTGTATCCTCGCCACGTTGTCGGCCTTCGGAGCCCTGGCCTTCTCGCGGACCCCCGTCCTCCATGCGATCGGCTTGACCGTGGGTCTCGGCGCGGCGCTGTCGTTAGTGCTCGCCGCGATGTTCGGCAAACAAGGGGTGACCGCGTGATGACCCCACTGACGCTTACCGCCATGGCCGGTGCGAACTCCCTCGGACTCGGCCTGCTTGCCACCTGGGATGCCCTGCGCCGGGACCGACATGGGTTACGGCCGAACGATTTCGAAGATGCGACCATCAAGACCTGGATCGGACGGGTCGACAGGCTGGAAGCAGAGCCGATTACCGGAGATTTGGCCGAGTTCGATTGCCGCAACAATCGCCTCGCCCTCCTCGGCTTGCGGCAAGACGGGTTCGAGCAGGCCGTCGACAACGCGCGGCGGACGTATGGAGCGGATCGCATCGGCGTCCTGGTCGGCACAACGACCTCCGGCATCCTCGAAACCGAGTTGGCCTATCGGCGACGCACGTCATCGGGCGAACTGCCCCCGACCTTGCGCTATCGCCAGACACAGAATCTGTTTTCGGTCAGCGAGGTCGTCCGGCGCCGATTGGACCTGCGAGGCCCAGTCGCGTCGATCTCAACGGCCTGCTCGTCGAGCGCCAAGGTCTTCGCGAGCGCCTCCCGCTGGATGGAGACCAGCCTCTGTGACGCCGTCGTGGTCGGCGGCGTGGATAGTCTGTGTTTCATGACGCTCTATGGATTCGCGTCGCTGGGGCTGCTGTCCGAGCGTCCTTGCCGACCCTGCGACGCGGAACGGAACGGACTGTCGATCGGGGAGGCGGCTGGCTTCGTATTGTTGGAACGCCGCAGCGCAGGCAACGGCGACATCGATCTGCTGGGGTACGGCGAAAGCAGCGATGCCTATCACATGTCGACGCCCCATCCGGAAGGGCTGGGCGCGATCACGGCCATGGAGCGGGCGCTTGAGCGCGCCGAGATGAAACCGATCGACATCGACTACGTAAATCTCCACGGCACCGGCACACAGGCCAACGATCTCGCTGAAGATCGCGCGGTTGTGAAGACATTCGGAATCCACACGCCCTGCAGTTCCACGAAAGACAGAACCGGACATACGCTCGGGGCCGCGGGCATCACGGAAGCGATCGTCGCGGCACTGTGCCTGCGGCACGGATTCATCCCTGGGACAGTCCATACGAACCGGATCGATCCCCTCATCCAAAGCCGGGTCATGCGCACCAGCGAGTCCCGTCCGTTGCGGTCGGTCATGAGCAATTCGTTCGGCTTCGGCGGAAACAATTGCAGCCTCATTCTTGGGAAGAGATCGTGATGCAGGTCTTCGTGCAAACAGTCGGCATCGCGGGCCCCGGTCTCGATGGATGGGAGGCCTCCAGTCCGATCCTGGCCGGTCGGACGGAACACCGCATGGCGCCCACAGTGTGCAGAATCCCGGACATTCTGTCCGCAGCCGAACGTCGTCGCAGCAACGGCGCGGCACGTCTGGCGATCATGGCGGCGCAAGAAGCCTTGCGGGCCGGCGGCCTGAACGGGGACTCCATCGCCACCGTGTTCGCCTCGTCGGACGGTGACGGCGACATTACCCAGCACATTTGTGAATCCCTGGCCGACGCGGCACGAGAGGTCTCTCCGACCTCATTTCATAACTCCGTGAACAATGCGCCGGCCGGCTATTGGAGTATCGCCACCAAGTCTCACCTGGCTTCGACCAGCGTCTGCGCCTACGACATGTCGTTCGCCGCGGGACTGCTCGAAGCCGCCTGTTATGCCACTGTCGAGCGGCAACCGGTCATGCTCATCGCATCCGATCTCCCCTTTCCGTTCCCTCTGCATAGGATTCGTCCGGTCGAACAGAGTTTTGCCGCGGCGTTTCTCCTCACGCCGGCAGCCGAACGACCTGGACCGATGCGCTGGCAGATCAGCCTCGATCCCCGTCATACGGCCACACCCTTTCCAAGCTGGGTCCCCGACAGCCTGCGCAGCAATGCCGCGGCCCGGTGCCTCCCCCTCTTGACGGCGGTGGCCAAGAACCACGCAGAAACGGTCGCCCTCGAATATACGGAGAGCAGCCGAGTGGTCGTCCTCTGTGAACCGGCTGGTGAGGCATGACAGGCCGGCATAACGACATCGCCGGCCTCATTCCGCATCAGGGCGCCATGTGCCTCCTCGACGGGATCGACCAATGGGATGAGCGCCACATCGTCTGTCGGGCCGACACCCATCGTCACGAGGACAATCCCCTGCGGGATGCCAGCGGGTTGCGCGCCCTCTGCGCCATCGAGTATGGCGCCCAGGCCATTGCGGTCCATGCGGCGCTGCTCGGAACTCCGGACACGGAGGGTCCTGAAACGGGAGTGCTCGCCTCGGCGCGCGATGTCACCATCAGTCAGTCCCATCTGCACCATCTGACGGGCCTCCTCACGATCAGAGCGGAGGTCGTGCTGTTCCACGATCACGGCCGGATCTATGATGTCACCGTCACGGGTGAGGGCCGAACGGTGATGACGGGTCGTCTCTCCGTAATGCTGCTCGCCGACGACCTTCTGGCGGTTCACCCCCTTTCGACTGAAGGACAAGCATGACCAAACGGGCGCTCGTCACAGGAGGAAGCGGAGAAATCGGACGCTCCATTTGTCTGGCTTTGGGCGAGGCGGGGTTGGAGGTCATCGTACACGGTTGCACCCATGGAGATCGCGCGGAGGCAGTCGCCCAGTCGATTCGGGACAAGGGAGGCAAGGCCGAGAGCGTCTGTTTCGACGTGACGGACTGTGACCGGACCGGGCGAGCCCTGGAAACGCTGCAGACCGCAGGCACCATCCAGGTCCTAGTCAACAACGCCGGGATCTATGATGACGTCCCCTTGGCCGGGATGCGCCACGAGCAATGGACGCGCGTGATCGACGTGTCGTTGAACGGCTTCTTCAACGTCACGCAGCCCCTCCTGCTGCCCATGATCCGCACGCGCTGGGGCCGCATCGTCACCATTACCTCCGTCAGCGGCCTGACCGGGAATCGAGGCCAGGTCAATTATGCCGCCGCCAAGGCCGGGCTCCATGGCGCGACCAAGGCCCTTGCGCTCGAGTTAGCGTCACGCCACATCACCGTCAATGCCGTGGCCCCCGGCATCATCTCTACTCCAGCGACCAGCGTGCTCTTCGACAGGGAACAGATCGACCAGTTGGTCCCGATGAAACGCGCCGGGACTACGGAGGAGGTGGCAGGCCTGGTCGCCTACCTGGTCTCGGATGCGGCCGCCTACGTCTCCGGACAAATCATCTCCGTGAATGGAGCGCAAGCATGACACGGCCGACGCCGCACTATGTGGCCGTCATTCCCGCCTACAATGAGGCGGCGACGATTCGAGCGGTGGCGGCCCGCACGCTGAAGGCCGTCGGGCAGGTCATCGTCGTGGATGACGGCTCCTGCGATCAGACGGCGGAAGCGTTGCACGGGTTGCCGGTCGCGGTGATCAGCCACCCTCGCAACCTCGGGAAAGGCGCGGCCCTGTGGCATGGCATGCAGGCCGCGCTCAAAGCGGGAGCCACGGCCGTCCTCACCCTCGACGGCGATGGCCAACATGAACCAGACGACATCGCGGCCCTCATCGCCATGCACCAACGCGATCCTACGGCGATCGTGACCGGAGCGCGACTGCACCAGCGCCAACACATCCCCCGGCTCCGGTACTGCGCGAATCGCGCGGCGAATTTCTGGATTTCCTGGGCCGCCGGATACAGGATTCAGGACAGTCAGTCCGGATTCCGCCTCTACCCTTCCACGCTGCTGCAGGCCGTCGGACCGGGTTGCGATGCGGCATCTGGCTTCGCTTTCGAAAGTGAACTGTTGATTGAGGCGGGCCGGCTGGGAGCGTCGATACGAGCGGTGCCCGTCTCGACGAATTATGGACGCCATCTCCGGCAAAGCCACTTCCGGCAGGTGCGCGATGTCCTCCGCATCACGCGTATGGTGGCGCAGAAACTCCTGGCGAGGCGACTGGATGTCACAGGCTTGATCATGAGCCGCCGACAGCCAGCGGTTCTCTACCGAAGCACATCCACATTTCGAGTCTCCCTGAATGAGCAGCCGCCGTCTCGCCGGCGACGGGTGCTCTTCATCGCCGAGGCGGTGACCCTGGCCCATGTTGCCAGAGCGGCCGTCCTCGCACGGACGCTTGATTCCGCTCGGTATGATGTCCACCTGGCGTGCGACCGGCGGTATCTTCACCTCTTCACGCAACTGCCGGCGACCATCCATTCGATTCAATCCATTGGGAGCCAACAGTTTCAGGATCGGTTGCTGACCGGCAGTCCGCTCTACAGCGCCGCCGAGTTGCGGACCTATGTGCAACAGGATCTACGGCTGCTGGCCGACTTGAATCCCGACGCGGTCGTCGGTGATTTCAGGCTTTCCCTCTCGGTCAGCGCCCGTGTCGCAGCGGTCCCGTACCTGACGGTGACCAATGCCCATTGGAGTCCCTATGCCAAACAGCACTTCGTCGTTCCAAAATTGGCTATGACCGAACGGTTTGGTCCGCGCCTCGGACAGCTGCTCTTCACGTTGATACGGCCGGCCGTCTTCGCCCAGCAGGCCCAGGCACTCAATCGAGTGCGAAAGGAATACGGGTTGCCGTCGGTGGGGTATACCCTGCCGCACATATTCACGGATGCGGACGAGACAGCCTACGCCGACCTTCCCGAACTGGTCCCGACCTTCGATCGTCCGCCCCACCACCATTATCTCGGCCCGGTCCTCTGGTCGCCGGACTCGGCGCCTCCATGGTGGGATTCAGTGCCGAACGTGCGGCCGATGGCCTATGTCAGCCTCGGAACCTCCGGCAGAGCCGAGCTCCTGCCCCTGGTGCTGCAGGCCCTAGAGGACCTGGGCGTCTATGCATTGGTGTCGACCGCGGGCAAAGCGCCGCCGTCCTCCGCCTCCGGCTCAGCCTGGGTGTCCCGGTACCTGCCGGGACTCGAGGCCGCGACCCGAGCGGACTTCGTGATTTGCAATGGGGGAAGCGCCACGGTCTATCAAGCATTGGCTGCGGGAGTGCCCGTGCTGGGGATTCCCAACAATCTTGATCAATATTTGATGATGGACTATATCCGCCGAGCAGGCGCAGGCGACTATCTCCGCGCCGGGGACACCTCGGCCCGCGCGGTGACCAATGCCGTTGACCTGATCCTGCACACCGCGGCATACCGACGACAGGCCCACCAGCTAGGACAACAGATTCGATCCGGCCGACTGGGAACACGTTTCGAAGGGTTACTCGCTCTGCTGTTGGGACCCCTCACACCTGACAGGGATGTCAGGCTCAATCCCTCGCAGAACGGTGCAGCGCCCCCTCTCGTGGCCGGGCGTTCCGAACGGTCGCGAGGGACCCCTACCTTACAGTCGTTGGGAATCACCTCGCATCCGAAGAGACCGTCACAGGAGGGAGAACCGCCATGGTGATCGATCCTCCGGTTCATCACGAGCGATCTACCCCCGATTCCGATCCGGTACCGATCGAGGCTCCCGCCGTTCCCTCGATCACCTTCCATTCTGTGAGTTTAGCCGGGTTGTTTCTCCTGGCGTTGCTCTATACGTTGCATGTCGGTCGCGTCATTTTCCTCCCAATGACGATTGCGCTTCTCTTCGCGGTTCTCTTTGCGCCCCTCCTGCGGCGCATGAAACGGATGTACATTCCGGAACCGATCGGGGCGGCGATGCTCCTGTTCTTGCTCGTCGGCCTCCTCGGGTACGGGGTCTCCCGATTGTCCGAACCGGCCGCCGAATGGGTCGACAGGGCGCCCGCGGCCTTCCGTGAGGCCGAAGTGAAGCTCCGCGTGCTCAAGAAGCCGATGCAGGAAATGAGCAAGGCCACTGAACTGTTCGCGAAAGCCGCCGCGTTCGATGAATCGAAGAAAAAAGTGCAACAGGTTGAAGTCAAGGGAGATGGTTGGCAGATCAAATTCCTCAGCATCACCGGAGAATTGATCATCGGATTCGCAACCACCTTGATCCTCTCCTACTTTCTGCTGTCCTCCGGCGATTTATTTCTGCAGAAACTCGTGAAGGTGCTTCCTCGCTGGCCGGACAAGAAACGGGCGGTGGAGATCGTGCGTCAGATCGAAGGGCAACTCTTTGAGTATCTGCTCACGGTGAGCTTGATCAATATGGGTCTGGGGACCGCCGTGGGAATCGCTATGTACCTCCTGGGCATGCCGAACCCCGTGCTCTGGGGAGCCATGGCCGCCCTGCTCACCTTCATCCCCTACCTGGGGCACCTGTTCGGGGTCATCGTGGTGATGCTGGTGGCGGCGCTGACGTTCGACGAGGTGGGCCGGATGTTCCTGGTCGGCGGGGTCTATGTGGGACTGGCGATCATCGAGGGCTCATTCGCCACCCCGATGATTGTGGGCCGACGATTGGCGATCAACCCGGTGGTGCTGCTCCTGGGCCTCATGGTCTGGGGATGGATCTGGGGCATCGGCGGAGCATTCCTGGCCGTCTCCCTGCTCGTGGCCTTCAAAATCTTCTGCGACCATGTGGAGATATTATCTCCTGCGGGCGAGTTCCTGGGTAAGTGACCTGCAGCGGCCATCCATGTCACGTTGCGTTAGATACCGATAGATACGTCGCAACAGGTGATCGTCTTTCGTCACTCGCGCGGCTGATGCGGAGACAGAATGAAGGGATGAGATCGAGCTCGGGTCGGTGGTACATTCTACAACTCCGACTGATCGTGGAGATGACGGGAGCAGGTTCCCTCTGGGGACTTCTATCGGGGATATCGGCATGACAACTCAAGCGACGCGTTTCTGGAACAGGTCTCGGGCCTGCACGATCGACATCTGATCACACACTACCTACAGAAGGATGCCATGACGAATCTTCACTCTTCCCCTATCGATCTCCGCACAGTCTATTCCCTGCTGAGGGGTGGACTGGTCCTCCTCACGCTCACCACCCTGGGCTGCCAGACGGCCTATTACGAAACGATGGAAAAGCTGGGCTACCACAAACGGGACCTGATGGTGAGCGATGTGAAGAAAGCCCGTGATGCCCAGCAGGACGCCAAGGAACAGTTCAAATCAGCCCTGGACCGATTCACCAAGACCCTGAACCTCCAGGGCGGCGAGTTGCAGGAGAAGTATGACGTCTTGAGCGGCGAATATGAAGAGAGCCAGGCTAAGGCGCAAGCCGTTCGAGATCGAATCGCTTCGGTGGAAAATGTCTCGGACGCCTTATTCGACGAATGGGAAGGCGAACTAAAGGAGTATTCCAGCACCTCCCTGCGCAAGAGCAGCCAAAAGCAACTTACGCAGACACGCACCCAATACGCGCAACTGATCAAGTCCATGAAGCGGGCGGAAGCCAAAATGGATCCGGTGTTGACCAAATTCAAGGACCAAGTCCTCTTCTTGAAACACAATCTGAACGCACAAACGATCGCGTCGTTAAAGAACGAATTGGTTTCGGTGGAAGGCAACATCGCCTCGCTCATCAAGGAACTGAATGCGTCGATTAAAGAAGCCTATTCGTTTATCGCCACACTCTCCTCAGAAAGCTCCTAGCAGTGACCGGGAAACATCCCACACTCTCCTCGGTTCACTGCCCTCGTCCGATCGGTCGGATTACCACGGCTGAGGCGGGGGACGGCCAACGTGGCTGATCTCCGCCGGCTCGCCTTTTGTCACAGCCCATGAAAACTGATTGCGAATAGTCGTGGATGCAGGCAGGATGCGCGCCATGCATAATAGATGGATCCTGTTCCTCGCTCTCGCCCTCTCGGCGCTTTCCGGTCTCGCCCAGGCTGAACCTACGCCCCAAAGTGTCCATTGGGGCGCGATTGCCTTTCCGGACCATGACTCCACCTTGACCTTGAGCACGGCAGTGTTGGACCGCTTCACCCAGTTCGACGCAGAAGGCAAGCGCTACAACGACATCAATCAGACCATGGGCTTTAATTTCTTTGCCTTGAGTTGGACGAAACCGCTCACCCAATTCCCTGGCTGGAATCTCAATCTCACGGCCGGCGGTGGACCCACCCGCGACGGGCCCAGTCGGTTCTTACAAAACGATGTCGTGCACAAGCTCCGCGGCTTCACGCCGGTGCCGGTCGGCGAGAAGCGCGACGCCGATGATTTCATGCTCAGCGGAACGTTGACGCGCTGGTTCAGTCTACTGGGCTCCCACGACGTGTTCTTTGCCGGTCTGGGAGGCGCTGGTGGGTCCTTGTACTATGAACCCTATGTGCAGGCTGGTTTTCGTCGGTTGGCGCTGCTGGAAGCAGTGCCGTTTCTCGGCGACTACTTGCGATTCTCTGGCCTGGCGCGCTACGGACGCCCCTACAGCGGCGCCGCTTTTCACCAAGTGGCGCCACAATCCTACCTCGCGCAGGCTTCGGTGGGCTTGGGCAACTATCAGCACTGGAAGGAGTCCACACCCTGGGAAATTGAGCTGGCCCTGACGGTAGACTCAGGGCTGTTCGTCGATCATCGCGGGGATTCGCTCGAAGAACGATTCGTCTCGCTGGCGTTACGCTACTCCGCCTTCACCTTCGAAACCTGGAACGATCTCATCAATCAGAAAGACTATGGCCCGACCTTCGGCGCTCGCCTGACCTTCGACCTGTTTTATATGTACGATCGCTGGTTCAAGTGACGACGGCTTGCCGGCCCATCTGGAGGCCGGCAAGCCGTCGTCCTCTGTGAGCCGAACTTCACTTGCCGCAGGAAATCTTCATCGACTCGATATCGTTCGCCATATCCAGCTTGCCTAAGTTGGCCACACGTTGCCCCGGCGCAAACGCGATTTCGGTGCTTTTAAAATCCTTGTCTTCATAGGCGCGCACGGTAGCATTGGAACCGACAATGACACTCTCGATGTCGTTACTCCAATCCTTGCCGGCCAGGTTTTTCAACGTGGCATATTCTTTCGGACCTTGCAGAACAACATGCGGGTCATCGGCATCGAAGTTGTCGTCTTCGAAGATCTCGATAAAACAATTTTTATCGACTAATTGCATCTCCAAATCGGCGGCATAGACCGGCATACCTAGCAGGACAACGGCAGCCGCCATCGTGAGTATCCTTCCTCGCATCGTAACACCTCCCATGAGTCATTCCCCTCGCTCTGACCTCACCCCTCAGAACAGGGCTCAATAGAGGCGGGTATTATTTTAAAATTCCTAAGAACCACAGCAGCACTAGAATGCTCGCCGGCACTCCGAGTAGCCAGAGGATGAATCCTTTGCCCATCGTTCCCATGGACGCCTCCTTGTGAACTGCGGCTCACGGCAGTAACGAAGCCGCCACCAGCTCACGATTCAGAACACTGACCATTTTCAAGTGTGCGGTGTGATCCTCTTCGAGCCCCGCCGCAAATAAATCGGAATGCTTGCGTTGCAACACCTGGGTAAAATCTCCATGCTTGCCGGACGGAATGTCATAGAGCGCGGCCAAGGCACTCACATATTGACCTCCGCCAGCCGCAGCCTCCTGCCGCAGGTTTTCGTAGGCCACCCCCGCAAACAGATTGATTTTTTGTTCCTTCAACACCATCCCGTCGGAATTGAACAATCCATTCGGACTCGTGCTGGAAAAGAAATTCACGGTCGTGTCGACCGTGGCTTTGGTGGTGTTGCAGGCCCCGAATGTGAGGCCGGCTGCTACAACACACAGGCCCAATCCCAAGTTTGTCATTGTTGCTAGTGTTTTCATCCGTGCCCCCTTGTTTCGGTCCTAACGATGAAGCCGAATCCCAATTAGATTCCTTTCTCATGTTGTAACTGACGCGCATGACCGGCGAGCCTAGTCATTACCCTAGGAAGCAGGGAAGAACGGCCCTATCAAGACAACTAACGCGGAAGACTTTCAGGCTCAACCGGGATTAAAGCGGGAATGCTCCTTTAGGAGATTCATCAGAGCAGGCCTCTGAAGGACATGTTCCCTGTCACGCGGAGATACTTGCGGAGACTCGGATTGCAGCATGCAGAATTGAAAGCAGCTGGTTGAGCCGCTTCAATCACCACTCTTCTTTAAGAGCAAAAATACGGTGCCGATCATCATTCCAAACCCGACTCAGCCAGGGTGGCTGAAAACCACAAGCCCCGTCAGCACCTCTATATTTTCATTATTGCGGGCGCATCCGAGGGACAGGCCGGGTATTGACAGGGCATCACGGCAAGACAATTGCGGCTACCTGCATCCGTGCGAGGAGCATGCGACCCACGGTCGCGCCCTAGAGTCGCACGTGGCCGGCGCAGTAAGGAGTCAATGGGGGGTCCCTATCTCAACGCATCACGACGACACCCGGCGTGTCCCCCGGATGCCCTACTCACACCCCCGCTTCCTTCAGCACCTGTCCCGTGTAGGACCGTTTTGATTTGGCGATCTCTTTCGGCGGGCCTTCCACCACGATCTCGCCGCCACGGTCGCCGCCTTCCGGTCCTAGGTCGATGATCCAATCCGCATTTCGGATCATGTCGAGATTGTGCTCGATCACGAGGACGGTGTTGCCCGTTTCAACCAAACGGTTGAGCACATCCAACAGGCGTTGGATATCGGCGAAATGCAGGCCAGTGGTGGGTTCGTCCAGAATGTACATCGTGCGGCCGGTGGGACGTTTGGAGAGTTCGCGCGACAACTTCACGCGCTGCGCTTCTCCACCTGAGAGGGTCGTGGCGGACTGTCCCAGCTTCACATAGTGCAGCCCGACATCGTGGAGCGTCTGCAGCTTCGTCTTGATGTAGGGAATGTTCTCGAAAAA
The DNA here is from genome assembly GCA_902500785.1 of uncultured Nitrospira sp. Taxonomy (GTDB): domain Bacteria; phylum Nitrospirota; class Nitrospiria; order Nitrospirales; family Nitrospiraceae; genus Nitrospira_A. The sequence goes on from CABVRW010000002.1 coordinate 64,388, forward strand.
CTCCAACGCATCGTCCACCGTCATGTTGAGGATATCGGCGATGCTGCGGCCCTTGTACTGAATCTCCAAGGTCTCTCGGTTGTAGCGCTGGCCCTTGCAAATCTCGCAGGTGACATAGACGTCGGGCAGGAAGTGCATTTCGATCTTGATGAGGCCGTCGCCCTGGCACGCTTCGCACCGCCCGCCCTTCACATTGAAGCTGTAGCGGCCCGGCTTGTACCCACGGACGCGGGACTCAGGCAGATTTGAAAACAAGTCGCGGATGAAGGTGAAGAGTCCCGTGTAGGTGGCCGGGTTCGATCGAGGCGTGCGGCCGATGGGAGATTGGTCGATGTCGATGATCTTATCCAGCGCGTCCGCGCCCTTCAGTTCCTTGCAGCCGTCGATTTTCGGTTTCTTTTGATAGAGCAACTGCGACAGTGAATGAAACAGCACTTCGAGCACGAGGGTGCTTTTCCCCGACCCCGAGACGCCGGTGACGCACGTCAACAAGCCCAACGGAATGTTGACGGTCACACCTTTGAGGTTGTGCTTTTTCGCCCCCACCACCGTGACATGCCCTTTCGGTTTTCGTACGCGCTGCGGAAGCGACACCATTTGCTCGCCGCGCAAATACATCCCGGTGAGAGAGTCCGGATTGGCCATCACCTGTTTAGGTGTGCCCTGAGCAATGATTCGGCCGCCATGCGTGCCGGCGCCCGGCCCCAGGTCGAGAATGTAATCGGCCGCCTGCATGGTCTCCGCATCGTGCTCGACCACGATGACGGTGTTGCCGAGATCACGGAGGCGGAGCAGAGTCTGGAGTAACCGCCGATTGTCGCGTTGATGGAGGCCGATCGAGGGCTCATCCAAAATGTAGAGCACCCCCACCAGCCCCGACCCGATTTGCGTCGCCAAGCGAATGCGCTGTCCTTCCCCGCCGGACAAGGTGGCCGCCGGGCGGTCGAGCGTCAGATAGTCCAGTCCGACATTGACCAAAAATCCCAGCCGCTCACGAATTTCCTTCAAGATGCGATGGGCGATGACGAGCTCCCGTTGAGTGAACTTGAGGGACGCAAAAAAATCTGCGGCAGCGCGCACGGAAAGTTTCGTCACCTCGGCAATGGATTTTTTCGCAATCTTGACCGCCAGACTTTCCGGCCTGAGTCGCGCGCCTTCGCAAGTCTCACACCGTTCCAGCAACGTAAAATCTTCCTCTTCCGACGCGCCCGGAGTCATGGCATACCCGATCCCGTCGCACGCCGGGCATGCTCCATGGGGACTATTAAACGAGAAGATCCGCGGGGTGATCTCCGGATAACTCACGCCGCACTTGATGCAGGCCAGCTTTTCGCTATACAGATGGAGCTTGCCGGTCTCCGACAACACCCCCACCAATCCCCCGGCGAGTTTCACGGAGGTTTCGACCGAGTCTGCCACGCGTCTCATGAGCGCCTCACCAGGCTTCATGACTAACCGATCGACCACGATCTCGATGGTGTGTTTCTTCTGCTTGTCGAGCACAATGTCGTCGCCGAGATCGACGATCTCCCCGTTGATCCGGGCTCGCACATAACCGGTCTTCCGCATCTCCAGCAATTCTTTTCGATATTCACCCTTCCGCCCGCGCACGATGGGGGAAAGAATCTGGAATTTCGTGCCCTCCGGCAACTCGCAGATCGCATCGACCATCTGCTGGACGGTCTGGGCCGTGATCTCCTGTCCGCATTGGAAACAGCAGGGGTGACCGACGCGGGCATACAGGAGCCGCAGATAGTCGTAGATTTCGGTGACCGTCCCGACGGTGGAGCGTGGGTTGTGGCTGGTGCTCTTTTGCTCGATAGAAATGGCGGGCGAGAGGCCTTCGATGGAATCCACGTCGGGCTTCCCCATCTGCTCGAGGAACTGCCGGGCATAGGCGGACAGGGACTCGACATACCGCCGTTGGCCTTCGGCATAGATCGTATCGAAGGCCAGCGAAGATTTTCCCGAGCCGCTCAAGCCGGTCATCACGACCAGCTTGTCCCGCGGAATCTCGACATCGAGATTCTTCAGATTGTGCTCACGCGCCCCTTTGATGATGATGGAGTTGGACATGTGCGCGGGATTATACCACCTGGAGCGACTCGCTTGACAAAGCTTGAAAGCTGGTGCTACCACGCTGCTATGCTGAAGGTCCAAGAACCGCCCACTCCCGAGACAGACCAGCCGCTGTCGCCACCTCAGGCCGTCTCGACGTGGTCGGGGCAAGCTCGCGAGCAGGCTGTTCAACGGATGTTCACCGCGATCGCGAGCGTCTACGACCTCAACAATACACTGCTCAGCTTCGGCCTCCACCACCGATGGAAACGGCTGACGGCTTCCTATGTGCCGGTCGTCACGAACGGTCGTGCGCTCGATATCGGGGCCGGGACCGCGGATCTGGCGCTCTTGATCGAACCGAAGATGGGCGAGCAGGGCCATGTCATCGCCTCCGATTTGAACCATGCCATGCTGGCCGAGGGCCTGCGGAAAGTCACGGGACGAGGGCTCCGCGAGCGGATTACCTGCCTCCAGGCCAACGCCGAGCAGCTGGGGTTTCCCGATGAGACCTTCCATGCTGTGACCACGGGGTTCTGCATGCGCAACGTAGGCAACCTCATGCAGGCGTTCATGGAAATCCGTCGAGTCTTGCGACCGGGCGGTCGGTTCGTCTGCTTGGAGTTTTCGCGGCCGGCCTATGGCTGGCTACGCAGTCTGTATGATTGGTATTCGTTTCGTCTGTTGCCCTGGGTCGGCACGAAGGTCGCCCGCGATCGAACGGGAGTCTACGAATACCTGCCGGCGTCGATCCGCACATTTCCCGATCAGGAACGGCTGACCGCGCTGCTGCGCGAGGCCGGATTTCGCCAGGTGGAGTATCGGAACTTGACCGGCGGCATCGTGGCCATCCACGTCGCTACCAAATAACCGGCTCAAGTGTTAAGGTGAGGATTCTAGCTTCGCCCCTGCGCGGATTCAGCCCCCGACATGTGTCATTCATTGGCCATAACCATTTAGGCTATCAGCAACGATCTGATTGAGACGCTCGATGAACTCCATCCTGTACATTTTCCTCCCCTGCAAAAAGGTCTACCCGATCGGGGTGACCTACCTGGCGGACTTTATCCATCGCCGGAAGCCGGAGGTGCGGCAGCGCATTCTCGACCTGTCGCTGTTTCCCGACTCGCAACGCACGCAGGCCATCCGTGATGCGGCCCTCGAGTTCAAGCCGGATCTCGTGTGCTTTTCCTGGCGGGACATTCAGATTTTCTCGCCCCACGAAGGTGATGCCTCCCTGGAGCATGCGTTCAATTTCTATTTCGCCGGAAACCCTCTCAAACGAGTGGCCGCATCGTTTGCGGGCCTGAAACAACTCTATCGCTATTACAGCCACATTCGCGTCAACCTGTCCTACCCCTGGTTGATCCGAAAGGAATTCCCCACCACCCAGATCATGATCGGAGGCGGCGCGTTCACGGCTTTTGCCGACCAGTTGATCGAAAAACTGCCGGAAGGCACGATCGGCATTTTGGGCGAGGGGGAAGATGCGATCCTGAAGGTGATCAACGGCGAATCCCTCGCCAACGAACGCTATATCATTCGCGAGGGGAAACAGACGCGCAAGGGCAATCAAGGAACACCGGCACTCCTGGACGCCTTGACCGTCGATCTGCCCTACCTCACCTCGATTTTTCCCCAGCACGGCGCCTATATGGACGAATCGATCGGCGTGCAGACGAAACGCGGCTGCCCCTACGACTGCGCCTTCTGCCTTTATCCCTATATTGAAGGCAAACGCGTACGATACCGGCCTCCGGAAATGGTCGTGAAGGATATTGCACAGCACTATCATCAGTGGGGCGCACGGCGATTTTGGTTTACCGATGCCCAGTTCATTACGGGGAAGGAAGCGTACCCGCAGTGCACGGAGATCCTCGAACGCATTTTGAGTGAGAAGCTTGACCTCGAATGGTCTGGGTACATTCGCACGTCGTTGATCACCCCGGAGCTGGCCAAGTTGATGGTGCGATCGGGCGTGGGTGATTTGGAAGTCGCCATCACCTCCGGGTCGCAGGAAGTGCTGAATAACCTGCACATGGGTTTCAAGCTCGAGCGGCTCTACGACGGATGTCGCTATCTGGCCGAAGCCGGCTTCAAAGGCAAGGTGATCCTCAATTACTCGCTGAATTCCCCCAAAGAGACGGAAGAAAGCCTGCTCCAGAGTGTCGAGTCCTACAAAAAGGTCGCCTCGATCCTGGGGGAAGAGCGGGTCTTCCCCTTGATGTTCTTCCTGGGTATCCAACCCAATACAGACCTGGAACACCGGTTGCTGGAGGAAGGCTATCTCTCGGCAGGGTACAACCCGCTCATGTTGACGCCGACGAGCATCCGTAAACTCCTCTACAATCCGGCGCCGCTCAACAAGATCATCGCCAAAGCCTGCCTCGCCGCCTGGGAACGCAAAGAAGGGAGCCGCGATCCTCGGGCCTGGACCGGATCACTCTCTCAAACCACCACGACCGATGCGAAACCTGACACGGCCCACTATGCGGATGCCAATCTCATTCGCGGCATTCAAAACAACTCCGGGCGAGACGCGCTCTTGACCCTGGAGGAGATTCTCCGGTCGCGCCGCCCCGGTCGACCCGCAACTGCCACCACGGAAAAGACGGCTGTGAGTCCAATGAGTTAGCCGTTATTCACAGGCCTTTGCGCATCCCTTGGTTTGCTTGCATTCCCCGAGAACACGGTGCTATCATGCCGCTTCTTTTGGGGTAAAGTTCCATTCAACCGTTTGAATTCTTGGCGGTTCTCTGTTCTCATCCCCCTGTAGAGTGTTTGCCTAGGAGGCGTCTCGATGTACAAGACTATCTATATCCCGGTCGATAATTCCGACCATTCCAATACAGCCGTCGATGTCGGAGTGGAGTTGGCGAAAACCTATGGCTCAAAGATCGTGGGCAGCCACGTCTATGCGGCCAAGATGCACGATAAGCGCTTCAAACAGATGGAAGCGGGCCTTCCCGAGGAATATCACGACGAGAAGGAACTGGACCGGCAGCGCCAGATCCATGATTCACTGATTACCCGCGGCCTCCAGATCATCACCGACTCCTATCTCGATTACGTCGATAAGAAGTGTACCGAGGCCAACCTGCCTGTCGAGCGGCGTTCCTTAGAAGGACGCAACTGGAAAGTATTGGCCGAGGATATCAACACCAATGCCTATGATCTCGTGATTATGGGGGCCCTCGGAGTCGGAGCCGTCAAAGACAGCGTGATCGGCAGCAACACCGAACGAGTCCTCCGACGAGTGCGCAACTCCGACATGCTGATCATCAAGCAGCCGACCCCCGTGGGCACGGGGAAAATCGTCGTCGCGGTGGACGGCAGCCCCTACTCGTTCGGCGGCCTCATGACCGGTTTGGCGTTGGGTAAAGCCTTCAACGTGCCAGTGGAGGCGATTTCGGCCTTTGATCCCTATTTCCACTACGCGGCGTTTCACAGTATTTCCGGCGTCCTGAACGAGGAGGCCGGGAAGGTCTTTCGGTTCAAAGAGCAGGAAAAACTGCATGAGGAAGTCATCGACAGCGGACTCGCCAAGATCTATCAATCCCACCTCGATATTGCACGCGAGATCGCCCAGGCCGAGCAGACCGATGTTAAAACGACCCTCCTGGACGGAAAAGCCTTTGAAAAGATCATTCAATACGTGCGGAAAGAAAATCCCTGGCTTCTCATTGTGGGACGCATCGGTGTCCATAGCGACGAGGATATGGATATCGGCAGCAACACGGAGAACCTGCTGCGCGCCGCGGCGTGCAATATTCTGGTTTCCAATCGCAAGTATGTGCCGCCGATCGATACGCAAGCGGAATACACGATCGCCTGGACTGAAGAAGCCTTGCGCCGCATGGAACGGATCCCCGTGTTTGCCCGTGGAGTGGCCAAGACCGCCATTCACCGGTATGCCATTGAGAAGGGTCACACGATCATCAGCAATACGGTCGTCGACACGGCCGTCGGACATATTTTGCCCAAGGGGGCGATGGATGCGATGCGGGCGTTGGGTGGAAATTTGGACGCTGCCGGAATCGATCGCGACAAAATGCAAGCCGATGACTCCGTCGCGCAGGATTTGATGGGCTCTACCCTGAGCGGGATGATGACCCAAGTCGTGGAAGAGAAACCGGTCAACAGTCCCGGCACCCAGGCCTACCTGGATCGCATGAGCCAGAATTACTTTGTCTGCGACGGGTGCGGGTATATCGGAAAGGGCGACACACCGGTGAAATGCCCGGTGTGCAGCGCCGAAGGCAACCGGTTCAAACAAGTCGATAAGACGATCTTCGAAGCAGCGGCGAAGGCCGAGGGAGGTCTCGAGACTGACTTGGCCTATGACGATGTTCCCATGCAGTGGACCAAGGACGCCAAGGAAGCGATTCGCGCCGTGCCCGCCGGATTCCAACGGCGACGCGCCAAGGCCAAGATCGAAAAGAGTGCCCGCAAGCTCGGCATGACCACGATCACGCTCGAATATGCCGGCCCCATGATCAAAGAAGCGGCCTCCGAGGACTATACGCCCATCTTTGCGAACAAGGCCGCAGGGACCACGTCTCAACAGTCCCCTGTTGCCGCCGACACCACCGGTACCGAGACCCATGCCACGAACGGACATGATGCGGAGCCGGCCCAGGCTCCCAAGGAGACTACTCTGTCGCCCTATACCTGGACCCCGGACGCACAGGGTCGTTTGGACCGCGCACCGGAAGGGTTCATGCGGGAATGCACCAAGGCCTTGATCGAGAAACATGCCGATAAGATCGGCACGACGGTGATCACCTTGGAAGTCGCGACTGAGGGCATCGAACAGGCCAAAGGCTATATGGCTGATGCCATGAAGACCGGTAATCTGAAAGACATGATTGCCAACCTGACAGGATCCTCCAGCAAGAGCGGGGCGAGCCAGTGATGGGCAAATCACTGCCGGTCCTCAATTTCCCTCTCGGAGACAAGCTGGAATCCATCCAGCAGCAAATCTCGCAGTTCTTTACTCCGGGCGGTCAGACGGTGGGCCCCAACGATGGTCGGACTGTCGATGACTTCAAGCCCTACCTGGTGGCGTTGAATCTCACCAAGCGCTGTAACCTCAAGTGCGATCACTGTTATCTCGATGCGACGACCAAAGCCGGGGGGGGGTCTGACGAACTCAGCACGGAAGAGTGTTACCGCCTAATCGATCAAATTGCCGAAGTGAATAAAGGCTGTCTTCTGGTCATCACCGGCGGCGAGCCGCTCGTGCGACCAGACATCCTGGACATCGCCAGGCATGCGGTGAAGCTTGGCTTTATCGTGGTGTTTGGCACCAACGGGATGCTGATCAACGACCGCATGGCCAAGACGTTGGTGGAAATCGGCGTCATGGGCGTGGGCATCAGCATTGATTCTCTTGATCCTCAGAAGCATAACAAGTTCCGCGGTGTGGCGGGCGCATTCGAGAGCGCCCTGGCGGGCATTGAAGCCTGTAAGCGCAATGGCCTCCAATTCCAGGTTCACTTCAGCGCCCAGCCCATGAATTATCAGGAGCTGCCTGCCGTGGTGGAATGGGCTCACACGCTTGGCGCTCGGGTCTTGAACGTCTTCTTCATGGTCTGCACCGGGCGTGGCGAAGAGCTGACCGATATCTCTCCCCAACAGTACGAAGAAGTCCTCGGCTACCTCGTGGATTGTCAGGATCAATACAAAGACATGCTGGTGCGGGCTCGCTGCGCGCCGCATTTCAAGCGCCTGGCGTACGAAAAGGATCCCAACTCGCCGCTCACCAAAGCCACCGGCTACATGGGTGGCGGGTGTCTGGCCGGAACGAATTACGCGCGGGTCACTCCCAATGGAGAACTGACACCTTGTCCCTACATGCCGCTGTCCGCCGGAAATATCCGCGAGACTAGTTTCGTGGATCTTTGGGAAAAGTCGGATGTCTTCAATTCGTTTCGCTACCCGCAACTCAAGGGCAAGTGCGGCGATTGCGAATATACCGACATCTGCGGCGGCTGCCGCGCTCGTCCCTATGTCGACCATGGCGACTGGCTTGACGAAGACCAATGGTGCCTGTACACCCCCAAGGGCGGGGAAAAAATTAAAGTCGCCTTCAACACGACGGAAGAAACCGATATCGCGTGGGACGACGCTTCGGCACTTCGACTCAGCCGCATCCCCTATTTCCTGCGCGCCATGGTCAAGAAGGGCGTGGAGCGTCATGCACGGGAAGCCGGAATCGAGATGGTTACCGTTGATCTGATGGAAGAGCTGCGAAAGAAGCGCTTCGGAAACGACGCGCCGGTCTTCAACTTCGATATGCGAGGGAAGGACTAGCCGGGCGAAACACCTACGGCCATCGGCAGCCCACGCTGCCCTCGCTGTTCGCCCAAGACCAATCTCTAATGGATTCCGTACAAAGCATTTTTCTCGACCTGAATCAGCTGATTCCGATCGTCAACCATTGGTTCCATCTCCTATCGGCTGTCATCTGGATCGGAGGACTCGCCTTCATCGTGATGGCGGTCAAGCCAGGGCTTCGAGAGTCCGGTCTGCCGAAAGAGTATGTTCGCCCGATCACCGACGCCTTCTACAAACACTACAAACGTGTGGCAGGCCTTCTGCTGGTGGTCCTGCTGTTTACGGGAGGCATCAACCTCCACTACGTCAATCAGATCTTCGTCTCCCAGACCGGCCAGGGGATGCAGAACCATCCCAAGTACCTGTGGATTTTTTGCATCAAGCTGATCCTGGTCTTGTGCCTGCTCACGCTGTTTCTCTACACCGTCATCTTTAAGTCCGATCAGGACGAAGAAGAGGAAGGTGAGCACTACGAATCAATTCCGTTTCAACGCGCCGCCCTTTGGATGGGCTTCTTCATCATTCTCTGCGCCGCCGCCATGAAACACTTGCACCAGTAGCGCAATTCCTTCCCCCCGGACATGACGTTCACCGACCCGGCTATCTCTTCTCGAATACCTCCATTGGTTCGATCTCCGCAATACCCTCAGACCTCCCCGCTGTCCCTCCACCCGATCAAAAATGGATAGCATTCGTGTGCTGATCCAGGTACCCTTCCCGCGCACCTATGGCATGTGAGTTGCTTCTCATTGCGGAAGAGTACAATTTATTCTTCCATCAGCGCATTCTCCATCGTCGATTCACGGATGAAGGCCGGTTCAGTTCACCGACCACTGGATCCATCATGCGCTGTCTGGTCAGATAATCTCGCTTACCACAAGGAGATGAGCCATGCCTTTCTGCCTACGACGTGTCTTAGCACTCGCCGGGCTGTTGTTCGCATTGTCCACCGTGCATTGCCAGGCCATTGACCTGCCCCCTGCACAACACCTCAGTACTGCTGATGCGCAAGGATGGACGGAACAAGACCGGCAGCACTGGTATCATACGTCGGCCGGCTCCCAGCTGATCCCATACGACTGGTTTGTCGCACTGGTCGATGACCAGTTAGAAAAAACGTTCGACCAAACCGGTGTTCTATCTGACCCGACCCGAGAGGACAGACTACCTGTCGGACTGTCGGAACCCAAGTCTCCAAGCCCATCCTCATCACCCACGGGGCTGAACTGCGCCTTCTGCCACACGACCCAGTTCACCTATCAAGGCAAGCAGATGCGCATCGAGGGCGGGCCTTCCCTTCAGAATAACCAGCAATTCCTGAACGCACTCATGGAGAGGCTTGGGGCGCTCCTCTCGCCGGACATGCCGACCCTCCTCAAAAACCTGAAAGAATTGAATCCCCCAGAGCGGTTCAACACGTTCGCGACCAACGTGTTGAACCGACGCGGGGAGGGAGTGACCGCTCATACTCTCACGAAGCTGGCTATGGATGTCGCGACATTCACGCAAGCTCTCATCAGCCGAGGCGGAAGAGACCTCTCGCCGGCACGGTGGGGTCCTGGACGGTTCGATGCGCTGGGCCGTGGCGGCAATACCGTCTTCACTCCGCTCAATCCGGACAATCTACGGCCGGCCAACGCACCGGTGAGTGTCCCGGCTCTATGGGGAGTGTGGGAATATGACTGGGTCCAGTGGGCCGGCTCGATTCAACATCCGCTCGCGAGAAATATCGCGCAGGTCATCGGCGTGAATGCCGGCCTCTTTGCTTGGACCCAAAAACCTTTCCTGGGCCCCCTTAGCGAAGACTACAAGTTTCACTCGTCGGTCGATATCGAAGCCTTGAAACAATTGGAGCATCTCGCGAGACGGTTGCAACCGCCTCAGTGGCCGAAAGTCTTTCCTCCTATCAAACAAGAAGTGGCCGTAAGGGGACGGGACCTGTACCACGGCAACAAGAGCAAGGGCATTCCGAACCTGTGCGCCCATTGCCATGTCGCGAAACAGATCAAGACACCATCCCCGAACGGACCGAGCTTACAGGTCACGATGATTCCTCAACATGAAATCGGAACCGACTCTCTGTACCTTGAAAACTTCTCCCGTCGCACGGTAGACACCGGCCCATTGGGCCGTGGACGGCTCTCAGCGAAAGACGCCTCACAGTATGTGACGTCGGAGATACTCGGACGGGACAACCATGCGGCGGACAATCCGGACTATGCTTTCCGCACAAACGAATGGCGGGACTGGCCACAGTATATCGCTCGTCCACACGTGGCCATCTGGGCCACCGCCCCCTTCCTGCACAACGGCTCGGTTCCCAACCTCTATGAGCTGCTCTCTCCGGCCAAGGATCGCCACAGTTGCTTCTACCTCAGCCCCAACATGGAGTTCGATCCGCAATATGTCGGATACAAGGTCATCGAATGCGATCCGACCGCTCCAGGACCGCCGGGAGGGTTTCGGTTCGAAACCTACTTGCCCGGGAACGCCAATGGGGGGCACGAATTTACAAACACTCCGACTTGCAACGGCCCGACCAATAACGGCGTCGTGGGATGTGAGCTGCCGGTGGAGGACCGGATGGCGATCATTGAATATATGAAAACCTGTGACCTCGACCGCCGGGTCATCCGTGGCGCTCCGGTCTGTCGAGATCTTGAGTAGCAAATTACGGCCGAACAAGCCCCTGTGGGCCGGCGGACGCAACGCCAGGAAAGAGGCGCCTCGCCTCAGGCGGGTCGGTTCGTTATGATTTGGTCGCCAGGACACTCCTCTGTCACGAGGCATGCCCCGAATCGGATTGCTTTCGTATGACCGACCTGCTCTCCAAAGACCACTCCATTCTCGAACGCCCGTTCATGGAGTTTCGCCCCTTCGGCCTCAACGACCAGGGCGAAAAAATCTCCGACATCAGCGGGGTCATCGTTCAATCAAACATAGACTACCTGTGCGATTACCTCACTCGCATCTCCGGGCAAGACGCCGCCAGTGAAGCGCTGGAGGAACTGTGCCGATTGCTCAACGCTCGCCTGCCGGATCGGACCTACCACGTCACCCCCGACTCGCTTCGCAACATCTGGAATAGTTACTCCTACGAATTCGTTTGCTACCTCAGAGAGTTCTGCGAACGACTGTCCGGCGATCCCCAGTTTCACGTCAACGTGGGAACGGACAAGAAAGTGCCTCCCCTGATCCAAATCCTGTGCCGCCCGTTTTCGACCCAACAGCTCTATAAGATGTGGCCCTATTTCGGCAGCAAATACGTCCGAGGCGTGTTGGAGTTTGAGGTCGGCCGGGTGACCCGGCGGTCGGCCGTCCTTCGAATGACGTTCACCGACCGAGCCCTCGTGCAGTTCGGCCCCTACCGGAACCGGTGCGTGGACGTCATCTGCCTGTCTTGCAAGAGCAGCATCGCGCGGGTGCAAACTCAAATGCACGGCACCCCGGCCGCCACGGTCAGAGACCTCTCATGCACAGCCAACGGCGATCCCTATTGTGAATGGGAATTTACCTGGGCGCCGCAAGTCCGTAGTTCCGTGCCGCTGGCCATGTGGATGCTCGTCGCAGGGGGAACATTCGCCTACCTGCATCTCCGCCAGCCTGATGTGCCGACGCTGGAGGCGCTGGGGCTCGCGGCCATTCCCGCATCGTTGTTGTGGTGGATGATCACCAGCCATATGCGCCAAGCCGCCAAACCGCTCCAGCGATTGATCAAGGACCAGGAACAAGTCGTCGATGCCCGACATGAGGAATTGCGCGAGGCCTATCTCGAACAACAAAGCACCGCCGTCACATTGCGCCGCAAGATCAATGATTTGACGACCCTCCACCGCGCGGGCTTACTGTTCAGTTCGACTTTCGATCGCGAAGAGCTGTTTACCAACGTCCTGGATACGATCGTCCGTGACCTGCGCTACGATCGTGCCATGATCACGCAGTTTGATCGCGCACGGAAGGTGTCGCACGATTTTCGGGTGCGCGGCATGCCGCAGGAGGTCGCGGATTTTCTGCGTACCCAGGAGGTCAACATCACCGACCCGAACAGCGTGGAAGGGGCCGTGTTCTTGCGCGGCGAGCCGGTGCTGACAAACAACATTCACGAGATCTGGGACCGGCTACATCCGTTCGATCAAAAATTGATCACCATGGTCAACGTGAAATCGTTCATTACCGTTCCGCTCAAAACCCAAGACGCCGTGATCGGCTCGCTCTCGGTGGATCGCACGCATGATCAAGCGCTCACGCAGGACGATCTTGACGTGTTGGTGACCCTCGCCAGTCAAGTCGCCATCGCCCTGGACAACGCCCAGGCCTATCGTGAGATCGAATCGTTGAACGCCGGTCTGGAGGCCCGTGTCCGCGAACGCACGGCAGAGTTGGAAGCCGCCAATGCGCAACTCAAACAGATGGATCGCCTCAAATCGAAATTCCTCGCCCACGTGTCCCACGAGCTTCGAACCCCACTCACCAGCATCGTCGGCTTCGCGGACAATATGATCGAGGGACTTGTCGGCTCGCTCAATATGAAGCAGGAACAGTATCTCACCCGCATCAAAGCCAACGGTACGAGGCTCGCACGCATGATCACCGATCTCCTCGACCTTTCCCGCGTCGAAGCAGGCAAACTCGTGCTCTCCTTCGACCATGTCTGCCTTCCGGCGCTGGTCACCGATGTCATCGAACAACTCCTTCCTCTCGCCATCACGAAACATTTAACGATTGATATCCAGAGTCAGGATCCGGGGCTCCTGGTCTGGGCGGACCAGGACCGACTCAGCCAGATTTTGACGAATTTATTGGATAATGCTATCAAGTACACTCCGGACGGCGGGCAGGTCTCGGTGGCGCTCTCGATCGATACTCACGACATGGCTCGTGTGGTCATCCGTGACACCGGCCAGGGCATTCCATCGGATGCCCTCCCCAAACTTTTTGATCCGTTCTTCCGGGTGCAACAGGAAGAGCGCAGTCAAACCAAGGGCTTGGGGCTCGGTTTGGCGATCGTCAAAGATTTGGTCGATCTGCACGGCGGCAGCATCACGGTTCATAGCGAGATCGATCAGGGAACGGAATTTACCTTCACGCTCCCCCTGCAGTCGCGCGAGCCGTCTCCTGCCACCCGCTTGCCCGCCGTCCGTCGCAGCCTTTTAGTGGTCGATGACGATCCTGACATTTGCGATCTTCTACGGGATCGTCTGGAATCGGAAGGTTTTCATGTCTACACGGCGGCGGACGGTCGCGCCGCGTTACGCATGCTGGCAGACACAGCGGTCGATGGAGTGTTGCTTGATATCGCCTTGCCGGAAGTGGACGGGTTTGAGGTCCTGCGACAATTGCGTCCCACTCACCCCACGCTACCAGTGGTCATCATGACGGCGGTGGAAGCGCTGGACCGTGCCATGGCCGCGGTGGAGTCCGGCGCCCAAGGATATCTACTGAAGCCGTTCGATGCGGCTCGGTTGCGGCAAATCGTCGATCGTTGGTTCATTGCCGGCTCCGGCAAGACCGATTCTGCGATAGGACGCTAACCCTATGTGTTTCTTTCAGCGATATCGCCGCGCCCTGGTCCTCTGCCTGGTTCTCCTGGTCACAACCGTTCCGATAGCCACCATGCCCGTTCAGGCGCAAACCCCGCGCCTCCAGGGGCAGTCCGCCTCTGCCGCCGCCATGGGGAATGCGTTCGTCGCCCAAGCCGACGACCCGTCCGCGTTACACTACAACCCGGCCGGCATGACGCAGCTACGTGGATTTCAAAGCCTGTTCGGAACTTCGTTGATCGGCGGAACGACCCAATTCACCGGCCCGACCGGTGCTCAGGCGACAGGAGATCGGAGCGGGAGCCTAGCCTGGCCCCCTCCTGGTCATGTGTATCTGGTCGCCAATCTCAAAGACCTCGGACTGTCGGCGCTCGGAAACTTCACGGCTGGTATCGGGTTCAACAACCCCTTCGGCTCGTTGACGCGATACCCGAACGACGGACCGTTTCGCACCGCAATCACCTTTACCACGCTCCCGTTGCTCGACATCAAACCTACCCTCGCCTACAAACTGAACGAGCAGGTATCATTCGGAGTGGGTGCGGATATTTACACCTTCTCCGGGCTGTTCGGAGAGGGCCATCTTGAACAGAAATCCATCTGGCCGGGCGGGCTGGGAATCCCGGCCGGCTCACTCGTGGAGATCAACGGCAGCGACACGACGGCGGGATTTAACGTCAGCTTCCTGTACACGCCGTTCCGCAACAGCGACGGGAAACCACTCGTCAACATCGGCATGGTCTATCGCAGTCAGGCGACCTTCCATCTCACCGGCAATTTCCTCGCCAATGGCAGCTCGGTGGCTGGCGCCGCAGCCACCTTCGTCCTGCCGCAGGTATTCTCCGGCGGCATCGGGATCTGGCCGGTTCGTACGCCTGATCGCGAATGGAAACTGGAATTGGATGTGGATTATGTTGGCTGGAAATCCAACCGGACCCTCGATGTGCGGCTGACGAACGGCGCCGTACTCCCTTTTCCACAGAACTGGCACAGCGGGTATACCGTGATGATCGGCACCGAATACCGCTGGCTCCGTCTGGCATCGATTCCGGAGTGGGATGTCGCTCTACGGGCCGGCTATATGAACCAACAGACTCAAGTCCCCGATCGCACCTTCAACCCCGGGGTCCCCTCAGCCAACGCTCACATTCCCTCCATCGGTATCGGGCTGTCCTGCCATGAGAACGGCTCCTTCCTCGGACTGGTGCGTTGCGGCGAACTGGGTATCGGCCCGCTCAAGCCGAAGTTGTTCGCCATCGATCTGGCGTATCAGGCCGGGCTCTATGAAGTTCGAACCGTCGCGGGGAACCAGAATCCAACCGTGGACGGCCGGTACGACACCCTGATTCACGCCGGCTCACTCTCCTTGCGATTTAACTACTAAGTCCGTCTCTTTTCTCGCAACGCGTCTCTCACATTGGTTTCATTGGCTGGGCGGCGACGGCACAACGGTTGCTTCTCCCTCTCCGCATGCAGCTATTGTGGACGTGAACGGTGCTTCAAATTCCACGGTCAGTATGTCGGCGTGGTATCGAGCCGGGTCCTGTCGCCGGTTAGAGTAGCCGGCCGCATGTCACGGCCTCCTGGATCGTGCCCATCCAGCGCTGATCGAACCGCCTCCTGCCACGCCACGGACCGCGTCTTCGCCATCAACGAAGACGCGGTACCTTTTCACCCCAAAGACGTCGGATAGTCACACCGGATCTTTCCCACCATGTGACCTGATTCATACGTTTTTTAATCGAGCGGGATGATTGCGTCATGCGTATCGGATCAGATACGGCCTGAATCTGATCCGATACACTCACCATTGCGTACGTACACCCATTTTGGACTGAATAGAATGAGCTCGACAGCAGATGTCCTTACAATCTCTACAAATCTTTTTTCAAAAAGGAAACTTGAAATCCACCGTCCGAACGGCACAACCCTTGCGCATCCGGCATGTGAAAACAGTTTCCCTAGGGAAGTACCTCGATAGGAGAAAAGAGCGAATAGAGGAGTTCACCATGCTCGCGCTCTTCTTCCTGTTTCTCGGGATTCTCTTTCTTCTCATCGCGGCCGGCCGCATCTGGATCGATGCAACTCCTGTAGATTCACCGATCATCGATTCAACGGCAGCGAACAAATCCAGAGAGGCCGCCACGTTCAGAAACATCTCGGATGGCAGTGACTCGGATCGTAGTTCGGCCGCGCGGCTCCTTAACCAAAAGCCGTAGGAAACGACTAGATGAACCTTAGCCCGTCAAATGGGTCTCGAAATGAGCGGAGGAACTCGAATAAGTGAAGCGCTGAAGCTATTCGCGATTACCATGCAGTCGTAACAAACCAGCTCCGTGGACAGGGCCCTCATACTTCTTCCGGTTTCCTGCAAATGGTTGGAAACCTCAAGGCGTGAAGGCAGGGATGAGGTTAGCGGCGGCAAAATTGACATACTGCAGCCCGTGACCATCAATATAAAACTGAAGGGGGTGCGGCATGGTGAAGCTGAGCGTGATGACGATCGTAACTATTTCGGTGCTCCTATTGGCATATTCACCGGGGCATGCAGGCGGGATGGCAAACCCGAAGCTCAGTGAACAGATGCCGTATGAACAGACGTCAGAGAAATCGATGCCAACAGAGCACACGCAGCGTGACTTGGACTGCGCGAAGGCTCGCGCAGATCAACGATGCGTGGGCGCGGCAGATCAGTGCTTCTACAAGTTTACGGTTGATGAAGTAGTCGACCAACAGAACTTGAAAGTAACCTATCCACCGAGCGTGTGGAAAGAAACTATGGAATCAATGCGGAACACACCCGAGGAAACTGCCTACAGAACTAAGCTTGAAAAACTCCAGTTTGAGATTCCACTCAACGCGATGAATGCAGCGGAAGTGGGCAAAACTTATACCTTCACGAGGTGTCCTGAGAACGAGTTCACCTTAGGCTCCGAGATTGACCCTAATCAAATAGGTATGCCCTCCGCACCGAACCAGTCAAAACGCTAAGACAAGGTCCAGGCACCACCGCGCTGATGGCACAACAAGGAGGTTTTGCGATGGTCACTCGTACACTCGTCCCTGGACTGATGCTGATCCTACTACTCGGCGCACAAGCCAGTGTCCCAGACTTGGCCAGTGCCGATTGCTGCCCCTGTTATCTCTTCCCAAGCTGCCAAGGTTGGTGCCAGTGTCGTGGAACGCCTGGATGCTCCTCATGCCGCTCGGGGAGGTCCGATATCTTTCAACAGCATGCTGTAGCCATCACGCCCTCTTCAGACTTCAGCCCGACTCAGGGCGCGCTATCGGCTCTTCCAACTCTTCCCCTGGTCAACCCGTCCGGTGAACTCCTCACCCTGACGAGAAAATGGAACCGGACGATTGGTGATCTCACATCTCGGCTCATGGCAGGGGCAGAGTTCAGCATCAAGTCTTGGTGCCCAGGGTCTCTGGACAAAAGCGTCTAATTGGCAGTAGCCTTGCGCCGATGGCAGGGAGAGGAGTAGAAAAATCATGGGCTGGTCAACAGGCGCCAGCCCATGATCATCGACTGTTCAGTAGAGCTGAATCGTAACCGTAGGCAGAAGGAGCCCTCCGTGATAGGGACTACTGGCCGAGCGTCATTCATCTCACTGTCAGGTGCGATGTCCGTTTTCGCGCTTTTGTTTTTGATAGAGGCCTCGCAGGCTTCGCTTGGTCTCGCACAGATAACTCCTCCCATCACTTCGACCACTGGTGCCGGCAACTTAGGCACGTCGGTGACCCAGGCCGGCAACACCTATAATATTTCAGGCGGCACAAGACCAGGAAACGGAACCAACCTGTTCCATAGTTTTGGCCAGTTCAGTGTTCCCACAAATCAGATTGCGAACTTCCTGAACGAAACCGCCTTACCCACTTCCAATATCCTCGGGCGAGTTACCGGTGGGAATCCCTCGAACATCTTTGGGACCATTCAAACCACCGGCTTTGGCAGCGCTCATTTATTCCTGATGAATCCCGCCGGAATTGTCTTCGGCCCGAATGCCTCGTTGAATGTCGGAGGCTCTGTCAGTTTCACTACCGCCGACTATCTTAGACTGACAGATGGCACAAGGTTCAATGCGATTCCTGGACCGACGGATGCATCCATTTCGAGCGCTCCGGTAGCAGCGTTTGGGTTTCTGGGATCGAATCCAGGAGTCATTACGGTTCAAGGTGGCCAACTCGCAGTCCCTGAAGATCACAGTATCTCTCTCATCGGCGGGAACATCACCATCGAATCCGGTACGCTTGGTGACAACGCGGTGCAGCCAGCCCGGCTCGTCGCCCCAGCGGGCACGATTTCTCTGGCGAGCGTAGCCTCGCCAGGAGAAATCCTCGCAGGCACCTTGGAGCAGGCTCCCAATGTGAACGGACAGTCCTTTGGAGCGCTCGGCACAATTCAGGTTTCGCAACAATCGGTCATCGACAGCAGCGGCTTTGACGGCGGCACTATTCGTATTCGAGGCGGCAGTTTTATTGTGGATGACTCGACGCTCTCAGCGAACGTGACCGGCCCAACTCCTGGCCAGCCGGGCCAAACGGGAACGGGGATCGACCTACAGATGACCGAAGATGTGGTGATACGAAACCTCGCCGTCCTTGAAACCAATGTGACCGATCAGGCATCACCGGGCCTCGGCTCGGGTGGCGTGCGCATACGAGCCGATCACATCGAGATTGCAGGGGTTCCTGACTTTGAGACATTTCCCTTCACCGGCATCCGGTCCAATGTGGCGCCCGTGAGCGCAGGAGGGAAGAGCGGAGACATTACTTTGGAGGCCAACTCCATTCTCATGAAGGACATTGCCCATCTCGAAACCCTAACCGAGAGTGCGAGTGCGGGAGGCAACATCACTCTTAAGGCAGCCCAGAACATTGAAACGCAGAATTTTGGGCGTATGTCTGCGAGTTCGAGGAACGGGGGGAATGCAGGCGATATTGCGCTGACCAGTACAGCGGGCAATATCCTGCTCGGATTCGGAGTGATAACCTCACAAGTTATCCAAACCGAGGAAACAGTCGGTCCTAACATTTTGAGTACTAGCAACACAGGCAATCTTACCCTGAGCGCTCCACATGGCAATGTCGTTCTGACCCAGGGCGTCATATTCAACAATGCCGACGGCACAACCGGATCGTTAGGAAAGGTGGAGGTGACCGCGCAAAACCTGACCCTTCACGATGGCTCCCTTATCGAAGGTGACAACCTGACCCCACAGGTACCGGAGAACATCACCGTGATGCTCTCCGGACAATTGAGACTTGATGGCCACTCTGTAATTGCAACCAGCTCTTGGCGATCGGCTCCGGCTGCAGACCTCACGATCACGGCCCCTCAGATTCTGGTGAACGGGGGGAGCCTCCTCACCACCGAGACCTATCAATCCGGCCATGGAGGCAGGCTCAATCTCTTCACAGACAGCTTACAGGTCACCAATGGGGGACAACTCAGAAGCGGCAGCAGCCCCTTCCCTTTTGATCTCCCCGAGGGGGTTTCACCAATCCCATCCGGCGCAGGCGGGACGATTACGGTGCAAAATGTTGCCGGCCCAGCACAATCGATTGTTATCGATGGAGTCGGAAGCGGAATCTTCACGGACGCACAAGGCACCGGAGCCGGTGGCAGTATGAATCTATCAGCCCAGACCGTTGCCATTCATAATGGAGGTGTCCTTTCGGCCACAACGTCGGGGATCGAACCCAGTGCAACGGGCGGGAATATTTCAGTCTTGGCGAATCAGTCGGTCAACTTGAGTACTGGGGGATCCCTTGTTGCAAATAGTACCGGTCCAGCCAATGCCGGCAACATCAGCATCAACGCCGGCGCTCAGTTTCTCAGTCAGAATGGCTTCGTCACAACAGAGGCCAGTCAGGCCAGCGGCGGCAATATTACGATTCAAGCGACGGATTCCATCAGACTAGTGAATAGTCAACTCAGCACATCCGTTCAGGGCGGTCCCAATACGGCGGGCGGCAATATTCTTCTCGATCCTGCAGTTGTCACGCTTCAAAATAGCCAAGTCACGGCTCAAGCTGTGCAGGGACAAGGCGGCAACATCAACATTATCGCCGGGACGTTTCTGGCCGATCCGACGAGTGTGATCAGCGCCTCGTCTCAATTCGGGCTGAGCGGTACCGTGAATATTCAATCTCCGGTTTCGAGTTTAAGCGGCAGCTTGGCCACACTGCTGCAACGCCCGCTGCAAACACAGATTCTTTTGCGACAACGTTGCGCGGCTCAAGTGAGCGGCCAATTGAGCAGCCTGGTGGTATCTGGCCGAGACGCGCTTCCGGTCGAACCAGGCGGTTGGCTGATGAGCCCCATGGTGTTAATGGCCGACCACGCGCCGGCTCCACAAGCTCACGTAGCCACGAATATCGGTGTCGAGTCCTTACACCAAAACACCGGGCATTCCGAACAGGTGTCTAATCAACGTGACCCATCGTCACAACGAGGTGGAAGCGACCGGGCAACCGGCTGTGGATCTTAACGGCCACCACCTAGACTGACGGGTGACACAAGAGCCTTTATGATCAGTAGGCTTCTCATCGGCCCTCGTCATCCACGCCGCGCCTTGAGCTTAGCTGTGCTGCTCGCCTGTTGGCTGATCCCGCCTTGTCTGCCGGATAGAGCCCACGCCCAAGCGCCTCCGCCCATCACGTCGTCGGGACTCAACACGAGCGTTTCGAAAAGCGGGAACGTCTATGACATCACCGGCGGCACTCGCCCAGGGAACGGGCCGAATCTCTTTCATAGCTTCGGTGCATTCGGCGTCCCCACGAATCACATCGCCAATTTTCTCAATGACTCAGGGCTCGCCACCTCGAATATTCTCGGCCGCGTCACCGGCGGGAATCCATCGAACATCTTCGGCACCATCCAGACCACCGGCTTCGGCAGCGCTAATCTCTTTTTGATGAATCCAGCCGGGATTGTCTTCGGCCCGAATGCGTCCTTGAATGTCGGCGGATCGGTGAGCTTCACGACGGCTGATTATCTCCACTTCACGGATGGCGCGCGGTTCAACGCGATTCCCGGCTCACAGGACATGGCCATCTCCAGTGCGCCGGTGGCCGCGTTTGGGTTTTTGGGATCGAACCCCGCCGCCATTACGGTGCAGGGCGGGCAACTTTCTGTTGCAGAGGGCCAAGCCATCTCGTTGGCAGGCGGGAATATCACCATGACCGGCGGAACGACTCAGAGTGGAGCAACGCAGCCCGCTCGCCTCGCGGCTCCCGGTGGGCAGATCAACCTAGCGAGCGTCGCCTCGCCAGGCGAACTACTGACTGGAACATTGGAACCGGCACCCAATATTAACGGTCAATCCTTTGGAGCGCTCGGAGCGATCCAGGTTTCGCAAAAATCCCTCATCGAATCCAGTGGTGTGGGAAACGGTGCCGTTTCCATTCGCGGCGGCCAATTTGTCATGAACGACTCTACAATTTCCGCGACGGCCACCAGTCCCGGTGCCGGTCCGCCAGCTCCTGAAAATAGGGGGACCGTGACCCTCTCCGCATCAACCATCCAACTGGAAAATGGAGCGACCATCCAGGCCAATGCAGAAAATGGAGGAAGCGCGGGAACGATCGTGGTCCAGGGGATCGAGGGAACGGACAGCGTCGCGCAGAACGTGACCCTGAACAATGCCACCCTTAGCACGATCATCAATGGAGGCAACGCGGCGAATACACCTGGGGCTATCACCATCACGGCGGATCGCGTCACCTTGAATAATGGGACCTATGTCACAGCTGATACACTCGGGAACGCCCCCGCGGGCAACATTACGTTCAACGTGGGAACACTGACTACGAAAGGTGGTCCGATTCGCCTGCACGTATCTCCGGAAAGTTTGATCACCAACCCGATCATTTCCGAGACGGGGGTACTGATTGAGAGTACCAGCAGGAGCACGGAGGCCGGGGCGGGTAAAGCCGGGCAGATTGTGATCCAAGGCATCAATGGTATCGGAAGCACAGCGGGGACGATCAGTCTCAACGACACCATCATCCATACGCGGTCGTTTGGAGGAACAGCGGCCACTTCACCGGGAGGTATCACAATCGCCGCGGACTCATTAGTTCTCAGCGATCAGGTGGAAATTTATACCACAACCAACGGCGCTGCCCCCGCAGGCAATGTGGCATTGAACGTCAATCAGTTGTGGTCGAACTGGAATCCAGATGGATCATTCATAGAGGGCAGACCTGTGCTAATCGGCAGTCCCACCGAACACCCTGATAACACGGCCGGATCGCCGGGAACCGTCACGATCTCAGGGCCCGGCGCGGAGTCCACGGACCCCGCCAAGTTGGTCATGCTCAGTAACACGGAAATCGACACCTTTGCCGTGGGGGGGTCCTCGCCAACACCGGCTCCTATCATCATCACCGCGGACACTGTGGCGCTTAGCAATCTGACTATCCTTGTGACAACCTCAGGCGCCGCTGCGCCTGCGCCTGCAGGGGATATTGTACTCAACGTCAACACCTTGCGGGTGAACGTGAACCCGGATGGCACGCCCATTACAAGCGCCAATCGGGTCTACCTCAATAGCCCGAGCGGACGTTTAGACAGTGCTGCCGGCCCGCCCGGGACGGTGACCATTTCAGGCCTCGGCCCTGAACCCACGGATGCGGCCAAGCTGGTCGCCCTGTACAACGCGCAGATGAGCACAGCAGTGGAGGGTGGAACGGCAGCATTGCCTCCGGGGACAATCACGATCACGGCAGACACCATGAATCTGAGCGGGAGAACCGAGATCTTTGCCTTTACGACCAGCCCCGCACCAGCAGGTAACATTGCGCTCAATGTCAACGTCTTGCGAGCAAATGTAAACCCAGACGGCACGCTGATCAACGACGGCCTGCCTCGGTCTCTCATAGCCAGTGTAGGAGGGGGGAATGACAGCATCGCAGGACGGGCAGGAACTGTGACAGTTTCCGGCCCTGGCCCAGAGTCCACAGACCCAGCCTCACTCATCGCGCTCAACAATATCGAGGTCAGCACCACGGTGAGAGGCGGGACAACAGCTACCATTCCAGCCACCATCACAATGACAGCACATACACTCAACTTCACCAACAGCCCCAATGTGAACACCGATACGAGTGGCGGAGCCCCGGCCGGGAATATGACCTTCAACGTGAACAACTTGACGGCCGATCGAGGCACAAAGATTAGCAGTAGTACCTCCGGGACAGGCCGTGGCGGCACCATTACGATCAATGCCGATCAATCCGTCACCTTCAACCACGGGTCTTCAATAACGGCCAGCAGCACCGGGCCTGCCGATGCCGGCAACATCACGGTCAACGCTGGCTCTCAATTCCTCAGCCACAATGCTTCCATGACAACAGAGGCGACCCAGGCCAGCGGCGGCAATATTGTGATTCAAGCGACCGACGCAATCCGGCTCATCAACAGCCGACTGAGCACGTCAGTCCAGGGCGGTCCCAATACATCCGGCGGAAACATTACCTTCGACCCGGCAGTCGTGACGCTCCAGAACAGCCAAGTGCTCGCGCAAGCCGTGCAGGGCGCAGGCGGCAACATCAGCATCATCGCGGGGACATTCCTGGCCGATCCGACGAGCGTCGTCAGTGCCTCGTCTCAATTCGGGCTGAGCGGTGCCGTGAACATTCAATCCCCCCTGTCCAGTTTGAGCAACACGCTGGCTACACTTCCGCAACGTCCTTTGCAAGCGCAGCAGCTCTTGCAAAAACGCTGTGCGGCGCAAGCAAATGGACAATTGAGCAGCCTCGTGGTGGCAGGGCGGGACACGCTCCCTAGTGAACCAGGCGGTTGGTTGATGAGCCCCCCGAATTCCCTCGCTTCCGATGGGGCTTCCTCGCCACCGGCCCCCAGAGGAGCCTTCGATCCTTTGAAGGAGAAACGAGCGCTCCCGGAAGCATGGCATGAAAAACTGACAGCCGTACCTCAACGAACCTCCTCTGACAGGACAGCAGGTTGTCGCTCATGACGCATGGAGCCGGCATGCCGGCAGATTGGTGGGCATATTGGGGCCTACGATTTTCAATGCTCGGTTTTTTGGCGCGGGCCTTTTGATGAGCTTCTGTCTCATCGAAGTGGCAGCCCTTGCTCAAGTGGGTCCCACGCTCCCGCCGATTTTTGACCCGACCGGGAAATCGGGAAAACCGCCTGCCCCATTGAAAGAAGAGTTCAAAGCTCCGCAGACTGCGCCCCCAGGCTCGATTCTTCCAGAGGTGCCGGCCACGCCGCAAAAACCGTCGGACAACCGATTGGGAAACATTCGGGTGTTGGTGCACGACATCCATGTGACCGGCAGTACCGTCTTTTCTGAAGCCGAACTGGCCGCAGTGACCGCACCTTATCGCAACCGCGAGCTCACGACCGAAGATCTCGAGCGGCTTCGCCTGTCCCTCACCCTCCTGTACGTGAATAGAGGCTATCTCACATCCGGCGCCATCATTTCGGACCAGGACGTCACGTTCGGAATCATCGTGATTCAGATGGTCGAAGGCAGGCTCTCTCGCATCGACGTGGAAGGCAACCAATGGTTTCGAAGCTCGTATCTGGGCGATCGTGTGGCGCGGGGTGTGTCGACTCCCCTCAGCATCCAGCCGCTCCAGGAACGGATCCAATTGCTTCAGCAGGATCCGCGCATCGAACGCATCAATGCCGAGCTGAAACCGGGAGACGTACGGGGCGAAAGCGTCTTGAACGTGCGGGTAAGAGACGCCAATCCCATTAAGGCCTGGCTGGAGTTCAATAACTATCAAACGCCGGTGGTCGGCGCTGAGCGGGGCTTAGCAACGGTGGCGCACCAGAATGTGACGGGTCACGGCGATCAATTTACGTTCACCTACGGACGGTCGCACGGGGTCAACCCCATCATTGATACTTCATATAGTCTGCCGCTCAACGCCTATGATACGACCCTCTCCGCCTACTATCGACGGAATGCCTTTCTGGTCGTCGAGAATCCCTTTCGCTCCCTGGACCTGAATGTGGACTCTGAAATTATCGGGTTTTCCGTACGGCAACCATTGTATCGGACGGTTTCCGATGAGCTGGCATTGTCCCTAACCGGTGAGCATCTCTCGCTTAAGACCACCTCGGCCTTTGATGCACCTGGCCTCCCGTCTCTTTTTATTCCCGGATCGTCGAATACGGGAGTAGCCACGGTCAGTGCGCTGCGAATCAGCCAAGAATATACCCATCGCTCCCCTACATTTGTGTTTGCGGCCCTATCTCGATTCAGCGTTGGCCTGAATGTGCTGAGCGCCACGACGAACAGCGGGCCTTTGCCTGACGGTCAATTTTTCTCCTGGCTGGGTCAGATGCAAGCGGTGAAACGTGTGGATGATTGGTGGGGCGTACAATTGTTGGGACGCGTGGCCGCGCAACTTGCCAATGACCGGCTCTTTCCCCTTGAGCAAATGCCTGTTGGTGGACGCTTCAGTGTGCGTGGCTATCGAGAGAATACGCTCGTCCGTGACGATGCCGTATTGGTGTCATTTGAATCACGATTTCCGTTGCTGCGCTTCGCATCCGGTGAAGACCGTGTGCAGTTTGCCCAATTCGCCGATTTCGGCCATGCTTGGAGCGCCAAAGGCGACACCCCCGATCCTCAAACCTTGGCAAGCGTCGGTGTCGGATTGCGCTGGATGATCCTGCCCCAAGAACGCGCGCGCTTCGAACTATACTGGGGCCAGCAGCTCAACCATGTCCGGAGCGGCGAAGGCAACTTGCAGGATCACGGCATTCATCTTCAACTCGTCGTGCAGGTGCTTTGAATGGACGGACATCTGCATACAATATTGACGATGGTCTCGACGGCACGCGCGCCTCTTTCCAAGCCAGTCGGTCTATGCATTATGCTTCTGCTCGTCTGTGCGGTTTCATTCGCGGCGGACAATCGACCTTCCGCCGATGAACTGATGCAACGAGGTCAGGCCGCTGCCCAGCAAGGGGCGCTGGAGGAGGCACTCGTCGCATGGAAAGAAGCCGCGGAGCTCTATGACCAGGCGGGCCAGGCGAGGGGCCAGATCCAGGCTCTCTCCAATGCCGCCTATGCCGCCCGCACATTGGGGCATGTGAACCAGGCCTTCCTTCAGCAGGAGTTGGCCCTGCAACTCGCGCGGACGATCGGCGATCCAAAATGGATGACGCTGACCCTGTCCGAGCTTGGCAAAACCTATGTGACAAGCCATCAATACGACGTCGCCGCGGACTATATCGTGCAAGCGGTCGAAATCGCGCAGGCACAGAAGTTCCCGACACTTGCCGCCGCGCTCCAAAATGACCTTGGCATTGTGCTGGCCTTACAAGGCCGCCTCGCGGAAGCCCTCATCGCCTTCCGCGAGGCCGCAACGCGAGCGAAGGAGGAACAGCTCGCGCTGCTCGTCGTTCGTGCCCGTGTCAACGCCGCTCGAGTGGCCATTCAATTGAAACAGTTCGACGAGGCGGCGCCGGCACTGAACGAAGCCGGCGGAGTACTTTCCGACTCCCCGGCCTCCTACGACAAGGCCGAGGGGCTCATCAACCTGGCCCTGGGGTATCGCGATCTGGCATTGGTTCATTCGCCGTCGCATGAGTCGGCGCTGAAACAATCTGCCGCATTGCTGCAAGAGGCGGCCATGATGGCGGAGAAACCCGGCGACGCGCGCCTCGCCTCCTATGCGTATGGACATCTCGGGCATCTCTATGAGATGGAACGCCGTGTGAATGAGGCACTTCAGCTGACCCGCAGAGCGGTCTTCGCCGCACAGTCTGCGAGCGCGCCTGAGTCGCTGTATCGTTGGCAGTGGCAAAGCGGACGTCTGCTGGCCCGTCTTGGCAAGCTCGATGACGCCCTGTCTGCCTATCAGGAGGCTGCAGCCACCTTGCAGCCGATTCGAGTCGAAGTGACCTTCGCCGCGCAGACATCTCCGGATTCTGAGCAGCCATCTATTCGTTCATTGTATTTTGAATTGGCCGACTTGCTTCTGAAACGTGCAGCCCTGATGAGTGATGACCTACAGGCCGAACCCTATTTGCGGACGGCACGGGATGTAATTGAAGCCTACAAAGCCGCGGAGCTCCGGGACTATTTCCGGGATGACTGCGTGGACCAGATGCAGGCTCGCATCACTAAACTGGATTCCGTCTCTCCTTCGACTGCCATCATTTATCCCATCGTCTTCAGCGATCGCACCGAACTGCTCGTGAGTTTCCCCGATGGTCTCAAACGACATTCCGTTCCGGTGACGGCTGCGGCCCTGACGGATGAAGTCCGTAGCTTCCGGCATAGGCTCGAAAAGCGAACGACCCGTGAATACCTGCCCCATGCTCAGCAGTTGTATGACTGGTTGATTCGGCCCCTTCAGGATGACCTTCGCAGGCTCAACGTAGACACGCTGGTCATCGTCCCAGACGGATCGCTCCGCACCATTCCTATGTCGGCGCTGCATGACGGCGACCAATTCCTCATCGCGCACTATGCTGTGGCGATGACCCCCGGCCTTGATCTGACCGATCCCCGCCCTATCAACCGGACCGGAGTCCAACTCCTGTCCAGCGGACTGACCAAAGCCGTGCAGGGCTTTCCTCCTCTGCCCCATGTCGCCGAGGAGGTCGGCTACATCCACTCGCTTTTTAAGGGAGAGCAACTGCTCGATGGCGATTTTATTGCGCCGCGGATTGAAACAGAGTTGCAGGATGGCCGATATACCATCCTCCACATCGCCACACATGGACAGTTTGCGACAGACGTCTCTCAGTCATTTCTCCTGACCTTTGACGATAAGTTGACTTTGACGCAGCTGGAGCACCTGGTCGGACTGTTTCGGTTCCGTCAGGATCCGCTGGAACTGCTCACATTAAGCGCCTGTCAAACCGGAGTTGGCGACGACCGAGCAGCGCTTGGACTTGCCGGGATTGCGGTAAAGGCGGGAGCCAGGAGTGCGCTCGCCACGCTCTGGTTCATCAATGACGACGCGTCGTCAGAATTGGTATCAGAATTCTATCGTCAATTGCATGACACATCGATATCAAAGGCACGTGCTTTGCAACTTGCACAGTTGAAGCTTTTGGCGGACCGCGTCTATGAGCATCCGGCTTACTGGGCTGCCTTTTTGTTGTTAAATAATTGGCTATGACGCGGCTGAAGAGAAGGAGACATCGTGGCAACGTGTACCCATCACTTCATGGCTCATGCAATCGGCGCCACGGTGATGCTCATCGCCTCCCTGGTGAGTACGAGCGTGGCCGTGACGGAAGGGGAGACAGAACTCCCGCGGTACAACGCGCCGCAAAACATTGCTCCCCGGGCCCGCATCGGAGGAACCTTGCGAGGAAGCGACGGTGACACCCCCGCTGTCGCTGCACTCGTTCCTGATCATGTCGGTATCACCGTCAAGCAACATCCGGTTCTCAACTGGTTCCTTTCCAAACATACCTCGTTGCCGATCAAATTCACACTGATCGATGAGCGATCGATCAGTGCATTAGTTGAACGGTCGCTTGCGCCCCCAAACAAAGCAGGAGTTCATGCCGTCAAGCTCGAGGACCTGGGTTTTGCGCTTCAGGCGAACATCCAATACCGGTGGTATATCTCCGTGATCAAAGACACGGACTCTCCTTCGCACGATATTGTGACCGGCGGCATGATTGAGCGCTGTGACTTCAGCGAGTGCTCGATACTGGGCGCCATGACGACCTGCACGCGTGAAGCGGTCGTGGCAAGTGCCGCGAAGGGATTTTGGTATGACGCGATGGGTTGCTTATGCGACCTCATTGAATCTGCTCCGACGGACACAGAACTCCGCAAACAACGTGCGGCACTGCTGAGGCAAGTCGGCTTGCATGAGGTGGCCGACTGGGATGTTGCGCAATCTCATGCCCGCCGGCGCTGATGAGTGGCCTGGGTGCGTCCAACGACGAGTGCCATGGCAGATTGGACTTCAGGCTCATACCGCTGCCCTTCAACGGGATCACCAGGCCGAGACCAATTTCAATCGTGCTTGGCTTTCAATGAGCGTAGCAGACAGCCACGCGACCGGAGGCATCTTCGTTATCAATAACGACGCAGTGCCTTCATATTCTTTCTGGCTGTCACATGTCGCCGCCTACGCCGTAGGACGACAACTTGCCAGTTTCAAATTCGAAGCATTGAACCAGCGCTGCATCCAAGCACTTGCGACCTGGGACGGCACGGACGAACGCATCGCCCAAGAGGTCTCGCATAAACTGGAGAATGGCCAGTCCATTACGAGATGAGAGACATCTCTCACCTCTTAGCAGGCGCCGTCTTTGCCCAACTCAACAAGCCGACTTGCTACCGCACAATCAATATCAGTCTGAGGAACGCCCTGCCAGTGAGTTCTACCATTCACCAGACACGCTCGCCACGATATAGCCGGACACGCTTCGTTTGAGCGACCGTTCCCATCACGTCTGCTTGAAATCTCGCCTTACCGATCCCATGGCTCTTTCTGCCGTACAAATCTTGCTGAATCGTCATCAGGCATCTCATCTCACATTCCTCGGACAACCTTGAGGACGACTACGAATGGTGATGTTCGAAGTGACATCTCAAGTCGTGACGGTGCTCAGGATTCTGATTCTCCCGAGACAGAATTAACGGAGAACACTCATTCCTCTGCAATGTGGCACGGCTGTTGCTGTATCTCATGTGTGTAGGAAGTCGTTTCGGTCGGCTCAGAAGCTAGACACACCTTTTCGGAACAGAAAGGAGCCTGACATGGAACTCGTCATGGGTGGTCTCCTGATTGGAGTCAGCGGCATGTTGGCGCTTTTGATTGTCGCCGTCTGGAAAGAAACCGCCTCGCATCAGCCCGACACGGATCCGCCTCAACGGGGAACCTAGGTCGACTGGACACCTGCCTGCGACGCGGACCGTGCACCGTGATGCCCCGGAAGGGCATCATCAACCATCTTAGCAGCGAGGACTTTCGTGCAAAGGAGTTGCACCATGAATCGATTCATCTATTTGAGATCACAGAAACGTCAACGCATGACCGTCAGCCTCCCGACCGACCTCTTGGAACGTATGCGCGATGCCGCCTATTGGACGTCAGGTACCACCATGGCCGGCCTCATTTCCTCAGCGATGGAGGATCTCCTCAACAATTTGGAATCGCAGAATGGCCGCCCCTTTTCCCCGCGACTTCAAGATCTAAAACCAGGTCGGCCACGCACCAACAAGCAGAGGCCTGTATCTGAAGACATACAGTCTGTATCTAACTAGATACGGGCCCGGGACCTAAGCCTCCTCGCTCCGCTTCGCATCTTGCGAAGACTGCCCAAATCGCGTAGATCCGCGCAAAATTCATGCGCCTGCGATCTACAGAACGACAATCCCATAAGCATGCCTTTTGCGAGAGCATACCTCTAACCATATGGTTCTCGTTCTTTCCTTCCGTCCGACCATGTCCGACAGCGCCGGTCAAGGACCTACGGTATGCCATGCGCCCTCCGATGCAAAACTGCGGCACCGTCTATCAACCGCCATCTCCTCCTCCATCAGCCACGCGTCGCCCTAGGGCGACAAAGACCATCAAAGATCGATTACGGGACTATGCCGTGGTGCTGTGCGGGGGGTTCCTGAGCATGTGTGGCGCCATCGCAGTGCAGGCTCAGGAGGCCCTTCCCTCCTCTTCCACTTCAGTGGAAGGACGAACGGCCAACGAAGAGCTCGAACTGCTCAAAGAAGAAACCGTCAGCATCGCCACCCGCCACGAGCAACCGATTTCACAAGCTCCCTCCAACGTCTACGTCATCACGGACGAAGATATCCGTCACTCCGGTGCAGCCGACATTCCGACCATTCTTCGACGCGTGCCCGGGCTCGATATCATGCAAGTCACCGGGGCGGACTTCAACGTGAGCGCTCGTGGCGACAACCAACTCTTTGCCAACAAGATGCTGGTCATGATCGATGGTCGATCGATCTATATCGACGGCCAAGGTCTCGTCTTCTGGAAATCCCTTCCGATCACCCTGCCGGAGATCAAACGCATCGAGGTGCTCAAGGGGCCGGCTTCTGTCGTGTATGGGTTCAATGCCTTCGATGGGGTCATCAATATCATCACGAAGTCCGCGCAGGAGATGAGAGGCACGACGATGCAGTTCGGCGGCGGGGAACTCGGCACGATCACCAGCGCGGCCGTCCAAGCGGGGTCTGCGGACAAACTCGATTATCGCCTTTCCATCGGCCATGACCAGAATCAACAGTGGCGCAACCATGACGCCCTAGCCTTCCGGTCCAGCAAGTTCAACGTGCAGACGCAATACAACTTCTCCGGCGACGCCACCTTGCGGGTCGCCGGCGGATTGATCGATACGAATCGCTTCGACGGTCCCGTCTCGAATGTCCAAATTCCCCGTTCACAATTCAATCAGGCGTATACGGATGTGCATTATCAGTACCGCAATCTTTCCGTGCGCGGCTGGTGGCAGGGCAACGACATTCCCGTTGACTCTGCGACTCACCCACTCCTCGCGCAATTTGTCCGACAGACGAATGCGTCAGGCGGCTCGAACGTCTCGTTCACCACCAACACCTATAACGTCGAAGCGCAACACAGTCTCGACTTCGGTCCCAGCAACCGCCTCAGTTATGGCGTCAATTACCGGTACAACACGGTCGATGGCAGTGCCGTCTCAGAATTGGGACGGGAAGATCGCCTCGGGTTCCATCTTCAGGACGAGTGGAAGCTACTCCCACCTCTCACCCTGGTGGCCGGTATTCGCTATGATCTACACACCAGAATCGCCGGCACCTGGAGTCCGCGTGTTGCCCTCGTCTACAGCCTCACCCCGGACCACACGTTTCGTCTCAGCGGGTCTGTCGCCTATCGGCCTCCGACGCTGTTTGAATCGAATCTCGATCTTCGGATCTTGCCCACCGTTCCACCTCTATTCGCGCCCATCCCGTTATTCGGATCGCAGAAGCTCAGTCCCGAACAAATCATCTCCTATGAAGTTGGGTATCAAGGCTGGTGGCTGAAACACCGGCTCCGGACCAGGCTTGACCTCTTTTTCAATCATCTCTCCGACTTGATCAACTTCCAAACCATCGGTGCCGCGCGCACTCTGGTCAACGGGGGGGAAGCGGATATTGTTGGAACCGAAGCGGGACTGGAATTCCTCGCCACCAGATGGCTCAGCGGCTTTGCGAATGTGTCCTATCAATCTATCGGACAAACCTTCACCGGCGTCTCTCGGCGTGGCGGCCCGAAGTGGAAAGCGAATATAGGCCTCCGCGGGGACTGGGACAACGGGTTCAACACGGAAATCGCGGTAAATTACGTCGCGAGCTCGACCTACCCGTTGATTGAATTCTTCACCGCACTCGCTCCGGTGCTCCCCGCACCGACCAGTCCGACGGTCGATAGTTACACCCTGCTGAACCTGCGCGGGGGGTACCGGTTCTGGCACGACAAGGCAGAAGTGGCCGTCGCCGTCTTCAATGCACTGGACGATCGTCACAAGGAACATCCCCTGGGCGACACACTCGGCAGCCGGGTGATGGGATGGGTCACTCTCAGGTTTTGAGTGATGCGTGATGAATTCTGAACCGAAGAAAGTCTGCTATCCGATCGTAGCGGCGTTGTTAACCTTGCGCCTCGGCAGCTTCGCGGCTGCCGAACCGACGCCGATGATCGTGGACCAGTCCCTGGCCCCTCTCGTCAGCAACGATCTGGAATTGTTGAAAGAGGAAGAGACCGTGAGCATCGCGAGTCGATACGAGCAGCCGATCTCACAAGCACCGTCAAACGTCTATGTGATTACGGATGAGGATATTCGACAATCCGGCGCGATCGATTTGCCGACCGTCCTTCGCCGCGTACCGGGGCTGGAAGTCATGCAGATGACCGGGGCCGATTTCAATGTCAGTGCCAGAGGAGGCAACCAACCATTCGCGAACAAAATGCTGGTGATGGTGGACGGACGATCCATTTATCTCGACGTGCAAGGCAACGTGTTCTGGAAAGCCATCCCCGTCACGCTCCCCGAAATCAAACGCATCGAAGTCCTCAAGGGGCCCGCCTCAGCCATGTACGGCTTCAATGCCTTCGACGGCGTGATCAATATCATCACCAAGTCGCCCGAGGAAATGAAGGGCACCACGCTGCAATTCGGGGGAGGCGAACTCGGAACGATCAGCAGCGCGGCGATCCATGCGGGGACCGTCGGCAAATTCGGCTATCGGCTCTCCGTCGGTCGCGACCAGACCCAGCAATGGCGGGATCGAGATGCCCTGGGGTTTCGTTCTCACAAGGTCAATGTACAGACGGAATACGCGTTATCGTCGATGTCCAAACTACAGGTCTCAGGAGGTGTGGTGGACACCAACCGCTACGACGGACAGGTCGGTGAAGTGACGAGCAACTCCACCCGGCCATCATTTGCTTACGCCAATGTTCTCTACGAACAGGGGGCATTTCTCGTTCGTGCCTGGTGGTCCGGCTATACCGATGACGCGACGATTAACCCCAGCCCTCAATTGGTCAACCTGCTCCGGATTACCGATCTGAACGGATCTTCCGCCAATCCTTTCTCGGGCAACACCTACAACGTGGACGTCCAACATGCGGCTGATCTCTGGGCCACGAACCGGTTGCTGTATGGGGTCAATTATCGTCACAACTCGCTGTCGAGCAGTGCCATTGACCAATTTAGCCGAGAAGACCGTTTGGGACTGTTCATTCAGGACGAATGGCGCGCCACCTCCGCACTAAGAATCGTCGCCGGCCTGCGTTATGACCTCCATTCCCAAATCAACGGAACCTGGAGCCCGCGTGTGGCCCTCCTGTATCAACCGGTCGAGGGCCACACCTTTCACCTCTCCGGGTCCGTCGCCTATCGGCCACCGACCCTGTTTGAATCCCATCAAGACCAGCGTGTAACCACATCGATTCCCACGGGCTTGCCGCTGCCCTTTCCATCTGTCGTCTCTTCGACCGTGCCGATCTCGGGGTCCACCAGGCTTGCGCCAGAGCAAATCATTTCCTATGAGGCCGGCTACCAGGGGTGGTACTGGAAACACCGCTTGAGGTTCCGTGCAGACCTGTTCTTCAACCATATCTCCGATTTGATCGGCAGCCGAATTACTTCTACCGGCACGTCCGAGTTCGTCAACGACCAGGGGTCTGCGGACATCTATGGGGGCGAGGCCGGCGTCGAAATCCTGGCCACAAAATGGTTGAGCGGATTCGCCAACTATGCCTATGAGGAGATCGGTCAAAATTTCGTAGGGACGGTGCGCAGAGGTGCGCCACGATCCAAGGTCAACTGGGGCCTCCGTGCCGAATGGGACAGCGGGCTGAGCGGAGAAATCGGGTACTACTATGTCGGCGCGACTACGTACCCCATCGCCCAGACCTTCGCGACCTTGGCGGGTATCCCGACCACCGGCGTCATCTCACCATCGGATCGCATCGACAGTTACAATCTGCTCAATCTCCGCATCGGATATCGATTCTGGCAGCAAAAGGCCGCAGCCGGTTACATGCGCGAGGCAGAGGTGGCGCTCTCGATATTCAACGCACTGAACGACAAGCACCGGGAACATCCGCTCGGCGATCAGATCGCCAGCCGTTCGATGGGATGGGTCACGGTGAGATTTTGACGGAATTGTCGGAATGCTCAGAGCAAGGTTTCAGGCCATGAGAACTCCAGAGTGACATCGAGGCCGATATGACACCTACCGCGCCAGGCCATGCGATCCTCGTCGTGGACGACGATCCCGACATCGCCCTTGGGTTGCAGGACTTGCTCGACCACGACGGTTATCACGTGAGCGTCGCCGGCACCTGCGCGGAAGCACTCATGCAGACGCATGACCATCAATATAATGCCGTCCTGCTGGATTTGGGATTGCCGGATGGAGACGGCTCTTCCGTCCTGCGGACTTTGCAAGAACTGCAGCCGCAGCTGCCGGTGATTATCCTCACGGCCTACACCAGCGCCGATCGTACCGTCGGCTCACTGACACAAGGAGCCTTCGCCTGTCTCACGAAACCGTACAACCGGGATGAGTTACGGGCGGTCTTGCGGCGAGCCGTCGGCATCCAGGCGCTGGCCGCTAAAGCCGAGCATGCTGAACAGGCGCTGCATGAGAGCGAGGCGCGATTCCGTTCACTGGTGGAGGCCGCCACCGACTCCATCGTCCTGGCCGACCATAAAGGCGTCATCCTCTCTTGGAACCCAGCCGCCGCCCGTCTGTTCGGATATACCGACGACGAAGTCCGTGGGCGCCCGCTGACCATGTTGATGCCTCAGCGCTACCGCGTCGCGCATGAGCGCGGCCTTGTCCGCGTCAGAGAAACCGGCCACTCCCGTCTCATCGGACGCCTGGTCGAGCTGGAAGCATTGCGCAAGGACGGCAGCGAGTTCCCGGTGGAGTTGTCGCTCGCCATGTGGACGAGCGACGGCACGGTATTCTACAGCGGCATCATCCGCGACATCACGCAGCGACGCCGGGCGGAGGAGATCCTCGACCGCCTCCGCCATCTGCACGAAGTCATTCTCACGCAAGCCGGCGAAGGAATTTATGGGCTGGATCGCGAGGGCATGACCACTTTCGTCAATCCGACCGCCGCCCACTTGCTCGGTTATGACTCCAGCGAACTCATCGAACAATCGATGCATACGCTTCTCCATCACTCCCGACCAAACGGCAGCCCCTATCCAGTGGAAAGCTGCCCGATTTATGCGGCGCTTCACGACGGCTTGGTCCATCGTGTGTCGTGCGACGTCTTCTGGAGGAAAGACGGCACCGGTATGCCGGTGGAATATGTCAGCACTCCGATCATCGAGAAGGGCGTCGTGACAGGCGCCGTCGTGGTCTTCCGCGACATCACCGATCGTAAGGAAGCCGAACGCGCCGTCGAGGAAAGCCAGGAGCGATTCCGCCAGCTGGCGGAACACATCAGGGAAGTCTTCTGGATCACCGATCCCGACAAATCCCGCGTGATCTATATCAGCCCCGGGTATGAGGAGATATGGGGGCGGTCGTGTGAAAGTCTCTACGCAGCACCGCACTCATGGATGGACGCCATTCACCCCGACGATCGGCAGCGGGTGCACGATGGGGCCAGGAACCGGCAGAGCCTGGGGTCCTATGATGAGTCCTATCGCATCATACGTCCCGATGGATCGATCCGATGGATCTGGGATCGCGCTTTTCCGATCCGTGACACGTCGGGTACGGTCTATCGTATCGTGGGTTTCGCCGAGGACGTGACGAATCGTAAGCGCGTCGAAACGGCGCTGATCGAAAGCGAACGGAGATATCGTGCCCTGTTCGACGATAACCCCTCCATGTATTTCATGGTTGATGCGGAAGGCACCGTGCTGTCGGTCAACCGTTTCGGCGCGGAGCGACTCGGTTATGAGGTGGGAGACCTACTCGGATCGTCTATCCTAGCGGTGTTCCACCCTGCCGATCGAGATGCGGTGCGCCGGGACCTCGCCTCCTGCCTCGCTGAGGTCGGACAGCCCAGGCGGTGGGAATTTCGCAAGGTCCGAAAAGACGGCAGCGTGATCTGGGTGCGAGATACCGCCCAGGCCGTGTGTAACGACCAACAGGTCCTGGTGGTGCTGATCGTCTGTGAGGATATTACCGCCATGAAGGAGGCCGAGCTCGCCCTACAGGACAGCGAAGCGTTCATGAACCAAATCCTGCGCAGCAGTGTCGACTGCATCACCGTATTGGATCTGGAAGGCCGACTGCGATACATGAACGACGCGGGGCAAACCCTCCTGCACATCACGGATCTCACGACCTACCTCGACAAACCCTGGATAAACCTGTGGGAAGGGGAGGATCTGGACGCCGCCTTGGCTGCATTGGAAGCGGCCAAGGCCGGCGAGATCGGGAAATTTATCGGGTTCTGTGCCACCACCAGCGGGGAAGCAAAGTGGTGGGATGTGCAGGTCACTCCCATGCTCGATACGCGGGGCTCTTCCAGGCGCCTCTTGGCGATCGCTCGCGATATCACCGACTATAGACAGGTTCAGGAATCGCTTCGGGCCAGCGAAGAGCGGCTGGCAGCGGTCATCCACGGATCGAACGATGGGTTTTGGGACGGCCATAGGCTTCCCGGCCATCCCTGGCACTCGCCGTTAACCCCCGTCTGGTGGTCACCACGTGTGCGCGAGATGCTGGGATACAATGAAGAAGAGTTCCCCGATATCCTCGACAGCTGGGCATCCCGACTGCACCCTGAGGATCGCGAAAACGTCTTCCAGCAGCTGGCGGCCTGCTTCGAAGCAGGGATCTCGCATTACGATGTCGATTACCGATTGCTGACCAAGCATGGGGATTACCGATGGTTTCATGCACGTGCCTCGGTGCTGGAGCGAGATGCGCAAGGGCATGCGCTCCGGATGGCCGGCTCGCTGCAATGCATCACTGAACGCAAACAAGCAGAAACGCACCTGCGCTTCAGCGAAGAGCGGTTGCGCATGGCCCTGGCCGAATCGGATGTCGGCATCTGGGATTGGGATGTGCCATCCGATCGTCTCTATTGGACTGCCGGGGTCGAGGCGCTGTTCGGCCTGGCTCCAGGGACTTTTCCCGGCACCTACGCCTCCTATATCGACCTGATTTATGTGCTCGATCGTGGGTCGACCCTCATGCGGATCGAGCACAGTCTGCGCGACGAGGCCTCCATCAACATCCGGCATCGGGTCATGTGGCCCGACGGCACCATACATCGTCTCGCCTGGACCGGACGAATCCATCGAAATACCGACGGAGTCGCGACACGTGTGCTCGGCATCGTTCACGACACAAAGGGGCACCCCGACGAGTAAGCAGGCCGCAGTCGGCCTCATGGAAGGTCGCCGACTGGATCGACGAGGACGCAGACTGTGACGTTCAGACTCCGACAATCGACCGGCACCGCTGAGCCTTCCCGATGGCTTCGGAGGACGCTGGGCTGGACTGCGACCGTCCTCGTCTGGCTGCTGCTGAGCACGGGCTCGGCTTCGGCAACGGACGTCGTCATTCTCAAGTCGTCCGACATCGCCGCCTACAATCAAGCCATCACCGGGTTTAAATCTGCCCTACCGAACGGCATCGTCCTGTCCGAATATGATTTGCAAGGCGATATCGAGAAAGGCCGGAAACTCGCCCGCAAGATCCGCGCATCTGACCCAGCGCTCGTGTTCGCGGTAGGCTTGAAGGCGGCGAAGGCAGCGCAACTGGAGATCGTCGACATTCCTGTGGTCTATGCGATGGTGCTGGATCCGGGCAAGTATGGGCTCAACGGCTCGAACATGACCGGCATTCTCCTGGAAGTTCCTCTTGAACGCCAACTGGGAATGATCCGGACCTTGCTGCCGGATCTGAAACACATCGGGACGCTCTACGATCCCTCCAAGACAGCGAGCACGATCAACGAAGCCCGACGCCTGCTCAAACCAAACGGGGCAGACCTCGTCCCCACCCAGGTCACCAGCGAACGGGATGTCCCCGGCGCTCTGCGTGCCCTGCTCCCGTCGGTGGGTGCCTTGTGGCTCGTCCCCGATTCCACGGTCCTGACCGATGAATCGCTTCGCTTCATCTTGAACGCGGCGCTGGAGGAGCGCGTGCCGGTCATCGGCTTTTCCCGCGAATTTGCGCGGAGCGGCGCCCTCCTGTGCCTGTCCGTCAATTACGGCGACATCGGCCGCCAGGCGGGACGGCTCACCGCCAAGATCCTGGACGGCCAGGTCTCGCTGCCCGCAAAACCCTTGCCTCCCGATCGCATCGAAACGAGCGTCAATCTCAAGACGGCCAAGTTCCTCGGGATCGAGATCCCCAAGGATCTCGAACGTAAGGCCGACGAGATCTATTGATGAAAGGACCCATCGTGAAAGACCCTGCGATTCCTCTCACGGCACCACCGTTCCTTTCGATCGGTCTAGGCCGGTTTGTCAGTCTCCGGACCAAATTCGTCGTGTTTTTCAGCTTGATCATCATCCTGACCTGCTCGGGAATGAGTTGGTACTTCGTTCACAGCAAGCGCATCGCCATGACTGAACGGGTGAAAGATCTCGGCACCATTCTGGTCAAAAATCTTGCCCACAACGTGCGTTACGGCATCATCATCGAGGAGCGCATCATTCTTGAGCAGTTCATCGACGGTGTCTTGGGAGTCGATGAGGTGGTCTATGCCCTGATCACCGGCGCGGACGGCCAAATCCTCGCCGCGAAGAGCAAGGGCAAACTGAACAGCCCGCTCGGCAAGGTGCGATCGCCCGATCAGCCATTCTTCCCGCGTCCCGACATTGCGGAATCGGTGTTCAAGACTCCCGGCGCGAAACCGCTCGTCACGCGGCTTCGACTCAGCGGCTCAGGCACCATCCCTCTCCAGGAGCAAGACTCGACTTTTGCCGTCTCCGCATCCGGTATCGGAGAAGAGACCTTCTACGATTTTGCCATTCCGGTGATCAAACGCGAGGAATCCCGACTGGAAGCCCTGGCGCTTCAAGAGGAAGAAACGCGCAAAGACCGAGCCGGGCGTGCTGCCCCTCAGACCTTCGGAGTGGTCCAAATCGGCCTGACCGAGGTGCCGATGCAACGCGAACTGACGAACGCACTATGGAATTTTCTTCTACTCACCCTCGGCATCATCACGACCGGCATTCTCTGCACGAATCTTCTCGCCCGCCGGATCATCACCCCTTTGCGCAATCTCGCCGCGGGGGCCCGCAAAGTCGGCGAAGGCGATCTCTCCACGTTTGTGGTCCCAACCACACAGGATGAAGTGGGCCAACTGACCGCGCTCTTCAACCTGATGACCAAATCACTGCAGGAGCGCAATCTAGCCATCTCCTCCAACCTTAAAACCATCCGGCGACATGTGGCGCAGCTGACTACATTGAATCAAGCCAGCGCCGCCATCACCTCCACCCTTGACCTCGACCGGCTACTCTCGACCGTGCTGCAACTCCTCAGTGAAAATTTGGGATTTGCCCGGATGGTCCTGTTCTTATGGGACAGTGAGCGCGGTGTCGCGACGGTGGGACAGATGCTTGGCATGCCCCCGGAAGCCGAAGAGGCCGCTCGACGCCTCACGATTCCCGTGTCAGAAGACGGCGGCATTGCCGCAGAACTCCTGATCCACGGCAAACCCGTGCTCGTGCCGGACATCGAGCCCGTCGCCGACCGCATCTCTCCCGCCATACTCCCCTGGCTTCGCCAGGTGGGACTCTCGTCTTTCGTCGCGGCGCCCCTTCGCAGCCAGCAACGGATTCTCGGATATCTGGGCGCGGATCGGGGCACCCATCCCTGCAGCCAGGAAGATCTCGACCTGCTGGTGACCATTGCCAGTCACGTGGCGGTCGCCGTGGACAATGCGCGCGCCTACACCGAACTGGCCACCTTGACGGAACACCTTGAACGGCGCGTGCAGGACCGAACCCATGAACTGCAAGCGGTGAACGAGCGCCTTCAGGAACACGACCAGCGGCGCTCGAAATTCGTATCGGTCGCCTCGCATGAATTGCGCACCCCGATGACCTCCATCAAAGGGTTCGTCGAAAACATGCTGGATGGGCTGACCGGTCAGCTCTCAGAACGACAAGAGCACTACTTGCAACGGGTGAAGCACAATGTGGATCGACTCACGCGTATCATCAACCAACTGCTGGACTGGTCGCGCCTCGATGTTGGCCGGATCGATATCAAGCCAGAATCGTTGTCCATCGACGAATTCGTCAGAGATGTGGTGGAGAGTTTTCAAACTCTCGCTGCCGAAAAATCCATCCTGCTGGAGGTGTTGCCCTGCGTGCAACCGATCACGATACGAGCCGACCGCGACAAACTTGAGCAAATTCTTTGGAATCTTGTCGGTAACGCCATCAAATTCACTCCCCAATCCGGACGTGTCTCGGTGAGCTGCAGCATCCTTGATACCCATTTCGCCCAGATCGTGGTGGCCGACACCGGATGCGGAATTGCGCCCAACGAGTTGCCTCACGTGTTCAATGAGTTCTCAAAGGTCGAATCAGCCATGCCGAGTTCCCAGGGCGCCCAACTCGGTCTCTTCATCACCAAAAGTCTGGTGGCCCTGCACGGAGGACAGATGTGCGTGGACAGCCGGATGGGTGTCGGAACCCAATTTTACTTCACCTTGCCGATCGACTCCGCGCAGCCACCGACTCCGTAAGCATACCCTCGCCTGACCCTGCGACTCCTGTGCATCCGCTGTATCTGATCCGATAATGCCCGCATTTTCTTGAACAGCCCCTGAGCGCGCCGCCTCGTCAGCAACTC
Source organism: uncultured Nitrospira sp. (assembly GCA_902500785.1). GTDB lineage: Bacteria > Nitrospirota > Nitrospiria > Nitrospirales > Nitrospiraceae > Nitrospira_A. Next base: position 105,591 of record CABVRW010000002.1, read on the forward strand.
TTCGCGACACCGTTCTTCATCATAAAATCAAGGGATTCTTCGCTCCGTTCGCACGCGCGTCACCGTCTCGCATGCGGCATGAGTATTGCGCTCACATCGAACAGTCCAAGACTTCTCACAAGCCTGAGTGGCGACACCGTGCACACAGCCGTTCTCATTGTCGATGACGATCCGGATATTCGGGAATCGCTCACGGACATGTTAGGTCACGAGGGGTACCTGGTCCACAGCGCCGCCTCCGGAACCGACGCCCTGCAGCAGGCAAAACAGATGCGGTACGGAGCCGCGCTCCTGGATATCCAGTTGCCCGACCTGAACGGGCTCTCGGTGCTGAAAGTGCTTATGGAGCTGGATGCGGCTCTACCCGTGATCATTCTGACCGGGAACGCGACACCTGAAAATACCATCGGCTCCCTGGCCAAAGGCGCATTCGCGTACTTGACCAAACCCTATAATTCCCAGGAGCTCAAGGCCATCCTTCGCCGGGCCGTCTCGGTGAAAGGTCTGGCTGTCCGGGCCGAACATGTGGAACAGGCCCTGCATGCCAGTGAAGAACGATTTCGGGCGTTGGTGGAGTCGGCCACCGATGCCATCGTGCTGGCCGACCAGAACGGCCATATCATTGGCTGGAACGGCGCGGCGGAGCGGATGTTCGGGCACACCAAGCAGGAGGTCTTGGGACGTCCGTTGACCATCGTGATGCCGGAACGGTTTCGCTCCGCGCATGATGCGGGTATCATGCGCCTCGCCCAAGGGGGAGCGGCCAAGGTCCTCGGCCACACCATCGAACTCGTAGGCCTGACCAACGCCGGAGAGGAATTCCCAATCGAGCTCTCTCTGGCATTCTGGCGCGCGAAAGAAGGGATGTTCTTCAGCGGTATCATCCGCAATATTACGCGGCGGAAACGCGCCGAGGAGTCCGTCGTCAGGCTGAGTCACCAGAATGCCTTGATTCTTGACAGCGCCGGCGAGGGAATTTTCGGCCTCGACCTGCAAGGTTGCGCAACCTTTGTCAA
>CABVRW010000002.1:106706-145024 GCA_902500785.1 uncultured Nitrospira sp.
GCGCCGGCGAGGGAATTTTCGGCCTCGACCTGCAAGGTTGCGCAACCTTTGTCAACGCGACCGGGGCACGGATGCTCGGATGGAGTGCGGCCGAGTTGATCGGCAAACCCATGGCCCTCCTCCTCTACAAAACCGAGGACGGTTCTACGGCGCCCGCTTCAGACCCGTTCTGTCTCTCCTCGGCGCTTCGTGACGGCGCCATTCACCGCATCCAGAACGACACCTTTGTGAAGAAGGGCGGCGCTGTATTTCCAGTACAGTACGTCACCAGTCCCATCCGTGAGGCGGACCGGACGGTCGGTGTAGTCGTGATCTTTCAGGACATCACCGCGCGCAAGCAGCAGGAGAGCTTACAGCAAGCACAACTCTCCGTCAGCCATATCCTCGCCCAGGCCGGGACCGTGGAAGAAGCCATCCCGTCACTCCTCCGCATCGCCGGCGAAATGGGGCCATGGTCCATGACGCTCTTATGGCACAGCGGGCCGATGGGAGACAGACTGACATGTCTGGGAAGCTGGGTTCGACCATCCCACGAATGGGATGAGTTTCTCACGGTCTGTCGCAACAGCGAATTTCCTCCGGGCATGGACTTCCCTGGAATCGCTTGGGCCACCAAACTCCCGCTCTGGATTCCGGATGTGTTGACAGACACCCGTTTTACCCGAGCACCCACTGCTTCCCGCCTTGGGATACGCGCGGCCTGCATCGTTCCCATCCGGACCGGCAACGTGATTCATGGAGTGCTGGAGTGGTATACCGACACCCCGCGGGCTGCCGACAACCATCTGATCCACATCCTGGCGGACACGGGCATGAAGATCGGACAATTCATCGATCGTGCGCGCGCAGGGCAAGCCTTGCGCGCAACCCATCACATGACCCAAAGCCTGCTGGCCAGCTTACCTGGCGCGATTCTCCTGTGCGGGTGGGACTTGCACATCCAATATGCGAATACGCTCGCCCAACAGTATTTCTCGCTGTCCGGAGAATCCCTGATCGGACGGCCTCTTTCCGAATGCCTAGCCCTCAGCCAGTCCGACCTCCAACATGTGGCGATGGAATGGACCGCGCTGCCGGCAGACTCAACCCACCGGCTGTCGGAACGTGAGTGCGAAGTTACGAATCGGTTGTATCGCTATCGATTTTTTCCGGTGGCGACTCCGGAGTCCTCGCAATATCAGATGGGCATCGTATTATGGGATATCACCGAGGACAAGCGCCTCCAGGATCAGCTCATCCAGTCCGAAAAACTCTCCAGCCTCGGCACGATGGTGTCCGGTATGGCGCACGAGATCAACAACCCGGCGCAGGCCATTCTCAGCATGGCTGAATTGATCCAGGAAGAAGACGACCCCGGCATGGTCAAGGAGTTCGCCGCCGATATCGTGGGCTATGCCCGTCACGTCTCCAACGTCGTGCGGGATTTCGCCGGATATGCCCGTTCGGCCGGCCGCGACGGAGAGACGGAAATCGATATGGCCGAGCGTTTGATGGAAGCGGTCAAGATGGTCAGACGAGGGCCGCATTTCGGCCAAGTGGAGGTCGTCACTCGATTCGAGTCCTCCGCGTTTGTTCGAGCGCGCAAGGGAGAGATCGATCAGGTCCTGGTCAACCTCATCAGCAACGCGACTCAGGCGATGGAGGGGGTCGGCAGCTTGACGTTAGGGACTGCTCAGGATGGGGCGTGGATCGACGTGACCATTGCCGATACCGGTCCGGGAATTCCGGATTCCATCCGACCCAGAATTTTCGATCCGTTCTTCACCACCAAACCATCGGAGAAAGGGACCGGACTCGGACTCAGTATCGTGCATAAGATCGTGACGAAGTATGCCGGAATCATCACAGTAGACAGCACCGCAGGCCATGGCACGACCTTCAGACTCCGGTTCCCGGCACTATCCCAGTAACAGGAACGTGCCATGGCCAAGGATCCTCCATTGCGAACACCGGTGAGGTTGAAGCGGAACGGCTGCAGATAAGGGGGATGGGCGAACGTGCTTAGGGCTGCGAGGGAGAGGAACCGGCCCGCTTAAAGACCGAGCGCAATCCGAAATAGGCGAACGAATCTTTCAGATTGGAATACAGGCGCTTGAACGCGCCCATGTCAGGATTGGTCACATACTCCATGGTCAACACGATCCGCTCCTCCTGCGCTCCGAGCGGCGTCACGGCATGCCACAGTTTGTCGCCATTGAAGATCACTAGATCACCTGGTGCTGTAGCCAACTCACGATGCACTGGCTGCTTTCCCGGCACATCTTTGAAGAGGTCACAGACGAGGCGGCATTGCTGGGACTGATCGACCAACCCCATCAAGATGGTGTACCGAGCGCCTTTGTAATAGGACGTATCGTAGTGATATCCAATGTGGTCACCGGCTTCCGTGTAGTAATACAGGGCACAGGAGTGAGGATCGTTGTCGGGACAGAGCAAGAGATTGACTTTGGTCAACCGGTTGAGCAGCCCCCGAAAGGCCTCGGAGCGATACAGCTCGATGAACTGCGGCGCCTGCTCCCGTACCGCATAATAGCTAACACTACCGCCTTTTTTATGCCCGGGAATATAGTTGCGGTTCAATCCGGACTTGAGCACCTGGGCTTGCGAAGCCAATGTGGCCTCTACAAAATCGCGCGGCAAAAACTCCGGGATATACAGGAACTCGTTCTGGTCCCAATATTCACGCTCCAAGCGGTCGAGATCCAACGCCGCGATCGCCCGCTCCATCACCTCGGTCACACTGCCTGTACAGGTTGGGCTCATGCTTCCCTCGCCGAATCCTGATTCATCGTTCACTCATGACATCCAGCGAGGCACAGGCCACGCCGCAGGATATTTTACCAGCTTCTTAGGGTCGGCTCAGCACCGGCGCTCTCACAATTTCTACATCGGCCGGCGCCTTGAAATCAAATAGGTCATCCTTCAGGCCGCTGTTCGACTTCAGCTCTGAAAACTCGAAGGTGGCGACATTCCCACTGACCTCGTGGAGCGCGATAGTCCTGAGAAAGTAGGTCTTCGGCTGCACTTCGATCACGATCTTCTGAATCGCGCGCTCCGGTTCGGCACGCCCCTGTTTCGGGGTCAAGGACACCAACAGAATACCTCCGGCCCCTCGCTCCTTGTTCGCCGTCGGCTCAATATCGAACTCCTCATCCAACTTGGCCATCCCTTGCAGCAACTGCAGCGGCGCCTGGGAGGCGGCCATATAGGTGAGCTTGCCGACCAGTACCTGCTTATGCTCCGGAACATACATTTTCACGTCGTCTTTGTTGACGTAAATTTCTTCTGTCGCCGGTTCGATATAGTCCCACCGCAGACGTCCGGGTTTCTTGACATAGAAATGTCCCGTCGAGATCACAGGCGTGGAAAATCCTTCGATTCGGGTTTTCTGAGTAAAGGAGGCCTGTAAATCCTTGGTCTTTTCATACCGCGCTTGAATTTTCTTCACGACGTCTTGGACTTCCTGCAGCACCTGCGCGTCGACCGGTTGTTCATCGGCCCTCACCGATTGAGGAACGGCCACGCCGCCACTTAAACACAGTAGCGCAATGATTGAGAATATCCGCATCATGCCTCATCTCCACCGACCGGACCGCGACGGCCCAACACCTCTCGGCGCCCATCGCGGCCGGCCGCTCCGACCACGCCTTCCGACTCCATCTGCTCGATCATGCGCGCCGCCCGCGGATATCCCACACGCAGGCGCCGTTGGATCAGCGAGGCGGACGCCTGACCGGTCGACAACACCAGGTCTTTCGCTTGTTCATAGACCTCATCCTTGGCCTGTTCCTCTTCCGCCTCATCGATCTTGAGCGATTGCAATTCACGGCAGTAGGAGGGCAGCGCCTGTTTTTTCACGAATTCGACCACTCGCCGCACATCATCGTCCGACACATAGGATCCGTGAATCCGCATCAATTTCCCGGTCCCTGAAGCGAGATACAACATGTCGCCGCGTCCGAGCAAGGCCTCAGCCCCATTGGCATCGAGAATGGTGCGAGAGTCGGTCTTGGAGGAGACTTGAAACGCGATACGCGCCGGAAAGTTGGCTTTAATGAGACCGGTCAACACATCGACCGACGGTCGTTGGGTCGCCAGCACAAGGTGAATTCCCGAGGCGCGTGCCATCTGCGCCAACCGCGCAATTTTGTCTTCCACATCCTTCGGCGCCACCATCATGAGATCGGCCAACTCATCGATCATCACCATGATATAGGGCAAGGGCTCCGGCGGACTCGGTCTCACCGAAGCGGTCGGTCCATTGTCGCCGGCCGGTTCGGCATCCTCTCCCCTCGAAAGCCGCTCTTCTTCAGGAAGAAATGTGAGCTCAACCTGCTCGGGCTTGCCGGATTGCCACACATCCAACACCGCCCCTTGCACTTCGGCAATCCGCCGATTGTAGGCATCGATGCTGCGCACCCCTGCCTCGGCCAGCAGCTTGTACCGTCGTTCCATTTCCTGGACCACCCACCCCAACCCGCGTGCAGCCGATTTGGGATCGGTGATCACAGGACGAAGCAGATGCGGAATGCCGTCGTAACTTTGGAACTCCAACATTTTGGGATCGATGAGGAGCAGTTTCACTTCATCCGGCCTGGCACTGAACAGAATGCTCAACAACATCGTGTTTAAACTTACGCTCTTGCCGGCTCCGGTGGCGCCAGCGACCAGGAGGTGGGGCATCGTTTTCAGATCGGCGCTGACGGCGCCGCCGAAAATATCTTTCCCCAGCGCCAGACTGAGTTTGGAACGCGAGCGGGAGAAGGAATCGCTGGTGACGACTTCCTTCATCGACACCGTTTCGCGGTGAGGATTCGGCACCTCGATTCCGACGACCGATTTCCCGGGGAGCGGCGCCACGATGCGCAAACTGATGGCTTTGAGCGCCAAGGCCAGGTCATCGGCCAGGTTCACGATACGCGCGACCTTGGTGCCCGGCGCGGGCTCGAATTCATACATCGTCACGACCGGCCCCGGACGCACCTCCGTCACCCGTCCTTCGATCGCAAAACTTTTCAGCGCTTTGGTCAGAATCTCGGATTGAAGCTTCAGTTCATCGTCGCTCAAACGGGCGAGAGGACCGGAGGGATCGCTCAGCAATTCCTGCGGATCCGGCAACACATACCCGTCCGACACGGAAGGACTCGTCGCCACCGCTGCTGGCTCTTCCGCGGAAACCGCTCGCTTTTCGACCTTCATCGGGGGCTGAATCTTGGGAGGAATCACGGGAACGGCGATCTGCTCCACCGCTTCGGCCACCACTTGCACCTCGCGATCGAACGTCTGCTCTCCCGCCTCGCGTGACACACGCGGTTTTTTTTCACGGGGTCGCTTCGGCGCATCCTCCTGCTTTGCCGGCCACTCCGACAACAGCTCGGCCACCCGCTCACGCACGGCTCTCCACCAATCCGGAAGCCGCTGCAACAGCACCGTCAGCGATACAGGCACCGTAAACAGGAGCGCCACCATCAGGCCGGTGAGAATCACAATATGCGCGCCGGTGGTGGCGAAATATGATCGGATCCCATCGGCCAACACCTGGCCGATGAGCCCACCAGCCAAACCACGATTGACCCATCCGCTGGAAATCGTCGGAACAGCCGTCACTTCCAAATGGAGCAGCGCGCTCAAGAACACCATGGCCGCCAAGCCGCTCCCGGCATTCCTGAGTCGCATGGTGAGAGGGAGAGGCGTGAAACAGCGCGCACCGAGCAGTCCAAGCAGAATCGGAAAGAGATAGGCGGCGCCGCCGACCATAAAAAAACAGGCGGCCGCCGACAGCGCCCCCACCGACCCGATCATGTTTTTGGGCTGATGGCCGGCTGCTCCGGATGCCGCCATCGATTTGGCGTCGCCGGGAACGAACGACACCAGACTGAGCAGGATCAAGAGACCGGCGGCGATCAGGAGAACCCCGATCACTTCGCGCTTCACATGAGAGGAACGGGAAGGGGCTGAGCGGGCGTCACCGCGCTTTGCCGTGGTGGATACACCCATGCGGCGGATCGTAGCACAGGGAAAACGCCTTTTCAAACAAAGGGGCAATGTCGCGCAAGCCAATGACGCCCTGCCCATCACCACTCACAGCGCTCAGGGTCACCCCGAATGGCGATCAAACGCGGCTGAGAGGGATTGGTACGCGTCCAATGTGAGCATCTCCGCTCTGGCTTGGGGCGGCACGCCGGCTGCCTCTGTCGCCCGGGCGATCCTTTCCGGAGGATACCCTTCATCGCGCAGAGAATTCACCAGCGTCTTGCGGCGATGGGCGAACGACGCTCGTACCAGTCGCCTGAATCGTTCGTGACGGATCGGATCGAACCCCTCGTGCGGTTTGATCGCGAGGTGGACAACCGCTGATCCGACGGTCGGACGCGGGCGAAAACAATTCGCAGACACACGGAAGGCCACCTCCACCTTCGCCGCCTCCTGGGTCAACACCGAGAGCACCCCGTAGTCCTCGCCGTTCGGTTTGGCCGCCAGCCTGAGCGCCACTTCCGTTTGCAGCATCAGCACCATTCGATCGAGATGAGCGCGTGCATCGAGCAGGGCAAACAAAATCGGCGTGGAGACATAGTACGGGAGGTTCGCCACCACCACCGTATGCGGCGGCAGACTCTCGAATGGAAAATCCAGCGCATCCCCGATCCGAAGGTCCAAATTGCGGCAATGGCCGAGACTCTCCTGCAGATGGGGCTGCAACTGCGGGTCGATTTCAACCGCAATGACTCGCCCCGCTTCGGCGCACAAGCCGGCCGTCAGCGCACCCCGGCCAGGCCCGATTTCCAGCACGGTGTCGTCCGAACGAAGCGCCGCCAGGGACACGATCTTGCGGACGATGTTCGGATCGATGAGGAAATTCTGACCGAGTCGCTTCAGGGCCGGAGGAAAGGAGGCAGCCATACTCTCGCGCGGCTTTCTACCCGGCGGCCGGAGGGGCCGCTGTCCGAAGGCGTTTGGCGAGCGTCACGAGAAAAGACCGATAACATTCCACCTCATCGGTGAACTCTTCGATCAGATCGTTGGTGAAGGCGATACCGGGATTTTTTCGCGCCAGCTCATCCGCCTCTTTTTGTCCGGCATGTTGTTGGAGCAAGGCTACCGTGCGGGTCTTCCAATGCCCCATGCGCTCAGCGCCTAAGGTGGTATTGAAGTCCTGAACGGCCCGTTTCGCGATCGCATCCAACTCCTTCACCTGCTGATCGATCATCGTCGCCGCGGGAGGTCCTGTATCTGACATGAATGTGACTCCTCTTTCCTATCGGGACGTTTGTTTGACCGGTGACCAGGACTTGGCCAGACGGGCCGCCACCTTCACCGCCTCCAGCAGACTCCCATGCTCGGCAACCCCTTTGCCTGCAATATCGTAGGCTGTCCCATGATCCACTGAGGTCCGGATAATGGGCAGACCGACGGTTAGATTCACGCAGGTCCCGAAGGCGACCAACTTGAGAGGGATGAGCCCTTGATCGTGATACATCGCCACCACCCCATCATACGCACCTCGGGCCGCCTTTCCGAACAACGTGTCGGCGGGGAGCGGATCACTGGCCTTGATGCCGGCGGCCCTGGCCAGTCGCACGGCCGGAGCAATGCTGGTCGCCTCTTCATTGCCGAACAGGCCATGTTCGCCGGCATGCGGATTCAAGGCCGCCACGCCGATCCTGGGACGCGCAATCCCGAAATACTTCGTCAGCCCAAGATGGGCAAGACGGATTGCCTTCGCGATCCGGTCCGTGGTCAGCAACGGAGAGAGCGCGTTAATCGCCACATGCGTGGTGGTGAACATGATTTTCAGCGGCCCGCCGACAATCATCATTCCGAACTCTTTGGTCTGGGTCAGCTCCGCCAACAGCTCCGTATGCCCCGGATAGTGATACCCGGCCATGTTCATCGCTTCTTTGTTGATGGGCGCCGTGACGATCCCGTCCAAGCTCCCCGCCTGCGCCAATTCGACCGCCCGCTTGATACACGCGATAGAGGCGGCACCCGTCACCGCCGTGGCCACACCCATTCGAAACGTCGGTAATGGGCCCTCCAGCGGGTCCGCTACCGCCACCTGTCCGACCTTCAACCGCAAGCTGTTCGTCGGCTGAAACTCCACTACCTGGAAGGGCAACTTCAACCAGGTGATCGTCCGCTCCATCACGCGGCGAGATCCGATGACGACCGGGCAACAGAGGCGTGTCAGGGCCTTGTCGGCCAAGGCCTTGGCGATCACCTCCGGTCCGATCCCGGCCGGATCTCCCATGGTAAGGCCCAGCAGAGGACGCGAGGCTCCCCGCTTGACCATTGCCGTGCGACGAGTGACGATGTTGTTACGAGCCATGCATATACAAGAAGAATGTGTATCCAAGGTACAGTAGTGCACTGCCGCTGAGCAACCAGGGCCGCCAATGCCCGGACCAGACCGCCTGAAGTAAACTGAATCCCATCGCGACGACGGCGAGGACCATCGTGGCCAGCGCCGTCGCCCCCAGGGTCCATTCAGTGCCGAGCAACCCGACAGAGACGGGAAACGTACCCTGAAACACCATCGCACCGGTCACGTTTCCGACCGCCAGGCGATCTTTCTTGCGGTACAGCCAGAGGAAGCTGTTCGACATCTCAGGCAATTCAGTGGCCAGCGGAGCGATCAACAACGCGAGGATTAGCGGCGATACCTGCATTTCCGCTGAAATCGAGTTCGCCGCCGTCACAAATAGATGGGCTCCGCCGACCAGGCCCAGCAACCCCACGAGTCCCTGCGCTCCGATCACCAGATAAGAGGGGTGGGAGGACCGGCGGGCGAACAATAGGGGTTCGAGATCACTGCTTCCTTCCACTTCCTCGTCTTCCGCTGAAAATTTCAGCTTCATGTAATAGACATACATCCCCAACAGCACCACGGCGACAGCGGCATGAAACAGCCGTGAAGGAATCATCGCGCAGATCAATGCGAGCACATAACTGATGAGGAAGAAGCTGATATCGACCCGGACTTCGCCGTAATTGAGCTTGAAGGTCGCCGTCCGTTTACCGAGCTTCGCGTAGAGCAACAACAACAGCGCGAGAATGGGCAGGACCAGCGTGCTCAGCATGAACGGCGCGCCGAGAATGGCGCCCAGACCGACTTCCATCTGCTCTCGCCCGGCCCCGAAGAAAATGGCGATGATCGGAATGGACGTCTCCGGAAGGGTCGTCCCGACCGCTGCGAAGACGCTCCCGACCGCGCCTTCAGAGATATTCAGGCGTTTTCCGAGCCACTCGATGCCGTTCGTGAAGAGATGACACCCAGTCAGGGTGATGACGACCGAGGCCACAAACAATCCTACATAGAGCAGGATCGTCACAAACGGCCCCGCAGGGAGTCTGCTCGGGACAGCGAGGCAGCGGCGGTGGCTGTCTTCACTTGCGCCCTTTTCCTTTTTTTCCAATTCGGGCTTGCTGCTGATACGCCGACAGGGCCTCTGCCAGAATATCTTTCACCGGACGCCCGCTCTGTTCGGCAATACGCTTACAATCCTCATACTCGGGAGCGGCCTTGCTTTGTCCCGGCCGAAGGTCGGCCAGCTTGATCCGCACGTCCTGGCCATGAACCTGCACCGAGATAAACCGACGCGGCAACACCCGTCGCTGCACCTCGTGCGCCCGAACACCGAGCGCCGTCGTGTCGGCGAACAAGACCGCCAGCACGGCCTCCACCTTCTCCTGTGGAGCCAATACGGAGAGCATATTCCCGGGTCTTCCCTTTTTCATCGTGATCGGCGCCAGGGTCGCATCCACCGCTCCCGCGGCGAACACCCGATCGAACACGGTCTCGTAGACCTGCGGATTCAAGTCATCAATGTTCGTCTGCAACTCCACGATCGCTTCCATCAACCCTGCGACGGCCACTGCTTCGCCGACAAACACGCGTAACACATTGGGCCACTGCGCCGGATCGGCGGTTCCCGCCCCATACCCCACCCTGCCGACCCGCATCGAAGGCAAGCGACCGAATTCTGTGGCCAGGGTTCGCAGCAACGCCACCCCCGTCGGTGTGGCCAGCTCTCGTTGTGGACCCTCGGCATAGATCGGCAGCCCCACCGCCAAGGCAGCCACAGCCGGACCAGGCACGGGCAACGATCCGTGGGCAGACGTAAGCGTGCCGGACCCCACATTGATCGCGGAGGCCGTCACACGCTGGACGCCCATGAGATGCCAACCCAAGACTCCGCCGACCACATCCACGAACGAATCGATCACGCCGACTTCGTGAAAATGCACACGCGCCGGTTCGACTCCATGGGCCTTTCCCTCGGCAGCAGCCAACACATCGAACACCGCCTGGCTCCGTTCTTTGACAACCGGCGGCAGGCCGCTCTTGAGTAGAATCCGGCCGATTTGCGCCAACGTCAGCGGCGCGCGAAAGCCCTTCTCGATCAGCACATCGACTTTTGTCGCCGTGAGCGCCCCGCGCTCGACCCGCTTCCGCGTCAGGCGAAACCCGTCGATCCGCAGCAGCGCAAGGCCGCGCACGAGATCCTTGAAGGGCAATCCCGCATCGACCAACGCGCCCAGGATCATGTCGCCGCTGATGCCGGAGAAACAGTCGAAATGAAGATGCGTGGCCACGTGACTCCTACGTTTCGTCATCGGGTGCGAGCGAGCGGCATCTTACCGGAGCCGCATCCAGACAGCAATCATTCCGCTCGTTCGTTGACAGCCTTGCAACGCTGTGTTATCCCCAATGAAGAGACGCATCCGACCAGTTCACCGGCCTGCTCCGTGCGACACCGATACCCATGATCAATTCAACACCATCCATCCATACCACCGTCCGGCGCGCAACGAATGGAACTCGATTCGGCTTGCTGCTTGTGCTGAGCAGCCTCTTCTTGCTGGGAGGGCTGGGCCTGGACGCCCTGGCCAAACCCAAAGGGAAAAGCAGTGTCCCGCGCCCGGAGCCGGACCTAAAAATCCTCACCCTGCAAGCCGCACCGATGCCCTATCGTCCGCAGGACGGACCCTTTCATTTCATCGCCACAGTGCAATTGCCCAAGGAAGTCGACGAACAACTCATGCTGGAGGTCTCCGCTCTCGTCACCTCTTCGTCCATGACCTCGCTACGCTTCCTTTCGATTCGGCAGCCGGTCAATGAGCATGTGCAAACGGACCCCAGCGCGGCAGGGGAAACGCCGCGCAAGCATGTGCATGTGGATCTGGTGTGGGACGGGTTGGACCACAACAAACAACAGGTCCCGGTCGGGTCCTATGAATATGAAGTGCGGGTCAAATTACTGAGCAATGGAGAGAAGGGCCAACGCACCCAAATGTTGTCCTGGCCGAAACGCGGCAAGTTCGTCGTTCAGAACTGATTCATCGAAGGGACAGCGCCGACCCATCCCATTCAGCCTATCTGCGCGTCACACGACGCATCGCCCACCATGTTGATCCGATGCGCCAGGCAACCGGCCCCAAAGCCGTTGTCGATGTTCATCACTCCGACCCCGGCCGCGCAGGAATTCAGCATGGTCAACAATGCGGCCAACCCGCCGAAGTGCGCGCCATATCCGCGGCTGGTCGGCACCGCAATCACCGGTTGCCGCACCAGTCCACCGACGACGCTCGGAAGCACGCCATCCATCCCGGCCACCACGATGAGCGCGCGGGATCCATGCAATCGCTCCTGTTGGCCGAGCAGGCGATGGAGTCCGGCCACCCCCACATCGTACAAGGTGTCGGTCCGGCTGCCCATGATATCGGCCGTCACCCGCGCCTCCTCCGCCACGGGAATGTCGGCAGTGCCGGCGGTGACGATCAACACGGATCCCCGGCGCACCAGTTTGGGCGGCGCAATGGCCACGACACGCGCCGCCTCATGATAGACCGCTCGCTTGCTGACCCGCAGCAGTGCGCGCGCGACCGACGGCTCCACTCGCGTGGCCAGCAGGGAGTTATTCTTCCGCAATAGGGTCTTGGCAATGGTCACCACCTGAGGCACGGTCTTTCCTTCGCAAAAGATCACTTCCGGAAATCCCTGTCGAAGCGCCCGATGATGATCGAGCGAGGCAAAACCAAGATTTTCATAGGGCAGCGTTCGCAACTGGTGGAGCGCGTCCGGCACGGCGATAGCGCCCCGCTGAACCTTGGTGAGCAACACCTGCAGCTGGTCCTGATTCATGACGGGCTTTTCTCCCCCTTGGCTTCTCGCTCCATCAGATCGCCGACCGCCTGGCGGCAGGACTTGTCGGCAAAGAGCACCGCGTTGACTTCCTGCACAATCGGCATATCCACGCCACATCGCATCGCGAGACCCAGCGCTGCTTTTGCCGTGCGCACGCCTTCCGCCACCGCCTGCATGCTCGCGAGAATGTCCTGCAGACGTTCCCCCTTGCCTAGCCGCACTCCCACGGAGTGATTGCGGCTCAAGGGCCCGGTACAGGTCAAGATGAGATCCCCGACACCGGACAAACCGTAAAAGGTTCGCGGATCGGCGCCCATCGCCACCCCCAGCCGAATCATTTCGGCCAACCCGCGGGTAATGAGGGCGGCGCGAGCGTTATGGCCGAGGTCCAATCCATCGACGACACCGGCAGCCAAAGCCATCACGTTTTTTAAGGCCCCGCCGAGCTGCACCCCGATCAGATCATCATCCGCATACACCCGAAAGCTCGGCGTCATGAACAGTGCCTGGATGGTCTTGACGACTCCGGCATCCTGCCCGGCCAGACAGAGCGCCGTTGGTTTCCCGCGACTGACCTCACTGGCAAAACTCGGCCCCGACAAAACCAGCCACGAGCCGTGCATAGGGGCAGGCAGCACATTCTGCATGACCTGCGTCATGAGCGCCAACGTGTCCTCTTCGATTCCCTTGGTGGCGCTGACCAAGGGGATGGGCTGCGGCAGCAATGCGCCGATCTGGCTCAGCACCGGCCTCGCCACATGCGACGGCACCGCGAAGATCAGGCAGTCGGCGCCCGTCACGGCATCGGATAACACATTCGTTGCGGATAAGGTCGCCGGAAGCTGAATGCCCGGCAAATACAGGGCATTCTCGCGTCGAACGTCGATCGCCTGAACGACCTCCGGCTCATGGGCCCAGAGACGGACGGGAATCTGTTTCTCTGCCAGATGCCGGGCTAATGCCGTCCCCCAGGCCCCGGCTCCGATAACCGCCACATGGTGCATGGATAATGGCATCACACCCGCCACAACATCATGACATGGGAAAACAATTCCGCAGCTGGAATGAATGGCGCAGGCTTCATCGACGCGGATTATAGGAAGGGGATTTGAAACCTGTCAACGAAGCGATCCGACGGCTCGGCCTCGAAGAGCCGGTGAGTACGCTCCCCTCGCCACTGGAATTCCTGCCGCCGCCGCGGTAGGCTGCGGCATGCTTGGAGAATTGCGGTCATGAAACCCTGTCCAGTTTGTGGGCGTGCCCTGCCAGAAATCAACCGCTATTGCACCCACTGCGGAGCGGGCGTCGAGCCCGATACCATTCGGAGCGCCATTCCGACACCTCCCGGGTCGGCAAAGGAGCAGCTGAACCTGAATATCTTGTACGGCATGGTGATGGTGCTGATGGTCTCCCTGCTGATGCCGCCATGGGAATCGCCTCCCTCGCAACCGCCTGTCTTTCTTGGGTTTCATTTTATCCTCTCTCCTCCGCAACCGGATGCCATCATCAGCCGGCTGCTACTCACGATCGAGCTCACCACCACCGCCATTGCGGGCCTCTATCTTTCGTTTCTGTTTCGATCTCGGTAAGCGCGAAGGATCAGTGGGAATCAGTTGAGGGCGAGCGTCAGGCATTTGGCTGCGCCGCCCGACTTCATAAATTCGTCCAACTGAACGGGATGGGTGTGATAGCCGCGATCTTCAAGCAACTTGGTCGTGAGCGGACAATCAGCGGGAATCACGACTTGTTTGCCGATACACACCGCGTTACAGGCAAATCGTACCCCTTCCTCTTCCGGCACTGCGAGCCGCCGATCCTCCGGAATCCGTTGGGCGATCGCCGCCTGGCCGTAGGAGTCGAACGCCGAGGGCAGGTAGAGCAAGTCACCGCCGCTGAGCGGACAAAAACAGGTATCCAGGTGATAGAACCGGCTGTCGATCAATTCGAGCGGAATGATTTCTCGCTGAAAGATTTCGCTCAGCCTTGGAAACGCCCGGATGTCCGACCGCTGGTGGTATCCGCCGAACCAGGTATCCGCAAATCCTAACAGGTCACCGGCTCCCTCGAAATAGAGCGACTGGTCGAGCGTCAACACCTCATACCCCTGCTCACGGAACCATCGTTCGAAGTGTGCTTCCTCTCGTTGTCGCTCCGGGTATCGGAACCGGCTCACCAACGCTCGACGACCGACGACCAGCCCCGCATTGGCCGTAAAGACCAAGTCGGGAAGGCCCTGAACGGGCTGCATCCGCTCAATTCCTGCACCGACCTCCTCTTCCAACACCTTCATCAACGTCTGCCATTGTCCGACTGCACGCGCCGAGTCTACGCCGTTCGCCCGCCGCATCCAGGGATTGATCTCGTAATCGATTTGAAAATAGTCGGGAGGACACACCAGAAACCGGCTCATGGGCGCCACCCGAGTTCACGCGCCAGTTCTTTGAGAAACGAGGCGGCATCCATCACCAGGCCGACGGCTTGGAAACTGCCACGATCAGCCAATTTCGTGGGCACGGCCGGATTCACATCGACGCACACCGTGGGAACGGTCGCCGGCAATAGATTGCCGGTGGCGATTGCGTGGAGCGTGGACGCAACCAACAGGGCCAGTCCGACTCCGGGAATTTCCGCGCGCATGGCCTGTTGCGCCATCATGGAGTCCGTCAACACCCCAGGCAACGGACCATCGTCTCGGATGGTGCCCGCCATCACCATCTTCACCTCCCGCCGCACACAAGCCGCCATGATGCCGTCGGTGATCACTCCGGACCGCACGGCCTCTTGGATGCTGCCGATGGCCCGAATCCGATTGATGGTACGCAGGTGATGCTCATGCCCATGTGGCACTGAACGGCCGGCCGTCAACCCATACCCGAGCGACGTGCCGTAGAGCCCAGCCTCCATATCGTGCGCCGCCAAGGCATTGCCGCAGAACAGGAGCTGAATGTACCCCGTCTCGATCAACCAAGTCAGGGCCTCCCTTCCGCCCGCATGCACGATCGCCGGCCCGCCCGCCAACAGCACCTTGCCATCGGCGCGGCCCTGCCGGTGCCACTCGCGCAACTTCTGCATCCGCCGAGCGATGTCGGCGATGACGGGATGGTGCGGCCGCTCCGATGACACCACGGATTCCATGAATCCGAACACGTCACGCTCGGTGGGACGCGCGAGGGGGGTCACCCTGATGCCCTCTCGCCCGATCACGATCAGATCCCCGGTGGTGACTGTTCCCATAGGAATGGTCCTGGCGCGGGCTTTGGCCGAATCGACACAGATGCCGAGATCCATTTCCATGCCCGCCACCTCCACCCACTCACCATCCAGACGAATCTGCGTCGGCAAATGTGTTGTCGCATAGAACTGTTCGGGAAAGACTCCCGCCGCCGGAGCCGGCTCGAACCGGCAATCCGCTTCACGCTCGACGGCGGCGCCGTGGGGTTGGATGGCCTGGAGAATCTCGGCCAACAGGCGACCGGACGGTGCTCGCACGACAATCCGCGCCTGAGACGTCGCCTCTCTCGTCGTCCCGATCGCGACGTCCTGCAAGTCAAAGGTACCGCCCATCATCAGAATCGTGTCCAGGACCTTCGCCAGGATCAACGAATCGATAATGTGGCCCTGCAGGAAGACTGTTTCTTGCGATGCGGTCATGACCGGCCCACATGACTCGTGCCGACACCGAAGCGGATGCCTCGTGAGGGAGGAACCGTACTCCCTAAATTCTACCATCTATCGGGCAAAATGACCTGTGCGGGCTAGTCGTTTTTCTTCACAACTTCCCGCAGCACACTCGTCGCGTAGGAACCGGGAGGGAGCCAGAACGACAGCGTCAAGACAGCACCGTCCAGCGACCAGGACAGATCATTGAGACGAACCCGGAGCGCTCGTCGTTCGCCGCGGAATCCGCATTCGGCGCCGGCTTTCGACAAGAGTTCGGGAGTCGTTCCCAGCTCTGCCACCACGGCCCGTTCTATTTCTCCTGGATCGCCGGTCGCCCAGGGCGCGCGGGACCCGAAGAGCGGTCCCGTAGGGCTGATCTCGAACCGATCGGCTCGCGGCTGCTCGACCTCCGGCTGCTCCACCGGAAAGCAGGCCCCGTTCTCCGACTTCATCGCCCAGTCGCCCAGAAACACCCGATCGATACTTTCGATCCGTTTGGCGACGATGCGGTTGAACACATGGGACTGATACGCATTCATGAACCAGATGCGCTTATTGCGAGGCATCTTGTTCCGACGCGCAGCGTCCTGCAGCAACTCGGCGCCCAATTGGAAATTCGTCCCCGATCGCCCTTGCCGTTGGGGGCCAAAATAGTTGGGCACACCCCGGCGCACCAATTCATCGAACAGCCGCTGCAGCGACTCTTCGCTGCCTTCCCGAACGTCTCGAATCACCAAGCGGAACTGATTGCCCGCATGATGCCCCTTGCGCAGCCGGTTGCGATGGCGCCCCAGGACCTCCAGCGTGAGCAAGCGCTCGTCGAGGGGTAATGCCGCGACTGTTTCCGCCTTCACTCCGTGCAATGAAAGCATCTGTGTCGTCACGGCCTGCGCATCCTTCAGACCGGCCACTCCGATGGTTTGGGCTTTCACATGGAGCTGGGATGCGAGTCGCAATACGAGATCTGGTGTGGATAGGCCCCGCTTTTTGACTCGAATATAGAGATGCTCACCGTCCCCGCAGGGCAGATAGAGGGGGCGCTCATCCACACAAAAATCATCGGGAGTACTGCGAATTCGGCCACCAAGAGCGGGCACTGCAGCGGTGAGATAGGGGACCGTGTCATCGAGCCAGGACGGAATCGGCATAGGGTTCCTTCTCGTTCTTCATGCGGCACAATTGCCGTGATGAGGGTAGGCACAGCGACCAGCCGTGTTATACTCGTAGGGAGCCGTCTACTACTTCTGCCATCATCCGTATATGATTCCAATGCCGACTCGATTTGCCCATAGGTGCTGCGCAGCGTGGATCCTATGCTGTTGGATCGCGATCGGCATCGCTCCATCGTCATCCAAGGCCGCGACCCGCTTGGTCGGCATCGACGTATTCGCTCAGTTCACACAACATATCGAACGCCAGGCCGACACCGACAAGCAGGCCTTTGCCGTGGCAAGCCAATGCATGAACTGGTTCTACAAACAGCAGCGACACAAACCCGCTCCGCCCGCGGTGGAGCGTATCGCCTGGACTCTGCAGACGGATTCACGTTACATCGCAGCGGGCTCGTCGGACCAAGCGGATTCTGAATGCCGCGCACGGTACCCGGGCGGAATCGACGCGGTCCGTACCGATTTCCAACGCACCCAAGCATTTCTCTCCCTCAGCCTGACTTTTTATGAGTTCGCCTTGGTGGGCGACGGCGACGACAACGCCACCTACAGCACCCGTGAGCTTCAGGACATCCTTCTGGCGCTCAACCTGGCCTCCGAACCATCGCTCGGGGCAGATGCCCACTTACGTTCACTCACATCTCAGTTCGATTCCCTGCACAAGGCCAGAGGTATGGAAGCGCTCATGACCGGCATGGGCAAACTGTACGACCAGGGCTACCGCGTCACCACTTCAGACAAGGACCACCTGAATCGAGTCATGAAATGATTCCGTCCTTGATGCGGTGGCAGGAGCTGGCGCGCGTCTGGATCGGCCACTGGCTCAGCCGTCCCTTCCATCATCTGTTCAATCTGATGCCGGGGATCGAAGTCGGTCTCTCTGCGCCGGCCATCACTCGCCTGCCGCTCATCCATGCTCCGCTGGCGGGGCGGCGCGCCGTACACCTGAGCGACTTGCATTTGGACCGGTATCGCCCCAGACACCGCGCCCTGGTCCGCACCGTCGCGGGCCTCCACCCGGACTGGATCTTCATCACCGGCGATCTCCTGAATGTGCGGGACGGGCTGCCGCATGTGCTTCGTTTTCTGACGGAACTGCGGCGCCTGGCACCGGTCTTCGTCACACTCGGCAACCACGACCACTATAGTGGTGTCCGCGTGGATGAATTCGCCGAAGAGTTCGACCGCCGCAAGGTGACGCTGCTGCTCAACCAAGTGACGTTTCTTCCGATGGAAACCGGCGACCTCGCCATCGTTGGTCTTGACGATCCGTCGCTGCACCGCGCGGACCTCCGCTGTATTCCCTCTCCGGAGGCCGGACGTTTCACCCTCGTACTGGCGCATGCGCCCAATATCTTGGACCAACTCGCACCTCAACACCACGTGAACCTCACCCTCTGCGGGCACAGCCACGCCGGTCAGTGGCGGATCCCCTATATTCCGACGTTTTGGTTGCCGCCGGGCTGCCACGGACGAACGGAGGGCATGTATGCCAAGGACCACCACCGCCTCTACGTCAACCGCGGCCTTGGCTGGTCGGTCATTCCCATGCGATTGAATTGCACGCCTGAAATCGTGCTCCTCGAATGGGCCGCCTGACCGATCGACTCGTCAGCCTCTTGCGCGGCCTCGCCCCATCATCGGATACGCTCTAACGCCTCGCGGGCCCGGCTCCGCACGGTTTGATCCCAATCTTCCTTGCTGACCTCGATCAACTTATCTTTGGCCGCGGCGGCCCGCAGGCGACCGAGACCCAACGCCGCGCTGGAGCGCACGTAGGCATGGTCATCCTCCAACGCTGAGAGGAGATGAGCGACCGCCCGATCATCGCCGATCACCCCCAAGTGGCTCGCCGCCATGCCACGCACCTGATGTTGTTTGTCGCCCAAGGCCCGCTTCAGCGTCGTCACAAACAATTCCTGAAGCTGAGGAGCGACTGCCTCAAGGCCGACGCGGCGGTACTCGTTTACCTCAATCACCGCGAATGCCAGTTTGAGTCGTGTCTCGGAGGAGGTCTGACTCTCGAACAGCTTGATCAATCGCGCGCGCTCCCGAGTTCTCCTGCGTCGTGTCCTGATCTTTCCGATCAGCATCCACATCACAGCCAAGACCACCAGCGACAGCGCGGCCAGGGGAAGGGCCTGATCGATAATGAAGTCCTGCACGTCCAGGGACAGGCGCTTCCACACCCACACACCGGACACGACAAGACCCAGCAAGAGGAGAATGGTGGTCAGATTGGCTTGGCCCGATTGTGCGTGACGCGGCATGGCAGGCGACATGATAGGGGGACGGTCTGTTCGGCGTCAACGCAACCCTCGAGACCCGACTCTTGACAGCTACCCGATGCGACAACTAGGCTGCGCGCGCAATGGAAGTGCCCGACCTCAAAGACGATCCACACCTCAAGGTGCTGCGGCCCTTGGTCGAGACGTACCTCGCCTTCTGGCGCACCGACAGTCGCCACGTGCGTTCATTGCGGCTCACCCCCTCGCAATTCGACGTGATCGCCACTCTCGGGGACACCAAGGGACTGACCTGCGCCGAGCTCTCTACCGCCACCTTGGTGACAAAGGGAACGTTGACCGGCGTGTTGGACCGTCTAGCCGCCAAAGGGTTGATTCGACGAACACCGGTGGCCGATGACCGTCGAAGCACGCGCATTTGCCTGACCGACAAAGGCGACCGCCTGTTCAAGAAGACGTTCGCGGCCCACATCGCCTTTTTACGCCCCTTTTTCCAACGCGCGCTCACGACGGCAGAAGCTGAGCAATTGCGCATGCTGCTCCTCCGCCTCCAACGGAGCTTTCAGGAGAACCTGACCGCATGATCCGGGTGACGGTGCTGGGATCGGGAACCAACGTTCATCCCACGCGCGCCGCGGCCGGATACTTGATTCAAACCGACCACACCTTTTTGCTCGACTTCGGTCCACGCACCCTCACCAATTTGATCAAAAGCGGCGTCGACCGACACCGGATTACACACATTCTGTTTTCCCATTTCCACGCCGATCATTTCGCCGATTTCATCCCCTTCTTCTTTGACGCCGTCATTTTCTGCAA
Source organism: uncultured Nitrospira sp. (assembly GCA_902500785.1). Lineage (GTDB taxonomy): Bacteria > Nitrospirota > Nitrospiria > Nitrospirales > Nitrospiraceae > Nitrospira_A. The sequence continues at coordinate 126,746 of CABVRW010000002.1, forward strand.
GTACCAGGGCGGCACCAGACCTCCGCTGACCCTGATCGGTCCGCATGGCACGACCACGCTGATGCGAGCGATGATGACCACGTTCCCGAGTTTCAGTCGCACGCCGTTTCGCGTCACGATTCGGGAGGTCTCCGATCGGAGCTTCCGTCTCGGCGACACACGCATCACACCCGCCACCGTCACCCATGCGCCCCGACTGCATTGTGTGGGGTACCGGATCGAGTACCGAGACCACGTCGTAACCTATTCGGGAGACTCTCTCTATTGCGACAATCTGATCCGACTCTGCCGCGAGGCAGATCTCGCCATCCTGGATTGTTCGTTTCCGGAAAACCGCCCGGGCGCCGGACATCTCCACGCCGGTCTCTGCGGCCGCGTGGCGCAAGAGGCCGGTATCAATCAGCTCGTGCTGTCCCATTTTTATCCGATTGCGGAACGATATGACGTCCGTGCGCAGGCGAGAAACTACTTCTCGGGACGGATTCGACTGGCACGGGACCTGCTCAAGCTGCGTAGCTGAGTCAGAGCCCCTCCTCTCGTTGCTCACAGCCCAGTATGTCGATGAAGCGAGGCAGGCGAGTTTTTTTCAGCGGCTCGTCGAGTTTATTATAGATGGCCAGCAGGTTCTTGATCATGCGGGCCAAGATCGCGCGCGTCGGGCTTTTCTGCAGATACCGTTCTTCGAACCCGTAGCCGGCTTCTGTCAGAAACCGGGCGCAGTTCTTTTCCGTCAGCAGGGCGCCCCCGTTGAAACAATCGATGAAGATCTTATACCGATCCGAATCGAACTTGACGAGGAAGTGGCCCGGCATGCCGATCCCCTGCACCGGCAACTGTAACCGTCGTCCGATGAGCAAATACACGGTGGAGAGGCTGATCGGGATTCCGGTTCGTCGGTCGATCACACAATTGAGATAACTATTCTCGAGCTCGTAGTAGTTCTTGGTGTTCCCTTTAAATCCCGCTTCCGTGAACAGATAGCGATTCAATGCTTTCACCGTCTCTTCGCCCGAGACCCGGGACCCGATCTGCTCCCGCACATCCTGGGCCATGCGATCCAATTGCCGCTGATAGGCCTGGACGTCGAGCATCGGATAGGCGTAGCGCGCCAAGAGGAAGGCTCCCGTTTCAAGCTCGACTTGGTCCTCCGGAAGGGCGATGAGATCGCGAAGTTCTTCCTCCAGCTTGGTCCCGCGGATTTCTTCCAGCACGGTGACGATACGGTCGGCCATCTCCGGCTGCTCAATCTCCGCTTCCTGCAACAGCGGCACGGCCGAGTCGCCGAAATCGATGAGTTTTCCGCTGATCGTCTTGACGATGCGTTCATCCTCATCGCCGAGGAGTCGAATCAATGCGCGGATTTGGCTTTCATTCACGAACATGGTGGATCTCCGGTGCGCAACCGTGCTCACCCGATCGCCCGTCTGAAGGCGCGCGCGCCGCCATACAGGCACAAGGCGTCGAACAGCACCATCACCGCGATGACCATGCCGACGTGTGGCAAGGCTTCGGTCCATCCCTGGAGAATCAGCGGACGCACGGCATCAATGGCCCACGTCATAGGATTGAACTGCGCCAAAAAACCCATCCAGCCCGGCATCGCCGCCAACGGCACCAACGCCGAGCTCAGGAAAATCATGGGCAAGGAGAGAAACCCGAGCACCGAGAAGAAATCGCCGTGGCTCTTCACCGAAAAGGCCATCGCCATCGAAATGGCCGTCAATCCGACGCCGAACATCATCCCGATGAACAAGATCGTCGCCACGCCCAATAATCCGGTGACAGGCTGCACGCCGAACAGCCAGGCGACAGCGAGAATGACCAGGACTTGCAGCGACGTAATGGTGGTCACGAAAATAAATCGGCTCAGGATCACCGACGTTCGGTGAATCGGCGTGGACATCAACCGTTCAAGAAACCCGTTCTCCTTATCGAAGAGGAGATCGACGCCGCCGGCCAAGCCATTGTTGAGCACGGTCATGACGACCACGCCGGCGGTCAGGAAACTGATGTAGCTCGACGCCTGTGTCACCTGCATGTCGGCGGCGCGCTGGAACAAATTACCGAAGAAGATCAGCCAGAACAGCATCGGCTGCACCAGGGTAAAGAGCATGCTGAACTTTTCACGGCTCAGCCGCAACACCCAGCGCATCGTCAACGCTCGAATCTCCTGCCAATATTCTTTCATCGCTCCGCTCTTCCTGTTTCCCGTTCAGTGTTCAATTCTCGATTAAAGGCACGGGGAGACTGCGCCGGGAACATCGGGAATTGAACCTGAACCCTTCCCGCCCCTCTTGCTCACCCCTGGCTCTCCTGTTGAACGTCATCCTTAATGGACCGCCCGGTGTGCGCGATGAACACATCATCCAACCGCGGCCGGTGATAATCGATGAACTCCAGTTGGCAAGTCAGGCGGTTCGCCGCCTCAAGAATGGCCGGCAAGGCCTTCTCGGGGGAATCAACCCGAATATCGAGCCCGGTCTTCGTGGTGGTGACGGCGCGAATGGCCGGCAGATTCTTCACAGCATCCGCCAACATCTCGACGCGATCGTGCTCCCGCACCGTCAGCGACACCAGATCCCCGCCCAATCCGACTTTCAACTCGGCCGGAGCCCCCAAGGCCTTGATCCGTCCCCCATCAATGATGGCGATCCGGTCACAGAGCTGATCGGCCTCATCCAGATAGTTCGTCGTCATAACAACGGTAATCCCTCGCTCCCGCATGGCTCGCACATGGTCCCAAATGCGGAGGCGGCTTTGTACATCCAGGCCAAGCGTCGGCTCGTCTAAAAAAAGAACCTTCGGATCAGGCAACAACCCGCAGGCAATATCCAGTTTCCGCTTCATGCCGCCGGAATAGGTCTTGGCGGGACGATCGGCCTGCTGCTCGAGTTCGACGAGCTTCAGCAATTGGGGGATGCGCGCGGAGGCCTCGTCGGCGGACAGATGATACAGGTTGGCCAACAACTCAAGATGTTCCCGCCCGGTCAGGAACCGATCGATGGCCCGCTCCTGAGGCACGTAGCCGATGGTCTGCCGGACGCGGTCCGCATCCTTCACCGAGTCCATTCCGAAAATGGTGGCTGAACCCGATGTGGGATGGAGGAGGGTGATCAGGATGCGAAGGGTCGTACTCTTTCCCGCGCCGTTCGGTCCGAGCAATCCGAAAATCTCCCCGGCATAGACTTGAAAGGAGAGGTCATCGACGGCTCGTACCTTCTCATACGTTTTCCCGAGATGGGAGACCTCGATCGCGACTGGCCGTGACATCAGCCCCACCCTCCGGTGGCCCGCCGCTCCGCCAGCTTGAACTGGATTAAATCACTCAGCCGACGGGCCTGTTGCGGCACATGTTCCGCCTCCAGCAAAAACTGTTTCTCCAGTGGGGTGCAGTCGAGGTAGGTCGAGAGGGAATTCACAAACACCTCGTCGGTCACATCGGGCCGAACCAGACTGTGAAGCGGTGAAGCCTCCTCATCCGCCTGGAGATATTCGCCAAGCACGTCCATCAGATACCGGCGCAAGGCCGGCTCCATGGATAAGGATCCGCCCCGCGGCTTCAGCGTAACACGGGCTTCGCGGTAACTTTTTTCGTAAAACTCTTCATGGATGTCGTACCGTTCAAGACCTTGGAGGAGTATATTCGAACGGCCATCGGGCAATGCCTGCACACTGGCCAGCCGCCCGACACAACCGACCGAAAAGATCGGCGGGTTCCTCTCGTACTGTTCTTCCCATCCCTCTTTCAGCAACGCCATACCAATGCATTGCCCTCCTGCCGCCGCATCCGCTACCATCTGGCGATAGCGTGGCTCGAAGATATGCAGCGGAAGATAGGTTTTGGGAAAGAACACGACGTTGGGAAGAGGAAACAACGGGATGCGCTCCGGAACGGGAAACGGCTGGGCCTTTCCCGACAACTCCCGGTTCGACTGCTCACGTTCCGGTTCAAGAAACATGGCTCACGATAGCTGATGCTTTGCAAAATTGTCAACGCCGCCACGCGGCAGTGCCGCTGTGATGATGATCAGAAAACCCTCATGAATACTGGTGTTCCGTTCGTTGCTCACTCAAAATCGACACCGGACCTCCGGCATTCCCCGCTCGCGCGAACCAGGCAACGGCCGGGGAGTCTTGCATGATCCCATCACGCACTTCTCGACTCGCCGCCTGGCTGATCATCGTGGGGCTCCTATCCTTCGCGGCATATGCTCTCCTGACGGGCGCCCAGGCGCACTCGTTCGACGTCGCCGCGCCGGGCTATCACTATCGATTTCCTGAGGATCATGGCGCGCACGAAGGGTTTCGCACTGAATGGTGGTATTACACCGGCCATCTCACGACAGGCAGCGGCCGACAATTTGGCTTTCAACTCACCTTTTTTCGCCGAGGCATTCCTCCGGGACAAGTCCGGACGCGGCCCTCAGAGTGGTCGATTCAACAGCTCTACCTCGCCCATTTTGCCGTGACAGACCTTGAGGGAAACCGATTTCTCTTTGCCGACAAACTCAGTCGTGAAGGTCTCGGAAAAGCCGGGGCGGAGACAGACCGACTGCACGTGTGGATCGACCACTGGTCAGTCTCAATGGACGATCCCCCATCGTCACGCCAGAGACTCCAAGCGGCGACCGAAGGATTCGCGATCGATCTTCAAGTGAGCCCCCGAAAACCCCCCGTGCTGCACGGGCGAGAGGGCATCAGCCGCAAAGGCGTCGACCCTGAGCAGGCGTCCCACTATTACTCACTCACCCATCTGACGACCGAAGGGCAGGTTCGCATCGGCACCGAGACGTTTACCGTCAGCGGGCTCAGCTGGATGGATCACGAATTCGGCTCAGCCGACCTGGGCCGGGATGTGGTGGGATGGGACTGGTTCAGCCTGCAGCTGAGCGACTCGACCGAGCTGATGTGGTATTCCTTGCGGCGCGCCGATGGCTCAGTCGATCCGGTGTCAAGCGGCACATTGGTCTTTGCCGACGGACGAACCCAGTCGCTCACCGCGCAGGACCTCACCATTGAACCACTCTCACATTGGACAAGCCCGCAATCAAAGGCACGGTATCCGCAACGTTGGCGAATCGCTGCGCCCAGCATGGGACTCAGCCTTGACGTGCGATCGCTGCTCGCCGACCAAGAATTGAACACGGCGCATAGCACTCGCGTCACCTACTGGGAAGGGGCCGTCTCTGCTACGGGACAGGCCCAGGGTGCGGCCGTGACGGGACGCGGGTATGTCGAAATGACGGGATACGCCGAACGCTTCGCCCCGCGACTGTAACCGCGCTTTCCCGCGCCAGGATGCGTGACCTTGACTCATTCGTCACACTATGGTTAGGTCTGCCGCCATTGTGATGTCAGTACGAAATCGAGTGCCGATCATCCTCCGAAGATGCGTCTGTCTGGTCGGCCTGTTCCTCCTGGCCTGCGGGACACGCGAATCGGCCGTGGTCTCGATCGCCCTCCATCCGTCGAATCCCAACATCGTCTATGTCGCCACGAACGACGCCGTGCATAAGACTCGCGACGGTGGCGCGACCTGGGAGCAGTTCCAGGCGTTCACGGCTCGCCGCGTCACGACCCTCGCCATCGATCCGAGACTCCCCGCCACCGTCTATGCCGGCACGATGGGCGATGCCATCTACAAGAGCCCCGACGGCGGCCAGCATTGGCTGCCGCACAATGTGGGCTTGAAGGAACATGTGTCCTTCGTCAATGAAATCATCTTTCATCCCGACAATACCGAACTCATCTATCTGGCCACGACGGTCGGCGCATTTGTCAGCAAAAACGGAGGGCGCGAGTGGGAAGAACGGATGGCGGGGATGAAGGAGGTGCACATCGTCACCTGTATCGCCATGGATCACCGGCACCCTCGCGTGTTGTATGCCGGGACGACGGGCGGCACCTATCGCAGTGAGAATGCCGGCACGACCTGGCAGAAGAAGAACAGCGGGCTCATTCCTGACGAGGTGCTGAATGCCGCCATGGCGCTCGGGGTGAATATGTTGGCCGTCGATCCGCTGAATTCCGACATTGTCTATGCCGCAACCACCAAGGGGCTGTTTCGATCCACCAATCGGGCCGACTACTGGGAGCAGATCGGACAGGGCCTCTCGAACCAATTCATCAGCACCTTGGCCCAGCATCCGACGAATCCCAACGTTCTGTACATCGGCGGGCCGGACGGTGTGCTCAAGACAGTCGATGGCGGGAAAACCTGGCACCCTCGCAACCAGGGGCTCACGACCTTGAATGTGCGCACCATCAGCCTCAGCGTGAGCGATCCGCAGCGGCTGTACCTCGGCACAAACGGCAGCGGGTTGTACCGGTCGATCGACGGTGGAGAACAGTGGACACCGATCCCCCTCACCAATCACGTGCAGGCTGCGCCGGCGCCATAGCGTCTTCCGGGGAACACCGATGCCGATCATCTTGCTCGTCAGACACGGAGAAACGGAGTGGAACCGGTCTGGTCGAGTGATGGGAGACCAACCGATCCCCCTCAACCAGACCGGCGAACAACAGGCCCGCACCTGCGCCGAGATCTTGTCCCGCACTACAATTGCCGCTATCTACACCAGCCCCGTCTTGCGCGCGGTGCAGACGGCCGAGATTCTCCGTCAGCCGCAAGACATCCCGCTGCGTCAGGTTCCGGGGCTGCGTGAGATCGGCGTGGGCGACTGGATCAATCGCTATTGGCAAGAATTCGCCGAGGACCCGGCAAAGCGAGAATGGTACACCCACCCGGACCGAGCCAGACCCTCCGGCGGAGAAACGTTACGGGAGGTACAGCAGCGAGCGGTGGCGGCGGTGGAACAGGTGCTCGACCCCGCGCAGGACACTCCTCTGGTGTTCGTGTCCCATGGGGATGTCATCCGGGCGATTCTCGCCCATTACTTGCAACTAGACCTGGCGACTCTCCGCCATGCGCGCATCGATCACGTCGCGGTGAGCGGACTGGACCTGACAGGCTCCGCAGCCCAGCTTCTGTTCCTCAACCATCTCCCGGGGTTAGACCGACTCCTCTAACAGTCCATCGGTCATCTCTCGCCCGCAGAAAAGAGCCTACGGCCTATCACTCATCGCACAGGTCGAATAGCAACCGGGCGCCTTTTCTGGCCGCTAACGCCAACGGCCACACGGTCTTCTCTCCAACGAGATACGTTTCACGCTTCACGGTCCTTTACAAATTCGCCGACGAACACCCCGCGTGTCAGTGGGCGGCAGGAGTGGGCGGGGCCTCCGCTTCTTTCCCGTAGTAGCGGCTGCCATACCGCTTCAATTCCCCAGACAACGCCGTCCATTCCTCGGCCGTCAACAGCGCCTTCATTTTAAAACGGAGGCCCAGCATCTTCGCGGACGAACGCATCCGGTTGTTATTCAGCTCGTCGAGAATTTTCGTAAACGCTTCCGGCGATGCCGAATAGTTCGCATTCAACTCGTAGAGCGCGCGATGGGACTGGCGGTGTTGCTCCCGTGCCGACTTGATCTCGGTGATCATCTCTCCCATCACCACATTCACCTGTTTGGCGGCTTCGGGATTTTTGACATGTTTTTCAATCAGACCGCTCACATCCTGGGAAGCCTTGCTCCAGTAGTAGCCTCCTTCACCCTGCCCATAACTCCCGTGGTGGTGGGAGGAGCAACCGGCCAATCCGGTTACACACACGCCAATCAAGACAACCAAGGATCGATATGTCATCACGTCCTCCATATGAAGAAAAATATATGACTCGCATGAAAACGCATTGCACCGCGCGCCGTCCCTGCCGTAAGCTTCCCGAAATCAGGACAGGGCCGAGGAGACCGACATGGGCGCACAGAACGACCACCGACACGGAACAGGTCCGGTGGAGTCGCTGCGGAACGAATTCCGAGAACACCTCGACGTATTTTACGGCCGATTGAAGCTGGCCGCTCCCTATGACAGTGTGGAGAAAGCCCTGGGGGCCCTCACCACGAGGCTCACTACCTTGCCGCCGGAAGCACTCCAGGAGTTGACCACGGATGCGACACGGCGATGGGCGTACTTCCGGCAGGCATTCGTCGAGTCTGGATTGAGCTCAAAACATCGCGGGATCATTGCCGGCCTGGCACGATCCGGAGCGGCGTTGAACCTGCCGCCTGAATACGAGCACTTGCTCGATCTCTATCGCTCGACCCGCTAAGCGGCCCCTGCACGCTCCACCGTCACGGCCCGCAGTTCCGTATACACCTGCATGAGCCTGGTATTTTCGATACGGTAGGCCACTGTAATCGTCAACAGGCCGAAGGCGACGACGATCAATCCCACACCGGTCACGCCGACCCCCAGCAGCACGCTTCCCAAGGTTTCGAGTCCTCCTTGCAGCACATAGGTCACCAGGAATCCGAGCGTCCCAAAGCCCACGAGACTGAACCAGAGAAAGGTGAGGATCGAAGACGACCAGGGCATCCGTTTCGTGCACACCAGCCGCAGCCCCTCGGATTCCGGCACCCATTGGATGGAACCTTTCAACGGCCAGGCGGTGCGGAACCGCAGGGAAAAGAGGTGATAGGTCGGCCTGAGGACCATTCGATTCGCTTCGGGAAAGACGCGCGCAACACCGTGCGGCAAACTCAAAAAGCCATTCGTGTCGAACGCGCGCAATAGCTGGGGAACGGTCAGCGCGCCAAACTTATCCTGCACTTCCCCAATGCCGTACCCATAGCGGCTGGCATCGGACGAAAGACGAGCAAAGTACATCCAGTCGCCGACAATCAGTCCGACAAACAACACGATGGCAAAGGCACCGGCCAAGATCATAGCGGAAACTTCCCACAGGGCTTGCCGGAGAATCAAGCCCGGACCGAAGTCAGGGCATTCAACAAGCAGAGGAATTTGTTGACTCCCCATGAGTGCTTTGGCTACATTAAGCCCGTTCTTGTCCGGCGGGTGAGGACGAGTCATCCGGTTGCGGTCCCGCCTTCATAGATTTTTCCACGCCACACTTTCTCATCGCCGTCACTGCTGAACTGCAGCGTGTGTGGTGGGAAAGGCGTGATTTTCGGAGGGACGATGGATATCGCCAAAGTCGAGCGAGTGTACACGAGCTATTCCGGCGTCTACGATCATATTTTTGGGAAAATCTTCCATGAGTCCCGGGAAGCCTGCGTGCGCAACCTCAGAATCCGGCCAGAAGAAAAAATTCTGGAGGTCGGCGTGGGAACCGGCATCGCTCTGGAGTACTACCCGAAAAACTGCGAAATCATCGGGATCGACCTCTCCTCAGGGATGCTAGCGAAGGCACGACAGCGTCAATCCCACTATCACCTGGACCATGTCCGTCTCATGTTGATGGATGCAGGGAGAATGGAGTTTGCCGACGACAGCTTCGACACCGTCATGGCGGCATACGTCGTGACGGCCGTACCGGATTACCGCAAAGTCGTGAACGAAATGATTCGGGTCTGCAAACCAGGCGGGCGCATTATCATGCTGAACCATTTCAGCAACGGGAACAAGTTGATCGCGGCCGTGGAAAAAGTCATTTCTCCTCTGTGCAAACATATCGGCTTCCGCACCGACCTCTCCCTCAATACCGTGCTCGAAGGCACCGACCTCCATGTCGCCCGCAAAGAAAAAGTCAATCCGATGAAATTCTGGCACTTAGTGGAATGCGTCAATCGGAAGGGCGAAAAGAACGCCAGCATGAATGGCAATGTGAACGGCAACGGAAACGGAAAACACGGATATCACATCTGAGCGGCAGACTTTCGACTGACTCTGCCATTCGGCGAGCCTAAGGCGTGCGCCTGAGTGCGTGCCAATTCGCCCATTCTTCGTGCGTCAGAAACGCCTGCCCCACGAGACAAGTCCCGACATAACAGTGCGTGATCAAGTCGGTGACCAAACTCAGCAGCCGGCCACCCGATCGACCGGCTGCGTGATGAGATTGCAGGTGCATGCCGAATCCGGCGCCGTCGATCGGCCCATACGTCTGCACCACCAGAGCCCCTGCCTGACAAGCAGTCCCATCGGTAGCCGCCACCAATTCGCCCTCCCAACACATGGTCTGGTGGCGTATTGTTTGACGCGCTACGGCTCTCCAAATGCACGGCACCCCTGCCTGATCCAGCTGAGAGAGTAGCCACGCCACAGTGGGCGCCTCACCGGAATCGGCCTGAAAGGTCCACTTCGCCACCATGTCGCTCATCTCCGCATCACTGTACGGCAACGACACTTCTTCGAGCCTGGCCTCTTCGCACACTACATACAGATCACCGTGACGATCAAACCAAAACCGCAATTTCCCTTCGTTCAATTCCACCTGGATCACGCCCAGAGACGACCAGTCACTGCCGTCCTGTTCGAAGATGCACAGGTCGGAGACCCCCTGCATCGTGAGTTTGGCGACCCGAAGGATGCCCTGCGCGTCATACCGCACGACGATCGTCGCTGTACTACCCGCCATGATCTCAAGGCCGGACTCCTCGTCGAAGATCCGACGCTTCGACACATGCACATCGGTCACCTGCCCGCCACGAAACCCCTGCGTATGGGTCAGAAACCAACGCAGGTCTTCCACTGTCCTGATTGAACGAGTCATGAATCCTCGAGTCCTTTCACTGTCGCGGCGTCAACGACCTCCGTGCTCACCTCACCATATCATGTCGGAAATGCTGATGAGCGGACGCAGTAAGGAAGCAGACAACGAGAGACAATTTCTTGCCGCTGTGAGGAGGCCGCGGAAGCACTTCATTGACGCTGACAATAGGGGGAGAATGTTCCACGGTGGACTGGAAACAGAACAGACTCAGGATCCTCAGAAAGGCGGGCCGACAACGCCACAGAGAGGTCCGCGACGGGCGGAATCGCTATACCGCTCGGTCGCCTTCGGGAATGCCGAGAAGTGGTGGCGGTCCTATCTTGGGAGCGCGCCGTTGACAGGAATGTTCGGTGTCTCGTTAGAAGAGGGCTTGTTGCTGCTTAACTTCCGCCAATCGGCGCTCCAACTCCTCCACACGTTCCTGGAGTCGTTGATTGTCGAGACGGAGCCGATCGAGACGATCCAACAGTTGCTCGCGTTGGATATTCGTCCATTTCAGCGTGCGCCTCAATCCGGCCAGCTCTAGCTCCGCCTGCTGCCCCTGCTCTAACCCGGAACCCATGCGTACGCCTCAGTCGATCGCCATCCGGCGGTGGTATGGCAAATCGTAACGCACTCTTGGTCCATTGCGGAGCGATTAGTGATTTATCAACAGCGATCGGCCACGAAAGGAGAGCAGCGAAATCGGCGGGATGAACAGGCGTCCGCAGAGAGTCAGCTCGCGCGGGCACGGGATGGCCATGCGTCGGCCGAGAGCCCCTCGCCGGACTCCCAGCGATAGTGAATTAAGACCCCGTTGGCTTCCCATCCCGGCGGGCAAAGTTTTCCTGTTCCATAGTAGTCGGCGTCAAGTACGGAGAACGGCGCAACATTCTTGATCCAATCCTGGGCATGACCATTGGACTCGATATAGGACTGAAAAAAATACGCCCCCCCTGTCAACGGCAGCTCAGGTATGATGAAATCAACATATCCCTCACCACGCAAGGTCAACGGCTTCGGGTCGACGATGTCGGTCGACAACACGAACAGATCTTGCGCCTTCCGTCCGTTCACAGAAATGCTGACACGACAATTCCTAAATTCTTTTCCCTTTGCGCAACGGTAGGACATGCGAATAATGATATCGCGACCGGTGATCGCCGCCGCGACGGGATGCCTATCGCCATCCAGCACCTCGATCCTGGTGAGCAGGATCTCGCCAAGCCCCTCTCGATCCTGGCGCGCGTGAATCTCCGTTCCGGCTAGATTTCGAATCGCATCGGCATACCCCTCAACGACCTCGTGGGTGTTGCCGATCTTTGCGACACGCCCCTTTTCAAGAAGAATCGCGCGTTCGCACAGCCCTTCGATCACGGTCATATTGTGGCTGACGATCAGCACCGTCCGTCCGCTTCGGCTCACTTCTTCCATTTTCCCCAAACACTTCTGCTGGAAGCTGGCGTCGCCGACAGCCAGCACCTCGTCCACGATCAAAATCTCCGGTTCGAGATGCGCGGCGACCGCAAAGGCCAGCCGCACATACATGCCGCTCGAATAGCGCTTGACCGGCATATCGATGAAATCTTCCACGCCTGAGAAGGCGACAATTTCATCGAACTTTCTCCGCACTTCTTCACGCCGCATGCCTAACATCGCTGCATTCAGGAAAATGTTTTCCCGACCGGTCAACTCGGAATGAAACCCCGTGCCCACCTCAAGCAGCGAACTGACACGCCCATAAATATCCGCCGTCCCTGTCGTCGGCTGCGTGATCCGGGAGAGGATTTTGAGCAACGTGCTCTTCCCGGCCCCGTTATGTCCGACGATGCCCAACACTTCGCCTCGCTTGACTTCGAACGAGATGTCTTTCAATGCCCAAAACGAGGCATCCGACTCCGACTGGCCGGCTCCCCACCGCGTCAGGCTTCGGAGACGATGCATCAGATGATCGCGAAGAGTATTGTGTTGGACGGTCCCGGCTCCGAGCCGGTAATTTTTCGACAGGCGATCGGCTGTAATGGCAACGTCACTCATTCAGATCACGTCCGCAAACGTTCGTTCCATCGAGCGGAAATAGATCAATCCTCCGATGAGGATGACGAACACCACTCCCAAACTCGGCAGAAACATCACAAAATCTACCTGAAAACCGGGGATGAGCGCCCACCGGAATCCCTGCACCACGCTGACGACCGGATTCAGCGCATACAGCGCCCGCCAAGACTCCGGCACCTTGCTCACGGGATACAGGATCGGAGACACAAACATCCCCAGTTGGATCAACATCGGCAGGATATGCCCGACATCCCGGTACCGCACATACAACGCGGAGATCCAGAGCCCTGCGGCCAGCGTAAACGTTGTAGCCAGACCGGCGAAGAGCGGCAAGAACAGGATACGCCAGGTCGGGACGACTTCATACCAGGCCATGAGACCTAAGAACGCCACGAACGCCAAGATCAAATCGACCAAGGGCGACATCGTCGCAGAGAGGGGCAGAATGAGGCGAGGGAAATACACTTTGCTGATGAGCGGCGCTTCCCCCACTAGACTCGTTCCTCCCCTGCTCAACGCCTGAGACACATAGAACCAGGGTAACAGCCCGGCATAGAGGAACACCGGATAAGGAGACCCGTCTGACGGAATTTTTCCCATGACACTAAATACGGCCGTAAAAATGAGCATGGTCGCGACCGGCTGAAACATGGCCCAAGCCACCCCCAGCAAGGTCTGCTTGTATCGCACCGTTACATCGCGCCATACCAAAATATAAATCAGCTCCCGATAGTGCCAGAGGGAGGCCAGATCCAAATCCAAGAGACCCTTGGCAGGCTGGATACGAACATGGGGCAACAGGCCCACAGACCGCTGGTCGACATTCAACAGAGACATGGTAATCTAGCGACTCCTGGCAATTTTCACGCCGACACAAGCGCGCCGCCGCATATGCTTCCGCTTCACCGTATAGGGGGCGCAACTATGACAACATGGCGCTGGGCTCTACCTCAAACCGAACAAAACCCTTTATGTCAAACTTATCCATCGCGGTCAACAATTCCGCTGTTCCGTGCGCAGCAAGGAACCCGTCCCTGGAAAAGCTCCGCGCCAAGGCTAGTGCTAGACGGAGGGCACCGGATCATGCAGAAGCATGAACGAGGTATAGCTCTTCACTACCTTTACTGATCAGCCACTGCGCTCACAAGCCCGCTGAACTGAGTGATCTGTATGAGGGAAGGAAAACAGGTACGCGAACAGTCGAACGATGCGGAAAGACTCGGTTACGGTGCAAGCGGGACAGGATTCGAAGCAGCGGGCAGTTCCTCATCGGAGACATACCGAATCGCCAACCCGGACATGTGGAGCATCCATCCCTGTCCGCCACCCGCTCCCTGAGTGAAACTCCACGCGTCCATTCGAAAGGGGTTCCAGTACCCGCTGCGGTATGAGCTACTCGACGTCCCGACCGGCACCCCTGTGCCCATGGTCGATTGAAACGTGGGGCCCCGATCCGAAAGGCGCCGCACATCCGCTTCCCCAAGGACCACCGCATCGGCCCCCAACTCTTTCGCCCGTGCCAGGATGCGATCGCGCAACGTCTCTTCGCTGGCATATTCACTGGTCGCAAAAATACGGGCGATCTGCACGTGCCCGTGATTTGGCTCGCGCTGCAACGTCGTCACGGCCTCTCCTCCAGTCCGAGGCTCGAAAGCCTTGCTCGTCAACGGATCGACCTGCACGGAGACACAGGCGTTCGACAGCGCCAGAAGGAGAATCACCACAAGGCAGGAAGCCTGTCTCATTGCAGCGCTGATCCGATTGCTTTTTTCCATCGGTCCACTCTCCTACTGACTTCGTCTCAAGCAACTCCCATATTGACGGTTGACTCGGCCGAGTCAACCACCAAACACCCGAGATATGATGGTACCGATCGCCAGCCATGGCGTCAACCTCGAATAGCCGACATGACAATACATTCTATCTTGTCATGAATGCGACTACAGTTTCCCTTCGACTAGCTTGCGAATGTCCTCCATGCGTCGGCGATTCACTCCCAGGTCACTATAACCGGTCCGGGAAGCCGACCGAAAATGGATCGTCTTGGCGACATCATCAAGGACGAATTCTACATCATCGACGAATCGCAGCAGTAAGCTGGTAAATTCATAGTGGAGGTAGGCCTCGGTCTCTTCGACAAGTTCGGCGCGTGGCTGTAGGCCCAGAATAGTTTTCAGTGCCTCTTTTGCCGTCGCTTGGTTTTTCTGGTATCGGTATGGTGCGATCCCATGTCCCTGATCGGATGCCTGGGTCGACACACAATTAGGGCTTGAGGGGCAAGGCTGTAGTGATTTAACCATCATGGCGTCATCGACAATAAACGGATTCTACAGACCTCAGGACCGGCGCTATACACCGGAATAGCACAAAACAATGTCTCAACATAACCGAAAGCGTCTCCCGAGGACAAATCACGTCAGCCAAAGTGCCAGGGGAGCAGTCCTGTCACATGGGCGGCTGACCAAACCTATACTCCAGAAGCAAGCTGCGCACCTACTCACCAAACTCTAATGAGAGCCACCTCCCCAGGCAACTGCGGCACCGCAGACACAAGAGGACAGGACGCGGCTCTCGCGGATGGGCCGTAGTAGCGTCACGACCGATACGCCGGATACCGGTTGCAGTCGAGCAGCGCAAGCGTCCAGGCTTATCGGGTGAGACCAGAGGATTTCACATTTGTCTCACCTTTCCCGCAATCGCACCGGCGTATCCTCTCCCCTTCGACTACCCGAGCACTTCAGATGCCCGCTTCCAGAATCCGAGCTACGGCCTCCGTCATGTCCCCGCACCATTCCGTTGATTGCCGGAGTGATCCTGCGGTACCCTAGCCTCTTGCTGATCCCAGGTTGACGGCTCCCAGCCGCTCGCGCATTGTACACAGCTGAGCGCCGACGCTCAGGTCAACAAAGGAGTCTTCTCGCATGGCCGGTTTCCCGATCGAAGTCGCAAGCCGCATTAAGACACTGCCCCCCTATTTGTTCGCCGCCATCGACAAGATGAAACAAGAGGCCCTCGCGCGGGGAGTCGATATCATCAATCTCGGTATCGGTGATCCGGATCTCCCGACGCCCACTCCGATCATCGACAGCCTGGCCCAAGCCGCCAAGGATCCGAAACACCACCAATATCCGTCGTATGAAGGCATGTTGTCATTTCGCAAGGCCGTGGCGAATTGGTACCGGCGCCGATTCAATGTGACACTCGATCCGGCCAATGAAGTGTTGACCTTGATCGGGTCGAAGGAAGGGATCGGCCATATCCATCTCGCCTTCGTCGATCCCGGAGACATGGTGCTGGTGCCTAGCCCGGGATATCCGGTCTATCCCGTCGGAACCAGCTTCTGCGGCGGCCTGTCCCACATCATGCCGCTCACCAAAGCCAACGGTTTTCTGCCCGATCTCAATGCCATCCCGAAAGATGTGGCGAAGAAAGCCAAGCTGATGTGGCTGAATTCGCCGAACAACCCCACCTCGGTCATCATGAGTAAAGACTACTTCAAACGTGTGGTGGAATTTGCCCAGGAAAACCACATCATCGTCTGTCATGACGCCGCCTACTCGGAGATTTTTTACGATGGGCAACGTCCGGCCAGTTTCCTTGAGATCGACGGGGCAAAGAATGTCGGCGTCGAGTTCCATTCCCTGTCCAAAACCTACAACATGACCGGCTGGCGCATCGGATTCGCCGTCGGCAACAAGGATGTGTTGGCGGGACTCGGCAAGGTGAAGAGTCAATTGGACTCAGGCGTGTTCGAGGCGGTGCAGGCGGCAGGGATCACCGCGCTCGGACTGGATGATTCGGTGACCGACGGACTGCGAAAAATTTATCAAGAACGGCGCGACACCCTCGTCCCAGGCCTGAAGAAACTTGGCCTGGACGTCGATCCTCCCCCGGCCGCCTTTTATATCTGGGTGACGGTGCCCAACGGCTACACCTCCGCCTCGTTCACCGCCCATCTCTTGGAAAAAGCCGGCATCGTGACCACGCCGGGGAACGGCTTCGGTGCGCCCGGCGAAGGCTACATTCGCATGACGGTGTGCACCACGAAGGAGCGCCTGGCAGAGGCAGTTGAGCGAATCAAGAAGGTTGGTTTTTAAGGCGCCTGTTCCCTGCTCAATTGGGATTATGTCATTGAGCAACGGCCCGGCATTGACGTCGATCGCCCGCATTGAACTTAAGCCTTGTCAGGATCACGATGGCCACTGCATTCATCGGCTTCGGCTCCAACCTAGGAAACCGGATCGACTTTTGTGACCGAGCCGTGACGCTGCTGAGCCTCCTCCCCCACTCACGACTCGACGCGGTGTCTTCGCTCTACGAAACCGAACCGCTCGACGACGGCGCTGCCCCGGGCCCCGCCTGGTTCCTGAACGGCGTCGTACAGATCGAAACGAACATTGCACCCCATAGCCTGCTGGAAATATGCCGTGAAATCGAGCGGGCCCTGGGGCGGGACCAGGACAACCGCAAGGGGCCTCGCACCCTCGATCTCGACCTGCTGCTGTATGATGACTGCGTGCTGACCGAGTCGGCGTTGAGCGTGCCCCATCCGCGACTTCATCAGCGCCGATTTGTGCTCGTCCCATTGGTAGAGCTCGATCCCGACCGACGACATCCGGTGCTCGGACAACGCCTGGACGACCTCCTATCACAACTCACCGATCCATCAATCGTTCGACTGCTCAATCCTCAGCCGAATTCCCGTTATGGATCACGACCTGCCTGCAGTTCACCGCCGGCAGCCGAGCCTCACGCGTGAAGATCATCCGCACCACCTCGGCCATGGCCGATTGGAGCCGCCGACTCCATCGTGAAGGTGTCACCATCGGGTTTGTTCCGACGATGGGAGCCTTACATGAGGGGCACCGCGCCTTGATCCGTGCCGCCCGCTTGGCTTGCGATGCCGTTGTCGTGAGCATCTTTGTGAACCCGACGCAGTTCGGACCCACGGAAGACCTCTCGAAATATCCACGCCAACTTCGACTCGACCAGGCGCTCTGCCGGAAGGAAGGTGTGGACGTAGTCTTCGCCCCCACCACAGAGACGATGTATCCTGCCGCCTCCCAAACCGTGGTCACGGTCCCGGCGATGGCGCGACGTTGGGAAGGCGAGGCGCGACCTCACCACTTTCAGGGCGTGGCGACGATCGTCACTAAGTTACTCTCCCTCGTCCAGCCCGACAACACATGGTTCGGGCAGAAGGATTATCAGCAAGTCGCTCTGGTGCAACAACTCGTGAAGGATCTCAATCTGCCCGGGGATGTGGTCGTCCATCCGACCATGCGAGAAGCCGACGGGCTCGCGTTAAGTTCGCGCAATGTCTATTTGTCGCGGCCCCAGCGGCAAGCGGCCCCTGTGCTCTATCGCGCGCTCCAGGCTGGAGCAGCGGCTATTCGCGCCGGCGAACGGCGCGGCACGCATATCCAACGTCACATGACTCGCGTCGTGGCAGCGGAACCCCTGGCGACCATCGAGTATCTCTCAGTCTGCAATCCCAACACCCTCGAGCCCTTGTCCGCACTCCACCGCCAGGCAGTCCTCCTCGGAGCCCTTCGCATTGGTCCGGTGCGTCTGCTCGACAATGTGTTGATTTCGTTCCGCCGCCGACCCTCGCGTCAAATGTAGTGCTCCCCTGAAATCAAGCCACGTGGGTTACTTGTTGGGCGCGGTATTG
>CABVRW010000003.1:0-97785 GCA_902500785.1 uncultured Nitrospira sp.
TGGCCAACGGCGGATACTTTGCCCCTCGCTTTGACCCCGAATGTGCAATGTTGCTTTTGATCCATCCCGCAGGCTCGTTGCCCCAGGGAAACATCCGGCCATCTTCACCACGCGCGGCCTTCTCCCATTCGGCTTCGGTCGGCAGACGAGCGCCTCTCCAGCGGCAATAGGCATCGGCCTCCCGCCAAGAGACGCCGATCACCGGATGTTTGGCCATCTTGTCCAGAAACGGCTGTCCCCGCCAGTATTGGGGCCACGCCGCCCCGGTCGCCAGCACATACCGGAGATAGTTCACGTTGCTGACCTCGAACCGGTCGATCCGGAACGCATCGACATACACGTGCCGCTGTGGCTGTTCCTGCGGCCCGGCAGCCCGATCGAACCGAGGATCGCTGCCCATCAGAAATGTGCTCGCCGGAACCCCCACCATGCCTCCCGGCACCTCAATCAACGCCAGCCGCTCCGCCTCATCGAGTGGGAACCACAGCGGCGGGGGTTTCGGCAGTTCATGATCGGCGTGAAGGAGCCCTAGTGGTGACAGACACACCGACAGCAGTACTGCCGCCGTCATTCTCATCATCGCTAGGCTGTTCATGGTTGAACGGATTGTCGCGATCATCCGCCAGTCTCCGCGGTGGAAGCCTGAACGGGGCTCGCTCTTGGCTGCGTGGGTTAATACACTTGCTTTTCCAATGTCGGGACGATTGATGACTGGACGTCCTCGGTAATCGTGTAGCGGATGTAGGCGTTTTCGATCATCTGATTGGCATATAAACGCCCCGTGGGGGCCTCAACTTTCAGGTCGACCGAGGCCGTCCCCTTCTCCGGAATCGTGACGGTTTGCTGATACGTCTGTCGCAGATAGGGGTGCCAGAGGGTGACGGTATAGGTGCCAGGCGGAACATCCGTCAGTTCATAGCGCCCCTGCTCATCAGTCAGGGTGTAGTAGGGATGTGCCATCACAAGGGCCCAGCTTTCCATGTAGGCATGAAACCCACACTGCATCGTGAAGACCCGCCGTCCCTTGGTCATTTTTACCTCTTGGGTGATCGGCACTCCTTCGTAATGCTTATGAAAATGTGCGCTTAGGCCGGCCTCGTTCGGATACCGCTTGCTGATCGGCAACGGCACATTGAACAACACCCGCGGCCCCAAGTGAGAGGTCTCGTACGCCTGCACATCGTGCAGGGCCGGGTCCATATTGATCACCACGACACTGTGCTGATCCCTGACTAAATTGACGAACGGGAGAAATCGACAATCCATGGCTTCGACTCGGGGAGCCGCGAACTCCCCGAATGGCTTTCCTCGAGTCACCTCCTCGAGATAGACAACCACCTGTTTGAATTCGCCGTCTTTTCCCACTTGAAACGGTTGAAGGAGCCGCCATCCTTGACCGTCTGAGATCCGACCGCAGTAGATCTGATCCGGCAGGGTCGTGAGGTTGTAGCCTTTCGGCTTCGGCACTTCGCCGACCATAGTCACCGTGCCGGAAAGCGTTCCCCCATCGGTAACCGAGACTTCCTCATACCCCCACGCCGACACATGCGCGAAAGGGACGGACAACAAGAGCGCAGCTACAATGTGGACGAACCGATTTACCATCTTCGGCTTGGTGTTGGTCATAGTGAATCGCGCCTCAGGGTTCTTTTTATTGAGTTCCAGAACGTCCGGCGACTCCGCCTCTTCAACAACTCCATCTCGCACAAAGAGCCGGCCGCCTATCTGTCGGCATAGCGTTATCTGATTATGGCGGGAACCGGCATGGCCGACGCCTGATCCCTCGATGTCCATTCGATGACGAAGTTCCCTGCATCGAACCGACCGACCATCGAGACAGGATCACCGGCGCTGCCGTGATCGACCGCACGGTATGGAACACCGTCCCTGGTCGGCAGACGCGGCCTGTCAGGCGCATGACCCTGCGGCCTCCTTCAGGCGGGGACGGATACTTCCCGCTCCTGTCACCCATTCCTCAGTGCTCCTGCTTTTTGATCATCGGATCGATATCTTTCTGTGCTTCCACAGTGTAGCGGGCGGACGGATGATCCAACACCTCATTGGCATAGAGCCGGCCCGTCGGGGCCGGGACCATGATACCCGCCTCCACGGTCCCTTTCGGACCGACAGTGACCGTCTGCTCGATCGTGCTCCTGATATACGGATGCCAGACGACCAGCTTATAGGTGCCCGGCGGCACATCAGTCATGGTGAATCGACCCTGCTCATCTGTCTTGGCAAAGTACGGGTTGGTGATGGCGACACCCCAGCTTTCCATGTAGGCGTGAAAACCGCACTGCATGACGAAGACCCGACGGCCCTTGCTGAGATTGACCAATTGCTTCATCGGCGGGCCGGCCATATGCTTATGGTACATCCCGGCATCGCTGCGATCCTTGAGGTCGCGAGGATGCGCCGGGTTCATCGGCAACGGCACGTTGAACAAGACACGCGCACCCAAATGCGACGTTTCATAGGCCTGAATATCGTGCATGACCGGATCCATGTTGACTACCGTCACCGTTTGATCGTCCCGCACGACGGTCGTGAACGGAAGGAAGAGACAGTCTCTCGCTTCGATTTGGGGGACGGTCTTTTCAGCGAAGGGTTTGCCTTTGTCGATCCCTTCCAGATAGACCACCACATCGCGAAACTCGCCTGCAGGCCCGACCTGGAAGGGTTGCAGAATTCGCCAGCCTTGCCCGTCAGAAATCCGTCCGCAGTAGTATTGGTCGGGTAACGTAATGAGGTTGTAGCCCTTCGGCTTCGGCACGGTCCCCTCAAGTTTGATGGTCCCCATGATGGTCCCGCCCTCTGAAACCGAGATCTCTTCATAGGCCATGGCCGGACTGCCTAGACAGGCAGCCATCAGCCCTATCGCGATGGTGGTCCCAATCTTCATTTCGTCGGCCTCCCTCTTGTTTCTCCGCATGCGGATATCGCAGCCCCTCAGCCGCGCTAAGATCAGGATACGCTCCCCCACCGGCCTATCTCAAGACTCAGGCACCGAACCTAGAAACACAGATGGGGGAGCTGCGTATTACGTGGCAGCTCCCCCATCCGGTATCACACCATGACGAACCCGCCTACTTCATAGCAGTCGGAATCGCCTGCGGCTCAGGCAGCTCGGCTTGACGCGTGCCTGATCCACTTCCGCTGAGAGGCTGAATTCGCGAATCGCCGGTCGGCAACACGCGCAGATAGCCCCACTGTCCGGACTGCGTGTAGGGCAGCCGCGCATTCGACCACACGAAGTCACCCACCTGACGATACGGTCCGCCCGCACCGCCACGGATAAAGACATCGAGGATCTCAGACCCGGCGTATTCCACCACGCTGATCATGTCGGCTCCCGTCATGTACGGCTCGATCGGCCACTCATGGCCCTCGACACCGAACATGCCGTTCTGCTCGCTGTTCGCTCCGATCACGTGGATACGGATCGGATCACCGGCATGCGCCTCGATCAGAGGCGTGACGGGATCTTCGGGCTTGTCTACCACGCAGGGCTGGAAGATCTTGCCCAACGAGCACCCTTGTTCTTCGCGGAACTTGTACGGTTCAGCGCGGTAGTTCACCGACGTCAAACCGGCCACGTTCTGCACATAGGGCATGAACGCGGTCCCGATGATGTTGTCCTCATCTTGGAAGAAGAGGGCCACATCACGATAGTTCCGCTTGCCGACGTTTTCAGGAAGGCTGGCATCGACGATGACGTCCGCCCGCCACGTGTTCTTCTGCGACACATCGGCGCCGGTGACAGGATCACGATATTGCGATCCCTTCGGGCCGACGACGATCGCGCCGTACAACCCGTTACGCGGATTGACGACGATGTTGCCGCCGTCCCACACCAATGACGTCGTTTCCTTGTTGGAAGGATGCGCGTAATAGGTATAGGTGCGGCTGTCACCCGGAGCCACGGTCTGATCGCCGGGATTGTTCCCGACGTTCAACCCTTGGCTGTCTCGCGGATCAAAGGCCAGACCAGGCGCGAAAAACGACGCCCGGCTTGCCTTCATCTTGTTCTTCAATTGCACCTTGATGCAATCGCCTAAATTCGCGCGTAGCGTGAGCGGATTCGGCATCACGTTGCCCGCCACGGTCGCGGCTTCCTCCTCCAGCGCGAAGATCTTGCCCTCCGGCATGGTCATTTCGATCTTCCGCTCGAAGTCCACCTCGATCGCATCCGGCGCTTTCGGATTGAGCTTCATCGGGCGATCCAACGCCACGACGTTGAAGCTCTTCACCGGAGCATCCGACGGACAGACGGAATTGGGAGTCGCCGGAATCCCGAGAGGATTGGTCCCCCTGGGCAACGGCTTCAAGTCCGCCACTTCCTTGTCGAGCACGCGGATGATGCCCCATCCACCTTCGGCGAAGTGTGACGTTCTGCCGTTGAAGTGGATGTAGTCACCCGGCATACCCTGGAATCCACCCGCTTTGGTGACGAGGTCATACCGCTCGGCGATCCCGACGTGAATCGAGTTCTTCCGATTGGCATCCGCCGCATACCGTTCCGTGAGGAAGGTATGTCCGGCGATCGTCCAGACGTGGGATTCGTTCATCAGCTGGTGCAACAGACGGAACACCATGGTGTCGCCCGTGTACGCCCGCAGGAGCGGCGTGCCCGGATCTCCATGGATCGCGCTGCTGAACAGTTTCGACGTGTCCGGATTGTTCGAGAGGCGTTGCGCAAACGGCGCCGCGCGGAAATTGAACCCGCTGCCGGTTGTATGCGTCCCGCCGTTGATGTACTTATTCGGTGCGTTCATGATCTTGTCCGGCATCTGGAACGACACCGTTTTGCCTGCTTCCAACGCCACTTCGATCGGCTGTCCAGGAGGATTGCCGGCTTCGATGACGTTGACCGTGTGCGGCACCGTGTCGTGGATGGAGACCATCAACTCACGGAAGCTCCCGCTCACACCGGCGCCGATCGGCTCGTTGCTGTGAATGTCCGCGATCGGACCGCTATACACCAACTTGCCGTTCTTCGGATCATGATAGGTGGATCCGAATGGCTCCACGATCGTCACGCCGAACCCGCCATGGGGCCAGGTCGTCGCACCGAACGCGTGGTCGTGCCAGAACACGGTCCCCATATCCACGTCGACCCACCACCGGTACCGCACGAACTCCGGCGACACGAGATCTCCCGCCGGATGGTTCTGCTTCAGTGGCTTGAAGAACGTGACCAGGTCGCCCTTGATCTCCTTGACTCGGGCGACTTCCTGACAGCTCTTATCCCGCGGCAGTGACGCCGCCGCATCGTGGCCCTTCTCCAAACAATCCATGCCCACCATCAACTCGGTGTTCGGATGGAAGAGAGACGCACCGGGCGCCATCTCGATCTTGACGGTTGCTGTTCCGGCTTTGATGCCTTCTTTCAACTTCGCCACCATCGGGGCCGGCAGTCCATGCTTGGTCTTCTTCCCCCACATGGTGAACGGCCGAACCGACATTTCATACTCCATCCCGGAGATCACTCCGTCCGAGTTCCCGGTGTCGAACTGGAAGAAGTGAGGATGGATGTTGATCTTGGACGACTGGAAGTTCGTGTAATCGTCGTCGTCCCATTCGCTGGTCAACAACAAGTCCACGCAGTCATACACGTTGGCGCGGATGACGGCGGGCAGTTTCAGATCGTCATTGGCTCTGGTCAAACGCTCTTCTTCGTGAAGCACGTAGATCAGACCATCCTTGTCCACCATGGCCGGCTCTTTCCCCTGCTTTTTGGCCAGGGTGATCGGCATGCGGACAAAGTGAATGTTGTAATGCTTCCGATTGGCGTTGTCAGGGCACAGGCTCCAACGGCCCTGTTCGCCCGGCATCGCCGGTTCGGAGGTCCGTTCACCGTTTGCGTCCTGGTGAATCGGTTCCAACCAAGGCGCGCCGTTGTGATTGGCGGAGAACGGCACACGCTTGCCGAAGTGCGGCTTGAACAACGGCCAGGCCATCCGTCCCGTCGTCGGGTCGAAGAGGATCGCCGGCCTGGTGCTATCATCCCACTTCGCAGCCCACGTATACTTCGGATTCTGGGCCGTGCTCTCCCGCTCACCGCGGGCGATGTTGCCGTCCCACTTCCAGTCCCAGACGGTCGCATCGTAGGCCATGATCTGGCCCTTCTCGTCGTCCTTATGACCGGGTTTGCCCTGAGCCGGCACCCACATTTCGACCCAATCCTTGATGCTCACAATCACAGGATCAGATTTCCAGTTGGTCTTCTGGCTCTTGTCGACGATCTTGAACGTCTTCCCGAACCAATCGACGGTCGTGCCGATCAGCTTGTCCGACGACACGCCGAGCTTCATGCGGCCTTTCCGATCGGGCAATTCCGCCAAGTCCGGCATCGTGTCGGTGTGACCCCCGCCGACCTGCAACGTATTGTAGAACCGCCCGTAGCCCCACATACCCGCCACATAGTGGTGCGCCACGTGGCAATGAAAGAGGAATTCACCGGCCAGGTGCTGACAGCCACCGCCGCCACATTCCGGCTCGAGATCCAACGACTCAGACGGACCGATGACTTCCACGTCGACACGGTCCGACTTCGTTCGAACCACCGGATACTTCACCGGTCCGTCCTGCCCCGCCGCCCACAGATTGTTCGGCTCGGTGCCCGGACTCCGCTGCCAGCGAATCGTTCCGCTGTGCGGATGGTGCGAGTGGAACACTTCCGATCCACCATGGACCAACCGCCACTTGACGGGATCTCCCAGATATCCGCGAGGGATCGTGGTCGGAGGATCACCGAAGGTGTAGGCGCTGTAGGCCAGCGACTCATCTTCGAACCCAAAATATTCATGCTGCAGATGCATCTGATCGATACCGAACGGTTCGCTCCGATAGTTCAACGCGCGACCGCCCGGACGATAGGCATCGGTCAACGGATCGCGCTGCGGCAAGAAGTCCCCCTTCTTGTTCAGCGGACGGAAGGCTTCGTCGCCGATTTCGTGATAGAACAACACGAACTCGCGGAAGTCGGGCCCGGATCCGTTATCGATGTTGACCTGCCAACCGCTCGTCACTTGCTTGTCCGGACCGGTCCCCAACGCATTCACGTATGTCGACCCTTTCGGCTCGACGATGAAACCCCCGAAGAGACCGAGCACGGTCAATTCACGGTCGTGGCTGTAGGAGTGGAACTGACGAACACCCTCCTGCATCTGCGGGTGGATGTACCATTCGAACTCCTGCGTCTTGCCCGGCGCCACGATCGACTCCGGATTCGTCGTCGTCGCCGGCTTGCCGGTTGCGCTCACGATCATGCTGGACGCCTGGATAAACAGGCTCCCGTCTTCACTCTCCATCTGATTGCGGAGGGTCATTTTCACGCAATCGCCCTGGTTGGCGCGGAGCACCAACGGCTGAATCGCGTCCCCTTGCAACCCGGTGGATACCGCACCCGGATCAAACCCGTCCTTTTCCCGTGCAACTTTATTCTTCTCTTCCTCGGCACGCGCCTTTCCGACATCGTCGGTCAGGACATACATATACCCAGGATAGAAGTCGAGCCAACGGTTCAAGGTGATCTCGATGTTGATCATCGACACGTCATACTGCTTAACCGGCGCGTTGGCGGGGCACTTCCCCCCCGACGTTGTCACCGGTTCGCCCTTCGACGAATCGGTTGCCAGCAGGAAACTGCTCCCATCCTGCCCCATGTACTGGTGCATCATCGACATCTCGTTGAACGCACCGGAGGTCTGCTGCGCCTTCGCGTCCTTCTGCGCCTGCTGCTCCAACTTTTCCATCAGGCGATGGTGCTGCATCTCCATCTTTTCCGCATTGCCGGCGCGACCCTCCATGGCGTTTTCCACCACAGTCTGACCCTTGAGGGTCTGGGTCCAACCCGGCATGGCGACCGGCGACGCATGCCCATCATGCGATGGATCTCCCGGCCCGGCCGCAAACACCCACGGCGCCGCGAGCAAACTGCCCGATAGCAGCGCCGCCTGCAGGCTCAGCATCGCTTTGCGACTGATGCGCCTGCGCTTTGACTGCACTGAAGACCTCATATGTCGGCCTCCCTCCTTTATAATCCCGCGCCCTTCCGCGGGAGTGGTTAAAAAACGTGGTCGTGTGACCGGCCTCCGTCAGGCAGGACCCCGGCTCCTCCGGCCTCTCCTTTTTCCCTCCACGAAACGCTCCCAAAAGGAAAAAGGGCTGGTGAAGGATGTCCTCAAAGTTCGAGGGAGCAGGTCATTCGGAGGCCGGTCCTAATCACCCGCACCTTCACCAGCGCCTCTCATCCAACGCAATTGATGTGCCCGTCTTAATCCAAGACAATTCACAGCATTTCAATCATATTATTAATGATTTATGTGTCGCTGCAGTAACGTCGGCAGGGGCGTGGGATACGGTAGTTTTCCAGGCGATTAGACAGCAGAGGCAGGCAACGGTATCAGTCCTTACAATACAACTACTTATGCTGTCCAAACGACTGGACAGCAAGTTTTGACTTTCGGGGCAATAAGGGGCACCAGGGGGAGGCCAAGCCTACAGGAATAGGGACGATCAGGTTGGTTTTGAAGAGTATTTGAGTGAACGCGGAGAATCGGCACAACCGGGCAGAGCCGGTTCACATCTGCGCTACCGAATGTCGAAGTCGTGCAGCTTGTTATACAGACTGGCGCGACTGATTCTGAGCAGACGGGCAGCCTTCACGCGATTCCCGGATGTCTGTTGCAATGCCTGAAGGATGCGAGCCCGCTCAGCCTGCCGCGCCGCACCACGACCGACCGTACGCAGATCGGCGGCTTCCGGCTGGGATCCCAATGCGACCAGGTCCGCGCAGGTCAACTCCGTGTGGGTCGTCGTGACGACGGCGCGCTCGATGTAGTGCTGCAGTTCGCGAACATTCCCGGGCCAAGGCGCAGCGGTTAACGCACACATGGCTTCCGCGGTGACCAGGCGCAGATCCTGACGATGCCGTCGGCAAGAGTCGGCGATAAATTTCGAAACCAACAGGGGAATATCTTCTCTCCGATCACGCAGAGGAGGCAAATGAACGGGCAACACGGCCAACCGATAGTAGAGGTCCTGACGGAAGGCCTTGGCCTGTACGAGATCGGTTAAATCCCTGTTGGTCGCGGATATGACGCGGACGTCGATTTTGACCGGTCGAGTGCCGCCGACTCGCTTGATTTCGCCCTCCTGCAGCACCCGAAGCAATTTCGCTTGGAAGGTCGGCGTGGTGTCGGCGATCTCATCGAGAAAGATGGTGCCCCCATCAGCCTCTTCGAACAGACCGGGCTTGGCCTCGGCGGCTCCGGTAAAGGCCCCTTTGACATGGCCAAAGAGTTCGCTTTCCAGCAAGGTCTCCGGAAGTGCCCCGCAATCCACCACCACAAAGGGTTTCTCACGCCGATAACTGGTCCGGTGAATGGTCTGGGCCACCAGTTCCTTTCCTGTGCCGCTCTCGCCTTGAATCAACACCGTGGCCGAACTGTCCGCCACCAATCGAATCATTTCAAACAACTGATGCATGGCCGAACTTGCACCGACCAGATCTCCCAATCGCGACTCGGTCCGTTCCGGCCGCAACCGGCCTGAACTCTGCTGAGCAAGCGACTTCGGAGCACCCACCGTATCCGACCGTTTGTGAAACAGTACCAGGATTGAGGCGACCTCTCCTGATGACGACAGAAGAGGAAAGGCCTGGTGCATCCCGCAGGAGGTACCATCCCCGGCCGCACTACAGGAAACGGTGCGCACCTCCCCGGTCGCAAACACCGACTCAGCGGGGCATTTCCCGCAGGGGTCTGTCATTTGGACAAAGGCTTGATAACACTTGGCCGGCTTGATGACCGTCGACGCCCCTGCATCCCGCACCCAGGCCGCGTCATTGGCATACACCACATTCAGATCCCGATCCATCACGGCAACCCGATCAGTCAACCCATCGGCCAATTGCTTGAGGGCCTCCAAACGAGCGGTAAGTATTGGGTCAGAAAATGGAACAATAGGAGGTATCGGCGCGTGAGATCCGGCCATCTCATCACTCCTCATATCCGTGGGAACCAAGAGGGGCCTTTCTTCACGGTGAAGGCCCTATATGTACTACGCCCAGCACTGCGAAGACAACCCTCTCACTGGTGGGAGATCGGGCCCAAACACCCGTTCGTGGCGCAGGTTCAGCGCAGGAGCCGATCCTCCGATCGAGTTTCGGGATGTTGCAGGAGCTGTTTGACGGTCGCCTTCAGTTCCGATAGTCGAACCGGCTTGTCGAAGTAGGCCGTCGCTCCGTTCTTGATCGCATTGTCCCTGGTTTGGGCATCACCGAAGGCCGTCATCACGACAATTGGACAACCGGGCACGCAACTTCTCAATTGAGACACATAGTCGAAGCCGCCAGCCGGCATTCTCAAATCGGTCACAATCAGATCGGGGGCCGCA
Organism: uncultured Nitrospira sp.; assembly: GCA_902500785.1. Lineage (GTDB taxonomy): Bacteria > Nitrospirota > Nitrospiria > Nitrospirales > Nitrospiraceae > Nitrospira_A. The sequence continues at coordinate 10,402 of CABVRW010000003.1, forward strand.
AGCCTGGCCGCGGCCAACCCCTCAACCCCATTGCTGGCTTCCCGCAATTGATACCCCTCTCCCCACAACTCGTCGCAGAGCAAGCTCCGCATCTCTTTATCGTCTTCCACAACCAGTAACACAGCCGGTGCTCTTTCATTCACGTTTGATCCCTCAAACCGCACTCGCCATGGACAATAACCCACGCAAACCATGTGCCACTCACGCCGGCACGAGGAAACGCACAACACCTTGCATTCATTGGATAATTTAATGTGAATGATTCACCAATCAGGGACGCACTATATCGGGCTCTGGCGAGAAAGACCCCAGGCTCGGCAACATCCTGCCCCGAAGCGCTACAGCAGAGGACAACCGTCACGCGTTCGATGGGTTATGAAGGATGATGCTCACCTCACGGTGGATCGGCAGGCAAATGGTGAAGATCGCCCCTTTCCCAGGCTCGCTCTCGACTGTAATCGTCCCGCTATGCTCCTCGATGATGCCTTTCGCCACGGTCAGCCCCAAACCAGTCCCCTTCCCGAACTCCTTGGTCGTGAAGAACGGATCGAAGATTCTGGCGATCACGTCTCGAGCCATGCCGTGGCCGGTATCCGCAATCGTGAGGGCGACCATGTCCCGATCGGGCGCCAATGCGAGCCTCAGGGTTCCTCCCTCAGGCATCGCATGAATCGCATTCATCACCAAGTTGATCAAGACCTGGCTCATCTGATCGGCATCGGCGTGCACCAATGGACATGCGTCGGCGAAGGAGGTTTCGACGATGACGTTGCTATGGGAGAGGCGCTCTTGAAAGATTTCCAGATTGTCCTCGATGGTCTGGCGCAGATCGAGGGCACAATGTTCCACCGGGCGCCGCCGGGCAAAGGCCAATAGCTGGTTCATCACTCGCGTAATCCGCTCGACCTGACTGACGATGGTTTGGAGCCCTTTCCTGACCGGCTCCTCCTTCGTCCGTTCCATCAGATACTCAGCACGGCCCAAAATGACGTTCATGGGCGTACCGATCTCATGCGCCATGCCAGATGCCACCGTTCCGAGTTCGGCGACCCGCTCAGTCCGGCGAAGTTGCGCCTCCAGACGCTTTCGCTCCGTGATGTCGCTGGCAATGCCGTCGATCCGCAAGGGGCGCCCCGCGGCATCTTTGATGATGCGCCCACGGTCGTGCAGCCAGCGCTGATCGCCGTCGAGCCTGACGATGCGATATTCCACATCGAACTCTCCTGTCGACTGAAGCTCGCGTCGCGCCTGTTCGGCCAGCGCACGATCATCGGAATGCACCACCTCCAGCCACAACGAGGGCCGGGCCAAAAACGCATCGACCGACCGACCATAGATGTTCGCCACGGACGGACTGACATAAAAGAGCGTCGACAAATCCAGCGAAGAAGACCAAATCACATCCTCCATCGCACCCAAGAGACTTTGCAGCCGCTCTTCGCTTTCCCGCAGCTTCTGTTCGGCCACTTTGCGCATCGTAATGTCCCGCAAGACGACCAGCATCCCGACGCCGTCCTCGTCCTCGAAACGAGCCGCCCTCACGGCCACATCCACGATCACCCTATCCAACCGCACGATCTTTTCTTCGACCTCAGGCACCGTGCGGCCTCGCCCCATGAGATGCCGGATACGTTCACCGACCAGCTCGTGGTAATCGGGATGCGAGAGGTCGTAGAGCGACCGTCCCAAAATGTCGTCTGCCCTCGCCGCCCCGAATAATCGCAGCCCCTGGTCGTTGGCAAAAATGATCCGGTTCTCACGGATCACCAGAACAGCATCCGGCAAGACTGCCAGCAGCCTGCGATACCGCTCTTCACTTTGGCGCAGAAGCTTTTCCGCCTTCTTCCACTCAGTCACATCGCGCGTGACCCCCAACACGGACGTAATGGTCCCATCGGCGGCGCGCAGGGGCACCACATGCGTGTCCAACCAGCGAGGAGTGCCCAGAAGACCGACCATTTCAAACTCCAACCGCCCCGCCTCCCCCTGTCCTGCCGACCGGACCAGTTCACGGAAGGCCGGTTGAAATTCAGCGGCGACCAGACTGCACACATCCCGCCCGACGATGTCCGTGCTACTCGTGGCCTCGATCATGGCGAGCCCGGCGGTATTGATGGTCCGGACCGTTCCATCCAAGGCCAGCACCTTCACACACTCTGGCTCGGTCTCGATGATCGCCCGCAGCAAGGCTTCGCGTTCAGCCAATTCCTGTTCGAGGCGTTTTCGTTCGGTGATATCACGGAGAATGACGGTATAGTAGCGCGCCCCTTCCACGCCGATATGTGAGATCGCGGCCTCGATCGGAAATTCCCCTCCGTCGGCGCGAACCCCCATAACCATACCCAGCGCCCCCATTTGGCGCGTCGTGATGCCGGAACGGCCGAACTGCCGGATATGGTCACCATGGACGCTACGGAACCGCTCGGGGATGAGCCGATCCAAGGGTCGCCCTACCATTTCCTCGGCCTTCCACTGAAACATCCGCTCCGCTGCCTGGTTGAACAACACGATCTTCTGTCCTTCATCAACGGCAATGATGGCATCCATGGCCGACCGAACGATCCCCTCAAACCTCAATTTATCCCGATGCATTTCTGCTTCGGCCGAACGTTGTCCAGCCACCGCACCCATCACAGCCGCCTCGGCCAAGGCCCGCGCCTCTGCAACCGCAGCGTTCGCCGACTCGGCTTGTTGTCGCTCAGCCTGTGCGGTCGTAAGTGCCTGCGACAGCTCCTCCTGGTTCATATCGGCCGGCACGGGAGAGGGTCGGCGGAAGACCGCGAGGACAACGACGGCTCCCATGAGTCCGATTCCAAGGAGGCGATTGAGCAGCGCGGAGAATGGAGGGTCCCCGGTAGAGGAGGCAAGGAAGCCGATGACCAGCAACAGTGTCACCAACCCCATGAAATAAAGAGGAGCACGTGCCCGGGAGGACGCCGCGATGAACGTCAGTGGAATCCCATAGAGCAGCCACACGACGACCTCGGCGGGCGCCAACACATCCAGGACAAAGATCCCGATCGTCAGCAGCACCGGTAGGCGGTATTCGAGAAGGAGTGGTTTCAGATGAAGGGGCTGCACGCCGATGACTCCCAGCGCGACGGTAAGACGGTGGTTACGCGTCTGCGTGTGGCTTGCCTTCGATTTCGGCCAGCTTCCGATACAGGGTCTTGCGGTCGATGCCCAGGACATGAGCGGCTTGGTACTTATTGCCGCCCGTCTTCTCTAAAATTTTCACGATATACTCTTTTTCCACTTCATGCAGGGGCAAGGTCCGTTCCGCCGCTTCATCGAGAATCCGGCGATCTCCACGCGCACCCTGCACCTGAATCGGCAAATCATCCGCGCCGATCATGTCACCATGGCTCAAAGTCACGGCCCGCTCAATGACGTTTTCCAACTCGCGCACATTTCCCGGCCAGGCATAGTCGGCCAACATGGCCAGGGCCGACTCGCTCAGCCCCTTGACCTGCTTCCCGCGGGATTCGGCGCATTTCTTCAAGAACGCATCCACCAGGATGGGAATATCCTCCCGGCGTTCCCGCAACGGCGGAAGCCGCAACTCGATGACATTGAGTCGATAGTAAAAATCTTCCCGGAATCGCTTGTGTTTGACTTCATCGGCGAGATTCAAATTCGTGGCGGCGATAATCCGCACATCTACGGGAATGGATTTGGTGGCACCCACCCGGCGAATCTCTCGTTCCTGGATGGCGCGCAGGAGTTTCGCCTGGAGCATGAGCGGAAGTTCGCTGATTTCGTCCAGAAACAATGTGCCTTTTTGCGCCTCCTCAAACAGCCCGCGCTTATCCATTTTGGCATCCGTAAAGGAACCTCGCATGTGGCCGAAGAGTTCACTCTCCAGCAACTGTTCAGGAATCGCGGCGCAGTTAACGGGGACAAATGGGGCATCACGCCGATCACTGTTATAATGAATGGCCTTGGCCACCAGTTCTTTTCCGGTCCCGCTTTCCCCCGTAATCAGCACGTTGGTCGGGCTGTCGGCCACCCGTCGAATCAGATCAAAGACCGCCTGCATCGGCTTACTCTTGCCGAGGATCTGATGAAAGCTGTACTCCTTGTGCACCTCTTTCCGTAGACGGCTGACCTCGCGCCGGAGCGCTGCCTCCCGAATGGCCCGCTCGACCACGCGCACTAACTCCTCGGTTTTCACCGGTTTGGTCAGATAGTCGCTGGCACCGTGCCGCATCGCGTCCACGGCCGTCTCCACCGACCCGAAGGCCGTCATCAGGATGACCCCGATATCGGAATAGCGATGTTTCACCTCCGCCAGCAGCTCGGTGCCCGACATGCCTTTCATCCGCAGGTCGGTGAGGACCACGGCATAGTCTTCCTCGCTTAGCTGCTGAAGCGCCTCGTCACCGCTGCCGACCCCGGTGCATTGATGTCCCCGACCCTGCAACACATCACACAGCAGGCTGCGCATGTCGGCATCATCATCGACCACCAATACTCCGCCCCATTCCTCGGTCATACAGCGTCCCTCACTTGATCCTTGTCTAGGACCGGCTTGTGCAGCTAATGCGCGAACAGACTAATCGGCTTGCTCCTAGGCGGTCAAGGGGGCGTCCTGCCGCAACCGCTTGCTGCCTGCTGTCGCGAAATGCCCCAACGATATTCCAAGACTATTCCACGACCATCCCTTAAGCCGCCAAACCATAGGGTGAGCACGCCGCTTCATCGATTGCTCAGCTCATCCCGCAACGGCACTTCTCTTGCGTCTTCCCGGATGAAACGGGAGGTGATTCATGGCGGCAGACCACTCGGAACTCGACCCCCAGCAAACCGCTCACCCGACACCGGTTGTGCTGGCTCCCGTTCCGGTAGTGCAAGGTCAAGGCCATCATCAAGTGCCTGTCAGAGCCGGCTCAAGCGCCCCTCCTGTCAGAAAACGACGGATGCCGTTCCTGCTGGGAACGATCGGACTTCTGGCTCTTCTGGCTATCAGCCTCTGGTACTGGTGGTCCACCAACCCTATTGCCAGCCACTACAAGACCCTCCCGATCGACCGTGGACCGATTACCGCTCTTGTGACGGCCACCGGAGCCGTCAATCCGGTTGTCTCGGTGCAGGTCGGCAGTCAGGTCTCGGGTAAGATTGGAAAACTCTATGCCGACTTTAATTCGGTGGTGAGAGAAGGGCAGATCCTCGCCTCCATCGATCAAAAGCCCTATCACGCCAAGGTCAGTCAGGCCAAAGCTGGGCTCAAGAGCGCCGAGGCCAATCTCGCCAAAGCACGAAACCTATTCCTGCAGAGAAAGCTGGAACTGGACCGGATGGGTGCCCTGCGCGCCCAACAATTTGTGTCTCAATCCGAACTGGATCTGGCAAGAACCAATTCCCGGGACGCCGAGGCGCAGGTGGATCTGTCCCACGCGCAGGTGGATCAAGCCAAGGCCACACTCTCTGCTGCGGAATTGGACCTGGGCTACACAACTATTTATTCGCCGGTCAACGGCACCGTCGTCTCCCGCAATGTCGAAGAAGGACAGACCGTCGCTGCGAGTTTTCAAACCCCGACCCTTTTTGTGCTCGCACAAGATCTGACCCGCATGCAAGTCAATGCCAACGTCAGCGAATCCGACATCGGCGGGGTGACGGAAGGGAAACCGGCTGACTTCAGGGTAGATGCCTACCCGCGAGATTTTTTTCGCGGCATCGTGACGCAGGTCCGAAATTCGCCGGTCAGCATTCAAAATGTCGTCACTTACGATGTGATCATCTCGGTCGAAAACCCCGACCTCAAACTCAAACCCGGTATGACCGCCAGCATCACCATTGTGACCGCGCGAAACGAACATGCGCTCCGCGCTCCCAACGCGGCGTTACGTTTCCGTCTCCCCGGCGTGCCGGTGGATCGCAAGACGCCGCAGCTCTGGGTGCTGGAAACGAGTGGACGTGTGCGGGCCGCCCCGATCACCCTCGGCATTGCAGACTCGCTGTTCACCGAGATTGCCGACGGCGACGTGCGGGAAGGTGATGCCGCGATCGTGGCATTGGAGACCGTGGAGGACAGCGCCCAGCAAAAACTGCCGCCGGGTTTCGAGTTCGGACCGAAGATGCGGTGAGCGACGTGGCATGAGCTTTCTCTGGCTGACCATTCAAGCCGCCCTGCGGGTGCTCCGGCGCAATCCCTTGCGCGCAGGATTGACCATGCTCGGCATCGTCATCGGTGTCGGCGCCGTCGTCGGCATGGTGAGCCTTGGACAGGGCGCAACCGCCTCGGTCCAGCGTGAGATCGCCAGCCTTGGCACCAATGTGCTCATTATCATTCCTGGCGCCACCACGACGGGCGGCATACGCGGCGGACTCGGCTCGGTCTCGACTCTCACTGTGGAAGATGCGCGCGACATCGAAAAGCGCATCGGCGACATCAGCCTCGTGACCTATGCGTCCCGTTCCGTCTTACAAGTCATTCACGAACATAAAAACTGGAACACCATCGCAATAGGCACCACAACAGCCTTCACCGAGCTCCGCAACTGGCCTGTGACGGAAGGGAACTTCTTGACCCAGGCGGATGAAGACGCCGCCACGAAGGTCGCGGTGCTGGGGAAGACTGTCGTCGACAACCTGTTTGAGCGGGGAGAAGACGTGATCGGGGCGCAGATTCGAATCAAGAATGTGCCGCTTCGCGTCATCGGCGTCCTGGCACCGAAAGGACAGTCTCTGACCGGGCAAGATCAGGACGACCTCGTCATCCTTCCGTTCACGACCGCGGAGCGGAAGGTCCTGGGCACGAAGTTCCTGGGGACTGTCGGGATTATTCTGGTAGCCACCCAGCACCGTTACAGCATCCCCGCCGCCGTCGAGGAGATCAAAGAACTCCTGCGCACGCGACATCGAATTCACCCGGCCGAGGAGGACGACTTTACGATCCGAACCATGGAAGATGTGGCCAAGACCGTGGCGGGAGCCAGTCGGACCATGATGGTGATGCTCCTCAGCATCGCGTCGATTTCCCTCGTCGTGGGCGGCATCGGAATTATGAATATTTTGCTGGTCTCGGTGACGGAACGCACCAGGGAAATCGGCATCCGCATGGCGGTCGGGGCCAAACGCGCCCACATTCTGCTGCAGTTTCTGGTCGAGGCGATTATCCTCACGGCGATCGGCGGAGTGGCCGGTGTGATATTCGGCATCGCCGGCGCGCGGCTCCTGACTCGCCTCATCGGCTGGCCCACGATTATCTCGTCGCAAGCGGTGGCCGTCGCCTTCCTCTTCTCTCTGGTCGTGGGAATCTTCTTCGGCCTCTACCCGGCCAACAAAGCCTCGCGGATGAATCCCATCGAAGCACTGCATTATGAGTAGGGCTGACAAGCGACCGGTGGGCAAGGGGTCGACTCAACGTCCCGCGACCTGCTGTTCCGCGTGGTAGGAACTGCGGACGAGCGGGCCAGATTCCACATGGCGGAACCCGAGGGCGAGGCCTTCCTCTTTCAGAGCGGCAAATTCGTCGGGATGGTAGAAGCGCGCGACGGGCAGATGCTCTTTGGTCGGCTGTAGATATTGGCCGATGGTCATGATGTCGCACTCGACGGCGCGCAAATCACGCATGACGGCGCGGGCCTCGTCCGTCGTCTCACCCATGCCGACGATCAATCCCGACTTCGTGGTCATCCCCATCTGCTTCGCCCGGTCCAGCAACTCGATGGACCGCGGGTATTTCCCCTGCGGACGGATCGAGGGAAACAGACGACGCACCGTTTCGATGTTGTGATTCAAGATGTCCGGCTTCTCCGCGGCGACCATCGCCAGCGCCGCGTCCTTTCCTTCAAAGTCCGGAATCAGCACCTCGATCGTGCAACTGGGAATCAATTGCCGGATGTGACGGATGGTTTCGGCAAAGATCGAGGCGCCGCCATCGTCAAGTTCGTCGCGGTTCACCGAAGTGATGACGGCATGCCTCAAACTCAATGCCTGGATGGCTTCCGCCACGCGCAGCGGCTCCTCGCGATCCACCTCATGCGGCCGGCCGGTGGCGACCGAACAGTAGTGGCATCTCCTGGTACAGATGTCGCCGAGAATCAGAAAGGTTGCGGTGCGCGCGTTCCAACATTCCCACACGTTCGGACAACGGGCCTCTTCACAAATCGTGTGGAGGTTGAGCCGGTCCATGGTGGTACGGATGTCCTGGTAGTCGGGACCGGTCTGAAGCCGAACCTTGAACCAGGGCGGCAGGCGGCGGGATTGAGACGCGGATGGCTGATGCCCGATGGCCGAGACCGGATCTTCTCCAAGAGGTGGCCGGGGATCGATGTGAATGAAGCTCACGGGTTCACCACCGGCGCGGCGAGTGCCTGCGGGTGCTCCAGGACTCGTTTGAACTCTTTGAGAAACTGCGCGCCCATCAATCCATTGAGCGCCCGATGATCGCACGACAGAGTGACCTTCATCCGCCGTCCCACCGTGATCGCGCCCTTGACCACGACGGGCACATCACGAATGTCACCGACAGCAATCGACGCGGCCTGCGGCGGCATCAACACCGCGATAAATTTGTCCACTCCGAACATCCCGAGGTTGGAAATTGAAAAGGTAGCTCGCGAATATTCTTCCGGACGCAAGCGCTGCGGTGGAGGAACAGCAGATCGGTCTTGTCCATATCCGTCATTATGCATGGGCGGGAGGAGCCGACTCAACCTCGATCTTCCGAGGTCGACACGAGGAGAAAACCGGGAGAGTAAAACTGCCGAAGGAAGATATTGTGGAGCGCAGGCGACTCAGGTGCGGGCGCAATGTCTGCACCTGAGCGGCAGGGCTATTTCACCTTGGAAAAATCAGCATCGAACTGCATTTGCTGTCCGTCCTGCAAGGTGACGATCACGGCCGTTTTGGCGTTGGGATCAAACGACTCGTATCCGAACCGAGCGGTAAACCGCGACCGGTAGGCGGGTCCTGCGCCGTCATTCTTTCGGCCCCGATCGGCTGGGCTGATATCCACCGGGCGGATGTTCTTTCCCTTTTGCTGGAACACGACGTCGGCTTTCTCCGCGAAGTACTCATCATCGCCGCAGAGCTGCACTTCAACTTCCATGTTCGGCATGTCCACGACCTTCTGAATGAATTCGTCGGGCATGCGCACGTCTTTCTTCTGTTTTTTTGATTCCGCCGCTTCCTGTCTGCCGAAGGCCTCCAGCCGATACCGCTTGGTGCGCAAGATGGCGCTCGCGCCGCAGGGATCCTTCTCGGGATCGGCGCCCACTCGCGTGACCAACGACGCCTGCTGCAAGACCTTCTTCACATCTTCCGGCGACCCGGCTTTTTCCATAGGCGCCCGGCCGGCCTCCAAGGCCTTCTTGGCTTCGTCGGGGGACAACTTGACGTCGATCGCCCACGTCGGCCCGCTGACCGCCCATACCATCGCTCCGATGACCAGCCCCAGGATACCATGGGACCGCCGACGCCGACCTGCACTGCAATGATTAGCGCGCATGACTACCTCCCTGACGCGTCACTGAATAAGGGCGCATTGTAAAAGGATTGCGAGGGCCTTTTCAATCTTACGAACGCAGGAACATTCATGGACGAGCCGGGCTACGAACTGAAGCGATTCCAGTTGGGATAGGGCTTGCGCGCATAGAGACGATCGACATCCACCGGACAAGCTACGCCGCGCTGATGCAGCATCTCCGCAACCAGGCGAAGGGGCAATCCCACGGCCGCGGTGTAATCGCCGTCAATCCGCTCGATAAGGGTTGCGCCGCCACCTTGGATAGAATAGGCGCCGGCCTTGCCCAGACTGTCGCCGGTTCGCAGGTAGGCAGCCAGGGCATCTTCATGGAGGAGCTTCATCGTCACCAGCACCGTGGCGATCTGCACCTCGCATCGATCACGGTCAGGCCCCACGAGGGCCACCGCGGTCACAACCTTGTGCATCCGCCCGGCCATGCGCTTGAGCATGGACTCGGCATCGGCCAAATCGACCGGCTTTCCCAAGACCTCTGAACCAAGGCTGATCAAGGTGTCGCTCCCAATAATGAGCGCGTCAGGACAATGAGCCGCACAGGACCGGGCCTTGCCCACGGCACACTCGATCGCCTGCTGCTCGGCAGACAGATGCGGCCTCACCTGCTCGACGAACGGTGGAGCAACGACGTCAAAGGGCAGCCCCAGGAGGGTCAACAATTCATGCCGTCTCGGGGAGGTGGAGGCCAGAATGAGCCGCATGGAATCAAGAAACACAGGGGTGAGAGACGTGAGGATCGAGCAGCGCAGGCTCAGGCGCGGCGAGCTCCGCCGTCATGAGGTCAGGACAAAACTCTGCGACGATGCGTTCGACGTCCAGCACGCTGGACGCCCCGAACATCTTGCCGCGCATCGCTGCGGCATGGGGAAATCCTTTGCAGTACCAGCCCAGATGTTTCCGAATGGACCGGAACCGTTCCAGTCCGGCGATGGCTTCATACTGCTTCGCATGGTCGAGCATGACCTGCATGCGATGACGGACCGAGACCTGCGGTTCCCAGGCCGTGACGGGTAAGGTGGACAGGTCCCGTTCGCTGAACGCCCGCCGAGCCTGCTCTTTTTCACGAAAGAACCAGGGCGATCCCAACGTGCCGCGCCCGACTAACACGCCCTGCACCTGGCTCTCGGCAATGCGTCGGATCGCATCGACCAATGTGTTGAGATCGCCGTTCCCTAGAATCAGCGTGTCGGTGCCGCGCGCCAGCTTGGCGGCTTCGGCGATGGCCGACCAATCCGCCGCTCCCCGGTACATCTGCTGCAGCGTTCGGCCGTGTACGGTGATGGCCGCCGGACCGACTGCCAACAGATGTTCGATCCAGCGCTCGACCACGACACAATCAAACCCCAGGCGAGTCTTGATGGAAAGCGGAAGAAGCCGGCGTGAAACGACCGGCACACCGCAGCGACGATGGTTCAACGTATGAATAAATTCGATGCGAGAGGGTTTAAATCCCTGAGTGTGGATGGACTGCCCTCCGGCCCAATCCTTCAAACCCTGTCGGGTAGCGCGCACAATCGCATGCGCCAAATCCGGCGTCTTGATCAGGGCCGCGCCCGAACCCGACGCCGCCACGCTCTTCGACGGGCAACCCATATTGATATCGAGTCCGTCGAAGCCAAGCTCACAGACCACCTGCGCCGCGCGATAAAACTGGTCTGGGTCCTTGCCATAGAGCTGCGCGACAATCGGCCGTTCTGCCTCGCTGTACATCAACGACGACAGGAGATGGTCCGGCCCACGGCAAATCTCGTTGACGTTGGTGAACTCGGTAAAGCTGATATCGGCTTGCCCCTGAGCAGCGACCACCTGCCGAAAGGCGGCATCGGTCACTCCATCCATCGGCGCCAATCCAAGAATAGGCTGTGGCAGGGTCGCCCAAAAGCTCATGCGCGCACCTCGGCCGATTCCACCGGTTCGTTCGCCGCGCGATAGGCCGTCCGCAGTTCCTGAGCCTCCGCCATCACCAGCCCCGCAGCCGCTGGGCAGTCATTCGCGACGAATTCGACGAACCGATCGATCTTCAACAGGAAAAAGTCATAGTCATTCTCTTCGGACCTCGGTCGGCTGAACCAGAATGGGACGAACTGCTCCAACGGGAGATGGGCATCCACCAGCATCCGACAGGTCTTTGGAAACATATCCTGCAACTCACCTCCCCAATGGAGCAACTCGTGAGGGAGATAGGTCTCGCGGTACCTGTTCAGGTCATCGAGGGATCCGCCGAGCAGAGCCAGCTCTTCCGTCATGGGCACCGACGGTTGGATGGTGACGAATCGAACATAGGCTTGGTACTGCCTACTGAGTGTCGCTTGTTCCTCCGCCGTCAGCGGCCGGCGTGATTCCCGGAATGGGACCATCTGTGGTCGTGGCCACCGAAGCGATGCAGCCAGACCAGCCTGCTCGACGCCACTGGCCATCGTTTCAAATCGATCGCAAAATCGACGAAACTCCGTGACGATCGTGTCCACGGGCTTCGTATCGACTTCCAGCGCCACCCCTTTCAACGACGTCAGGCGAGGATGTTCCAAAACCTGGCCCAGCAGATCGAACAAGACTTCCGGAATCGGAGCTCCGTGGGCATCGATCCAGTAGGGCAATCCAGCATCATCGGCTGCCGGTCGGAAGTCATCCTGCGTCGTGAATTCTGCGAGCCCGGCGACATGAATTTCGATGACCCGTTCCATCGGGAACGCATCCAGAAATTCAGCGGCAAAGCCCCCTAACGTCTGACGGCGCCAGGCCCCCGTGTAGCGATACACCGTCCAGAGATGTCCGATGTCCAGCACCAAGCCGCATGCGACACGTTTGGTCACCGTTCGGAAGTAGGCAGGAATCGCAAGTGAGCCGCAGCCAAAATACGTGAGCGGCGGCATTTCCAACAAGATGAGGGCGGGCTCTGTCCCATAATGATGTGCCTGCTCGTCCACTTGCGCCTGGAGAAGGTTCAGATTCTCAGCCGTCATTCTGGCCGATAAGTCCGTATACAACGGCGGCAGATAGGTGCCGAAGGCATACCCCGCCATTTGCTTCGTGGCACATTCATGATTCAGCCACGCACTGTCCAGGACGGCAATCTGCGCACAAGCTTCCGCCACCCCTTGCCTCCCGGAGCTGCTGTGCGGAAAATCCGGCTGCGTGGTCCACAAGCCTTCGCCATGATAGGGAAGCTTCATGTCCTGCAGGTGCCGTCGTACCCACTGCATGGCTGAGATCGTCGCCTTGAAAACCTCCAGATAACCTGGGCGCAGACCTCCATCTCGCAGCACCTGGACGAGGTGCAACAGATCCGGAGAATAGACATCGACGGACAACCCTATCCCATGCGCGGCGATCCGACTCGCACGTTGTGTGAATTCACTTTCCATCATGTCGCGTTTGGCATATTTTGAAGCAATCATAGTGACTATACTTCTTGTGCAGTCTAAGCGCCTAACCTCTTGGTTGACAAGGGAAGATGGGGACACTGCTCCGGCATATCGATCTGGTATACTTCCTTTCGACGTGGTGGTCGCCGGGCCGCAACGTCAGCCCCTCTCACGGCGAGAAACAGGCTTAAACGATGACAAAGACCGGCTACATGCTCCGCGACAAACCGACCCATTACTCAACCCCTATGGTGGCCCACATGATGACACCCGGCGTAGTACAGGTCCCGGGGGATGTCTCTGTCAGCGAAGCCGCCTTGCTCCTAGACCGGGAGCGCATTCCCTGCCTGTTGGTGAAGGATAGCGAGACCACGTTCGGGATCATGACCTCCGGCGATATTGTCACGAAGGTCGTGGCCCAGGGCCTGGAACCGCACGATGTGGAAGTCCGGTCCATCATGTCGAAACCCGTGCATTCCATCGAATGTGATCAGATTCTCGACGACGCGACCAGCGTGATGGCCTCCACCGGCGCCTCGCTGCTGATCGTCACCAAACAAGGCCAGCCGGTGGGCATCCTGACGGCGCGAGATCTTGCGCTGGCGCCCAAGCGATGCGAAACATGTTTGCCTGCCACCATTCGCGTGACAAACGGTGAGGGCGAGGGAGCGAAACACATCGCCACCATCCGACAGCTGAGTCACGTCGGCGCCTTCATCGAGAGCCGCACATTGCTACTCCCCGGTACGAACATCGTCCTCTCTTTTATACTCCCAGGAGCGGACTTGAGCTTCTCCGTGCGCGGGACCATCCTCAACAGCAGTTATGAACCGGAATTCCACGAAGACCGGGGCGTGCGGGGAACGAATCCCGGAGTCGACATCCAATTCGCTCCCTTGCCCTCCTCCGAAGAGGCGAAGATTCGCGCCTGGGTGCTGCAAAACTTGCCGCGAGCGTCCGGCCTCTCCTAACTCGAACGATTCATGAACACCTGCGACCTCGTTCGATCGTCTCGCCTACGCCTGCTTCAATGAATCTTTTGCTTCATCCGCGTGAGCTTGTTATGATTTCTTTCTCCGACGATACGCGTCCGGAGTTTACCGTGCTTTAGGTGACCATTCATGAAAAGCCCTGCCGCTCGCTCCAAGCCGACCCCGACCAAAGACGAAATTCGCGCGCAACTCAACACCCTGCTCGACCGTCCAGACGACGACATCCAGGCGGCGCTCATGAAGGAAATTCTCGCGGGAGTCATCCGGCTCTCGGAATCGCAGCTGGATGTCCTTGATCTCAAGATCGTGAATCGAGCTCTGAAGGAACTGCGGCACGCCTTCAGGGTGTTCCAAGGGTACCGCCACCGCCTCAAGGTCAGCGTATTCGGATCGGCCCGCACTCCCGCCGACGACCCCAACTACCAGCTTGCCTTTCAATTCGCCCGACGGATGGTGGAAGAAGGCTACATGACCATCACCGGCGGCGCGGACGGCATCATGCGAGCGTCACAAGAAGGCGCCGGCCGCGAACATAGTTTCGGCGTGAATATCATGCTGCCCTTCGAGCAAGGCGCCAACGCCGTCATTGCTGATGACCCCAAGCTCGTCACCTTCAAATACTTCTTCACCCGCAAACTCATGTTCCAAAAAGAATCGCATGCGATCGCTCTGTTTCCAGGCGGATTCGGCACCCATGACGAGGGATTTGAAATCATGACCCTCGTACAGACCGGCAAGAGCGACCCGAAACCGATCGTGTGCCTCCAAGCGCCAGGCTGCGATTACTGGAATCACTGGAATTCGTTCATCACCGAACAATTGTTGAAACGACGGCTGATCAACGCCGAGGATCTCTCCCTCTTCACCATCGTCGACAACGTCGACGATGCCGTCACGGAGATCCGCACATTTTATCAGCGTTATCACTCGCTCCGATTTGTGGGGCGCCAGCTCGTCGTCAGACTGAAAGCGCCATTGACCGAGTCGCAGGTGGCGGACGTGCAGCGGCAATTCAACGACATGCTGACCGAAGGAACGTTCGAACAACGGCCGTCGCTGCCCGAGGAAATCGATGAGCCCGGGCTGAAGGATCTCTCGCGATTGACCTTCTCGTTCAACCGTCGAAACGCCGGCCGCCTCCGACAACTAATCAATCATCTCAACCAACTGCCTACGACGGCGTAGCCGGATCCAGACGATGCCGGTCAGGCCGACCGGCATCGCCCTCTCCCCCTGAGTTAGCCCTTTAGTCTCCATGAACGGACATGCTAAGGTGGTGAGCCTATGAGCGCTGCCTCCATGCGAAGTCATTCCTCTTCTCCTCCCACGCTGATTCTCTATCACGCGGAATGTGCGGATGGTTTTGGTGCCGCGTGGGCCATCTGGCGGCGCTACCCCGGCGCGGAGTATCGCCCCGTGAAACATGGGGAGGGACCACCGGCCGGCCTGGCAGGACATCGTATCGTCATTGTGGATTTCAGTTACCCCCGAACGACACTCGAAACCATCGCCAAAGACGCAGCCAGCCTGGTTGTCCTGGATCATCACATCACCGCCGAGCAAACGCTGGCCGATCTACCCTATGCCTATTTCGATCAGAAAAAATCCGGCGCCGTGCTCGGCTGGGAATGGGCCCACGATGAACCGGCTCCCTGGCTGTTGCGCTATATTCAGGACAAGGACCTCTGGCAGTGGGCGCTCCCGAACAGCCGGGAGATCAGCGCCGCGCTGGCCTCGCATCCGTTCGACTTTCAGCTTTGGACGCGCTTCGAGCAACGTGAGTTGGAGCGGGACGGCCGGGCGATTCTCCGCTACGAAAACGAACTGGTCACGAAATTGGCCTCCCACGCGACCCTGGTTCAGTTTGAAGGGGCAACCGTGCCTGCAGTTCAGAGTGCCGTCCTCACGAGTCAAATCGGCGAACGACTGTCCGCCGAGCACCCCTTCTGCCTCATCTGGCATGACCGCAACGGGCGACGGTACTACAGCATGCGCTCCCGCGAAGATGGAACCGACGTGGGCTCGATCGCCGCGTCATTCGGCGGCGGAGGGCATACGCATGCGGCCGGCTTCTCGATTCCATTGCAAGCCGACGGGTCGCTCCCATCACATCCTCGATTGCCGCTACCAGCACCCTCGCAGCCGGACCATCGGTGACCGATGCTGCCCCTCAATGACGATACCCCGACCGACAGTACGCCGGTCGTGACCATCAGCTTCATCGTCGCCTGCTCCCTTATTTTTTTATATCAAAGCGCCTTACCGCCGACCCCCGGGGAAATTCTCGTGTATCAGTACGGTGCGATTCCGGCCGTCCTGTTCGGTCATGCGGCACTCCCACCCGAAGCGATGGCGATCCCCGCGTTTTCGACCGTCCTGACAAGCATGTTCCTGCACGGCAGCTGGATGCATCTCATCGGCAATATGTTGTACCTCTGGGTCTTCGGCAACAACATCGAAGATGTGATGGGAGCCACGAAATTTATTGTCTTCTACCTGCTGTGCGGCATCGTGGCGGCATTCAGCCATGCGGTCACGGATCCCACATCCACCGTCCCGATGGTCGGCGCCAGCGGCGCGATCTCGGGAGTGTTAGGCGCCTACCTGCTGTTGTTTCCTCATGCCAGAGTTTTGCTCCTTGCCCCGCTCGTGGGAACCACCTATGTGCCGGCCGGCATCGTGCTGGGATTTTGGTTCGTGATGCAGGTCCTGAGCGGGGGAGCGAGCCTCGGCTCGCAAGGGGGAGGGGTGGCCTTCTTCGCTCACATCGGTGGATTCGTGGCCGGGATGATCCTGATCGGATTTTTCAAACGACCGGAGGTGCGGTTCTTCACACCCGCCCGTGCCAGATCCTGGCGCTATTGAGTGCTCACTCGACGACTCACACATCCAGCAGTTCGCGGATTTTTCCGGCCAAATCATGCTGTCGATAGGGCTGCTGCAAGAAGTATTTTTTATTGACCCGATGACTGGCGATCGTGTCGTCCGAGAACCCGGACACAAACAACGCCTTCATCTTGGGATGTTGGAGGACCAGGCGCTTGGCCAACTCCCGGCCGCTGATTTCCGGCATGGAGAGATGGCTGACGGTGAGGTGAATCGGCCCATGGTGCTGCTGGGCCACCAGCAAGGCCTCCACGGCAGACCCCGCCTCCAACACATGATAGCGATGGCAGTGGAGCGTCGAGAAGGCCAGCTTTCTGGCAATTTCATCCTCCTCGACCAACAGCACCGTCTCCGCCCCTTTGGACAGCGCTTCATTGAGCACCCTCGTATCCCTCACGATTCCATTCCGCTCAACTAAGGGGAAATAGACGCGCACTGTCGTCCCCTGTCCGGACTGGCTCTGGACCTCAATCATTCCTCCGTGTTGGCGAACGATCCCATAGACCGACGTCAGCCCTAGCCCGGCATGGGTTTCCTTGGTGGAGAAGAACGGTTCGAACATCTGGGATTGGACGGTCAGGTTCATCCCACCGCCACTATCGCTCACGGCAATCCGGGCCATGCGCTTCCGGGGATTCTTTTCCAATTGTTCGGCGGGGAGCAATTCACCGGTGACGACCTCAAGTGCAATGTCCACACGACCGCCTTTCGGCATCGCATCCCGCGCATTGGCTACCAGATGCAAGAGCGCATACTCCAATCGATCATGCCCGACTTCCACCAAGATCGGCACCGAATCACTCGGCACCCGCAAGTCGATCCGTCCGGGCAGGAGCCCTTCCAACGTCTCCCGCATTGATTCAATCGCCGGGCCGAGCGACAACGTGTCACGAATGGTGGTTTCATGAACCCGTAATGCCAGAAGTTGTGCCGTCAAGGTCGCGGCCCGCTCTCCGCTGCGGAAAATCTCGTCGACCGGCCCCTGCAAGGCATCATTCGGCTTCAGTTTGGACACGATGACGCCGGTCTCTTTTCCAATGACCGATAACACCTCAGTGAATTCATGCGCCAATTTGGCAGCCAACCGGCCCACCGCTTCAAATTTCTGCGCTTCGCGCAGCTGTCGTTCCAACCCCGTCCGCTCCACCATGCCTTGACGGATCTCCTGATTCGCACGGGACAGGCCCTGCTTCAGTCCTTGCACGCGGGTTTCGAGTTGCGTCCGTCGTTCCTCCAGCACCTGCTCAGACTGTTTCAATCCTTGTACGTTTTCACGCAACAGGCGATTGCGTCGGCGCTCAGTGGCGACCGTTTCAAGCGTGAGGCCGTAAAACACCGACATGATCAGCAAGACCGGTATACCCAGGAGATGACCCACCGCGAGGGTGCCCGACTGCATCGCATGTTCGTACACCAAGACGCCATATCCGGCGCAAATGACCACCGAAAGACCGAGCAGTTGCCGAAGCGAAGGGGCCGAAGAGGCAATCAAGAGCAGGAGAAAATAGGTGAGATACAGTTCGGAGCTGGCGTTCCCCGAAAGATAAATCGTCCCCGTCACCAACAGGGTATTGATGCTGATCAGCGCGCCGGGAAACCAGGCCCCCTCAAGTAGATTCCGTGGCAACAGCATGATCCCGCAACTGATCAGAATCAGGCCGGCGGCCACCATGAGACTCACCGCATGCCCGTAGATCGTCTCGTTACTGACCAACAACTCATAGGAGAGGATGCCGGCCACAAGACTTTGCAGAAAAATCGTGCGCGTACGAGAATGATTGAGCAGCCGCCCCAGTCCTCGCATAGTTGGGTGCCGTCCGGTTTGGTCGAGTTCGGAAGAAGAAAGTGGAACGCTCACTACCGCGCCTGCCTTCAATAGGAACGTGTGAAACCAAGTGAGTGAGAAGTCAGCAAGTCCCGTACCTTGATCACGACGCGGCAAGTCGTGGCATTTTCAGGGACCGCGAAAAAACGAGGTGGCCTGGACGGCCAGAAGACTCACCTCGTATCACAAAAACGAACACCCGCCGGCGGGACAAGCGACGCCAACGGATGCGAATGAGCACCACCGTAGACGTGCCTGACACAGGCCGAAGCGCTCGCTCAGTCTGCGCATTCATGACCATTCGCGGGGACCTCGCACGGCCTCCAGATGAGACTGGCTTGCGGAATTGCGTGGAAGAGAGGCCCTCTTGGGCAGGATGTTGACCGACCGAGCGACGAGCCGTCCGTCGGCATGCCGCAGCGCCGCATATTAGCTTGTCGCGGCGGCGAGGCCGGTATGGAGCGATTTATGAACGCTGTGGGCGAACGGCGAGTGGGGCGAGCCGCGAGCGGAACGAGGACGCTTTGGAGAGCGCCTCCTCACGTGTCGCGGCGAGGAAGGTAATGTGCCCCATTTTTCGTTTCGGACGCATCACCCGTTTTCCGTAATGATGGACCACGGCGCCCGGCTCCCGCAGGAGCTCTTGTGCGGCAGGCAGCACCGTGACCAGCCGGATCTCGTCTCCGATGAGATTGAGCATCACCGCAGGACTCAGCAAGCGCACCTCTCCAAGCGGCAACCCACAAAGGGCGCGGACCTGCTGTTCAAATTGCGACACCGTACAAGCATCCAATGAGTAATGGCCGGAATTATGCGGCCTGGGCGCGACTTCGTTGATAAGCAGCCGGCCATCTGCCATGAGAAACAGCTCCACGCAAAACACCCCTACGCCGTCCAACGCCTGCACCGCGCGCCGTGCCATGGTCGCAGCCTGATCGGCGACGGTCGCCAGCACGTCGGCCGGCACCGTGGTCTGGCGCAGAATGCCGTCTTCATGCACATTTTCAACGAGCGGATACGTGCGCGCGGCTCCGTCGACGGTGCGCACGACCAGGATCGAGACCTCGCGTTCGAAAGGCAGCCATTCCTCCAGAATCCAACGCGATCCCGGCCTCGTAGACCGAGCCATGTCCTGCTGCACCGTGGCGCAATCTTCTGTGCGATCGATCTTCCATTGTCCTTTGCCGTCGTACCCCGCGGTCGCGGTTTTGCAGACCAGCGGGTACTCGAGCACCGTTTGACGATTGAGCTCCTCCGGCGACGAGAGAGCGTGAAACCTCGGGACAGCGAGTCCGTGTGCGTGCAGAAAGGTCTTTTGTTCGATCCGATCTTGAATTACGCGAAGGACTCGACTCGATGGCCGAACCGGCACCTCACGCTCCACCTGCTCGCACAAGTCAGCCGGCACATTTTCCCACTCATATGTAACCGCGCGAACCCGCGCGACGAAATCCTTCCGGGCAGCGGCGTCCATAAACGGTTTGACGAGGGAATAGTCGGCAAGTCGGTGGGCGGGCGCTTCGGGGTCGGGATCCCATACCGCGATCGCATACCCCATGCGTCGGGCCGTGGTGGCGAACATTGCGCCGAGTTGTCCTCCCCCTAGAACCCCTAGAGTCGCGCCGGGATCGACGACCGTCATGTTCACGACCGACGGCTCGTCCGAGCGCTTCGTTTCAGAAGGGGAGGAGACAGACGGGCATCGTCCTGTGAATCGAGCACCGATTGCGTTTGATTGGCGCGGAACCGCTCCACGCGTTGTCTGATGGGTGCCGACCGTAACGCCAATATTTGCGCGGCTAGGATGGCGGCATTTTCAGCGCCCCCGATGGCGACCGTCGCGACCGGAATGCCCCGAGGCATCTGTACGATGGACAACAACGAGTCCAGCCCCCGGAGATTCTCCGTGGGAATGGGAACCCCGATCACCGGCAATGAGGTCTTCGCCGCCAACATCCCGGGAAGATGGGCTGCGCCGCCGGCGCCTGCGATGATGACCTGGATACCCCGCGCCGACGCCCGCTCCGCATAGGCGAAGAGGCGATCCGGGGTACGATGGGCCGAGACCACCAGCAGCTCATTAGGAATCCCCAGCTCATTGAGCATGGCCACGGCCTTCTCCAGAATGGGAAAATCCGACGTGCTTCCACCCAATACCCCGACGGAAGCCCGAACCCCTGAGTTCTTGTGCGACATACGTAAGGCCACCTTTGGCTGAAGGAACGGATGATGCGGCGAACCTTAGCCCTTCTGCAGTCAACGGGTCAAGCCGCGCATCGGCGGAACCCGTCATTGAATTGACCAAGTCCCGCGCAATCCACTATGATACGATCAGTGTGCCTTCAAAGTTGACTGTGCCCTGGAGGGGACACGTGCAGCGTATCCGTGAAGGGCTCAAGACCCGACTTCGCTCCCTCGTCACGCAGCGCACCGGCCTGGATGAAATGGCCGTTGATGAGCTGGCGATATCCACCAGGCTGCGGTCTTGGGAAGCGGTTCAAATTCCTGAACGGCTTCGTTTCTCTTCTCGGCTGGCCCTTCTCTTGGTCGGCTTCTTCATTTTTATCGTGGCGTTCGTCCCCTGGACCCAAACCATCACGGTGACCGGTCAACTCTCCGCCTATTCCCCCTTCGACCGGCCGCAGGACATCGAGGCGCAGATCACCGGCCGTATCAAAAAGTGGCATATCTTCGAAGGCGTACGGGTGACCGCCGGCGACGTAATTCTCGAACTCGAAGACTATGACCCGAGCTTCATGGCGCCGGATCTCTTGAACTTGCTGGAACAGCGCAAGAAAGCCCTCGAAGACACGAGAAAGGCCGCCTTGAGTCGCGCTGATCAGCTCGATAAGCGGATCACGGAGATGCAAAACCTCGTAAAGGCGGCGGTGCCATCGGCAAGCGCCCGCATCCTCGAAGCAGAGAGCAAGGTCCGTGAAGCCCGGCAGAAAATCGAAGCCGCCAAGATTGCGGTCGCCACCGCCGAACTCAATTTAGACCGGCACCAACAATTGGCTAAGCAAGGCCTTGTCTCACAACGCGAATTGGAACTCACCATCCAATCTGCGGTCGCCAGCAAAGCCGACCTGCGAGGGGCGCAGGCCAACCTCAGCGCAGCCGAACAGAGCATGAAGGCGTTGGGTTTCGGACGAGACCAAGTGAGCGCGGAAATGCTTCAACGCCTCCTCGACGCCGAAGCGGCGCGCGACGCGTCGATCGGAGAAGCGGCCCGCGCTGCCGATCAAGTCGCGGACATGTCGCTGCGACTGTCCAATGCGACCCAACGCCGCGTGGCCAGCCGCATTATTTCACCGATCGACGGCACCGTGGTGAAAATGGCGCAGGCCGGCGCAGGAGAAACGGTACGGCCGGGTGACAAACTGGTCAAGATTTCTCCGGCCAGCACGGACCAGGCCATTGAAATGGTGGCCGACGGCATTGACGCTCCGTTGCTCAATGTCGGACGGAAGGTGAAGATTCTGTTCTACGGTATCCCCGCCATCCCGTTACCGGCGTGGCCGGAATTGATGGCCGGCACCTACAACGGGGTGATCAAGGTCATCGACCAAGTGGACGACGGAAAAGGCAATTTCCGCTTCTGGGTCGTCCCCGACCAGGAAGAGCGCCCCTGGCCGCCGCAAGAGCATGTCCGCCAGGGCACCAAAGCCATGGGATGGGTCATCCTCAATCGTGTCCCGCTCTGGTATGAGCTGTGGCGCCGCTTCAACCTGTTTCCGCCCGACTACCAGGAACGACCCCCGAGTTTGATCGATACGCTCTTGCCGAAAGCCGGACGAGGGGCCAAGTAACCAGGTCCACCTCCTCGGTCTTCCTGTCGGAGCGCACAGGCTCTTCGACGCTTATTTTCTCCCGTTTGGACTCAGAAAGGAGTGCGCCTCATGAAGAACGCGATCCGGATAGTTGCCATCGCAGCCTGTGCGCTCTGTTGGCTGCCCGGACACAGTCGGGCGGCTGAAGACGCAGCCACATCACGCAGGTTGCCACCGATTCCTCTCTCGTTGAACGAAGTCCTCGCCTGGATCGATCGGTCCCATCCGTTGTTGAAAGGAGCCGGCACCGAAAAAACCTCGGCACGAGGGAAAATGCTCAAGGCCCTGGGCGCCTTCGAGCCCACCCTGGTCAATGATACCGAGATCGAGCGATTTATCGAGAAGGGGACGACCAGAACGCAAAGCGTCGGCTTCAATGATACGTTGGTCGAGGCTCGTCATCCATGGGGATTTCGCGGTAGTGCAGGGTTTCGCCAGGCCATCGGCGATGCAAGGATCCCTGACCTCTCCTTCGGCAACGGCAACCAGCAGGTGATTCTCGGCGGCTTCATGCCCCTCCTCAAAGGGCTCATGGTCAATCCGGAAAATGCCGAACTCCAGCGGTCACAGTTGGCCGATCCGCGCGCCGACGTGAAGATCTCCCAAACCAGGCAGGACCTCTTTCTCGCCGCCGCCTCCCAATTTTGGGATTGGGTCTCTGCGGCAAAGTTCGTGGAGGTCCAACGCCGAGCCCTCGCCGTCGCGGAAGAACGCTTGAGGCAGGTGGAGGGCAGAGCCAAAGCCGGAGCCGTGGCTCCGCTCGACGTGGTCGAAGCCGGCCAGGAGGTCCAGCGACGCCGCGAGGTTTCCATCGGAGCGCAACGGGCCGTGGAGCAGGAGCAGTATAAGATGTCGATGTTCCTCTGGGAAAACCAGACGCCGACAGCACCGCAAGTGGAACGAGCGCCTGATTTCCCGCCTCCGGCAGCCGTGCCGACGGCTGAGATCGTTCAAGCCGACAAGCTGCAAGCGAAAACCGACCGGCCCGAGATTCGAGAGGTCGATATCGAAGCCAAGGTCAACAACATCGACTTGGAATTGGCCAAGAACAACCTGCTGCCCAGTCTCGACCTCGAAGCGGCACCGGCGCGGGCTCCGGAAAAGTTCGTCCTCGGACTCGGTTACCGATTTGGGGTCGAACTGCGAATGCCGATCCTTCAAAGGAGAAGTCGGGGCGAAGTATTGGAAGCACAAGCTCAGGCGGATCGCCTGGTTATGGTTCAGAAGTATCGGGAGCAGCAAGTGGTCGTCGATGTCGACAATGCACTCTCGGCGATCGAACGAGCGAAGGAACGAGTGACCGCAGCGGCCGAATCTCTCCGCATGGCCAAGACACTTGAGGAAGGCGAGCGGTTCCGGTTCAGTCTGGGTGCCACGAGCGTCCTCTTTGTAAACCTGCGCGAACGCAATTCTGTCGATTCAGAAATGCAATTGGTGCGGGCGAAGGCGGATTATCAGAAGGCGTTGGCCCTCTATCAGTGGGCCACCGGGACCTGGGCGCGAAGCCAGCCGTCCGCCACGCCGGTCAACTACCGAATCGGCGCCGGCTTCTCCAAATAGTGGTATTTCACAGTCTGCTCTGATAGGTTTTAACACGCGATATGGGCAGACACAGACAGGTCCGATCAACAATGAGACTGCCTTCGCAGAGGCGCGGCAAGGGGCTCGGTCAGGGTTAGCAGGGGTAGCACGATGGCCCAAGACCATTCCGGCAACCAAGGGAGTCTGTTCCAAACGGTCGTCGGCCATCTCGGCCTCTTATTCCGTCTGGAACGGCGCGTCCTCGGCCTCATCTTCTCCTACTCGATCGCCATCGGGCTCTTCGCGCTGATCGTTCCGCTCACCGTTCAAGAACTCGTCAACACGTTCGCGTTCGCTCTCCAGCCCATCACCATCGTCACCTTGTCGGCGGTCATGGTGACGGCCTTGCTGTTCGTCGGGGCGTTTCGGGCATTGCAATATTACGCCGTCGAGGTATTGGAGCGCCGCATCTTTGCCCGCGTCGCCATTGCGATGGCGCAGCAGCTCCCACACTTGCGTTATCAGGGATTCAAGCCCCGCTACGCGAATTTCTTCGTCGAAACCATTCTCATGCAACGAGCGGTCTCCGTCTTGCTGGTGGATTTGATTAACGTCGTCGTCGGCGGGGCGGTCGGCATGACCATCTTGGTGTTCTATCACCCCTATTTCCTCCTGTATAACGCAATCCTGCTGGTCGGGTTCAACGTGGTCTTTTTCCTCATGAGTCATGGCGGCTTGAAGGCCGACATCAACCTTTCTCACGCCAAATACGATACGTTGCACTGGTTTCAGGAAATTGCGTACAACCTGCTCCATTTCAAGGCAACCGACAGCCAGGCACTCCTGGTCAAAAAAACAGATCAGCTCGTGGATGCCTATATCGGCGTGCGTCGGACCAGGTTCGGGGTGTTGATCCGTCAGTATGTGAGCTCACTCGGATGGCAGGCCATCGCGCATGGAGGCCTCATTGCCACCGCCGGGTGGCTGTTAGGCATCGGCCAGTTGACGCTCGGGCAATTTGTCGCCGCCGAGGTGGTGGTAAGCGGCATGCTCTTGAGTTTCGATGGGGTCGTCAAACGGATGGGGCATATCTACTACTTCCTCACCGCGTTGACGGAACTGAACTTCTTATTCTCGCTCCCGAAGGACCAAGATACCGCGACCCTCTCCATTCCGCTCCCCGATCCGACTGTCCATGGTATACGCGTCACCTGCAAAGATCTGACGTTTGCACCCGCCGATGGCCAGCCCGTTTTCGAACGGTTCAACCTGGAAGTCACCCCCGGCGAAAAAATCGGCATTTATGCGGACACGACGATGGCCAAGACCGTGCTGGCTCGGGTCCTGGGCGGGTTGGAGTCTCCCACATCCGGCGTGATCCGCTACAACGGCGTCGACCTCCGCCACCTCGACCTGGACTCCGTCAACCGGTTCAGAGGATTCATCCTGGATTCACAACTGTCGCTGTTCGAAGGCACACTCGAAGAGAACATCGTGCTGGGACGGGACTACATTCCCTATAGCGACGTGCGCTGGGCGCTGCGCTTCACCGAACTCGAAGAAGAGGTTGATGCGCTGCCCCAAGGTCTGAAGACCCATGTCCGGTCCGCCGGGAAAATATTCGCCCCCACCCACATCGTGCGCATCCTGATCGCACGGGCGATTCTGGGCCGGCCGCAACTCCTCATTTTCGAAAGCATCCTCCAGCACAGCATGCACCCCGCCATTCGCGAGACCATTCTCCGGCGCCTATGCAGTAAGGAAGAACCCTGGTCGGTCATCTTTGTCTCGAACGATCCCAACCTGACCCCCCACGTCGACCGACGCATTATGCTGAACTAGCTGGATGCCGTATCCATTCACCCGCCTGTCCACACCCTGCTCCATGTCCCAGCCATTGCCCTCCCGCACCGGATCGCCCATCAAGCCAGACCAGGCATGCCGTGCGAGAGCGGACGACGCGGCCGGCCTTTCGGAAAAGGCCGGGTCAACCTTGACAGGATTTCGGCAATCCCCCACACTGCCTCCCACAGCCGACCGCGACGAGCCACTGCGTGAATCAGAACGCTACCGACGCCACCCTTTCGACTCCCTCCGCATGGACCATCCTTGCTCGCCTGAATCTGTTGGTCGGGCTTGAGCGACGCGTCCTCACCATCATCGTCTCATATGCAGTCGTGATCGGCCTGTGTGCGTTGATCATCCCCCTCACCGTTCAGGAACTGGTCAATACCTTCGCATTCGCCATTCAACCGATCATGATCGTCACGCTGGCCGGGACGATGCTCGGCGCGCTGCTGCTGATGGGCGCATTCCTGGTCCTGCAGGCGCGTGCGGTGGAAATCCTGGTTCAGCGCCTCTATACACGCCTAGCCGTCGCGTTTACCGAAGCCCTGCCGCGCTTCCGAGAGAACGCGTTTCTTCCTCAACAGACCAACGCCTTCATCGAAGCGGAGCTGCTGCCGCGCGCCGTGGTTGCCATGCTCACGGATGTGATCAACGTGACGGTGTCGGGCCTGATCGGCATGACGATCCTCATCATGTACCATCCCTACTTCCTCGGATATAACACCCTCCTGATCACGGGATTCGCCTTTCTCCTGACGTTTTTCGGCCGCGGAGGGATCCGCATCACCCGACAGGTGTCTCATCTGCATTACCAGACCTTTCACTGGCTGCAGGACATCGGCATCAACCGGCTGCACTTCAAATCCACGGACAGCCTCCCGCTCCTGCTCAAGAAGACAGACGCGCTCGTTCAGGCCTATATCATGGCGCGCAAGCTCCGTTCAGATATCTTGAGCGGCGCGCAATATAAGAGCGCGGTCATTTTTCAGGCCGTCGCGCACAGCGGCATGATCAGCCTCGGTGGCTGGTTGCTGTCGGTCGGCGATATTACCCTCGGGCAGTTCGTCGCGGCGGAGGTGATTGCCGGAACCCTGCTGCTCAACCTCGACGTCGTGGCCCGGCGCATGTATGCCGCCATTTACGTCGTGACCTCACTTCATGAACTATCCATACTGTTCGACATGCCGAAGGAGGATGTATCCGGCCCCGTGGCCGCCTGGCTTCCCGATCCCTGTCTGCAGGGGGTACACCTGACATGCAAGGATCTCGCATTCGCCGCGCCGGACGGACCGCTGCTCTTCGGCGGGTTCAACCTGGACGTTCTGCCGGGCGAGAAGGTCTGCGTCCTCTCGGGGACGAGCACAAGCAAGACCTCCCTCGCACTCGTATTGGCCGGACTGTACCATCCGACCGGCGGTGTGATCCGCTACAACGACGTCGATCTGCGTGATGTGTCGCTGAATTACGTGAACCGCTGCCGAGGATTGATGCTGGATTCCCACCCCACCCTGTTCGATGGAACCCTGGAGGAAAACATCACGCTCCAGCGACCTTCGATTCAATTCGAGGCTCTGAGCTGGGCGCTGCGATTCGTGGACCTTGAAGAGGACATCGATGCCATGCCCCAAGGCCTGGAAACCCCTGTACATGGGAACGGCGCCAACTTAACCCGAAGCCAGGTGCTTCGCATTCTCCTTACCCGAATGATCGTCACCCGACCGGAATTACTGATCTTCAACGGCAGCCTTCACAATATTGAACCGGCGCTCCGATTGACCTTGCTGCGCCGGCTCTGCTCCAAGGAGGAACCCTGGTCGGTAGTGTTCGTCTCCAACGATCCGGAAGTCGGCCAACTGGTCGAGCGACGCGTAGTACTGGACTGACAACCTATTGCACGGCAAACGCGACTCGGCTTCTATCTATCCGTGCGATCTGCTAAACTCAGCGCTACGCTTCGCCTCCAGCCTGACGAAAGGTACGCTTGTGTCACTGGCATCACGCCTCAAACTGACCTTCCCCAATACCAATCAACTGATCATCAGCGTCCTGATCGCGGGGTTAGGGTGGGTCAGCGGCCAGGCCCTAAGCCGCATCGATCAAGACCTCCGCATCATGTATACGGAATACACCCTTGGCGCGGCGGACCTCGCCCATATTTCAGCGAACGTCATGCGGTACCGTAATACGATCATCCGGTCGTTGGAGGCCGAAAATCAGGCCACCTTCGAACGGATTACCGATTCCCTGCCCGCGCAGCGAGCGCGGATCCAACATGCCGTGGATCGTTATGCCGCGGCAGGTCTGCGAGTGTCACGCAGCGGCCGAAGCGAAGAAAAAGACATTCAGGCGGTTCGCGAAAGCCTTGACCAGTACTTCCACGTGGCCAGCAAGACAATCGATTTGCTGACCCAGGAATGGAGGGCCGGTTCCGCAGCTAAAGCAACGGAACTCCGGCGTAAGGCTGAGATTCATGCGGCCGACAACGGGGGGCCGAAAATCATGCAGGTGAGTCTCGCGCTGGACCGTCTACTGGAGACGGTTGCGGAAGTCGCCAAAGACATGCGCGACGAGGGGACGAAGACCATCCTGTCCACCAGTTATTGGATCGTCGGCGGGAGCTTCTTCATCGCTCTCCTGAACTTATTTCTCAGCTGTGCTCCCCGGGCAAGGAAGCTACCGTCCTCCAGACCGGAAGAGACCAGTCGGCCCGGTTCGTCCCTGCACCTGCCGAGTGAGGGATCGAAACCCGCGTTTCGCACCGATTGACCACCGCATCGTCGCTCCCTTACGTTGCCCCCTCGACCGGCCGGCCGAGAGCCTGAAAGAGCTGACCACGCTCTTCCGAATTCAGATCCATCCACTGACCAGCATGTAAACCTTCAATGGTGATATGCATGATCCGCACGCGATGCAATGACACAACCCGATAGCCGAGCCCCTGACACATACGCCGGATCTGGCGATTGCGCCCCTCCGTCAGAATGATACGAAAGCGGCGAGGGGCGAGGCGTTCCATCGTGCAAGGCCTGGTGCGCACCCCCACAATCATCACCCCCTCGGCCATCCGCGAAAGAAACACCGCGTCGAATTCCCTATCCACCTCCACGCGATATTCCCGCTCATGACCATGCTCGGCCCGCAAGATCTCATTGACAATATCGCCGTCATTCGTCAGCAGAATGAGGCCGGAGGAATCTTTATCGAGCCGCCCAATGGGAAAAATTCTGGCCGCATGACCGATTTCGGAGATAATGTTCCTCCGCACATGGCCTTCGGTAGTCGTCGTCACCCCGACAGGTTTGTGATACTTGAGATACACCGCGCGATTGCCCCGGTGCAGGACGAGGCCGTCGCGCGCCACGAGATCCTGCGGCGAGACCTGATCGCCGAGCTTGGCCACCGCACCGTTGATGGTCACACGCCCTTCGGCAATCAGGCGATCAGCTTCTCGCCGCGAACACAGGCCTTGCTCGGTAAAAAATTTATTGATGCGCATAGGAAGGGAATCAGGCGTCGGGCGTCACTGGTCGATCATCAACGGCACGGCACAGGTCCTTCGAGTGAGGAAGGACGGATTACGGCGACGGTCAGCGGCTCACAGATCTGCCGCGACCGGAGGCGTCAGTGCACACGCCGTCCGGCATGAATCCGGCCCAGCATGCGATAAATCAAGCGAGCGATGCTGAACTGTGGAGCGACGAACCCATCAATGGGCGCGATCTCGCTGATATCCATGCCCACGATACCCGGCCCGTTTGCCAGCGCGGTCACGAGCGCGAGGGTGTCGTACCAGCCCAACCCGCCTGGTTCAGGTGTTCCCAACGCCGGCACAAGCGACGCATCGAGCCCATCGCAATCGAAGGTGAGGTACACCGGCCCGGTACAGACGGCCAGGATGTCTGGAATCCAACGAGCCGCCCGCCCCTCATAGGGACCGGAGGGATCGAGAATCGAGGCGGCAAAAAATGTATGGATTCGCGAGGTCTTCTGGATAAGGTCGATTTCTTCCGGGCTGATCGATCGGACGCCGACTTGTACCAGCGGCAGACCATCCTGCACCACGCGGGCCATCACACTCGCATGGCTGTAGGGATTGCCCTGATAGGCCTGGCGGAGATCGCCATGGGCATCGATCTGCACGACACACATGGCCGGGTAATTCCGTGCATGCGCACGAATGGCGCCCAACGCACCGGTATGTTCGCCCGTCAGGGTGACGAGAAATTTTCCCATGCCGACATGCGGCAGGACGAAGTCCTGAATAGCCTGCACGGCCGGCCCGTCGACCAGACCATTCAGTTCCAACGTTGCCGCAGTCGCGACCCCTCCCCACTCCCGGTAGGGCTCATACCGCAGCGTCTCATCGTAGAGTTCGACCTGTTGGGAAGCTTCAATGATGGCGGAGGGGCCTCGATCGGAGCCGAGGATATAGCTCGACGTGTGTTCGTAGGGAGCCGGAAGGACATAGACTCCGGCCTGCTCAGGATGGCACCAGGGCTCGTCGATTCCGAGAAAATTGTCGGCTTGTCCAAGCCACCCGAACGGGAGCGTCATAGCTGCCGCCGTCAGGCCTGGTTCCGGAGACTTTTGGGAATGTTTTCGATGGGGATAAACACCGCCAAGGCGATCACGCAGGTCCATCGATTGGGACGGCCGACCGCGGATTGGGTGATATTCAACGTCCGCACGATCTTTCCGCCCATCTTGAACACCTGCTCGCGCTCTTTCCAGGCCACGTCCGGATCGAACTCAATGCCTTGGGTGGTGGCCAGCATTTGCGCCGCGAGATCTTCGGTGTATTCGCCGGACTCCTCGTCCGTTTCGCCGTAGGCATGGTGTTCGGAAAGATAGCCGTAGGTGTCACGGTCGGTCGGAATCGCTAAACCGATCGACGCAGAAATCAGCCGGTTGCGTTCGTTGGTCTCCGACCTGGCCATCACACAAAATGTGATTTCACCTGGATTCAGGAGTTTTTCGCCGCGCTTGCGCGGGAGAATTTTGCAATTGGGCGGGAGAATGGAAGAGACGCTGACAAGGTTGCAGTATGCCACGCCGGCGCTGCGCAAGGCCTGCTCGAACGCAGCCAGCTTTTCCTTGTGCACCCCGACGCCCCTCGTCAGAAACATGTGTGTTGGTACCATGTAGGTCTCCCTCTTCATCCCTCGTCGAAAACACTCCGCCTGAGCGTTCGAAGATTTGTCACAAACCTTGTGCCACGCATTTGATCATGCGGCGACACGCGCGGAAGTTGTATCAAGTTTGCGGGGCATCCGCAATATGGCGATCTGGTTTTTTTGTCGCGCAATCAGGTTCCGTCAGGGTCGGCGCAGGTTCATGACCAACAACTTGGGCTCAGTCATGTCCTCGATCGCATAGCGAAGACCTTCACGTCCGATCCCAGAATCCTTCACGCCACCATAGGGCATGTGGTCCGCCCGGAACGTGGGAATCTCGTTCGCCAAGACGGCGCCGACCTCCAACTGCTCGAATGCCTGGAAAATTCGTCCGATGTTGTTGGTGAAGATTCCCGCCTGCAAGCCGTAGTCCGACTCATTCACGGCATTCAACACCGCCTCGAACTCACGATACGGGGTGATCGTGACCAGGGGACCGAAGACTTCCTGACAGGACACCTGCATGGTGGCGTTCACGTCGGACAAGACCGTCGGGCGCACAACCGATCCTATCCGCGTTCCGCCCGACAGCACGCGGGCGCCCTGCGCCACGGCCTCCCCGATCCAGCCTTCGATTCGCTGCGCCGCGCCCGGATCAATCAACGGTCCCACGACCGTGCGTTCGTCGCATGGATCTCCGGTCTCCAACCGCTGCACGCGCGCCACGAGCTGCTCGGTGAATGCCGCGGCGACCGACTCGTGCACGAAGATCCGTTGCACTGAAATACACGTCTGGCCGGCGTAGCTGAATCCGCCGGTCACGCAGCGCTGCGCCACATAATCCAGATCGGCATCGGGCTCGATCACGACGGCGGCGTTCCCACCCAATTCGAGCACCACCTTCTTCTTGCCGCACTTGGCTTTCAACATCCAGCCCACGGGCGCGCTGCCGGTAAAGCTCAGTAACTTGAACCGGGCATCGACGACCAGCTGTTCCGCCACACGATTATCGCAGGGCAGCACGTTGAGACCGCCCGGCGGGACGCCGGCCTCCAGGAGCAGATCACCGAGCAGGAGCGCCGTCAGGGGAGTCTGCGGGGCCGGTTTGATCAGAATGGAATTACCCGCCGCCAAGGCGGGAGCCACCTTATGGACGACGAGATTGAGCGGAAAGTTGAAGGGGGTAATCCCGAGAATGGGCCCGATGGGAAACCGCCGCGTCACCCCCCAGTACGATTCCATCCCGGGCGACCAATCCAGCGGCACCACTTCTCCACCGATTCGTTTGGCTTCCTCTCCGGCGATCGAGAGGGTCTGAATGGCACGACCGACCTCCCGGCGTGAGTCGGTCAGAGGCTTGCCGGCCTCAGCCATCATGGTGCGCGCAAACTCCTCCTGTCTTGCCTGAAGCGCCTGAGCCGCTTTCTGAAGCATGGTCGATCGCGCGTAGCCCGACAAGCGGCGCATCGCCGCCGCGCCGTCGACGGAAGACTGCACCGCCGCCTCCGCCGAACCGGCCTGACAGACATGGGCAATCGTCTCACCTGTATAGGGATTTCGTACGGGAGCAGCCGTGGTGGCGTGACACCACCGGCCACCGATCAGAAATGGACGTCCATCTTCCAACGGATCAACTCCAGGAGAGGAAGACTCGCTTACTGTACTGATTCCATCGGAGGGGCCGCGGGAGCCGCGGCACTGAGCGCCTCTTCAGCGGCCTGAGCCGCCACTGCCTTGGCGATCAAGTCTTCGGTCCCCCAATCTTGAACCGCCGCCAAGGTAAACGCCTCATAGGTCGAGACTCCGTGACACGTCGGACAGGCAGGCATGGGAACCTTCCGGCAAAACGCCTCGCTCAAACAGGACATGCATACCCACACATCCGGCTCTCCATCCTTCGCAGGCACAGACCAAAAGGCTTGTTTCGACGCCATAGTGCAATTTCCTCTTTCCTGGCTAAACGATGATTCTCGTCACCCTGCTGGCTTGCTTCCGCATGAGAGGCATTACTTCTGTTTCGCCCCAGTCGGCGCGAGCAACTTTTCAATCTCTTCCTCGAAGGCTTCAAACGGGAACGCGCCCGGAATCGCAATCGCCGGATTCTTGGTGGTCGGCTCCTGCGTCGTGCGCATCAGCAGGAAACCGGGCGTGCCATGGAATCCCCAGGAGTTCGCTTCATCCCGGTCTCGAAAGATGGCCTGCACATGCGGGGCATCCCGTAAACATTGTCGGAACTGTGATTGGTCGAGGCCGATGGCTTTGGCATGCTGCGTGTAGCTATCCGCGTCCAAGCGCCCGTCCGCAGCAAACAAGCGGTCATGCATCGGCCAATAGTTGCCCTGGTCTCCGGCACAACGGGCCGCGAGCGCGGCCGTCACCCCAGGACCCTGATCCGCGCGGGGATAGTCCTTGTAGAGAAACCGCACCTTGCCCGTCTCCACATAACGAGCCTGAATCTTTGGCCAGGTTTCTTTGAAAAACTTGAGGCAGTATCCGCAGGTGAAATCCGAATACTCAATGAGCGTCACGGGCGCATCCGCCTTGCCCCGCATACGATGATCGACCGCAGGGGCACTCGCAGCCACGGCCGCACCGGCGACGACCAGGAGAAGGACGCACAACACCCAACACCGCAACAGCCACGCCGTCACGGGGGTCATGCCGAAACGCTCTTGGCGCGGCTGCGCTCTAACAGTCCTACCATGAGCAAGGGCCACACCAGCGTCGCGTCGCTGAGCACTTCGGCGAAGCGCCCACCCTCGGCCGGCGGCACGAACTTGCCCCATGAGATACCTTCTTGATACGTACACCCGCTCAAACCACCCCAATAATCCGGTTCGGGGCAGATCCGAACACCATAGTGAAACCGTGGCGGCTTGACGTTCAGGCCCAACCGGGTATTGCTGATCTCGATGTAGGGCGCCACCTGCTGCGCCCAATTGCGCGGCACCCCGCCGCCGATGGTGAAAATGCCGAGACGTTGGGAGCCGAGGATTTCTTCCGCATAGTGATTGAGATCGAGATAGGGGTTGAAGACCGGACAGGTTTCGTGAAGCGCGCGCAACACGGCAAGGTCTCCCCCCTCCTTGATTCGGCTGCGAGCCTGATCGATGTGCTTGCCCATGGCCCAGGTGCCGACATCCAGTCCCATCTCGGAATCGGTAAACGCCGGAATATACACCGGCACATTTTTCAAGTAGGCGCTTTTCAGAATGCCAGGGCCTTCAAATTCTTCGCTCAGTGTCTTCCCCAGCTCCCGGGTCAGGAGATGCGAGGACAGCGGCTGATCGGAGTTGATCCGCTTCAGCGTCAACGAGACCACATGCTCGACGTAGTTGAGATTCGACTCCATTTCGAGGGTGTCATAGACGCGGTTGTATCCCTTCTGGAATAACTCCTCGTCGCTATGGGAAGCCTCATGACGATAGTGGAGCTTGCCGACCGATTCGCTCAATCCGTGCGCAACCAGCGCACCGGTCGAGACGATGGCGTGCACCATGCCACGATCGATCATCGTGCTGATGATTTTGCCCATCTTGGCAATGGTCATGGCGCCCGAGAGCGTCAGCACGACCTTACAGTCGGCATCTTCGATCATGGCGGCAAGCGTGTCATACGCCTCCCCCAGACGGCGACCGCCGAACGCGGTCTTTCGCATCGCCTCTAACAATTCCGAAAAGGAACGAATCTTCTCGGGATCGAGAGGCTCGAGCGCCTCCAAACCATCCGTGGCACCGTCGTGAAACACCCGTCCCGCCATGATGAGAGCCTCCCGAAAAAAATCAACCTTCCGATCGAGCAGCTCATTTTATACACAACCGACCGTCGCGGGGTCAATTGAAGCACCGATCGGCCGTGTCGGGGCGACCCGCCGTTCATCACACGTGACACATGCTGAGCGCTCTTCTCGGATACCTCGGAAAGTAGAGTGAGTCTACTGGAAGGACCGGGACAGGAAGGCGGCTGAAGAGGGAACGAACCGTCAGCTACGAACGCCGCTGACCAGCGTCAGCACCATGGCCGTGAGATACATGAGACTGATACCGGCAAACATACCCGCCGCCACCTGCACTCGACGCGTCGCCGTGTACGATACGACCGTCAGCGAGAGCACCACATAGAGCAGCGAGCCTGCGGCCAGGGCGTAACAGCCGATTGCGACGTAGGAAGACACTCCCTGCCCGCTGAGGAACGTCCCGACACAGGTCGGCACCCCGGCGATCAGCCCCAGCAGAAAGACATCACGCCAGGACATCGGCGTTTTCCCGGCCGCCCCCACGATGCCGAACCCCTCGGTGCCATTGTGCAAACCAAAGCCGGCGACCAGTAAGGCGCTGAGCGTGTACTGGCCGCCGGCGTAACTGGCACCGATCGCGAGCCCCTCGCCGAGATTGTGTAACCCCATCCCCACCGCAATCATGTATGGCAGTGATAGGACGCGGCTTCCTGAGCGCCCGCCGAAAACCTGGCTGGACTCCAACGCGACCAAGCCGACAAAGCTCAGCCCGAGGCTGCCCAGAAACACCACCCACGAGACCAGATCACGAGCGCCGGTCAGCTCCGTCGCCTCATGCATGAGATCGAAAAAGAGATACACGATCACCCCGGTCGCGACGCCGATCAGGCCGCCCTCCCAGGTCCTCGGCAATATTTTCCCAAGGAACAATGCCGCCAGGATCCCGAGATAGACAGGTATGACACCGGCGATCGCGCCCAGTCCGATCAGATCCAACATGCCACACTTTTATCAGACCGACGGACGGAGAAGAAAGTTCTTTGTCACAGACGTCGCGCCTGCGACAGAAAACATTCTCTCCGACTCTCCAAAGATCGAAGCGGCCAGACCGCGCAGGGGCATCAGAGACGACTCTCTGCGCCTTGGAGGGAATAGAGCGGCTGAACCGGTTGCCGACGGGCAATCGTCGCCATCACAATCCGGTCGTAGACCGCCGTGTAGGCCATCGCCGTCTCAACGAGCGCATCCAGTGTCTCCTCGCATCGCCCATCCTGCTGCTGGGGAAGGTGCCAGGGAATGACGGCCTGCCAGTTGAGTTCGGGACATTGCCGGACCTGCTCGGAGGACGTCGCCACCAGGGCCAGTTCCTTGAACTCTCGGTAGAGCCTGAGGACTTCCGGCGCATCCAATGAGCCATATACCGTCGCCACAATAGGGAACGGGCTTCGGCGCATCAACGGAAACGCCGTGAATCCCGCATGCACATGGATGAGATCGAACGGGGAGGCTGTGGACAGCGCCTTCTCCACCGCGAGCAACGTCAATGCTTCCGAGAGGTGACGTTTGGGCGCAGGATAGTGCCGAAGCGCCAGCGGAGCGACCGACACCAACGCGCCCGATACTCTACTGTCTCCGCTCGCGAACACCGTGACATCATGACCGAATCGGATCAAACCCTTCGTCAGGAATGCGACGCCGCGGGCTTCCGGACCGTCACTCTCGATCGACACCTCTTCTACACACGGACTGACATGAGCAATGCGCATACGCTTCTCCCTTTTCTTGTTCCTCGATCACCCGGGTCGTTCCCTCGCTCAGGGCACGGTCCTCTCCCACGCATCTCAATCAAGCCGTGCTTACAGGATCCAGTTCGGCCGGATCGACGCCATGACGGCTGTGGTTGAGGCTGTCTGTGCACCATCTGACGGTTCGACTCAACCGTACGGACAGGCATAGCAAAAGACCCGCACCTCACATCATGAGGGGGATGGTACGACGGCAACATGAAAATTCGCTGAAGACTATATGAAAATTTGATGAGCGTGAGGCGAGATATGGAGAGTCAGCGTCACTCGAATGGATGTCAGCAGCCCGACGGCTCAGACAAGGGTTCTGTGCGCGAGACCTGACCTTGTTCCGCAGCCTACGGATGATGAGGAAGGATGTCTAGAGGAACACTGCGCGGGATCACACCGCTCGCGACTTGCAGACCGTCGACTGACAACTTTCACAGCGCGTCTGAAACCACCACGCGCCGTCAGGACTGAGGCCTTGCGCTTGCAGCACGGCCGATTCATCCTGCCATAGCTCCTGCGCCGCATCATGCGGGCCGGCAACCTTCACCCGATTACACCCCCGACAGCGGAATAACACCGGGCGACCGAAGAAACGCTCTGATCCCTCTCCTGTCTTCTCCTGGCCACCGGTGCGCATACACCCTCCCGCCGTGATTGCCGAGCCTGCCACCCCTTATAAGACAGTTCGGCACCCTGCGGAACTCGTAAGGCCTGACAGTATCGGACGGAAGATTACGAGGGGTAGACGCTTGAGGGCACCAGCGGGAAATCCTAGGAGAGGTCAAGAAGAAGCCAAAATCCCGTGTGTTAGCGCATATTTGATCAGTTCGGCCGTGGTGCGCAGGTTCAGCTGCTCCATGATCTGCGCCTTGTGAAACTCCACGGTTCTGGTCGAAATCTTGAGGCGGATTGCGATGTCCTTCACCGTTCGCCCTTCCGCCAGCAACTGCAACACCTCGCGCTGACGAAAGGTCAGCGTTTTCTTCTGGTACGGCTGACCCGGTGCGGCCGTGAGCAGCACCTCCAGCAAATCTTTCGCGATCAACGGCGTGATGTAGGTATGCCCGGCCCACACAGCCCGAATCGCCTGCTCCAGCTCGTCGACCGCCGATCGCTTCAGAACATACCCCGAAGCTCCGGCTTCGAAAGCGGATCGGACATAGTCTGCATCGGCATGCATGGTGACAAAAATCACCTTGATCGACGGGTGCGCTTTCTTGAGCTGCGTGGCCGCATCGATGCCGTTCAGTAAGGGCATCGACACGTCGAGAATCACGATATCGGGCTGTACCCGCTGCGCCGCCTCCAGGAGTGCCCGTCCGTCCTCAACCATCCCCACTAGGTCGCATTGATCGTCGAGGATGCGGCGGAAGCCTTCGAGCACTAAGGAATGATCGTCGGCCAATAACACCCGTGGCTTAGACATGCGCACTTCCCCCTATCGGCACATCGACCTCGATGTGCGTCCCGTGCCCCGGCGCCGTCCTGATCTCCAATGTGCCTTGTACCAACCGCACCCGCTCTTTCATGCTGAGCAACCCTAACCGTCCGCGCATCTGTGATGCCTGCATCGAATCGAATCCGACCCCGTTGTCCCGAATCGAGAGAGTAACTCTCCCTTCATCGCAAATCAATTCCACTTCCACCTCAGAGGCCTGGGCGTGATGGGCGACATTGTTGAGACTCTCCTGCGCAATCCGATAGACGCTGGTGGCCAGATCGGAGGGAACCGGATTTACCGGATCGTGATGGACATACACCGCGTGAACCCCGGTGCTGGCCGAAAAGTCATCCACCAACCGGCGAACGGCTTTGGTGAGCCCAAGATCGTCCAGAATCGACGGATGAAATCGATAGGCCATCTGCCGGACATCGTCCGACACCGCGGTCAAACGACCCGTGATCGAACGCACCATGCTGATGATGGAGGCGAAATCTCCCGCTTCACCCTTTTCTATCCGTCGCAGGTCCATCGCCAACATCGCCAATCGTTGGTTCACGTCATCATGCAGATCACGCGCGATGCGGCGGCGTTCCCCCTCTTGAGCCGTCAGCAGTTGACCAGCCAGCGACCGGAGTTCCTCGCGACTGCCCCGTAACTCCTCCTGACTCACCTTCAACGACGTCTCGCTCTCTCTGAGCGATTGCTCCGTCTCCATTCGTTCGCCGATCTCCTCGACCAGCGCCTGGTTCACCATCGCTAGTTCACGCGTACGCTCATCTACCCGAACCTCGAGCTCGTTGTGAGCATTACGGAGCGCCGCTTCGATTCTCCGACGCTGCATCGAATAGATGACGGGAAACCAGATCGCCGTCAGACTAAAGAACCGGTTGCTGAGTCCCATCCAGAACGGAACATTTTGCAGCGTGACCCCCAGAAAGACATCGGAGAGGGCTAAAATCGAACACGTCCCGGCCACCAACAAAGGAACCTTGCGATTCTGAACCGCTAAGGACAGCACCACAAGGCCTCCATACAGCACACCGTTGCCGATGCCTAGTGGAAGATAGAGATCAAGGGTGTACAAACCGATTCCGAGGACAATGATGGTCAGAAGCAACAGTCTGTGGGAGGGCTGGGGCATGGAGGAGCAATTATCCTCCCTTCTCCATGGAGGCTTCAAGACGGTTCCTTAGCCGAGCCGTCTCCCACAAGGTGATCATCGCCTCGATCCCCAACCAGACCACTCTCACAGTCCGGGCCGGCCGCACCCTGATTTCTGGTTCAGGAATCCAATGTCCTGAGATCATCCGACGCCGCAGAACGCGCCCAGCCTCAACAAAATCACTCGTGCCGGACGGACATGCACTCCCTCGCCGACAAGACGAGACCTCCGGCTTGCGCGGAGGCGGAGTCCTCGCTGAGAGCGCATGTGCACCCGATAATCAATGGACAAACATCCACCTGTCCGGCATAATGCCTCAACGGTTCCGCACAGTAGTTCCTATCGATTTCCACGTATTCATTTCATGCTTCACGCACCGCTGCACTCGCCAGTGACCTTCCTCTGAGGCCACCTATTCTGTGACCACCGCCCACGCCAGCATGACCTTCGCCATCGCACTGGTTGCCGGAGTGTTGGCCCAAAGTTTGGCCAAACACCTGCGGATTCCCGGGATCATCTTGCTGCTGGCAATCGGCGGCGCGCTGGGACCGGAGGGGTTCGACTGGGTGCATCCCGACTCCATCGGCGGGGGGTTGTTCGATCTGGTTGATTTGGCCGTGGCCGTCATCCTCTTCGAAGGCGGCCTGAATCTGGAAGCCTCCCGACTACGACGCCAGGAAACCCCCATCCGTCGGTTGATCACCTGGGGTGCCCTGATCACATTTGGGGGCGCCGTCGGTTCCGCCATGCTGTTTCTGCATTGGCCCCTGAGCTTGGCCGCCCTGTTCGGTAGCCTGGTCGTGGTCACCGGACCCACGGTCGTCGCGCCGCTCATCCGTGATATGCGGCTGCGCCCCGGCCTCAAGACCGTGATCGAGGCCGAAGGGGTCCTGATCGATCCGATCGGGGCGATTCTCGCCATTCTCGTGTTACACATCGTGCTCGCTCCCGGCGCCGAGACGTTGGCGAGCGAATTATACTTTCTCAGCATGCGCCTGGGTTTTGGCATCCTGGCGGGGCTGGCCGGCGGGCTGATCATCGGCTGGCTCTTGCGTGTGCGGGGGCTCGTGCCGCAAGGACATGAGAACATCTTTACGCTGGCGCTGGTCTATTTCTTATTTCAGGCCGCCGATCACATCATCTCCCACAGCGGCATCCTGGCCGTGACCGTGGCGGGCATCCTGGTCGGGAATATGGGAACTCAGGTGGATCGCGACCTCCGCGAGTTCAAGGACCAGCTCACGGTCATGTTCGTGGGTTTGTTGTTCATTCTTCTGTCCGCCGATATCCGTTGGGGAGACATGATCCAAATCGGATGGCCGGCGGTGTGGATCAACGGCGCCCTCATCCTCGTCGTCCGACCGCTCAGCGTGTTGCTGTCCACCTACCGGTCAGGGTTGGTCCTTCGCGAGCAACTCTTCCTGGCCTGGGTGGCACCTCGCGGCATTGTGGCCGCGGCCATGGCCACGCTGACCGCGGATGCCATGCTCCGGCAGCACGTCAACGGCGGAGAAGAACTTCGTGCCATGGTCTTCCTCACGATCGCCGTCACGGTGGTGCACGCCGGAACCACGGCCAGACTGGCGGCCTGGCTGTTGAATCTCCAACTCCCCGGTCGGAATGCCGTGGCCATTCTCGGCGCCCATGGGCTGGGTCTCGCTCTGGCACGTGAACTACACACAGAGGGCGTTCCCACCGTGTTTCTAGACGCTGACCCGAAGCGTTGTCGAGAGGCGCAGGAAGCTGGTTTCACCGTGGTCTTCGGCGATGCCCTGCAGGAGCGCACCCTTCAACGGGCGCATTTTGAGGTCGTCGACAAGGTGATCGGGCTCACCGCAAACGAACATCTCAACTGTCGGTTTGTGGCCCAAGCGCGGATGCTCTTTAAAGTGCCGACCGCCTATGTAGCGGTCGAGGCGCTGAACGGCACGGGTGAATCCAGTCCGTTGCGGCAATTAGAGGCAGAGGTGCTCTTCGAAGGTCCCCACGATACAGAACGGTGGGACGTCCGCTGGCGACATGGCGACCTGGAAGTCATCCGGTGCGTATATGACTCGCCCAAGAATGAGACGCCTTCGTCCGACAAGCCGGCAGAACCGCCTGCAACCACACACTCCCTGGGAGAACATGGCGTGATCCTCACGATCCATGATGGGAAACGCATATTTCCGATGTGGCTGGGCTATCAACCAAAGGCCGGAGATCACGCGGCAGTCGCGGTCTTCAAGCCACAGCGCGATGAAGCGATTACGCAGTTGGGAGAGGCCGGGTGGATCGTCGCACCCCCTTCTTCCGCTCCGGAAGAGACTCCCGCTCCTGTCAATCTGCAGAATCCTTCCCTCGCCTAACAACGTGCGGATCATCGGCTCAGGTGCGCAGCCCCACGAAATAGAGTTGACGTCACTCAGCCGACGGAAACCAAGCCCCTGATTCGTTCACGCCTGCCGTTTGATTCCGGACGTCCATGCAACAGGGAGTCGGACTGGAGACATCGATTGACCGCCAAGCCCAGCAAGAAAGGCTGGTGGTCGGATGCCGCTCTGTCCGGCTTACCGACCGACTGTGGTCCGCTGATTAGGAGGGAGAAAGAGCGATTATTTGATCAGGGTCGCTATTGAAACGGTTTTCCCAAATTGATTGCGATCTCATGAGCTTGAGGCGTTCCATTAATTCTATCTTTTCCCGTCCTTTCCCGTCCCGTCTAGTCTGGCCACAAAAGTGGTCCCACCGCGCGACCCGCCGTGAAGGTGTTGTCGCGTTCCTTGTCGTCCGTCGTCACCGGCATTCAGTCTTCCACGCCCAGGCCGATCACGATTAGAACCGCATAGTCCTGCTTCGTGCAGCCCTCGACCGAAGGCATCGCTCCCCCTGGCACAACTGGAAACGCAGTCTTCTGCGCGTTTGCCGGCGAGCACGAACCACCAATCCCTGCCGGTGTATAGCGCGCGGAGCGGCAGGCCAGGTGCGTCACGTCATAGAGCGTCGCGCCTTTATCGAGCTCCCAGCGCCTGTCGCCATTCCCGTCGACGGGATGAATGGTCAGTACAGCCGTCACGTCGCGGGCGCCCGTGACCACGTATTTGCCGGGAGGGAGAGGAAAGGTCGGCTGCTCCATGATCAAGCCGTGCTCCTCCAGCCACCAGTCGGAGCCGTCGAATTTCCAGCGCGCCGGGGCGATGCCACCTGCATCCTTCAACCGTTTATAACTGTTCAGCTCGACGCCCCGAGGACCGGGGTCCAGAGGCCACAGACCCCACGATTGCGCGCCGCTCCCGGAGGTCGCACCTGGATCGCCCAACGCCGCGATGAACTGTGTCGATATGCGCTGGACCTTCGTCTGACCTCCGGTTGCGGCGTGGGCTTGGCTTCGACTCAGATGGAATGAGGGGAGCACGAACGAACCGAGCAGCAAGAGAACCAGGATGAACAGATGACACGCAGAACGGGCCAAAGAACCACCCTCTTTTTTTGTCATCTTTACTCCTGCGTGTATTCGGTGATTTTCTCAGGTTAAGTCGACGCTGAGATGAGTTGCAAGTCGCTGGGAAGCGAAACGATGAGGATGCGCTATTCCCACGATGGACATGGCTGGGATCAACAGCTGCGGCGCGCCGTTACACTGATCGAAACGACGGTGTTGTCGATGGATTGCCCTATAGGGAATCGTCCGTTGAACTGGACATTGCCCTCAAGGCGGTTAACTCATCGGAAGATCAGAAAAAAGTTGGTGGTCCCAACGGGATCTGAACCCGTGTCTGAGCCTTGAGAGTCGATACCAAGCAGTTTTCACAGTGGCTTGATTTTGCGAAAGTTTCCCCGTTTTTTCTTTTGAATTAAGCGGTTAACGGCATTCTATGGGTTCTACTAGGGCGAACCAATATTGAGTGTTCTGACATTTTCTAGCACAAATCTAGCACACTCAAACTTACAGAGATTTCTTCTGACCGCTAGTTGACTAATCAATAATAATTGATATATCGTCATTCATGCGAATAAAGATGGCTAAAGGAATAGCCGATGTTGCCAAAGTGTTCCAGGCTCTGTCAGACGAAACCCGATTACTGATTCTGGAACAATTGAAGGACGGCGAGCAATGTGTGTGCGATCTCACGGACGTGTTTAAGACGGGGCAGTCACGTCTCTCCTTTCACCTCCGAGTGCTTAAAGATGCGGGGTTAATCTTGGCTCGACCTGAAGGACGATGGATGTATTACTCGCTCAATCTCGACGGGGTGGAAGAGTTGCAGGATGTGGTGACCTCGCTCAAAGCTGCATCGTCCCGCGCCGCTAAGAGAGGGTGTTGTCCGTAACTTTTTTTTGCCATAATTCATCAACGTTTCTTGATGTAATAGGTGTTCCGATGGAAGTTGTCGTCACAGTCCAGCCGCAGAATCCCAAAGAAGCGAAACGATTAAATCTGTTCGAACGATATCTCACTCTGTGGGTTGGTCTTTGTATGGTCGCAGGAGTCTTGCTAGGGAAGGCAGCGCCGGGGCTCATTCAGGCCTTACGAGCGATGGAATTCGGAAGGGAGAGTCATGTGAACTTTCCCATGGCTGTGCTGATCTGGCTGATGATCACTCCGATGATGATGAAAGTAGATTTTCGTGCGGTTTCGAAGGTGGGGCAACGACCTCAAGGCCTGTTCGTTACCCTCTTTGTCAATTGGGTGGTGAAACCGTTCTCCATGGCTTTCTTAGCCTGGGTCTTCTTTCGATTCGTGTTCTCAGCCTGGATAACCCCCAACGAAGCGGATCAGTACATCGCGGGAGCCATCATCCTTGCCGCCGCACCTTGTACGGCCATGGTCTTTGTCTGGAGTTATCTGACGGACGGCGACCCTACCTATACTTTGGTGCAGGTGTCGGTCAATGACTTGATCATGCTGGTGCTGTTTGCGCCGATTGTGGGCTTGCTGGTCAGTGGCGCATCGTCCCTCACGGTTCCGTTCGCGGTGCTGCTCTACTCGGTCGTGGGCTTTATTGTGATCCCCTTGGTGCTAGGAGTTCTGATCCGACAATGGGTCGTCCGACAGCGAGGGCAGCGATGGTTTGAAGACACGCTCTTGCCTCGGTTTGCTCCTATCACGATTGGAGCCTTGCTGGTCACATTGGTCCTGATCTTTGCCTTTCAAGCCGAGAACATCCTCGGGAAACCTTTTCATGTCCTACTCATTGCGATTCCGATTCTTCTCCAGGTCTATTTCAATGCTTTCCTCGCCTATGGATTGATGAAGTGGTTAAAAGTGCCCTATGCGGTGGCAGCTCCAGGCGCATTGATTGGCGCGAGCAACTTCTTTGAACTCGCTGTAGCCACGGCTATTGCTTTGTTTGGCCCTGAATCAGGGGCGGCATTAGTGACCGTTGTCGGTGTGCTCGTTGAGGTCCCCGTCATGCTGTCGGTGTGCCATGTCTGCAATCAGACACGACACTGGTTTCCGCTGAAAGAGGTTCCGGCATGACAGCCAGACCATAAGGTGGCCGGTGGATTTTTTGACCTTGCTCGGGCTGATCGCAACGCTGACGTTCATCGTGCTGGTCGGTATATACGTGTCAGAACAGTGGCACAATCCTAGCTGGGGAGATCTCAGGAAGCCGATGTCGCTAGGGGAAGTTTT
The DNA here is from genome assembly GCA_902500785.1 of uncultured Nitrospira sp. Classification (GTDB taxonomy): domain Bacteria; phylum Nitrospirota; class Nitrospiria; order Nitrospirales; family Nitrospiraceae; genus Nitrospira_A. The sequence continues at coordinate 55,028 of CABVRW010000003.1, forward strand.
CCGAGAATGGCTAATCTTTGTCATTTTGTACGGCGGGTTGTCCGCGGTTTTACACGGAGCCCTGCGGCTCGCCTGTTGGACTGTCTGTTAGGTGCATTAAACCAAAGGAGGGACCATCATGAAACGATTACATCTGCACATTGGAGTAGACAACCTTAGCGAAAGTATCAACTTCTACACCGCATTGTTTGGGACAGCGCCGGTTAAAACTAAGCCCGATTACGCCAAATGGTTATTGGACGACCCTCGCGTGAACTTTGCCATCTCGACTCGGGCGAAGAAGGGCGTTGACCACCTCGGCATTCAGGTTGAGGAAGACAAAGAGCTGGCAGAGGTGCGGGAACGCCTTAAGGCGAAGGATGTCACCTTGACCGATGAGGGGGAAACGGTCTGCTGTTACGCCCGATCGGAAAAGTCGTGGATTCAGGACCCATCAGGTATCGCATGGGAGACCTATCGGACCATGGAAGATGTTCAACTCTTCTTGGGTGAAACTGAACCGGCGGAAGGTGCTTGCTGCACCCCAGACACTATGGGAACGCCTAACTGCTGTGAACCCTCTGCAAAAACAGCGGGGTGTTGTGACTAATGCAGAAGGAAAAAGACATTATCAAGGTACTGGTGCTCTGTACGGGCAACTCCTGTCGTTCGGTCATGGCGGAGGCGTTAATCAACGACCTGCGCCGTGGCCTTTACCAAGCCTGGAGCGCTGGCAGCCATCCCACGGGCTCTGTGCTTCCCAAATCCATCGAGACGCTCAAGCGGCATGGGGTCGATCCGGGTCAGCCGCGTAGCAAATCGTGGGATGAATTCGTCGATCAATCGTTTGATTTGGTGATTACCGTATGTGATCAGGCAGCCGGTGAAAGCTGCCCGTTGTTCCGCAGGAGCCCCACGAAGATGCATTGGAGTACGCCTGACCCGGCCAAAGCGACCGGATCGGACGCCGAGATTAATCGGGCCTTCGACGAGGCATTTCTGTTGTTGAAAAAGCGCGTTGAAAATCTAGCGAACTAAGCTTTGGGGCGTAATCAGCAGGAAAGTCGTTGAAAAGTTGGCAGGCGATCCTGGCATTAAACCAGTGGCATCTTCCGTGTGAAGGCAAAAACATAGATTTCTTAATCGCTCGCTGTTGCAATGGTTTCCTCACAAAGACCTTGAATTTCATGCGGTTAGGAGTTCTCTATAGCTTACACTGCGTACATTACATTTCGAGGGTTCAGATGATTTCTGACACAAAAGTGACCACAGGGTGATTACCTATATGGAATGGGTGAGCGCCTACCGTTCTGCTTTTCAACTTTTCTACCCCCGCCTCATTCCTCGCTTGCTTGCGGGTACTCTATAGAGTACCCGCTTCACGGCATTCCTCTATTACATCAATATCTTAATGCTATATTTATATTGTAGACAGTATATAAAAATGCGAATAATATTATTAACGATATAAAAATATTAAATAAATATACTATTTGCAGTATAATGTGGCCATGAAAAGAAAGCTGGTCACGATTCTTGACGATATTGCACTATCACGCCTCACGGTTGATCCTCCAACAGAAGCCAGCCATCGTTCGCCAGGGGACTGGATACGTATTCTTCGCAACTACCTCAGAATGACCCAGAGTGAGCTTGCACAACGCGCACATATTACGCAGCCCAACCTAGCTGCAATTGAGTCTGGAAAAGTCGATCCGCAGCTGGGAACGCTCGGGCGTATCTATGAGGGTCTCTCGTGCACGCTCTCTATTGAGCCGCGACCGAAAAAGCCTCTTGAGGAAATACTCCGAGGACGTGCCCGCACAGTTGCCCTAAAGCGGCTCAAGCAGACAATGGGCACGATGGCGCTTGAAAGTCAGGCTCCCGAGGAAGAAACATTTCGACAGTTGCTCGAAAAGAGCACAGACAACATTCTACGGAGCACCAGGAAACGCTTATCAGGGAAGAATGATGGCAGATGAGACCCACCTTGCCGGAGCAACACCGGGAGAGGACACTTCGGGCCTAATTGACCTCTCTCTTGCCACACGAGCTGATCGAAATGCTGCAGAAACACAAACCATCGGTCTTGCCTACAACAAGTATATTTTTGAAGCACGAAGAAAGAAACGTGGGACACAATGGCTCACTGATGATTTCATCCTCGTTGTGCATCGAAGTATGTTTGGCTCCATCTGGACGTGGGGGGGACACTATCGCAAAGAACGGCTCAACATGGGCTGTGAACCGCACCTGATTCGAGAGCAGATTAAGTTACTCAGTGACGACTTTCTTTCATGGGATTCCATCGACTCAGAAATGCCCGTAGTAGAAGTAGCCGCACGCCTTCAAAATCGGCTCACAAAAATTCATCCGTTCAGAAACGGCAATGGGAGACACGCCAGGCTTATCACAGATATTTTCCTCTATTCCCGTAAGCACTCCTTACCTCAGTGGCCACAGATTCACCTCATGTCTCAAGGCGAGAACGTTCGATCACAATATATTCAAGCAATGAAAGAAGCTGATCAGGGTGACTTCTCGGAGTTGATCCGATTTATGGAAGGCTGCATTCAAGCCTCGACTTAAGCCCGCATGTGAGGCTTGGGAGTCTTATCCTGCTCCCCGTGAAATTGAGACCACCCCTAAGACATGGTCCGGAGAGGGCCGAGGAGGTGGACATGGCAGTCGAATCTGCAGAACCCATAGAACGATGGACGGCCAAACGGCGGGTGGCGCTGGTGGTGAGTATTCTGAAGGGCGAGACCGCTGTGGTTGAGGCGGCTCGGACGCATGGGCTGACGGTGGCCGAGGTGGACGATTGGCGGGAGAAGTTTCTGCTGGGGGCCGAGAACGCCCTGCGGACGCGGACGAAAGACGAAGAGGCCGTGAAGGACGAGCAGATCAAGACGCTCAAACAGAAGATCGGCGATCTCGGCTGACCTTCCCCCAGTTATTACACCAAAGCTGAGGAAGTTAACACCTGTGTGAGAGGGCTCCCGTCTTGATAGGTGTTGATGAACTCCTGGGGTGTCACATCCCCGATGGTGCTGTGCGTTCGCTCCTCATTGTATTCCCGCCGCGTATTCCCGCCGCCACACCTCGATCACGAGCTGCGCTTCCTGGAGCGTCAGAAACCAGTGCTCGTTGAGACACTCGTCTCGAAACTTGCCGTTGAAGCTTTCGATAAACGCATTTTGGACCGGTTTGCCCGGCTGAATAAAATGCAGGTGGACGCCGTGCTGAGCGGCCCAGGCATCCAGCGCGGTCCCCGCGAATTCGGGACCGTTGTCCAGAATCAAGGCGTCTGGCAACGAACGCGTGGTAAACAGCCGATCCAGAATCCGGCACACCCGCGCCACGCCAATTGACACGTCCACCTCAATCACCAGTACTTCTTTCGAGCAAGGATCGGTCATCGTCAAGCACTTGAACCGTCGGCCATTGGCCAGCCGGTCATGGACAAAATCCATCGCATACCAGCGTCCTGGTTGCGTGGGCTTCGGCAAGTCGACTCGTGGCACCGCTGCGGCCTTCTTCCGTCGTCGCCGCTGGAGCGAGAGCCCTTCGACGCGATAATAGAGCCGTTCCACCTTCTTATGGTTCACTCGCCAGCCTTCCCGTCGCAATCGCACATAAATCCGGGGACACCCATAGCGTCGCTTACTCTCGGCAATTTCTCGGATCCGCGTCCGCAGGGCCCCATCGTCCTGCCGCCGACTCCAATACCGGAGCGTGTTCCGATCGAGAGCGATTAAGCGACACACTCGTCGCTGACTGAGCCCAAAGCGCTCGGCCGCCCACTGGGCCGCCGTTCGTTTCGCCTTGGGCCCTACCAGTTTTTTGCGGTGATCGCTTTCAGCGCCTGAATGTCCAGCGCTTGCTCCGCCACCATCTGCTTCAACCGCCGATTTTCGTCTTCCAGTTGGCGGAGTTTCTTCACATCACTGACTTCGAGCCCGGCATATTTCGTCCGCCACTTATACAACGTGGCATCCGAGATGCCGTGCTTGCGACAGAGCTCGTGGACCCCAATGCCCGCTTGGGCGTCCTTCAACACCGCAATGATTTGTTCCTCCGTGTGCCGTTTCCGTGTCATAGCCCCCTCCTGTAGGGCCCATCTCAGCACAGGTGAACTTCCAAGCCAATGGTCTAGTTTTCGGGGGGAAGGTCTTTACGGTCCTGGCCAGCAATCCTCAAGAGACCATGAAGGTCCTCGGTGGAGAGTGGAGTCGGGCCAAAGGCGGCTTTCGAGGCTATCCCCTCTCATGGGTCAAGACAGATGGACTGCGAGGAGTTGGCAAACTGGGCACGAACGCGCCTCGTCGTCCGAATGAAATCCATGTCGATCTCTCTGGCGGTTTGGTCTCTGCGCTCACGCTCGATCAGATTCGAGTGCTCCTGAAGTGGGTCCATGCACAGCAAGGGCACGTCACCCGAATTGACTGTGCGCTCGATGATCGAGCCGCGACCGTCTCCGTCTCGACGGTTCGAGAGGCCGTCGCTGCCGGCCAATGTATGACGCGTGCAGCACAGGTCCGGCACATTGTCTCCAACCTGACGCATGGGGACGGAGCCACGACGGGCGAGACCATGTATTTCGGGAGTCCGCAGAGCCAGACCCTCTTGCGCATTTACGACAAGCGTCTCGAACTCAAGAGTAAGGAACAGGCGAATTGTGAGGAATATGGCACCAGGTGGGAATTGGAACTGAAGAAGGATCGCGCCGAACAATGTGCCCGAGCCTTAGCCTCGTTAGACGAAGCCGATTGGAAGGAGTTGGTGGTCGGATTGCTCCGATCCTATGTGGATTTCCGGCAGATCCCGAAAGATGCCGAGGATGAAGAACGATACCGGGCTCCAGTGCTGGAGTGGTACGCCCTTCTGACGGAGGGATTTCAGAAGGGCCGATTAGCCCAGGAGAAGCAGGTGCAGACCCTGCAGAACGTGAAACGATGGGTGAGCGACACCCTGACGCCAATGCTGGCGGTCATTTGTGCCACCCCTGGTGGGGAAGAATGGCTACAGCACGAAATTGTCAGGGGCATCTCCCGGTGGAAAGACCGGCACCGGAACTTGCTCAAGCAACCACCCAATCGGTTTCATCCATCGTCTGCCGGCGGGAACGCGGGCAGCCCATGTTAGGGGGACTGGGGGTGTCGCGAGACTGCCCCGGTATATCTGCATCATGCTCACCACCAAAGAGCTTTCGGCTTGGCTCAACATCAAGCCGTCCACGCTCTATCTCTGGGTCTCACGGAACAAGATTCCTTGCCATCGCATCCATTGCCTCATCCGGTTCGACCCTGACGCCATCCAGGCGTGGCTGAATGGCTTTGGGGCAACTCCCGTCCAGCCTTTCCCATTGCCGATTCACGACGATACCCGAGATATTAACCACCTCATTGAAGCGGCCAAATCCGAGGTCTATACTCCCCGGCACGGGGAAACCAGACCGAAATCAGGCCTCATCCAGAAGGAGGATGCAGATGGGGCTGTTTAAGCGCAACAAAGTGTGGTGGATGACGTTTATCTATCAGGGACGGCAGGTCCGACGGAGTACCGAATGTACAGACCGCCGACTCGCAGAAGCGGTGCTCGGAAAGATCAAGGTCAAGCTCGTCGAAGGTCGCTATTTCGACCGGCTCGAAGAACAAGAACGGACCTTTGAAGAAATGGTCGAGCGCTACGTGGCTGAACGAGTCGTAGGAGCCAGCCGTCACGGTGAACGGCGGGCACGAGGCGTCCTGGCGCATCTGCTGCCGGTGTTTGGCCACATGACCTTAGTTCGGGTCACACCAAAGGAGATTGCCGCGTACAAGTGGAAACGGCAACAGGCGGGAGCCGCGCCGGCCACCATCGTGAAAGAATTGGCGTTGATGAAGACGGCCTTCAATATTGCCATTCGAGAATGGGAATGGTGCCGAGACAATCCCGTCTGTCGCGTGTCGATGGGCAAGGTGAACAATGCACGCGTCCGCTATTGCGATGACGAGACGCTGGCGACAATTCACCAAGCTTGCCCGACGTGGCTGCAACCGATCGTGATGCTGGCACGCTATACCGGCCTGCGCCGGGAGAACGTGGTGTGCTTGCAGTGGGAGCAAGTCGATCTGGCTCGGGGACTCATCATTCTGGATCACACGAAGAACGGAGATCGCTTAGGCATTCCGTTGTGTGATCCTGCGATGAAGACGTTGGAAGCCGTGAGACCCTCCCGACCACTCGCCAGCGGTCCTGTGTTCCTGCAACACACCGAGGCCAGGGAACCAGTGACGCCGGATATGGTCACAACGGCCTTTCGGCGAGCCTGTGAGTCCGTAGGCGTGACGAACTTTCGCTTTCACGACCTGCGGCATACGTTCGCCTCAGCGCTCGTCCAGCGAGGCGTGGATCTCTATCGGGTGCAACGGCTGCTCGGACACCGCGATGGACGGATGACGCAACGGTATGCGCATCTCGCACCGGAGAATTTGCGGGAAGCGGTGCAGGTGTTTAAGGACGACTATCACAAATTTAGCACAATGACGGGGTGTGAACCGCCACGGTTGGTGCTAACTGCGTGAAAAGGTTGGTGGTCCCAACGGGATTTGAACCCGTGTCTGAGCCTTGAGAGGGCTCCGTCCTAGGCCAAGCTAGACGATGGGACCAGAGAGGCAGTCCATGCAGCAACTGAAAGAGCAGGACTGTACCACAGCGAGTTTTGGCTTTTCAAACAGCAAGTCATCGCAGGCAGGACTGACGGCTGCCTGAAACCGGATACAGCTGGAAGGGCTGCACCTGCTTGCGGAGGCAATGGAATTAGCCTACAGTACGACGATGGTCGTCCATTTCGCTGGCTCCCGGTTCTTCCTGATCGCAGGTCTGCTCCCGGCGTTCCTCTCACTAGCCGGCTGTGGTGCGAGCTTTCTGGAAGGAACCATCGCGCCTCCCAATTCCAGCGCCTGGACCAAATGTGGGGCCACCACCAAAGTCCGCGTGAAGCCACCGCAATCCACCATTACCGTCGCGTATACCGAGCCCACGTCCGGCACCGACGGCAAACCCTTGACTAACCTTGCGTATACGACCATTTACTACAACGCCGGCGATGGCCCGGTCATCGGGAAGGTCGTCCCCGCGTCACAAAAGACCGGCGGAGGGGCGGTCTCCCAAGTCATTGCGATTCCTCTGCGTGATCAATCGGAACAGGACGTCACCGTCTGCGTGACGGCCACTGATTCCGATGAGCGTGAAGGCCCTGCCTCTCCCTAACCACACAGCCATACCCACGGCCAAAACGGACTTGACAGCGCCTCGCTAAGGGCCTACCTTGCTCCCCACTTGATCAGGCAAGCACGTATCATCGAATGCATCCCTCAACGGGTCCGTGAGCCACCCTCGCAGGCTGACGAACAACTCGTCGTTTGCTTGATACGCTGCGATCAGCTCATGGGCGCTATTTGTGACAGAATAGCCCACAGGATGCTCAAAAGGGCCCTCCAGCAAGGCCGATCGAGCATCGAGCGAAGCGGCGAATCGTACTCGTGCGGTACGGTGACCGGCTGCGTGATGCGAGAACACCGCTGGCGGACTGTTTCCGCATTCTGCTAGATCTCTACGCATGGAACTACGCAAACCTGACCCATCGCCCCCCTCCCACGAGGCTGAATCGAAGCGGCATAGGTCCCGCCTGGAAATCCGACTGGGCTCCAACATTTTCCGCAACACCAACGGGGTCATCCGCATTCAAGGCAAAGAACAACTCGTGCTGGAACTCACGTCGGAGCAGGACCGCATCCTGCTCACCATCGATCTTTATGACGGCAGCGGCAACCATGTCGCACACCTGCGCCGCAATCGTTGGGCGTTTAACGACGGCAACCGGTTTTCGCTCAACACGAGCGATTCCCCCCCGACCCTCTTCCCCAATCTGCCGTGGCTGAAATTGACGGACCAGGAGACCGGCGAGACGGTCCTGGAAGCGGCGGTCGCGCCCGGCGAAAAAATCCATGTGGCCACGGGGAAATTCTACTCGCACCGGGGGCAGCTCATTGAAATCACCTCGCACTTCTGCCGCATCGGGTCTACCCACACGCTGTTCGGCGATGTGTTCGAGGCCCGCGGCGGAACCGCGGTGCTCGGCTGACAAGGGCCGGGGCACATGACTGACGTTTCACATCCCAGCGTCCAGGCCTTCTTGGTGTGCGACTGCGTCATCGAAGACAGCCTGACCAAGAAAAAATCCCTGATCGGCATTTTTACCCACCTCCAGGCGGTGACGTTCCCGTTTCAACATCAGCAACTCGGTCTGTACTTCTGCATGACCGATGCCGAGGGGACCTATCACTTCGACATCGACCTGGTGTACGTCAATACGGACCAGCTGGTCTGCCGCGCCTCCCTTCCCAATATCGTTATCGGGGACCGCCTGCAGATTGCTGACTTCGGCATCAATATCCCCGCCCTCCTGTTCCCCGCCCCGGGTCGCTATGAGTTCCGCTTGCGTATGAACGGCCGCGTGCTCGCACAGAAAGATTTCAATGTGATCCGGCTACCGGCACCGCCCGACGTTGAGCCGCAGCCACATTCCCCTTGACGCCACACATTCGGCCACAGAAAAGGTTCGTCCTAGCTCATCAGTCGGAGCGGCAAACCCGCCGCCGTTATATGTGTCAGGTTTCGGGAGAACTGTGCTGATCAAGGGTGGATCCGAGCGGCGTACCGAGCCCCACGCTGCATCAACGGGCTGGACTAAAAGGCCGTGGCGGTGGCCAGGCAGGCGTCGACATACTCTTCTTCGCCTTTGCGACAGGCTTGTGCCCGCTTCTCCTTATCGTCGAAGAGGGGCACCACCATCTCCCCCACAGTGGCATAACAGTCCTTCTTGAAGGGCCCGTCCAGGCTCCGACAGAGTGCGAGACCCGGCTCCGGCTTGGCATCGGTGAGAATAAAGTCCTTCACGGCGCCGATGAAACATTGCCGTACCTGATCGGCCTGCCCCAGCCGGCAGAGCTCATTGACCCGCAGCGCATCACGCAAGGTGTAGCCGCTGATATCACGGCCTAAACTTCGATAACAGGTCGTCTGGTGCTCCCCCTCCACTCGAGCGCACTGCGTGAAGGCTTGCGCAAAATCGTAATTCAGGAAGGTCAGCACTGCCGAGGTCTGCATCAGATAACAGGCTCGCAAGTATTTCTCATTCAGTACGGAACAGGGGTACAAGAGGTCTTGGGGATTCAGAAAACTCGTGGCCGCATGGTGATGATGTTCGCCCCCCGATTGGGCCGGTTGAGTCCGTTGCGCCTGCTGGAACGTGACGATATTTTCCATGAACACGCCGCCATAGCAGGACTCTCGATCCCAGCTCCCCGGCAACGCATCACAAAACGCCAGACTTTTGAGCAGATCGTAGCGAAATTGAATGGTCAGGCCATGGCCCAACCCATGGAGGCAGTTGTACCGCTGAAACGAATAGGCTGAGACCGTCTCGCTGATAGGACAGAGGGGCAGGATATGCTGCGGTTCGACGCTGGCCAGACTGCTGAGGAATGCCTGCAAGACACCATGGTAGCAGCCCGACCAAAACACGTCCCGGCAGTGTGACAGCGCGAGCGGCGCCGTGCCATACCGCGCGAACGAACGCTGGCCGACGTGATGGACGAGTGGATGGGCCTCGCGCAACGCCTCAGGGTCTTGGGCTGTGATCTGCTCCAGTGCCGTGAGCGCCTGTTCCGTACCCTCTGCCTGGAGCACCGTTTCCAGATGCCGCTGATAACACTGCATCTTGACGTCGAGCGGTTGGGCCCGGCAAGCCTCTAGGGAGTCAGACTCACCCGCCTGAATTCCGCCCACCCACATGATGCCGAGCAGCATCACAAGTCCCCATGCGCTCCATCGACCATTCGGCATCGCATCTCCCTTACCGGACGCCACATCCACCTGTCGCCGACGCTTGATTCTAAAATAGTCCCTTCGATCGATCCAGAAAAAAGCCATTCGCCACGACGCGGCGCGGTCCGGACTATCCGGTCCCTCTTCTCCCGCCCCGCCGTTCTGTGATAGAACCATGCGCGTTTCATCAGATGCAATTCGACGGAATCGCAACAACCATGTCCACCACGCCAGAACCGCAACCACGTTCGGACTTCATCCGCGAGATCGTCGCGGCCGACCGTGCCGCCGGGAAACATGCCGGTCGAGTCGTCACCCGCTTTCCGCCGGAACCGAACGGCTATCTCCATATCGGCCATGCCAAGTCGATTTGCCTGAACTTCGGCATCGCCAATGAGAATCCAGGCGGAATTTGCCATCTCCGCATGGATGATACCAATCCCACGACCGAAGACCCTGAATACGTGCAGGCCATTCAGGAAGATGTTCGCTGGCTCGGGTTCGACTGGCAGAACAAGATGTTTTTCGCATCCGATTACTTTGAGCGACTCTACGAATACGCCATAGGACTGATTCAGCAGGGGCTTGCGTACGTCGACAGCCTCACCGCCGATGAGATGCGCGCCTACCGCGGAACCCTGACCGAGCCGGGCCAAGCCAGCCCCTTCCGCGCTCGGAGCGTCGCCGAAAACCTGGATCTCTTTCGTCGGATGCGGGCCGGTGAATTCCCCGACGGGGCTCATGTGCTGCGAGCCAAGATCGACATGGCCTCGCCGAACATCAATCTCCGCGATCCCGTGCTCTACAGAATCAGACACGTCGCCCATTACCGCATGGGCACGACCTGGTGCATCTATCCGGCCTACGATTTTGCGCACCCCCTCTCCGATGCGATGGAAGGCATCACGCATTCGATTTGCACCCTCGAATTTGAAGATCACCGGCCGCTGTATGACTGGGTGGTCGAACACTGCGGGACTCCACAGCGACCGCAGCAAATCGAATTCGCCCGGCTCAATGTCGCCTTCACGGTCATGAGCAAACGAAAATTGCTCGATCTGGTTGAACGCAAGCTGGTGAACGGCTGGGATGATCCTCGCCTCCCCACCCTGAAGGGCCTCCGCCGCCGCGGGTTCACGCCCGAGGCATTGCGCGCGTTTTGTGAGGCCATCGGCGTCGCGAAACGGGATGCCGTGGTCGAGATGCAACTCCTTGAACACTTCGTCCGGGAAGACCTGAACAAACGCGCGCCCCGTGTGATGGCGGTGCTCCGCCCCTTGCGCCTGGTCATCGAGAACTACCCGGAGGGGCAGGTCGAACAGCTCGACGCCGTCAACAACCCGGAAGACCCCTCAGCCGGAACGCGTCAGGTTCCCTTCTCGCGCACCCTCTATATCGATCATGAAGACTTTAGAGAAGATCCGCCGAAACAGTTCTTTCGCCTCGCGCCGGGCCGCGAGGTGCGGCTGCGTTATGCCTACATCATCACCTGTGTCGGTGTCGTGAAGGACCCGGGTACGGGCGAAGTGACGGAACTGCGCTGTACCTATGACCCCGAGACCAAGAGCGGCGGGGCACAGGCGCAACGCAAGGTGAAAGCGACGATCCATTGGGTATCGGCTTCACACGCCATCGATGCCGAAATACGGCTCTATGAAAATCTGATGCTCACAGATCCCGGGAAAATTCCACCCGATCAGGACTGGACCCAGCACTTAAACCCCTGTTCTCTGGAGCGCCTGTCGGCCTGCAAGGTGGAACCCAGTTTGGCCTCAGTTTCCCCAGGCACCCGGCTGCAATTCGAACGGGTCGGGTACTTCTGCGCCGACCCCGATTCCTCCCCCAGCCGGCTCGTCTTTAATCGAACCGTCACGCTCAAAGATGCCTACGCGAAGATCGAGAAAGCTCGGACCCCGCGCTGACCGGCTTCGCCCTCGCTCCATCAGACCTGACACTGTCCCACACAAAGTACTGGTGCTCCAGTCTTCGGCACCCTTGAACATGTCCGGGTGCATCGACGAGAATCACCACTCGCGCGGCAAACAAGCAATCGTCCATAAAGGAGGCCGACGATGGTGACGCAATTAAGCTGGGAGAAGCGAGAGACCGAGAATGCTTCATTTCGCGAGCGCCTGTCCCTGCTCGAGGCCGCGATCCCACACGCGGCGATTGGGGCGCAACCACTCCTCGCACGCATCCAACGCTCCGCCCTTCGCCTGCACGATCAACTTCAACATATCGACGCCACGCCCCCATTGCCACGCTCCGCCGTGAGCCAGGTCCGTTGTTTTGATTGCGGAACAGCCAGCATGGAATCATTTCATACCTCGACCCAGGGCGGTTACCACCTCTGTCCAACCTGTTTTCAGCACCGCCTCCATACCGGCCGCGCCAAGACCGCTCACTGACCGTCACGTTTCGCTCGTACTCGACCGGTCCCGCCACACACGATCCGGGCGACCTTACAGATCCACAATCCTGCCGAAGACGCTGGCCCAACGCCGCTCTTACACCGTATACTACGGTCTTTCATTTTGTACGCGAGGTACCCAGGGTATGGCCCCGAACGTTCTGTTGAGTTGTGAATCGATCAGCAAAAGCTATGGGGTCAGAGCTCTGTTCACGGATCTCTCCCTGGCACTCTCCGACGGCGATCACGTGGGCTTGATCGGACCGAATGGGTCCGGCAAATCGACGTTGCTCAAGATCCTCATGGGACTCGAACCTCCGGATGAAGGCACGCGCACCCTGCGGCGCCACACACGCATCGGCTATGTTCCCCAGGAACCCGTCTTCCCCCCACACCACAGCATTGAACAGGTACTGCAGGACACGCTGGCAGAAGACGGGCTCGATCCTCACGAACAGGGTGGCCGAATCGCCAGGGCCCTCAGCATCGGCGCCTTCCCCGATCCCGAACATGCGGTCTCCACGCTGTCCGGAGGCTGGCGTAAGCGATTGGCCATTACACAGGCCTTACTGCTCGAGCCGGATGTACTGCTCATGGACGAGCCGACGAACCATTTGGACTTGGAAGGCATCATCTGGCTGGAGCAACTGCTGAAGAATCGCGCCAAAGCCTTTCTCGTCATCAGTCACGATCGCCGCTTTCTCGAATCAGTCACATCTCGCATGGTGGAACTCAATCGCTGTTACCCTGAAGGCCGATTTGAAGCCCGCGGCTGCTATAGCGATTTCCTCGAACAACGCGATGCCGCCCTCCAAGCGCAAGCCGACTATCAGGCCTCATTGGCAAATCGCGTCCGCCGGGAGGTGGAGTGGTTGCGCCGTGGCCCTAAAGCTCGCACCACCAAAGCCAAGGGCCGGATTCAGTCGGCAGGCAAGCTCATCGACGAATTGAGCCAGGCCGAAACCCGCGCGGCACAGTCGACCATCGGTATCGACTTTTCCGCCTCGGGCCGAAAATCAAAACAGCTCGTGGTCGCGGAGCAGGTCACCAAGAGTTTCAACGTGACGCCCGTGGTGACGAACCTTGACCTGCTCCTCGGGCCCGGCCAACGGCTGGGCCTCTTAGGTCCTAACGGCAGCGGCAAAACCACGCTGCTGCGGTTACTCGCCGGTACGCTGGAGCCCGATTCCGGAACCATTACGCGAGCGGAGGCGCTGCGCGTCGTCTCCTTTGAGCAACATCGCGAGTCCCTGGATCAATCCACCAGCTTGCGACGCGCGCTGGCCCCGTCAGGCGATGCGGTCGTCTATCAAGATCGTTCGATCCATCTGGCGTCATGGGCCAAACGCTTTCTCTTTCGTCCGGAACAGCTGGATCTCCCGGTGTCAAAACTTTCCGGCGGCGAGCAGGCACGGCTTCTCATCGCCCGGCTGATGCTCGAACCAGCAGACCTGCTCATTCTCGATGAGCCGACCAATGACTTGGATATCCCCACCCTCGAAGTGCTGGAGGATAGTTTGCTGGAATTTCCCGGCGCGCTCGTGCTCGTGACCCATGATCGGTGGTTGCTGGATCGCGTCTCGACCATACTCCTGGCGCTGGATGGCACCGGTCGCGTCGAATGGTTTGCCGACTATGCTCAATGGGAAAATGCGCAGGACCGGGCCGGTGGATCCAACACGGAATCGAATGGTGACGGGCGCGCGTCGACTGATCAGGATGAGGGTCCATCGGCCAATCCGGCTCGCAAAGCCAAAAAACTGAGCTATCGCGAGCAGAAGGAATGGAGCACGATCGAAGAGAGCATTCTCAAAGCCGAGGAGCAGGTCACGGCCTGCCAAGCCGCGATGCACGATCCAGCCGTCATGTCGGATGCCGCCGGGCTACAGGCACGGAGCCAGGCATTGGTCGCGGCGCAGACTGAGGTGGAGCGGCTGTACGGCCGCTGGGCGGAACTGGATGAAAAACGCGCGCAGACCGTGCAGAGTTCGTGAACATAGGCGAGCAACCACACGCCGTCACGTCCTGACTGAGGCTGGACCTTCCGTCGCAGCATCCAAGCGGGAAATTTGGCTGGGGGACTAGGAATCGAACCTAGGTAGCCGGCTCCAAAGGCCGGCGTCCTACCGCTAGACGATCCCCCAGCGCGGTACGGAACCGAGACATCGAGCTGAAGAGCAGGGCGTGGAGAAGATTTTGGCTGGGGGACTAGGAATCGAACCTAGGTAGTCAGATCCAGAGACTGACGTCCTACCGCTAGACGATCCCCCAACCGGTCCACACAGTAATATAAGCTTCTCTACTGCGTCAAGATCGACACTGATTCTCGGCGGCCGACGCTCAGGATCGTGAAGCCTGTTCGATACCCCGTCGAAGTCGCAGCAGAGTGCGGTCACGGCCGAGCACCTCCATCACTTCGAACAGGCCAGGGCTGGCTGTCCGACCGGTTAACGCCACTCGCACCGGCTGGGCCAGTTGCCCCATCTTGATCCCCTCCTCCGCGACCAGCTTCTTAAACGCCTCCTCCCACTCGTGCTTGGAGAACGTGGGAAGGGCTTCAAACCGTTCGACCAGCTTGGTCAACACCGCCGCGTGAGTTGACGTGAGGAACTTCTTTGCCGCCTCTTCATCAACTACCACCGCTTCGCCGAAATAGGGCGCCACCCAGTGGACCATCTCGAGCAAGGTCTTGGTTCGCTCTTTCACCAAGACCACGAGTTGCGCGAGCCATTCGATCGAACGGGCACGGACCTCATCCTTGAGCCCGGCCTGTTCAAGAAGCGGCACGAGCGCCTGAGCAATCTCAGTCGGCGGGCTGGTTTTGAGGTATTCGGCATTGAGCCACAACAGCTTTTCCGGATTAAACACGGCGGCGGATGTCTGGACATTCTTCCAGGAGAACTTTTCGATCAGTTCCTCTCGCGAGAACCGTTCCTGGTCGCCATGCGACCAGCCCAAGCGGACCAAATAATTCACCATAGCATCGGGCAAGTAGCCCATCTCTTTATACGCCATGATTGAGGTAGCACCGTGGCGCTTCGACAACCGCGCCTTGTCCGGGCCGAGAATCATCGGCAAATGCCCGAAGCGCGGGAGCGGAAACCCCAACGCCTGAAAAATCGGAATCTGCCGTGGGGTGTTCGTGAGATGGTCGTCGCCCCGCACGACATGGGTGATCCCCATTGAGGCATCGTCGACCACCACGGAGAAATTGTAGGTGGGATATCCGTTGGATCGAAGAATGATCAGATCGTCCAAAATCTGGTTATCAAAGACCACGCGTCCCTTGATCACATCATCAACAACCGTCTGGCCCTCCTGCGGAGCCTTGAAACGAAGGGCCGCTTCGCCAGGTGGTTTTGTCAGGCCGAGATTCCGGCACCGGCCGTCATACTTGGGGGACCCGCCTTTGGTTTCTGCTTCTTTCCGACGTGTCTCCAGCTCCTCCGGGGTGCAGACACACCAGTAGGCATGGCCTTGCTCGAACAATCGCACCGCGTGGTCACGATAGAGATCCATCCGCTCGGTCTGCCGAAAGGGCCCTTCGTCCCAATCGAGTTTGACCCAGCGCATGCCCTCCACAATGGCTTGAATGGAGTCGTCGGTGGAACGGCTCTGGTCGGTATCTTCGATGCGAAGGACAAACACCCCGTTCTGCTGCCGCGCAAACAGCCAGTTGAACAAGGCCGTCCGCACCCCGCCGATGTGGAGGAAACCGGTCGGACTGGGTGCGAATCGAACCCTGACCTGACTCATCGCATCACCGTCACTCGTGTGGAACACGTCAAAGGGCGCTATCTATAACACGGCATTGGAATGATGTACAGAAGTGGCCTGTTCCATTCTGAACCCGTTTTTGTTAAGAACAGACCATGGCCGAACCGACACAGATCGCCGACATCGTCTCGCTCACGACCCTGACCCCGCACACGACGGAACTTGTGCTCCGTCCGATCGAGCACCCGCTGTCGTTCAAGCCCGGGCAGTGGATCTCTCTGCAATTGCCGGTTGGAGACCATCCGCCGTTGAACCGTGCTTACTCTCTGGCGGAGCCGCCGTCTTCAACCGGCCATCTCACACTGGTCTTCGACCACGTTCCAGGCGGCAAGGGCTCCAGCTATCTCTCCTCGCTCAAGCCGGGCGATCGCCTCCCCCTGTCAGGCCCCTATGGCCACTTTGTGCTCCCCGAGCCAGAGTCTCAGCACTTGCTGTTGATCGGGCGCTATTCAGGGCTCGTTCCGCTCCGTTGCATGCTCCGCTCGCTTGCGTTGCAAGACTCGCTGCCTTCGACCACACTGATCGCACAGGCTCCCCACGCGGCCGAACAACTCTATCATGACGAATTCATGGCCCTGGCGGCACGCCACTCAACTTTTCGTTATCTGCCATTTATCTGCGTCACCCCCGAAGGCCATGACGAGACGGTCGATGCGATCAAACAACTAGCCGGAAACGGTCGGCAAGTGACCCCCATGATTGCCGGGATCAAGTCATTCGCGCGCCCATTGCGGGCTCTTTTTGTGGAATTGGGCTTCGATCGGCGGGAGGTGAAGCTCGAAACGTATGACTGATCGTAGTATATGGACGAAGGGGAAATCTGGTGATCGCATGATCGGAGTGTCCCTCCTTGCCACAGAGGTCATTCGGCCGTCAGGTCATCACATCACTCTAGTCTTCCTCAGTGCCCTTCTTTCGCAAGATTCTTGTTGATGGCGGGAATCTCTACCACCACTTCCATCGTGCCATTTGGCACACACTGACAGCCGAGTCGTGACTGCAAGGTCGTGACGGGGGCTTCATCCAACTGATCAAACTCATCATCTGTCCCTTCATTGCACGTTTCCAGACCCTTCTTCACCATGACATGACATGTGGAGCACGCACAGACCCCACCACACACATGCTCTAGATCAATCCCATTCCCCATTGCGATGTCGAGAATGCTCCCGGGCAATCCCGTAGGACCGTATGGAATCTTGTTCGGCTGCACTTCAACCTTTTTTTCCGTCTTGTCGGGAAAAATGAAGGTTACGGTATAGGGTTTTGCCGGCAGTTCAACGGCTGCCTTCTCAATATAGGGATTTGTCCCACCCATGTTGCTTAGCCCCTTTTCTTCTCTATATGGTGCAAATTATTCTTTCGCCTCCGACCGACGTACCTTGAGGTCCGACAGTGAGATTCTCACTCTTCTCGCCGACACTCCCTTGACAGGTCCAAAGATCGCATGATACCTTTTGTACGACTGAATTGATCGGAGATCATTATAGTCTCCGACTTTAACGATCGGCAATAGGGCCATGCTGAAATTATCGAAAAAAGCAGATTACGGGTTGATGGCACTCCAGCATATTGCGGCCAACCAATACGCCGACGTCGCCCGAGCCCGCGTCGTGAATACAAAAGAGATCGCAGAGGAGTACCACATTCCTGTTGAATTGCTCGCCAAAGTTTTACAAACCTTGGCCAAGAGCGGAATCATCGATAGCCATAACGGCCCCAAAGGCGGCTATCTGCTCGGCAGGAACCCTCGCGAGATCACCATTGCCCAGGTCCTGGAAAGCCTGGAAGGTCCACTCGGCATCATGGACTGCTCACACGAGAAAGAAGGCGATGCCTGCATGCAGCGTGAGCACTGTAACATCAGAACACCGCTGTTGAAAATCCAGAGCAGCATCTATCAGCTGCTGAACAATATGACTTTGCAAGATATGATGGGGGGAACCCCACTCATCACCATTCAATCCGTGGCCACGGAACAACAAGGAGTCGCGCGATGAAGTTCCCGATTTACCTGGATAACCATTCGACCACCCCGATGGATCCTCGGGTATTGGAATCAATGTTGCCCTATTTCACGGAAAAATTCGGGAACTCTGCCAGCCGGAATCATGCTTTCGGATGGGAAGCCGAAGAAGGCGTTGAAAACGCGCGGAAACAGATTGCCAAACTCATCCATGCGGATGCCAAGGAAATCGTGTTCACCA
Source organism: uncultured Nitrospira sp. (assembly GCA_902500785.1). GTDB lineage: Bacteria > Nitrospirota > Nitrospiria > Nitrospirales > Nitrospiraceae > Nitrospira_A. The sequence continues at coordinate 73,274 of CABVRW010000003.1, forward strand.
GCGGCGCAACGGAGTCGAACAACCTAGCGCTCAAAGGCGTCGTCGAAATGTACCACGAAAAGGGCGACCACATTATTACGTCGTCCACCGAGCATCGGGCAGTGCTGGACACGGCCAAAGCCCTGGAAGCCAAACGGGGAGTCAAAGTCACATATCTCCCGGTCGATAAGTTCGGCATGGTCAATCCGGAGGATGTGCGGAACGCCATCACCGATAAGACCATCTTGATCTCAGTCATGTTCGCCAATAACGAAATCGGCACCATCAATCCGATCAAAGAGATCGGAAAGATCGCGAAGGAAAAGAGCATTCTCTTTCATTGCGATGCCACTCAAGGCGTCGGAAAAGTCCCGATTGATGTCCAGGACATGGGGATCGACTTGATGTCTTTCAGCGCCCACAAGATCTATGGCCCCAAGGGTGTCGGCGCCCTATACGTCAGGAAAAAGAATCCTCGCGTTCGCATCGCGGCTCAAATGGATGGCGGCGGACATGAGCGCGGCATGCGCTCCGGTACTCTCCCGGTTCCATTGATCGTGGGATTCGGGAAAGCCTGTGAGCTAGGCGAACAGGAAATGGCGGCTGACGGTGCGCGACTTTCCGTGATGCGGGATCGCCTCCATACCACAATTACCAACGCGCTTGAAGAGGTCTATTTGAACGGCCATCCGACGCAGCGCCTTCCTCACAACCTGAACATTTCATTCGCCTATGTCGAAGGCGAATCGCTGCTGATGGGCTGCAAAGAAATCGCGCTCTCCTCGGGATCAGCCTGCACCTCAGCAACTCTTGAGCCGTCATACGTCCTGCGCGCGTTGGGGGTGGGGGCGGAACTCGCGCATTCCTCCATTCGATTCGGCCTGGGACGCTTCACGCTCGACGAAGAGGTTGACTATGCTGGAAAGCGAATTATCGAGGTGGTAACCAAACTCCGAGAGATGTCCCCGTTGTATGAAATGGCAAAAGAGGGCATTGATCTCAAATCCGTGCAATGGGCTGCGCATTAACCTGAAACATCACGACTGTGAGCGATACATTCGGAGGACACCATGGCCTATAGCGAAAAAGTTGTCGACCACTTCAATAACCCCCGCAACATGGGAAGTTTCAAGAAAGAAGAGGACGGAGTAGGCACCGGCATCGTTGGCGCACCGGAATGCGGCGATGTCATGAAACTCCAGATCAAGGTTGAAAACGAGACGATCGTGGACGCCAAGTTCAAGACCTTCGGGTGCGGCTCCGCCATCGCCAGCTCCAGCTTGGCCACTGAGTGGCTCAAGGGCAAAACGGTCGAGGAAGCCGGCCGGATTAAGAATACCGATATCGTGCAGGAACTGAATCTGCCTCCCGTCAAGATTCACTGTTCGGTACTGGCCGAGGATGCTATCAAAGCAGCCCTCGCCGACTATCAAAAGAAAGCCGACCCGAAGTAACGACAAGAAGGAGCACACGCTATGGACGCCACCACGAATACGGATGCTCAAGCCCCGGTCATCACCCTGAGCGACGCTGCCTTACAGGAAGTGAAGCGTCTCATCAATGTCCAAGGCATCGAAGACGGCGGTCTCCGCCTTGGCGTCAAGGGGGGCGGCTGCTCCGGTCTGAGCTATACCATCAACTTCGATGAAAAGATCGGCCAATACGATCAGGTGTACGAATTCGACGGCGTGAAGGTCATTGTGGACGCCAAGAGCGCCATCTACCTGCAAGGCACGCAGCTCGATTTTCAGAAGGACCTGATGGGCGGAAACTTCAAATTCGTGAACCCAAACGCCAACAAGACATGCGGCTGCGGAGAGTCTTTTTCAGCCTAAACGAGCAAGAGCACATGAATCGACGTACCACAGGCACCGAGGATCGACGCGAGCTGCAGATGGCTCGCAGTATGTGTTGGCACTGCCAATCCGAAATGGCGGGAGAATACTTTTGCGACCGTTGTGTGAAAGTCCAGCCGGTCTCGAAGGATCTGGACTATTTCACCTGCTTTGGGCTTCCGAGACGCCTCGCTATCGATCCACAGACGCTCGAAACCAAGTTCTACGAGTTGAGCCGCGCGTTCCATCCTGATTTCTACCAGAATAAAAGTGATGCGGAGCAGACTATCAGCCTCGACAACTCGGCCATGCTGAACACCGCCTATCGCACCCTACGGGATCCAATTCAGCGAGCCGAGTATCTATTGGACCTCGAAGCCGGCTCGGTGAAAGAAATCCGGACGACACCGCCAGCCGACCTATTTGAAGAGATTCTCGAGTTGCAGGACACGCTCGATGAATTCCGTGCCAGCGATCGCGCCTCTGACAATGCCTCCACGCTCCGCACGAAACTCCAGGCTGATCGAGCCACGCTTGAACAGCGGCAACAGGATATGGACGCCCAGCTCCAACAGCTGTTCGGCCGGTGGGATGCGTTGCAAGATCGCGGCGAGGCCACCGAACAGGCCCGAGCCGAGCGAGCCAGCATTCTCAAGAGTATGCGGGACCTCCTGTCCAATCGCACCTACGTAAAAAATATCGTCAACGATCTCGTCGCAACGATCGCCTAACCACTATGGCACGCATTGTCGGCATTGACCTCGGCACCACCAATTCCCTTGTCGCCTACATGGACCAGGGGACGCCGCGCATCATTTCCGCGCGTGGCGAACGTGCGATGGTTCCCTCCGTCGTCGCGCTGACCGACAACGGCCTCATCGTCGGCGATCCGGCCAAGGAATATCTCACAAGAGATCCCGAGCGCACGGTCTACTCCGTGAAACGCTTCATGGGCAAGAGCCTGGCCGACGTCCACGACGAACTGGCCTACTTTCCCTATACGCTCGCGGAAAAGGGCGGGGTCATCCGAATCAAGCTCGGAGAGAAGTCCTACTCGCCACCGCAGATCTCTGCCATGATTTTGAAAGAGCTCAAGATCCGCGCGGAAGCCTTTCTTGGAGAAAGTATCACCAAAGCCGTCATTACCGTACCTGCCTATTTCAACGATAGCCAGCGGCAGGCGACCAAGGACGCCGGCATGATTGCCGGGCTTGAAGTCTTGCGCATCATCAATGAACCAACCGCCGCCTCGCTGGCCTATGGACTACAAGAAAAGACACAGGGCACGATCGCGGTCTACGACTTGGGCGGTGGAACGTTCGATATCTCGATCTTAAAATTAAAAAACGGGATCTTTGAAGTGCTCGCCACGAACGGCGATACACATCTCGGCGGTGACGACTTCGACCAGTTGATTGCCGACCTTTTTCTTGGCGAGATCCGCACGCAATACGGACTCGATCTCAGCGCCCATCCTGATCACATGCAGGCGGTCCGCCTGGAAGCCGAACGCGCGAAGATACGCCTTTCGGAAGAACTCAAGACAGCCGTAAATCTCGACCTGCCTGACGGGAAAGGCCGATTCACGCGTGAACTCACGCGCGATCAGCTTGAGCAACTCTGTACGGCATTGGTTGAGCGCACTCTAGGACCCTGCCGCCTGGCATTGAAAGATTCAGAACTGACGCCGGATAACATCGACGAGGTCGTGCTCGTTGGTGGGGCGACCCGCATGCCGCTGGTTCGACAGCGCGTTCACGCACTCTTCGGCAAACAGCCGCACTGCGAACTGAATCCGGACGAAGTGGTGGCGCTCGGCGCCGCGGTACAGGCCGATATTCTGAGCGGTGGTACGACCGATATGTTGCTGCTGGACGTAACCCCCCTGTCATTGGGCATCGAAACCATGGGCGGCGTGATGAGCAGTCTGATCAGACGCAACACCACGATCCCTGCCAGCGCAAAAGAAATGTTCACCACCTATGTGGATGGCCAAACCGGGGTGGACATTCATATTCTGCAGGGCGAACGAGAACTGGCGGAGAACAACCGCAGCCTCGCCCGTTTCCGCCTTAAGGTGCCGCCATTGCCGGCCGGGGTTCCACGCATCGAAGTGACCTTCTTGATCGATGCCAACGGCATTCTCAATGTCATGGCCAAAGACATGCGGACCGGGGAGACCCAGTCGATCGAGGTCAAGCCTTCCTACGGATTGTCGGATCAAGAAGTCGAACGGATGATCGAAGATTCGTTTAAATTCGCTGCGGATGATGTCAGTGCGCGAAAACTGATCGAGGCCCGACTCGATGCGGGAGCACTGATCACCACAACCGAAAAATCGTTAGCAGATGGCGGGCATCTCATCGCTGCGGGAGAAGTCGAGGCCATTCGCACGGCGCTCTCGGCACTGACCGCCGCCAAGGATGGGAACGACTCCCGTGCCATCCGTGCGCGCATGGCAGACCTTGAGCAAGCGGCCAAAGGCCTCACCGTGGCCATGCTGGACGATTCCCTCAAACAAAGACTCCAAGGCAAAAAGGTCTCTGACGTTACATAATCTCTGGCAACGAGGACATGCAATGGATTTGAAATGGAGCGATACTGAAGAACTCGCGATCCGTTTGGTCGAAGCCCACCCGGCCACCGATCCCCTCACGGTCCGATTCACCGACATGCATGCCTGGGTTGTCGCCCTCCCAGAATTCAAGGATGACCCCAAGAAATCGAACGAAAAAACGCTCGAATCCATCCAAATGGCCTGGCACGAAGAGTATCAGGACTCCCAATCCTGATTCGCCCCCGCATATCCCCTCTCCTCGAAAGCTCATACGCACTCTGACCCTGGAAGACCGCGGGCTGTACGAATGCAGAGCTCTCCAATGGAACTGGCAGAGGCATCTCTCTATTATTTCGCTATGGCTCAACAGGAACAGGTGGGGTGTTATCCGAAGGTTGGTCCAGCTTGTAAAACTCGGTGGGATCGATTTTAGAGCCGGCACTCTTCGTCGGCTCTGTGCCTTTGGTAAAGAGTTCCACGGTCCCATGCTGCTCATCTTGATCGGTGAGCAGGGCAGTCGTGGGATCAACTTTCACAAACATCACCCCGTCAGGAATCTCAAACGGCACCACCGGCAACTGCTTGAGGGCGTCTTTCATGAAGGTGGTCCAAATGGGTAAGGCCGCATGCGCACCGGATTCGGTTTCGCCCAAGGGACGCCGATCATCGAAGCCCACCCACGCTCCGGTCGCAAGATTGGGCGTGGCGCCGATGAACCAGGCATCGGTAAAGTCGTTGGTGGTCCCGGTTTTCCCTGCCACCGGACGGTCAATGACCGCCTTGGCCGCTATGCCTGTTCCGCGTTGGATGACATCTTCCATCATGTTTGTAATCAGGTACGCCGTTTCACGAGAAACCACCTGCCGCGGTTGAATGGCCGCCTGTTCCAGCGTGCGACCTCCGCTGTCCTGCACACTCGCCACGGCATAGGGTTCAACCCGCAGACCCTGATTGGCAAAGACCCCGTAGACCGATACCAACTCCATGAGCCCCACGCCGGACGAGCCCAATGCCAGTGAAAGATCAGCCGTCAGCGGACTCACGATACCGACCGTCCGTGAAAAATCGATCACGTTCCGAATACCCACTTTATCCAGAAGCCGCACCGTCGCGAGATTGTGAGAATGAATCAGTGCTTCTCGCAAACTCACAATGCCGTGGAACCGCCTGCCGTAGTTTTCAGGCTTCCAGGTCTTGTCTTCCTCTTCCTGTTCGTACACGACCGGCGCATCCAACACAACCGTGGCCGGACTCATGCCTTGATTCATCGCCGCGGCGTAAATAATCGGCTTAAACGACGATCCCGGCTGGCGACGGGCGAGCACCGCACGATTATATTCACTCCGCACAAAATCATACCCGCCGACCATGGCGCGAATCGCGCCGGTTTTGGGGTCAAGGGCAACCAAGGCGCCTTCAACCAGCGGGGTCTGCTCCAATCGCAAGTGCACGATCTCCTTCTCAAGCTTCTTGACTCCCACCTCGATCACATCACCCAACGCCAGCAGTTGCTTGATATTTTTGACCGGAATGGCGTCCTTCGTGGGATCTTTTCCCTTGAGATACTTCGATGCCCAGGCCATATCGTCGAAGGCCAGGCGACCCGTGCTACCGCCGATTTGGACCAGCACGTGATCCTTGCCGATCTTCCGCACCACCCCTTCCATCATATCCCCCTCGGCAAGCTTTACCGAGGGATCAGGTGCCGGCACCTCCAGTGTCGCAAGATCAATGGTACGAAGCGGACCGCGCCAGCCCTGACGCTTATCGATCTCGCGCAAGCCATTGAACATGGCGGATTCTGCGGCTTTCTGCATATCGGTATTGAGCGTGGTGAACACTTCGAGTCCGCCCTTGTACACCATCGATTCACCGAATTTTGCCACCAGCAGTTGCCGAATATACTCCACGAAATAAGGTCCCAGATGTTCACTGCCCGGACGACGGAAATTCAGTTTTTCAGCAGCGGCCTGCTCGCGATCAACGCCGCTGATGAACTCCGCCTCTGTCATCCGGCTCAACACATGTTCCTGCCGCTTCTTGGCCCGGTCGTAGGCTTTGAACGGCGAATAGTGACTCGGCGACTTAGGAAGGCCGGCGAGAAACGCCGATTCAGCTAGGGTCAGCGTCGAAAGCTCTTTCCCGAAATAGGTCTGGCTGGCCGCCGCCACGCCGTAGGCGCCTTGGCCGAAATAGATCTGGTTCAAATACATCTCCAGAATCTGTTCTTTCGTCAGCACCAACTCCATCTTGTAGGCGAGGATGAGTTCTCGGAGTTTTCGATCGAAGGTCCGTTCAGCCGAAAGGAACAGCGAGCGCGCCAATTGCTGCGTGATCGTGCTGGCGCCTTCAACTTTCCGGCCACCGTGGCGAATATTGGTCCAGGCGGCCCGGAGAATCCCCACGATGTCCAAACCCGGGTGTTCGAAAAATCTCGCATCCTCAGTCGCAACCACCGCCTGCGTCAGGCTCTTCGGCATGTCCTGCAGGGGTCTGAGAAATCGCCGTTCGATGAAAAATTGCCCGATCACTTGCCGGTCATCAGAATAGACACGCGTCACCAGACTCGGCTGATAGTTCTGCAGGGGATCCAGCGACGGCAGGTCTTGAGAGAAATACCAGAGAATGCCGGCCGCACCGCCGCCACCGAGTACAATGGCCAGCAGCAGGCCGATCAGGGCAATTTTCCACCATCGCCAACGACGACGAGGCTTCTCTGGCTTATCGAGTAAGTGATCGAGTTCGGGCATGCAGTAGGATAGTTGCGAGGAAAGGAGTCAACCCGCGACAACCCCACCATACAATGCGCACCTGACAAACTCAAGCAAGGTTCGAATCATCGTCGGACGAGACCTAGAGCGAAAATGCAAACTGGGCTTGTGGGACTGCTTTACAATCAGGTATACTCCACAGGTTAAGACGCCTTCATAGGAAGGCGTCTTTTTTTTGGCACTCTCACGGCATTGGAGATTATGAACACCTCAGCGCCCTCATCCACCACCGCGGGTCTGCACGCGCCGCAAGGTCGTCGGACCGACATTCGCAACATCGCCATCATTGCACACGTCGACCACGGAAAGACGACTCTCGTCGATGCCGTGCTGCGGCAGACCCACGTCCATCGTAAAATCGATGACATGGGCGAACGCATCATGGACTCCATGGATCAGGAACGCGAGCGTGGCATTACAATCCGAGCCAAGAATGCCAGCGTCACCTATAAGGGTGTGAAGATCAACATCGTCGATACCCCGGGCCACGCCGACTTCGGCGGCGAAGTCGAGCGGACGCTCCGCATGGTGGATGGCGTGCTGATCCTTGTCGATGCAAAAGAAGGCCCGATGCCGCAGACCACGTTTGTCTTGCGGAAAGCGCTGGCACTGGGACATAAAGCCATCGTCGTCATCAATAAGATCGACCGCCCGGATGCCGTCATCGATGATGTCGTCAACCGTACCTTCGATCTCTTCGTGCACTTGGGCGCCACCGACGAACAGCTGGATTTTCCCATTGTCTACACCTCGGCGATCAAGGGCGTTGCCACATTGGACCTGAAGCAACCGGGGACGGAGATTGCGCCGCTCCTGGAAACCATTCTCGACAAGATCCCCGCGCCGGCCATCAACCGCGACGCCCCGTTCCAGCTCCTCGTCCTGGCCTTGGCCCAGGATTCTTATAAAGGGAAAATGGGGATCGGAAAGATTCAATCCGGCTCGATTGCCCGACGTCAGAACGTGGTGACCCTCACCAAAGACGGCGGTCAGGTCCCCGGGAAAATTTCCGATCTTGCCGTGTTTTCAGGTCTTGAGCGCACCGATGCCGAAACGGCTGAAGCCGGTGAAATCGTAGCCCTCTCCGGGCTGGAAGAAGTGAACATCGGCGACACCATTGCCGATCCGGCCAATCCCGTCGCGCTCCCGCGTGTGACGATCGATGAACCGACCGTGCAGATGACCTTTTCGGTGAACAACAGCCCGTTCGCCGGCCGCGAAGGGAAATATCTCACGTCACGCCACCTTCGCGAACGGCTGTTCAAAGAGTTGGAAACCAACGTTTCGTTGCGGGTGCAGGAAACCGACAGCGCCGATCGATTCCTCGTGGCCGGCCGCGGCGAACTCCATCTCGGCGTGCTCATCGAACAGATGCGCCGTGAAGGGTATGAGCTGCAGATTTCACAGCCTGAGGTGATTCTTCACCGAGAGGGCGATACGGTCACGGAACCATTCGAAGAACTGACGATCCAGGTCCCCTCTGAATATCAGGGGCAGGTCATTGAAGAAATCGGCAAACGACGAGGCGAACTTCGCCATATGAAGCTTGTGCATTCCGAAGGCACCGCCAGCGAAATGCACATCGAGTACCACATCCCGACACGCGGCATTATCGGCCTCAAGAACATCTTGCTGGCGAAGACACGTGGCACCATTATCTTGCACCACGTATTTTCCGGTTATGCCCCAGCGGACGAAAAGGCGCTCCTCGTGGCGCCCCATGGGTCATTGGTTGCCTTCGAGGCAGGGACCAGCACCGCCTATGCTCTCTTCATGACTCAGGAGCGCGGCGAGTTGTTTATCGGGGCTTCGGTCGAAGTCTATCAAGGGATGGTCGTCGGCCAAAACAGCCGAGACGAAGACCTCGACGTGAACGTGTGCAAGCAGAAACAACTAAGCAACATGCGCGCCGCCGGCACGGACGAGGCGTTGGTGCTGACGCCGCCACGTGAAATGTCGTTGGAGTTCGCCATGGAGTATATCGGCCAGGACGAGTTGGTCGAAGTGACGCCGAAACATCTGCGTCTCCGAAAACGGCTTCTAAACCCAGACGATCGTCGGAAAGCCAAGAAGAGCTCCAAATAACCACGGCAGGCGCTCCGCGCCTCGCTGTGCGGCCGGCATGAAGATTCGGAAAAAAGCCCCGAAGCCTGCGCCCTCGAAGCCGCCGCTCTACCTGGTCGGCTATCGCGGAGGGCCACCGTCCATCGACGAGCTGAAGATCTGGTACGACCTTCAGTACGGAGGACCACTCACCTATCTCGATCGTGAGGCCGGAGGCCGAGTCAACGCCAACCATGGCCCCTGGCGCACGCAAGTCCTGACCAGTCTTTCAGAACCCGATACTACGCAGTGGCGCCCCATGCTGTCCTGGGATCACCCGCAGCTCGGAGCCGTCTCACCCACCACCAGCGCCCCAAGTACCATCACCGATACCGTGCTGGTTGCCGCTCGGCTGGCCCGCGGGCTGACATTGCTCACTCAAGGGACAGCGTTCGATGTTCTGTGCCACGAGTATTTGAATCCTTCGGATTGGAATGACCGACCATTGAATGTTTTTTCACCTTGCGACCACGTCACCGTCCAGCACAGCGAGGGCAACGATGACGCATCCGAATGGTTCCATACGCTGGGCCTGAACAAGTTCGGCTTGGACGAATTGGAAGTCATTCAGCCACGTGGACTTCCGGACTCCGACACCATCGCCCTGTTGAAGTCAGCCGTCGATAGTGTATTGCGAGTCGGCCAGAATCAAAAAGTCGGAACCTGTGTAGACTTGCCCACCCTCGCCCAAACCATTCGGTTCATCAAACATCGCACGGCAGCGCCGACTGGTCGCATGATGGCGTTCCGACAAATCACCACCGATCCGCTCTAGATCGTCGCCTGACAAATTCCACACATCATCACACAATCAATTGATTACGGCCTCGCCTGGCCGTTCCTAGGCCTTCTGGCCCCGTTGACAAGGTTTTTCCAGGCGTGGTACCACGAAAGGGTTTTGCGTAACGCTGTAGGTCTAACCTAGGAGGATTTCAATGAGTGATGTGGCTGCAGAAATTAAAGTCGGCGATACCGCGCCGGATTTCACATTAAAAGATCAGGACCAGAAGGACGTGAAATTGAGCGAGTACAAGGGCAAGAAGAACGTCGTGCTGGCGTTCTACCCGCTCGACTGGAGCCCGGTCTGTCAAGGTGAGAACAAGTGCTTGACCGATGACTTCCCGAAGTTCCAAGGCGCCAATTCGGAGCTGTTCGGCATCAGCTGCGACAGCTTTTTCTCCCACAAGGCCTGGGCGGATTCCCTGGACCTCAAGCACCGCCTCCTCTCCGACTTCAACCGCGAAGTCGTCAAGAAGTACGGGTTGTATTTCGAACCGCTGAATTGCGGCAAGCGCGCGACGGTCATCGTCGACAAGAACGGCAAAGTCGCCTATGTCAAAGTTCAGGAAATCAAGGTGGCGCGGGAAGATAAGGACATTCTCGCCGCCCTCGAGAAGCTGAGCTAAGCTCCATGATAGGGACCGAGGGGGGGCGACCAGGACGCCCCCCCTCGGTCATCCCTCATACCAGAGGAGAGACAATGAGCGGCACCGTCCAAGACGTTCGAGACGAGAACTATAAAGAATTTATCGACAGCGCAGGAGCAGTGGTGTCGTACGGCTTAGCCACCTGCGAGCCTTGCAAACAGTATGATCCGATCCTCGAAGAAACCGCCGCGAAGTTTCCCGCCATCAAGATCGGCAAAGCCAAAATGCACGTGCCGGGGCGATGCCGTGAAATCAAGAAAGCGCATACGTTTGAGACTTACCCCACCACACATTTCTTCGCGCAGGGCAAACTGCTGCTGACTCGTGAAGGAGTGGTCGAACCAGCCGAGTTGGCCGCATTGATCTCCGACCATCTGCTGAAGTAACACCATCCCCGGCTCCCGATAATCCTCATCCAATCCACGGACAAGTCTCACCTCGTATCCATCCCTAAAAGACCATGAACGCTGCGCAACGACCCTCCACCCCACATTTTCGCGCGCAAACGGGATACAATGTGTGAGTGTGAAGCAACACCAGTTTTTGATCTATCTCACAACTGATCACCATCGTACAATGCGAACACTGCGAGCTTTCTCATGTGCCGTCACGCTGCTATACTGTCTGCCGTTCATAGGTCATACTGAGGCGAAGGATATCTCGCCTTCCTCTGTACATTCAGTCGCCGCGAACCGATCCACCTTCAGCCCAGCCGAGTCTCACGCTACGCTCATCGGCACTCACCGTGACGCGCCGATGGTGCTCATCCCTACCGGCGAGTTCGCCATGGGTAGCGACCGCGGACAGGATGATGAGCAACCGATCCACCGCGTTTCGGTCACAGCCTTTCATCTTGATGCGTATGAAGTCACTGTGTCCAGCTATGCCGAGTTTCTCACTACCCAAAAGGCGGACGTACCGTTCAAGTGGAACGAGGCCACGACAGGATCTCACGGGAACAAACCGGTGTTGGGTGTCAATTGGTACGATGCGCGCGATTACTGCCGCTGGGTCGGGAAACGACTGCCGACAGAAGCAGAATGGGAACTGGCTGCACGCGGGACGGAGGGACGGATCTACCCGTGGGGGAGTGTTCATCCGACCAAGAGCCATGCCAATGCGGGCCAGGCCAAGTGGCGAGGATATGACACCCTCAACAATATTGGGCGCTACGAACTAGGGAAAACTCCGAACGGTGTGTACGACCTGGCTGGAAATCTCTGGGAATGGGTTGCCGACTGGTATGATCCCACCTACTACCAGTATAGCTCGCGTGACAACCCACCTGGGCCTTCCGCGGGGCCGCTCAGAGCTCTACGCGGCGGAGCCTGGAACAGTGATTCCCAGGCTATTCGCTCGTCAAATCGTGCAGGATACTCGCCTGATGCCAGACGGAACGATGTCGGGTTTCGCTGCGCGAGAGACAGGTAATCGCCGGACGGTCGTTAGAACAGGCGGGAGCTGAAGGTCGGCTCTTCAAGAGTCCGTAGGGCTTGATGGATCTCGTCCTGAGGATCCGCGTGCCGTAGGCGAATCTTAAACACTACCCGCCGACTCTTGTCTCGATCGAGGACACGTCCGTCATCCATGACCAAGTCCTGCCGACCTCGTCCGCTGGCAGACGTCTTTTCGTGAAAACAACGATAGGCCCAGGGCGCTGAGTCCTGAATGACTTCCAGCCCCTTGACCATCACATTCAACGAGCGCTCTTGGCTCAATTTCAAGTTGTAGATGTCCGACCCGCGATCGTCGGTATGCCCTTCGATCACCAGCGAGTCGATTCGATCCCGCATGGCGCCACACAACAGTGCGGCATAGGTCGGCATGGCATCCGCCAAGAATCGATCCGCCACCGACGAGAGCCTTCCCTTGCCGAACTCAAAATTCAGCAGGGCGTCCGGCACGACGATCCGTACGACATGAGGATCCTCGGGATCGGCATCCAGCGCGAGGTCGAACCGTTGGAAATGATCGCGCAACAGACCCTTGATATCATCCGCCGTTGTCCTGGCCATCTTACGATCCGGCACCGGTGTGGGGGCAGACACCTTCGTCTGTGGCTCCGTTTCAGATACCTTGGTGACATAGGCACTGAACAGCAGAATAAAAATCACGGCGAGCGATGTCATCAGATCCGTCACTCCGATGGTGAGAACCGAAGCGTGCTCCTGGGAATCCTGTGAGGGGTGTGTGCGCATCTCAGACCGCACCCTTCATCGAGGTGCCTTGCCGCCAATTCGCAAACCACCGCAGCCCGAGCATGCTGTCATCAGGCACGGCTTCTTGGGTGGACTCTGACGTCAGCGTGTCATCGAACAGGGTCGATTCAAACTCACTCTCCCTTGGCTCCCGTTTGTGATCGCGCTTGAGCTCTTCCACCGATCGGGCGAGCGTTTGAATCGCCTGGTTCAATTCCTGAATCGGAGCCGCTATTGTCTGCTGCATGACCCGCGACAATTCCTCCGCCAAGCGATCCGGGGCGGCGGACCGGCTGCCAGGCTCTCGCCGGCTCAGCACCTCCACAGCTTCCCTCAGTGCAGTCACGGTGGGACTGAGTCGATCGCTGAGAGTCCCCACGAGACGATCGCCGAGATCCCCAGGCACCGCACCCATGGCAGCAGCAGCCGTCGCTTGTGACGACCCGGCACCCGGCGTGAAATTCTCCAACATCTGTTCCATGGTTTTACGCGGGAACAACTCATCGACCATGGTGACAAACTGTTGCTGAGTCGTGCCCAGCCGATGCAGGGCGGACTTCTCCAGGAGCACAAAGAGGTTGGCGCAGAGCAGCCCGACAATCGACGTGAGAAACTTCCCTGCCAATCCGTTAATCAGCCCTTGAATACCCACAATATGTGACCCATCCGCATGGAGTTTGCTCAGGCCGATGAGGATGGCCAAAAAGGTGAGCAGCAGACCTCCGCCCGTGATCAAAGAAGGAAACTGATGATAAAAAGCCAGATTCAACCGGCTATTCAACAGATCGCGCGGGAAGAATTCCGCCGCCGTGCGCGTCGCAAACACTTTCGGCTCGATAAACCAGGCGGTGCGTTCCACGATGAAGGTCTTGCGAAAATGCAACCACGCCTGTTCGAGACGCGGCTCTCGACGCATGGCTTTATCGAGCGTGTGGAGATCATCTAAATCCACCCGGTCCGATTGAGCACTGGACGGATGCGCAGCTTTCTTCATCTCACTCAAGCTGGGAACCGTCAGCCACTCTGATTGCAAGCTCTTCCGACCGGCAACGAGGTTCGTCAAGGTCGGCCATACGCGAGTGTAGCAACCCTGCACACTGGAAATTGCCGTGCTCAGCCGCCCCGCGTGCCACAGAAACAGGACGATCAACCCGCCGGAACCGAGCCAGCTCAACATGGGACTGTGGAGCTCTCCAATGAGCGTCACGTCTTGGCTGAAGAATTCCCAAATAGACATCATCGCGTCAGCACCTCCGGCTCGAAACGGGCAATCCATCCGACTCAGACCCGACTCACTTCAACTTTCAGGCCAGATTGCTTATTCGATAGAGGCTGCTATATTTCAATGGGTTGTACCGAGCGGTCTCAGGAGAATCCAGACCGCTCGGCAAGAACTGCCGACGAAGAGGAAGCTTTCTGCAGCCCACGTACGAGCGCCTCAACCCACTTCATCTATTGATGGCCCCAACCCCAGTTGCGCCCGCAACAAATCGTGACGGGTAATCGAACGGACCACCTTGCCATCCTGCACCACCGGTAAGATCTGAAACCCCATCTCAAACATACGCGCGACGCAGCTCAACGTGGTGTCTTCCTTCACGCCCACAAACGCCGAGTTCATGATGTCTTGCGCTCTCGCCTTTGAGAGATCCAACCCCTTGTCGATCGCCCGAATCACATCCCCTTCATTGATGAAGCCAAGAAACTCATAGGCTTCGCCCACCACGGGCGCGCCCCCCACATGGTTCGTGACCATTTCAATCGCCACATCCATCGCGCTGTCCTCCGGCCTGAATTGCCGAATGGTCGTCCCCACGATATCCCCTACCACGCGATAGCCCTCAGCCGGGTTGCCCGCCACATTGTTAATGACCTTCATGATAGCCTCCCTTGTTGTCCATCCGAATGATCACGCTTTGGAATCTATAGCGGTTCATGCATGGGTTCGACACTGGGGAGACCCCTATACTCCCTATCTGACACCAGAAACTTGTAGATTAGGATGCCGCTCCTGTTAAATGCAGCGGTACAGACTCCCGCATCCCAATCGCATAGAGGGACGCCCCATGACCATCCCATGGACCACGGCATGGCTTCTGGCTAAGAAACTGCTACCAGTGGTCATTGACAAGGCTCCGGATCTGATCAAGACCTTCGAACGATTTCGCACGGTTCCTCACACGCCGCGTCCCACTCCAGTCGATCCTGGGCTTGCGGCACTTCAAGACCACATCAACACGCAGCTGCAAACCATTGCCACCCAGGATGACGCTATCAGACAGCTTCACGCGGCATTGGTGACAACCAGACGTTCTCTGGCGATCGCGTGGACAATACTCGCAGCGATGGCCCTCCTCTCCGTCGCAATGATCGCGTACCTCTACTCCCGGCCCTGAAACCATAGCCGGCGAAGAAGGCACTGTGCTGATGCAACTAAGTTTTTTGTGATCGCCAGATGCCGCCTGATCGCGGCGACTCAATAGGAATGGTCTCTGCTAGGAGCGAGCTACGGAAGCGCAGGACTGCGCGGTCGATGTGAAGGAGGGCTAGAGGTGGGCGAACAGGTTCAGCCGGCGTACTCGTAGGAGAGATCGCGGGTTTGGACGAGTTTGACGAGTTGGAGGCTTCCCGCGGGGATTGCCGATGCGAGACGGTCCCACACGGCCTTGGCCAAATATTCACCAGTCACGGACGGGGTGGCCAACACGATGCGCAGATCTCGCCCGTCGAACGCCGACAGCACGCGCTCCTTCAGGAGACGATCCAACGCAACGATATCCGTGACCATACCGGTCTCACAATCGATCGGTCCATGCACCGATACGAACAGATCCCACGTATGCCCACGATGCCCATCATGCACAGCGGTAAACGAACACCGTCTGGTCACCGACGCAACCTCGAGCCCGGCCTCTGCCGTGAGAGCGGCGCAGAGATCTTCATCCTCGTACAAAGATAGTCGTTGGAGGGTGCCGATATCCGGCTGCGCTTGTAGTTTGTCCCACAGGACCCGCGCAATATTTTCGGAGGTTGGAATCTGGTGCTCGAAATAGGGCAAGTCCAGATTGAGATGCTTGTGATCAAACTCCTCCAGTACCTGCAACAACACTCGCTTCAAATCAAAGAGGTTCACGACCATGCCGGTTCGCTGATCCACCTCTCCCGCCACGGTCACTTCCAACATATAGTTGTGTCCATGCCCGGGATCGTTATTACAGGCGCCGAACATGGCGCGGTTCTTGGCGGCATCCCACTCCGGCTTGTGGTATCGGTGAGACGCGCAAAACTCAATACGTTTGTTGAGGAGGACAGACGCCATAGGAACCAATTCTCATAAGACCGTGGTCAAGGGGGATCCATGCAGTTGCGCATGGATCATTTCAAGAGGAACATTACTCGACCGTGCCCAAATCCTCAAGCCATTCCTGTCGCGTCATCCAAGGGACCTCTGCTTCGGCTTCATACCCAGCATGGCGAACCCCAAGCGCGACTCGGGCAGCCGGATCTGCCATGGCCTTCACCATGGCAGGCGTTGGGCGAAAGCGAACAAAATGTACGGCACTGATTTTCGTCTCATGGCTATGGCCTCCCTCAAACTCGCCGTACACAACCTCTCCACCGACCCGGAGGCCGACCTTCTGGCCGTGATCCAACCCCATGAACAGATCAAGCCAGTGCTTCATCGTGTCGGGATCGGTGAGTTCGATCAAGAGGGTCGCGCTCAATTCACCAGTGCCCGGGAGTAGAGCATTGTAAACATCCAATTCCTCCTGGACTTTCTGTGGGTCGAAGATCCGCTCGACGCGAATCATTTCCTGAACTTGGAAACGCAAAGTTTCCCGATTCTCAAAGACCAACGTGATCTTCTCGCCAAGACCAATCCGCCGCCGCCGTTTCAGCTCAATGATGGTCTGACGATAGGCATCGCGCTGCCGCTCGTATTCGTCGTAAGGAATCAGTTCGTGTGGCGTCAGAAATTTCATGGTCTAGCGCGAGATGCAATGAGATCCTTGCTGAGCATTATGCCATCCGCTACGAGGCGCGCGGATCTCTTGGCAATCCATAGGCGTCGCGCACGACCTGGATAGGATGCTGCGCGACCTTCCCTCCCACATGGGCTGCGGCCCCAGCCTGATCGAGCTGAAGCCCCGCCAGTGGACAGTCGGATGCGAGCACATCAGCCGGTGCCTGTTCGACCATGCGGACGGCTTTTTGCGCAATCTTCATAGAAAGAGGGAAAAACTCGACCTTGGCCGACCAGGACCCGTCATGCCCGGAGCACTTTTCGATCACCTCGACCTGCGCCCCGGCACACTCCATGAGTTCCTTCGATTTGAAACCGATATTTTGATCCCGCAGATGGCACGGCACCTGGTAGGCCACGCGACCCGGCTTCTGCGTGAAATCCATAGCCAAGCCGCCCTCACGTTTGAGCTGCATGAGATACTCGGAAATATCGTACGTATGCTCGGCCAGCCGTTTCGCATCCTCCCCGGCAACCAGATTCACATACTCCCGCTTCACCATGAGACTGCAGCTGGGGGTGGGAATAACCACATCGTACCCCTGATCCACCCATGACTTCAGCGATGCGATCGTGCGCTCTGCCGCCGTCACCATCGCCGCGGTATCGCCGATATCAAACGACGGCATGCCGCAGCAAGACTGGTCTGGCAAGGCCACCTGCACCCCATTTTTCTCGAGCACCTGCACGGCCGCTTTACCCACATCGGTAGCTTGATAGTTGACCAAACAACCGGCAAACAAGGCGGTTTTCTTCCCGGCAGTCACCTTGCTGGACGAAGACCGCTTCGCCCACCAACGTACAAAGGTTTCACGCTGATAGTGCAACACCTGCCGGTCACGATGCACACCGAGCAGGGTCTGCATGAGGCCTCGCAACCACCCCTGACCGAGTCCCCAATTGACCACCGGCGCGAATGCGCTGTTCATCCGCCCCAGCAGGTCGGTCCTCGTCAGCAGCCAATCCCGCCAGCGGGTCCCACGGTCTGCAGCCAACCGCTTTTTCCAGACCGCCATCAAGAGGGGAAAGTCGATTCCATATTGATGCGGCGGGGTATACGGACAATGGTTGAAACAGAGTTTGCAATAGTAACATTCGTCGACGACCCGATGATGATCGGTCGGAGTCAATTTCGTGACGTCGCTCTCATACTCATCAATCCGATCCAGCAGCGTGTTGAAGGATGGACAGAGATTAAAACAACGGCGGCAGCCGTCACACACATCGTAAATCCGCAACGTCTCCTTTTCGAGCGCTGCCGGATTGATGGATTGAAGCAGGCGAAGTTCTTTCACGGGAGGGACGTCCTTGCAACGAGCATCGACCGGGACGAACGACAGGGTGGGCGGACATGCCTCCGACCCACCCGGTCACTTCTACGGCATCGACACCATGACCGAAGCCAGTTACTGCTTCAAGCTATCGAGGCCCTTCGTAAACCGATTGGCATGAGACCGCTCTGCTTTAGCCAAGGTCTCGAACCATTCCGCCAATTCCGAGAACCCTTCGTCGCGCGCCGTCTTGGCCATCCCGGGATACATCTGCGTGTATTCGTACGTTTCCCCTTCGATGGCGGACTTCAAATTCGCTTCCGTATTCCCGATCGGGACACCAGTGGCGGGATCACCGACTTCCTTGAGAAAATCCAAGTGGCCAAACGCATGACCGGTTTCTGCTTCAGACGTGTCTCGGAACAATCCGCCCACATCCGGATATCCTTCAATATCGGCGCGGCGCGCGAAGTAGAGGTAACGCCGGTTAGCTTGTGACTCTCCGGCGAACGCGTGCTTGAGATTCTCGTGACTCTTCGTACCCTTCAAACTGTTTCCCATACACTCCTCCTTGGGTAAATTGACGTCTGCGTAGTCCTATCCGCAATGCTCCACAGCGTCAGGCCTTGTCTGCTGACAATCCGCACAATATCCATAAAACTCTACCCGATACCCGAGCACGTGAAATCCCCCCGCCTGGCGGCTTGAGACAGCCAATCGATTCAGCTCCTCGTCCATCACATCCACGATCCGGCCGCATCCTCGACAGATCAGATGATGGTGCACCGTCACGTTTCCATCGAACCGCGCCACCTCATGACCCACGTTGACTTCCTGCACCAAACCGGCCTGCCGCAATGCCCCGAGTGTGTAGTACACGGTATTCCGTGACATCATCGGATGCTGCCGCTTGACCGTTCGGTACAGCTCATCGGCGGTCGGGTGGCTCGTGTCCTCCGCCAACGCCGCGTAGATGGCCGCCCGCTGGCGCGTTACTCGCACCGCGTGCCGACGAAAACGCGCCTCAATCTCCCAGGGCCTCAGTTTCATGGCAAAGATAACTAGACAGGAATGATTCCTACATAGCATGGAGGGCTATCATACAGCAAGGCTGGCGCGGCTGCGGTGAGTGGCTCAGGCTGGATCACACGCCTCGCCATGACATGTCGAACACCACCAAAAGCGAGCGACATGACACGCACACGAACGATGATGTCCTGATCTGGTCGTGGAAGGGCTGAGCGAGGATCGAATCGGCCGATAGAACGCTGACAACTAGCGGCTGTTATCGCGCGGAATCTCCGCCATCATGTCCGCCAGACACTTGTATGCTTGATCTTTCGCTGACAGCAGCGGCGTCTTCGTCGGCCAGGCAATGGCGAGGGCCGGATCGTTCCATACAATCCCCCGCTCATCCTGCGGCGAATACACCTCCGTACACTTGTATAGAAACCCTGCTTCCTCGCTCAGCACACAAAATCCATGGGCAAATCCGGGAGGGATATACAACTGCCGCATGTTGCTATCGGATAACTCTATTCCATACCATCGTCCGAACGTCGGTGACCCTTGCCGAATATCAACCGCTACATCGTAGACGGCACCCTTCACGACCGTGACCAATTTCCCTTGAGGCCGAGCGAGCTGATAATGGAGCCCGCGCAACGTGCCGCGAACGGACCAAGAAAAGTTATCCTGCACGAAGGGTCTGTCGATTCCAGCGGCGTCATACCGCGATGCACGGAAGATCTCGACGAACTTTCCCCGCGCATCCCCAAATACATCAGGTTCAATTTGAAAGAGGCCCTTGAGCGGCGTTGGCATAATCTGCATGACACCTCCTGCATCACATCGCGTCGGGTCGAACGTGCGCCATCATACCTCGTTCCGTTCCACGGGAAAAGCAGTCCATGGACGCCGCCCACCGCCCGTCCGCTCACGCACCTTGCGGTACTGAGGCCTCTTCGCCCACACTGGGGTTGACTCGCGCATTGAGAGCAGAGAATGAACTGCGACGGGCGGTCAATTACGATCAGCGGGGCCAGAGGTCGGCGGCGGGTCAGGATACAGCTTCTGCAAACGATCGATCAACGGCTCTGCAGCGGGACTGCTGGGACGGGTCGGATCGCTGGGGGCATGATCCCAAGTCAACACGGAAATCCCCGCCTCGGCAAAAAGCTGACGAATGGTGGCAACCAGGGCGTCCAGCGTCAACTCCGTGCCGGATCGCACGTCCAAGACACGTTCTCGAGGTGTGGTAGGTGGCGGATCGGTGCTCACGAGCGCCCAGCAGGCGTCGAACACCCTGCGTCGGAGATCTTCAGGAACATTGAGTGTGTCCAGGTCGGACGTGCACAAGGCCGACACCACTAAGACAAACTGCAGATCAGGCATTCCGGGTCGCTGGATATTGAGGGATTGCATAATGATAATATTAGTCGCGGCGACCGGGGGAGTCAATTTTCGTCGCTCGCCCACGCAGCACAATGGAAACCACGACAGACTGACTGAGAGGACACCAGTCGCATGATTACGATTACGCTGATGGGACAACTTCAGACCACGGACGGAGAACGGGACCTCGCCTGTGAGCTCCCCACCCCTGTGACCGTGCGGCAGGTCATTCAGCGGCAAGGCCGCGGGCTCCGTCACATGCTCCAACTCTTGCGAGAGAAAAAGGTCCTGGTCACAATCAACAAACGCATTGCCAGTGAAGACTCTCTAGTGCAAGACGGAGATGCAGTGCGTTTTGTAGGGCATGACGGCACAGGGGGAAGCGGACTCGCACCGTCTTTTTAGCATCTCGTCCCGCTCACTGTCCTAACGACACCTCCTGTTGCTGCCAAAAATGCGAAGGCCGGTGCTCTCCATGACGGAGCACCGGCCTTTCAATCCATGAGAGGAACGAGGCAGTTTACTTCTTTCCGAGAATCGAATCTTTGGCCATCTTCGCGACGCGGAACTTCACCACGCGCTTGGCGGGAATCTTAATCGGCTCACCCGTCTGCGGGTTCCGGCCCATGCGCGCCTTTCGATTGGCCAGTACCAGCTTCCCGATGCCAGGCACCACGAAGGCATTCTTCGCCTCGCGATAGGCGAGAGCGGCAAAATCGTCCAAGAATTGGACGGCCGTCTTTTTCGTAATCCCCGCCTTCCCAGCAAGATGGTCAGCAATCTGCGATTTCGTCATCGACTTGGCCATGCGTTCCTCCCTTTGAACAACGAATGAAAGTGAACTGACTTGAGTGGTCTGCGATCCATAAACTCGTACGTACAGAGGTGGAGCCGGAAATCTGCGCGTGTCCTGCAGAATCAGTCCGAAAACAGGGCGAGAGTGTATCCAAAGGCCTAGGGGCTGTCAAGAGCTGCAAAATGGAAATCCGCGCACCCAACCGGCGATCAGCGCGATTCATGCCCTTGCGCGTTACCCAGGCTGCGGAGTAGAGTAGGCTCACGCGACACGGCAGATTGAACTATCGAGGAACAAGAGGCGGCTTCATGGGCAAACAACTACCTATTCTTCCCTCCGCGACGCAGCCGGCTGAGGGCGCTGCGGCTGAAGCGGTCATCTATTCCCGTGTCTTTTGTAAAAACGAGAATGCTCCACCGTTACGACTGCTGGTAGATTTTTTAAAATCACGCGGACAACTGCCGATTCTTCCGCCCGACATGGACGACGCCCTGCTGGATGAATGGGCCTGGGTTCAAATTGTGCTGGGTTATGCACAAGAGCGCAAGCCCATCCATGTATTTTGCGTTCGCGATCGCGGGAGCTTTCAAGACTTGTTTGAGCAGGAGCGGCAACAATTCCTGGAAAATCTTTCCTCCTTCGACGATATTGAAGCCAGCTTGGCGCAGGAGCACGTGACTCGAGCGCGATTCATCCTCACTACCCGCATGCTCGAAGCCGACGTGACGGAGGACGGTTACGACTTCAACGGATGGATCTTGGAATTTTTCCAAGAACACTGCAACGGCATCGTGCAGATTGATCGGCAAGGATTTTTCTCTCCCAAGGGAGAACTGATCGTCGATCTCTCCATGCCAGAGGAATAGGCGCCATGGGGACCCCGGCGTCCTCCGTTCATCCCCTCCCCTTGTTCGAACAAGCCGAGGACTGGTTCCGACGCGCCCGAGCCTCCCTACTAAGCGCAATCCCTTGCAAGCGGGGCTGCTGCGAGTGCTGTACCGGCATTTTCCCCATCACCCGCCTCGATGCCCTCGAATTACGACGCGGCCTTGAGGAGCTACCATCCACCGCCAAGAACGCCATCGTCACTCGCGCACGTGACCAGATCGCCGCGATGGAAGAGGCCTACCCCACCCTCAAGTCAAAACCGGCACTGGATCAGTGGGCAGACCATATCATCGATGAAATCGTTGAACGGTTCGCTCACCTTCCCTGTCCCGCTTTGGCCTCAGACAGGACCTGCAGCATCTACACCTACAGACCTCTCACGTGCCGGACGATGGGCATTCCCATCGAATCCAGCGGGATGATCCATGGCGCCTGCACCGTCCAAACCGCTGTACCCATTATTCGCCTCTCACCCACCTTCCGAACCGATGCCGACCGAATAGTCGAACACGAGGCGCTCTCCTTATCAATCCTACGCCGAACCCAACCGCTCACCGGCGAGGAGTTTCTCCTCCCATACGGATTCGTGCCGACTCGTGATTCAACTCCCTAGACAGCAACGGAAACGCTGTGCTAATGTGGCCAATCTGATCGACGGGAGCGCCTGTAGCTCAGCTGGATAGAGCATCAGCCTCCGGAGCTGAGGGCCACAGGTTCAAATCCTGTCAGGCGCACCAAGCCGTCTCGTGCAGTCAGCAGCGACAATTCAATACCCGGTGGGGCCGTTAGCTCAGTTGGTAGAGCAGCTGACTCTTAATCAGCGGGCCGTAGGTTCGACCCCTACACGGCCCACCATTTTCCGACAACTTACGAACCTCTCTTCTCCTCCTTCCCCTTGACTGTGCTACTTTCACGCCGTTGATTAAAAATCTCTACTCCATCCCGAAGACTCTTTAGAATAGGGGCGCCTACCCTTTCATCATGATGGGTGGTTTATACCCCAGCAACTGCTGCACCTTAGCAGAGATCAATTCCACTCTGTGCGAGTATCATCGCGAACGTATGGCGTAAATCGTGGAAATAATAGTCACCTAATCCCCGCCTTGCGGCTTCGCAACGAAGCGGTCGACCGCACCTCTCCCCCTTCCCCTTGCTCAACGGGTTAATTTTAGGGTTGCATCTCACGAGGCAACAAGAAGCATCTCCGGCTAGCAGCAAACGACCAGCATTCTCGTTTACACAATACTTTACTTCCCTGGCCTAAGTCTCCACGCCTTCTCAATCAGCAGAGAGCACATTACTTCCACTTAAACACCAATAAATTATCTGGAGATCCGGAAAATGAGCATTCCCTAAATCTCCCTCCCATCATATAATGATACTGAGAATTGATATCAATAATACGTTCGCCCTGCCTCGATCTTCAGCGCGACCAGGAACTGAACTACGCGTTTATGTCCTTCGCTCGAAGGCATTGCAGACTGATCATGCCCATCAGTCTGCCGAGGCAGCGCGAATTGGACCCGTTGGATGGAATGGGGGAGCATCGCTTCACCCCGCTCCATCCAACGGCTTTACATAGAGCACTCTACTCTGGAGGGTCGACCGATGAAATGTTCCCGATGCGGAGGACATCTTGCAATCGAGCCATCTCTCGATTTCTACCATCAGAATGACCGATGGAGATGCATCAATTGCGGAGCGCATGGCTCACTTTGCCTATATTCGTTGCGTGAGGTCGAGACACAATCGAGATGCACCGCTCCCACTTCATCCGCTGAATCCTTGCAAATCACGCGTCGTTCCTAATCCGATGCATGGAGGCGTCCCTATGATCGATATCGGTCGAAAGATTCCCCTGCTTCGGACTCCCGCTTTCACGCAAGGAGTCCTCACACTGTTTGACTTCTCCCACTATCACAACCACTGGCTAGCCTTATGCGGCTTGTCAGCCCTTGGACCGGCCGAGGCCACCTTCCTCGACCGACACAAACACCATTTGGGGCGTGACGGCGCACTGCTACTTACGATGTGCCCCGACGTCCCTACGTTCCATGCCCCATGGATTCGTCGGACGCCTACCCTCCGCACTCCCGTATTGGCCGATCCCTTGTCTCGTCTGCATCGACTACTGACCCTATCCGGACAATCAGCCCAGTTCCGATGTTGCAGTGTGCTGATCGATCCATCCGGGGTGCTGAGAGCCCGTCTACTCCATCACCTCAGTGATCATGGAATGAATTTATTGAAAGAAGCCTTGATCGTGAAT
>CABVRW010000003.1:97885-136443 GCA_902500785.1 uncultured Nitrospira sp.
CCATCACCTCAGTGATCATGGAATGAATTTATTGAAAGAAGCCTTGATCGTGAATCAACAGCTCACTCAGCAAACGTCCGCCTCATCTCGCAAAGGAGCATTCACCCCATGCATTCGCTAAAACAGCCCAACGGACAAGTCGCACTCAACATGTGTAGCTGCGGCAGTCTTCACTTCAGGTACGGATCAATCACCTTACATTTCGAACTCGATGATTTCACTTCGTTTGCAAACGCCGTGGCGTATCTACACGCGCGGTATAAGGAAATACACCAGCCACAACCGTCCAGCTCGACCCCGTCGCTACATAATGATACCTGCCACTAAATCAGGAGACTGCCGTGAAGATCTATGATTGCCCTCACTGTGGGCACCACAGCCTTGCCCCCACGGGAGCTTCTTATCCTGCAGACGGTGCGATTATGCCATCACCGCCCATGCCCTGGCCGTCAAACAACGTCTCCGAAAGGATTCATCGCATAGATCAGAATCTTGATCGATTCAACCAGGAACACTATGGTATCAAACGATCACACCAGAACAGACTCCTTGCGCAAAATGGTACGCGATCTTCCGGCCGCCGTCAGTCTAGTCGCGTCACTGCTCATGGTTCTGGCTGCGATCGTAAGTTCCATCCTTGGCTGGACGTGATTCATATTCAAAAAATATGCGTGCATTGATCGAGACACAAACCAGTTTTATGACTTCGCCACTGCTATGCGTCCCTATGCCGTTCACGCTCAAACTGCATAGTGTTATCCAAATAGATGCTGTCGTTATCGAATCAGATACAACATGATTCTGTTCGCTGAGAGAACCCGCCTCAACCAATTGATCGTACGGTCACTCATTACAAGAAAAACAATATGTTCGGCCAAGACTGCGAGGTCCCGCGAAAGTGGTACGCGAGTTGCTTGACTCAAGAGTGTGGTGACAACGACACTTGGACGAAAATGTGGACGATAACAAAAGGAGGGCAAGACCATGCTCTGGGCCATCGTGATCGCGGGAACCTATGTCGCGGGGATATATCTCATTCGCCTGGTGTGGTGGCAGGAATAATGTCCCCTCACGGATTGCATCTGAGGAGTGTCCAGAACAAGTCATCTACCGACTGTTCCCATAGATTTTTGCGGCTCGCTTACAGCTCACCCCTTCGACTTGCTCGCAGTCGTCCATTGGGAACGATTGTTGTGCATGACAACGGGGGACCGGACACCCGGCAACCTCACGTCGTTCGTACGGCTGTTCACGCCGTCGACCGTGCACTCCCGAAGCAAAGATTTATCAAATGACTTCTTCGTTAGGTGATCGGCACTCATTGGACTCCATCGCCGAAGCTCCTGATTCCTGTCCAGTCTGTACCGGAACCATACGTCGCTCTGAACGTCATGGATGGCGAGACTTCATCAGGTTTCTCACGGGTCGATACCCCTGGCGATGCCGGACCTGCAGCCACCGTTTCTATACCACCAGCCGCCAGTATATTGTCCATCCACCACCTACCATGACCAGCCCTCCGACTTCCCCGCTCGGCTCGACCAAATGAGGCTCTGGCCCCTCCAAGGCGGGATATTGTTGCGCCCCTTCTCAGGATTACACTCTCTCCTATGCACCCGCACCACTCAGCCTCAACCAAACCGCTGAACCTCTTCCCCCGTTCCCAAACAACTCTCATATTTCAGCGGTCGCAAGACCGCCTTGGTATTGTCTGTCCGGTCATGTTCTCCGGCGCTCCCTTTATCGGAGAGGGCATCATACAGAACTTATCGCAAAGCGGATGTTTGGTGGAGTGCGACCGCGCAGTGTTGCAGGGCAGTTATATTGCAGTGCGCATATTGCTACCCGACGAGATGCGATCATTGATCGTCGATCTCGCCGCCGTCCGCTGGGTCCGCAGTCAATGTTTCGGCATTGAGTTCCTACGGCTCCCGAACTCTGAACACACACGCCTGGCGCAATTCTTACGACGGCATCACAGCTGATGAATCCCGCCTCATCGTTGAGCACATCGACAAATGCACTTCGGCCATCACGACATGGTCACAGCGAGCGAGGCGTACCGGATGTGGGGAATGTGTAAGACATGCAACGGAGAGGAAATCGTCTCGGCCGCACAGGTCTGAGTCAGCGGCCAAAGGACCGTACATAGAGCAAGATGTGCCACGCCTCTTCTTCCGTGAGGACGAGCGGAACAAAGGATGCCATATCGGTTCCCGGACTCCCATTCTGCAAAATCCAGAATAATTCTCCATCGGTTCGCGCAGCCTGCCAAATCTTGTCCGTAAAATTTCGCGGCAGCTTACCGCGCAAGCCCTCGATGTCGCCGAGCCCCTTTCCCTCTCTGCCATGACACGTGGCGCAGAACGCTTTCCCGTGGAAAAGGGACTTTCCCTTCTCAACATTTTCTTCAGTCGAGGGGTAGGGATTGGTCCAGGCCCGGGCCTCTTCGATTTTGTCGACCGGTACGCGCGGCCTCAAGACCGCCTCATCGGCACCGAACGCCGACAAGCATCCCAAGCCAATCATGGCGGCGATCCCCAATGTCGCCTTACCACGAAGCTCCTTGCAGTGCGCCATAACAGTTCCTTCGTCTCAGGTTGAGTGGAGTACGACCGAAGAAAGGGCAGGGACCAGCCCTGACGATAGAACCGGACCGGTCCCCGCAGTGAAGCTACCTTTCGGAATGTCCTGGAAATTTATGGCCAAGGGACTGCGGGAATGATACCGTCCCGTCCGGAAACTCCTGGCCAGCTGGCCACAGATGGTAGATGACCCCATCGGTACCTGCCGCCACTTCCGCAACTTTCGCGGCTTGATCGGGGGGCAGATCGAGCACTTGGACGCGACCGGTTGCAATCTCGACCTTATGGTCGTGAAAGTGACGATGCCATTGAATCGGAGGCAGTTTCCGCGTCAGATCCTTCGAGACAAAATACTCGATAGCCACGAGTTTGGCTTTGGGATCTGGGGATTCGAAGAGGAGACATTGAAGGATTTGATCTGAAATGCCTTTGCAATAATGATGATATGGTCCGCCCGGCTCCCCGTTCGCCATGAGATGGGGCGCCTGCACGTGAATATCAAACCCATCGACCGGAGACTTGGGCTCTCCGCCGACCGCCTTCTGGGGAGCGACTCCCGCACATCCGATCGTCGCCGCTGCAAGAACGGCAAGTAGTCCTTTTCTCATCACAGGTGGCCTCCCGTCTAGTTTAGTTGGTTGATAGAACCGGCCTCAGCAACCGGCTGTTCATAGAGCACCACTGATTTAGAGTCCCATCCGAGAGAAACGATTCAACAAACCTCCTTTCGCGATCATTTTTTAATGATCACGAGTCGCCTCCCGCATAGCGGAGCTACGCAGCCTTCTATTTCGGCAGTTGTGGCATGCTGAACTTCATGGTTTCCCCCGTCAATGCCTTCAGAAACGCCACGAGATCGGTTTTCTCCTCAGCCGTCAGATTCAACGGCCTGACGAGTGGACTCAGATTGGGATTACTTCCACCCCCCTGATCAAAAAACTCAACAACTTCTTCCAGCGTTTTGAAGGCGCCATCATGCATATAGGGCGAGGTTTCCGTAATACTGCGAAGAGTCGGCGTTTTAAAGGCCCCCTTGTCCTTCTCCGCCCTGGTCACGACATACCGGCCGAGATCGACCTTCAATGGACCCACTTGAGGCACGCCCAGATTGTGGAACTGATTGTCCGTGAAATTCGGCCCGTTATGACAGAGCATGCAGCGGGCTTTCCCTTTAAAGAGGGCCATACCACGAATCGCCCCTTCGTCCATGGCCTTGCCGTCCCCCAACACATATTTATCAAACGCGGAATTGGTGGAGAGCACTGTGCGTTCGTATGCGGCAATGGCTTCGGCAATGCCCTGCAGGTTGACATCCGTTCCGAAAACGGCTCGAAACTGTTGCTGATAGCCCTTGATCTTGGCCAGCTTAGGCACAACGTGCTCATGTGTCTCCGCCATCTCGACGGGATTATGAATGGGCCCGATCGCCTGTTCCTCAAGAGAACGCGCCCGCCCGTCCCAAAACTGGAAGGGATTGAAGGCCGTATTGAAGACCGTAGGCGACTGACGACCGCCGATACCTCCTCCCACTCCGATGGAAGTCTGACGAGAATCTGCAAATCCAGTCCCAGGATTGTGACAAAAGGCGCAGGAGACAGCGTTGTCTTTGGATAGGCGCCCATCAAAATAGAGTTGTTTCCCAAGCTCGACTTTCGTGGCGTAGTTGATATTGGTGGCAGGTGTGGGAATCGCGGTGGGGAGCGGACCGATATCAGGCACCGTCACGCCATCGATGGTCACGGTTCCGTGAGGTGCATGGCCGGACGGAGAGGCCCGGACCGGAGCGATTCCTGCGACGCAGACACAGACGGCCAGTAATGCAATGCTGAGGCGTGGCGGCAAGATAGATTGCACCATGAAGATAACCTCCTGTTGAGCCCCCCCGACGACACTCCATAGAGCGGGTTCGATCGACACCGGGCATTGTACTCAGATTGAAGCACGTGGTCGAGGCTCTCTTTGTTGGCGTGAATACTCAAGCAGTACTTGGTCGAGCGGAACAGCGGGCGCCGTACGCAGCGTACCTTACATACCTCGCATCGTCGAACGCATGAGACTGTCGGCTTGCGGCGGCAGGAATCCCTGATAGCCCTGATGCCGCTCGGCCAGCTCAAGCACTGAAAATGGCTGCCCGTCGATCGTCTCAGGAGCCGTAAAGATCTGTCGCAACGTGCCTCCCTGAACACCGACGATCTCTCCGGCAAAGACCACCCCCTTCGCTTTCATTTTGAGAATGGCCTGCTCAATATCCTCCACCCGCACGGCCACATGGTGAAACACTCGATCACCGAATTTCTCAACCCAGCGAGGAATGATGCTGGTCTTGCCTCGGTCGTCCGGATACGCCTGATCAACAAACAGGGCTGGGTATCCAGCCTTCCGGAATACCTTGGCATACCAATCGTCGTAGTGAATCGTTTCATCGTACCCATACCCCAGAGCAATGAACTCCTCGGCACGCTGATCGATATTCATCGTCCTGATGGTGAGGTGGTCGATGACCGGCACAAACCCCACTCCGATTTCATCCAACGCACGACGAAGCATTCCCGCCGCACGATTATGCGCCAAAAAGTCGGCTGTCATGCGACGAATCACGGCATCGAGGTCAGTTTCTTTTCCCATCCTTTCCTCCTTCCGCCCGTCCGAACGTCATCCCCTGAGCAAGCGGCAACTCAGTCCCCCAATTGATCGTGTTGGTCTGCCGGCGCATGTACGCCTTCCAGGCATCAGAGCCGGCTTCTCGTCCGCCACCCGTGGTTTTTTCTCCACCGAATGCCCCGCCGATTTCTGCGCCGGACGTCCCGATGTTCACATTGGCAATGCCGCAATCGCTGCCCATCGCGGACAAGAAGGTCTCACTGTTTCGAAGATGCGTGGTAAACAGCGAAGACGACAATCCTTGCGGAACGACATTCTGCATCCGGATGGCCTCATCCAGCGTGTGATAGGTCATGAGATAGAGGATCGGCGCAAACGTCTCCCGCTGGACGATGTCCCAGTGGTTTTGAGCTCGCACGATCGTCGGCTCGACAAAATGCCCGGGACGAGACAAGACCCGTCCTCCGCACAGCACTTCACCGCCGTTTTTTTTCACTTCTTCGAGCGCAGAGAGATAGCGCGTCACCGCCGCCGCGTCGATCAACGGCCCCATCAGTACATCCGGCTGGAGCGGATCACCGATCGCCACCTGCGCATAGGCTGAGAGGAGTCGAGGAACCAACTTCGCATATTGGGACTCATGTACGATTAGACGCCTGGTACTGGTGCAGCGCTGCCCCGACGTGCCGACGGCACCGAATACCACTGCACGTGTCGCCAGTTCGAGATCGGCCGTTTCGTCCACGATGACGGCATTGTTCCCGCTCAACTCCAAAAGACTCCGACCCAAGCGATGCCCGACCACTTCTGCCACATGCCTTCCGACCGGCACCGAACCGGTAAATGAGATGAGTGGGAGGCGTTCGTCACGAACCATCTGCTCGGCCATTTCGACGCGATCTGTCGCAAACAGCGCGAACACGCCCGGATACCCGGCCTGTTCCAACACACGGTTACAAAGACGCTGAACCGCCAGCGCACAGAGCGGAGCTTTCGGCGAGGGCTTCCACAACACCGTATTGCCGGCCACCGCCGCAATGAAGGCGTTCCAAGCCCAGACCGCCACGGGGAAGTTAAACGCCGTGATGACACCTACCAAGCCCAAGGGATGCCATTGCTCATACATCCGATGCCTGGCACGTTCTGAGTGCATGGTCTGTCCATACAGCATACGCGACAACCCGACGGCGAAGTCCGCCATATCGATCATCTCCTGCACTTCACCATCGCCCTCGGCCTTGATCTTACCCACCTCCAAGGACACCAGCGTGCCCAAGGCATCCTTGTGCTCCCTCAACGCCTGCCCGATCAGACGAACCACCTCGCCGCGCTTAGGCGCCGGCACCATCCGCCATGCGGTCTGGACCTCCTGTGAACCGGTTACAATGGCGTCATAGTCCTCTGGGGAGCAACCGTACACCTGCGCCAACCGCGCTCCCGTCGATGGATTTTGTGACTCGATGACGCCGGCGTTTGTGGTGCGAGTCCACGTGGTGGAGGACAGGCATCCTCCCGGTTGTTCCGGCGCCAACCCCAAAGTCTTGAACAGTTCCTGTGTCGTCATGATGCCGTTAGGCCCGGAAACAGTCTCCGAACCGATTATTGAGCACATCCTGGAGGTGAAAGTGTTCCTGCGTGATAAAGCCGCGATAGGCTGATGGTTTGGCGAGCACGAGATCGACGACACTGCACAGCGACGACGCCGTGGTGACTTGGATAGCGGACCAGAGACGCCCGAGAAGAGTTTGCGGATACACCTTCTTCACGTAGGTCTCCTCGAACAATTCTCCCTGTCGAGTCCCGGTGACGGCGGCATAAATCAGCACCACATCCTGGTAAGTCTGCGGAATCGCTCCCTCGAGAATACGTTTGAGCGTCGCTCGATCCTCGTTCAGTTTGAGATCTTTCATGAGGAAGTGGATTTTCTCGCAATGGCCGGGATACCGCAGGGTCTTATAATTCATCGTGCGAACCCGTCCGCGGTAGGTATCGGCCAAGGTGCCCAGCCCGCCGGACGTGTTGAAGGCTTCATAGAGAAGACCGTCGAGTTCGATCGTCTCATAGCCTTCCAGTGGTTGTAATGGAACTTCCTCTCCATTTTCGATTCCGACGCAGACATTTCCATACTCATTGATCAACCCGTCGGTGGACCAGGTAAGGGAATACTTTAACGCATTGCTGGGATGAACGGGCAGCGCACCGACGCGCATCTTCACATTATCGATGGACTCGAAATGGCCGATCAGGTCGTTCGTCACGATACTGATAAAACCGGGGGCTAACCCGCACTGGGGGATAAACGCCTGATCAGCGCCCTCGCTGATCGCCTTGACGCGACCGGTCACGGACACATCTTCGGTCAGATCGAAATAGTGTAATTGATGGGCTCGTGCGATCTCCGCGACGGCCGGATTACAAAAGTACGGCAGACTGGAGATCACGGCATCAAACCGATGGGAAGTCACATAGGCCACAACCGAGTCAGGCCGGCGCACATCCAACGCACAGGGGGTGACCGCCGAAAGCGACAATTCATCAACCAGTCGCTTCGGCACATCCAGGGTGAGATCGGCCAGGTGAATGTGATACTGCCCCCTCGCGGATAGCAATCCTGCGACGAGAGACCCAATTTTCCCCGCTCCCAGCACCAATACCTGAGGCATCCCGTCACCTCACGGCTCATTATACTCTTTATCTTCTCTCAGGCGAAAAGCACGGCCTTTTCTTACTACGAGGGCGAAGGCAGGTAGCGAATAGGTTAGGACGGCAGGGGAGGAGGACGGTTCGACCCTACTGCGGGCTACGACGATGCCAGGCCAGAACGCGAGGGGGTAATCAGCCCCGACGATGTTGAGGAGGGATTGTCCATCGCCTCGAACAAGAGACAACACTTGAGGCGACCGCAGACACCAAGCAACTTGGGGTCATCGACGGGAAAACCCAACACCCGGGCTTGCTTAACGGTAACCGGCTTGACCTCAGTGAGAAAGGCGGCGCAGCACAGTACGAGACCGCACGTGTCGATTCCGCCCAATCGACTTGCTTCGTCACGCACTCCGACCTGACGCATTTCAATGCGTCCGCCGAATCGGCGCGCTAACAAGCGAACCAGTTCGCGGAAGTCGATTCGATCCTCAGCCGTATAAACGAAGGTCATCTGCCGGCGATGGAACGAGCAGAACACTTCCACGAGCTTCATTCTGAGGCCGAGGGCCGCCGCCTGCTCCCGACAAGCCTTCATCCCTTCCGCTGCCAACCGTTCATACCGATCGATCGTCGCACCATCTTCCGCCGTCGCCTTCCGAGCAATGGACTGTATCACGCGCATAGGCGGAACGAACGGCATGACCTGAGGAACCCCATAGACAACCCCATAACTCAACTCTCCGGCCACATCGAGCAGCACACGATCCCCGCTGGCCAGGAGCACTTCCCCGGCGTCGAATTTCTTCACCTCTCCCCGGTCACGGATCTTTACGCTCACGATCCTGACGGCTGAGGGGTAGGGCTTCGCGAGTTCTTGCGCAAGAAGTTTCTCGACCATGGAATGCATGATACACCATCCAATCTTTCAATTGAAATGCTAGGCGCGTTCAGGTCGCTGTTGAAATCTGTTCCAGCACCACGGTCACTCACTCGACAACTCAGTTGAATATATTTCAGTTGAATATATTCCATAACATGCTGATAAAAATGAATATTCTGACAGGAAGACGAAACAGGAAATATGTTAGGCTATCCGGGGACAGGAATTCTTGACAGGGGTCACCCATTGTTACGACCGTGAGGGAAATGGTGCGAATACCAAATAAAGTGATCCTTCCATTCGGCTATCACATCATGATCCGGCAGGTTACCGACTCAGAGATGGACCGGCAGGATGCCAATGCGGATGGGATTTGGGACAACGAAGCCAAAGTAATCTATATCCGCAAACGACTTCCCGTCACGCGACGGAGATACATTCTGGCCCACGAATTGGGACACGCATGGCTGGACTGGCAGCATCGCTATTTGGATGATGGAAAAGCTCGTAGCTGATCTTTGGTCGGTGGGTACGCGAACGCCTTTCCCGATCGGATTCGACTCTTTCCTCAACACACCTACCTGTCGGCTTGCGTCCGTTCGAGCCGTAGAATTTCATTCCACTCTTCGGCCCGCACCGGCTGAACCGATAGGCGCGATCCTTTGCGAAGCAATTCCATACCCTTCAGGCCAACCTGCCCTCGCAACAGGTCCAATGACATCGGAGCCATGAATTTGCGAACGAATCGAATGTCGACCATCACCCAACGTGGTTGATCGGGGTCGCTGTCCGGATCGTAGTGCGTATCCAGCCGATCGAACTGCGTGGCATCCGGATAGGCGGATTTCACCACTTCGGCAATCCCCACCACTGAAGGAGGATCGGCATTACTATGATAAAACAAGACCTCATCGCCCACCCTCATTGTCCGCATGAAATTCCGCGCCTGGTAATTGCGCACACCATCCCACGAGGTTGTTTTCTTGGGCGATCGAGCAAGGTCGTCGATTGAGAACGCCTCGGGCTCAGATTTCATCAACCAATACTGCCGTCCGCCTGCCATCGAACCTCCTGAACACTTGGTGTCTCCGCGCACACAGTGTATGCTGAGCACTCCGTCTCGCCTGTCAACCGGGAGCGTCTATGGATCTTACGCCTATGTGGTTCGGTGTGTATAAGGCCGTGAAATACTTGCTGTACCCTCTGTCCTGGATTGCCATCACAGGACTATTCGCCCTGCTGACCGCCTGCTTTCCCGTGACTCCCGGGAGAACAACCTGGGTCAGACGGTTCACCCTCTGCACGGTGCTGCTCCTGCTGCTGACCGCCACCCCGATTCTCTCCGCCATATACTTGGCGCTGCTTGAAACTCGCTATCCGCCGTTCCAGCCCACATCCACATCACAATTCGACGCCGTGGTCGTCCTGGCAGGCGGCGTCTTTCAGAAAGGATCCCTCCGTCCAGCCGACGACGTTTCTGATGCGTCGCGCCAACGCACCGCCTGTGGCGCAGATCTGTGGATCAAACACCTTGCCCCTAAATTGCTGCTGACGGGAGGCGACGCCACCGTACTCAGGACCGGCCCGCTGGAATCCCACGAGATGAAACGGTGGGCGCTACGACTCGGCGTGCCGGAAGCCGCTATCCTGATCGAGGAGAAGTCCCGAACCACCTATGAGAATGCCATAGAGACCAAGGCGATTCTGGGTGCAGGACACATCCTGTTGGTGACCGCCGCCTATCACCTACCCCGTGCCGTGGGCCTGTTCGAAAAACAAGGCTTTGTCGTGACACCCGTCCCGTGCGGCTATGAGTCGAAACACACGCCGCAACAAGCTTGGGAACAACGGACCTTCTTCGATTTCCTTCCCACAGCCAAGGCCTTGCTCATCACCAGCCAGGCCATCGAGGAAGTCGCCGGAATGATGATCTATGGGCTTGCCGGAAAATTATGAGAACCAGTCGACTGTTCTGGCTAACGACCCGATTCCACGCGATAGATACCTCCCCCATGATCCACCACATAGAGTTCGCCTTCTTGATCTTCTCCGAACGAAGAAATTCGAAGACCTGACCGGAACAATACCTGGGCTCCCTCAGCAACACCCGAATAGGCGCCGCCTTCTACCCGTGCACCCATTATCTCTCCGGTACAGTAGTCTCCATAGACATACACGTCTTTGAGCGCCGCCTGGATCTGCCCGCGGTACACGTATCCACCAGTGATCGAACAACGACCGGCCTCATGTCCATACTCAAGGACCGGAAGCTGGAGTCCGGACCCATCGCAGTCCGTTTTGGGAAGAAAGCAATGTCGGCCTTCCATGAGACGCCACCCATAGTTACCTCCCCGTACCACCGCATCCACCTCTTCCCAGGCATGTTGCCCGACATCACCGACCCACAAGACGCCGGACTTGCGGTCGAACGAGAACCGCCAAGGATTGCGAAAACCAATCGCATAGATCTCTGGCCGTCCTCCGCCAGACACATAAGGATTGTCGACAGGAATGGCGTAGGGCTCTCCACCATCCACTTCAAGACGGAGAATCTTTCCCAATAGATCGTCCGGATTCTGAGCGCGATGATCCGGATCGCCGCGCCCGCCCCCGTCCCCTCTCCCGATATAGAGTGCGCCGTCTGGCCCGAATGCGATCATGCCTCCATTGTGATTGGCAAAGGGTTGGGCCAGGGCCATGAGCACGCGTTCCTGACGACCCACCTGATCGATCTTGGAGTCTCGCCGGTACTCCGCGACAACCGTTGCACCGTCAGGCTGTCGGGTATAACTCACGAACAGCCGTCCGTTTCGTGCAAAGTCCGGATGAAACGCCAGTCCCAGCAACCCACGCTCTCCCCCGGCCAGCACTCGGTCGCTGAGATCCAGAAACGGGGCAGGCTGCAACAGCTCGTGCGCCAGAACACGGATGCGGCCGCCTTGCTCCACAACGAACAGCCGTCCGCTGCCGTCTCCCGCATGGGTCAAATAGAGCGGCTGTACCAACCCCGCCGTCACGATCGGCCTCAACGCCAGCGCGGGTCGATGGCCATCCTGGTCTGTGAGGGGTTGGGCCTGCCCTTCAACCGACGTCATTCCCGCTATCAGAACCACCACCAACAGGACGACAGGAGCCAGTTGAGATCCAGCCATTCGCATGGGTCACTCTCCAGAAGGCTCACGCTCAAGATAATCGATCACGGACGCATATGTCAGCTCGCGGACACGAGCCTTAGAAGGGCCAGGCGGACCGATACTGATTTCAAGCCACACACGATCGGAGATCTCGCTCCGTGCTTCGTTGCAGCGCCGCCACATGTCATGTAAGAACTCGATGGGCAATCCGACCTGCACCCCTTCCGACTCGATGCGGTCATCTAAAATCGCCAGTAAATCGGCAATGGCATGGTCAGGCTGATAGGGCGGCGCGGAGAAGCCGAACGTCTGCTGCGCTTGCGACTCTTGACGGGCCTGCTCAACCAGGTCCCGCATGTATTCTTTCAGCAAACCGATGATATGGCCGGACAAACGCATTGTCGAAAGAGTAGCCGCAATCGTCCCGCGGAGCAAGGGCCGAATCGCCGATCTCTTGGTTGACCGCCGATTCGGTCGTTCACTATGATAGCGACAATAGCCGGCCCTTGGGGCTTCAGTGGACATTCCACCCGGAAGAGTGCAATCGACCCCCATGAGTAACCAGACGCTCGTCGAACATTTCGAAATTTCCCTTCACACTCCGAGTGGCGAGGTAACCACTGCCGTCGGCGTGCCGACAAGCTTCGTACCGATCACGGCGATACTGCCGCTCATGCGAAGCCTTGGGGAAGAGGTTCAAGCCCTGGAGCAACGCCGGTTGGTTGAGGCCGGGCGAACAGTCTCCTGCCAAAAAGGTTGCGCAGCCTGTTGCCGCATGCTGGTGCCAATTTCGGTACCGGAAGCCTTTGCGCTGGCACAAGCCATCGACCGATTGGAGCAGAGCGAACGCAACCGGCGGCTGGCAAAACTCGACCTGGCTCAGCAACAGCTCGCCAGGGCCGGGTTACTCACG
This sequence comes from uncultured Nitrospira sp., assembly GCA_902500785.1. GTDB lineage: Bacteria > Nitrospirota > Nitrospiria > Nitrospirales > Nitrospiraceae > Nitrospira_A. The sequence continues at coordinate 110,645 of CABVRW010000003.1, forward strand.
AAACTCTTCTCGTTTGCCGAGTCTCCAGACCCGGTCAACGATGAGGCCATCGAACCGTTGAACCGGGCGTACTACGCGCTTCGCATGCCCTGCCCGTTCCTGGACGACGAAGTCTGCAGTATTTACGCCGATCGACCCGCGGCATGTCGCGAACTCGCCGTCACCTCGCCGGCCACAGAGTGTCAGGACATGACCAAACACACGGTTCAGCCGATTCCCGTCGCTGTTCGCATCAGTACGGCCCTGAGTCTCCTCTGGGCGGATCTGACGGCCACGACACCTCGCCTGATCCCACTCCCGTTGGCGATTGACTGGGCCAAACGGCATCAGGCCGAACAGACGCAGAGATGGGCCGGGACGGAACTCTTCGAGAAGGCGCTCGACAAAATCGGGCGGTATCTCGGTCAGGAAACGGCCCGCCGCAGTAGCGGGTCAGAGCGAGAGTGACGACTGATTTCTGAATTCGTTCCGTCCCAGCGATGCCACTCTCATGATGCGAAGAGGAGACTTCATGCAGAACCCCGTGATTGTGTGTCTGGACCTCGAGGGCGTGCTCGTCCCTGAAATCTGGGTCAACTTTGCCCTTAAAACCGGCATCGAAGAACTGAAAATCACGACCCGCGAAATGCCAGACTACGACGCGCTGATGACGCGACGTTTGCGCATCCTTGATGAGCATGGATTGACCCTTGCGGATATCCAATCCGTGATCGACGCCATGGGCCCGATGGACGGCGCGGCTGAGTTCATGGCCTGGCTGCGAGAGCGAGTGCAGGTCATCATCTTGTCGGACACGTTCTACGAATTTGCCCTTCCGTTGATGCGGCAACTGACCTATCCGACGATTTTCTGCAATCAGCTGGAGATCGGACCGACCGGCAAGATCGTGAGCTACAAACTACGGCAACCGAGTCAGAAAAAGCATGCGGTCGCGGCACTGAAAAATCTGAACTTCCGCGTGATGGCTGCCGGAGACGCCTACAACGACACCGCGATGCTGGGAGAAGCGCACGCCGGTTTCTTCTTTCGCCCCCCCGACCATCTCCCGAAGGAATTTCCTCAGTTCCCGGTGACGCAGACCTATGCTGAGTTACAAGAGCAGTTTCGTCAGGCAGGTGGCTTGCGGAGGTAATCCCTGACTAATTATTGACCATTCCCCCTCGCTTCCGTGGAGGCCCGGGGCAGATCCGGTCATAGAACGGCGACAGGCCTACCCGCATTCCTCGTTCACCACGCCGAGCACTCGACGGCCATACCGCTCTACCTTCACCTCTCCAATCCCCGGGATTTCCTTCAAAGCGGCCAGGGTCACCGGTCTGTGCCCGGCAATCGTTCGGAGGGTCTTGTCGTGAAAAATCACAAACGGCGCGACTCCTTCTTCCTCAGCCAGCTCCCTCCGTAGTCGGCGAAGCCGTTCAAAGAGCTGCGGGTCGACTGCGGTCGTATACAGAGGCGGTATCACGTTGTCTCGCTCGCGAGGTTGTGGCTTCAACGCCGACGTTGGCGGAGGCTCGGCTTGCTGGTGCCACATCAGCGGCTTGATCCCCTGCAAGACCTCTCGCCCCTGCCGCGTCACGTCGAGCGTGGGATACTCCAGACCTTCGACCTGCAGGTATCCGGCGTCAATCAAGGCCTTCACCAGACGAGTCATGGCCGTCTTCGACCAGGCGTGGTACTCTCCATACCCCGGGCACCCTTCGGCACCAGAGGCGAGCACCGCCTTCGATCGGCTCCCGCGGAGCATATCCACGATCCGACTCGCCCCAAATCGTCCCAGACACCAAGAAACCGCTGCCAAGACGGCCTTTGCGCAGGCGTCCTCATCGCCGGTACTCTCCACGCTGAGTCGGGGTATGCTCACGCAACGATCACAGAGACCGCAGGGTCCCAAGGCCCGTTCGGCCTCGTCGCTGAAGTAGTCAAGAATGGCGAGCTGTCGGCAGGTCGGCACCGACACATACTCCAGCAAATCCTGAAGCAACGTCTTCATGCGATCGGCGCGGGCCGAATGGCCGGATTCTTTCGAGGCTTGCTGAATGAAGTACTCCTGCGTGGCCACATCCCGTTCATGGAAGAGCAGCAGGCAGGCGGCGGGCCGCCCGTCACGGCCCGCCCGCCCGACTTCCTGATAGTACGCCTCCAAGCTCCCTGGAATATCGAAATGAACGACCAACCGAACGTTCGACTTATCGATCCCCATGCCGAATGCATTGGTGGCCGCCAAGATGCGAACCGATCCCACTCGAAACTCGTCATGAACCGCGCGACGCTCTTCATCGGACAAGCCGGCGTGATAGTACCCGACGGACGCATGTGACTCCCCCAGGTACGCCGCCACCTCTTCAACCGCGCGACGCGTGGCGCAATAGACCAGCATGGTGCCCGTTTCGTACTCACGGACCGCGCGATCCAACGTGGCGAGCTTTTCCTGGCGGGACCGGCAGGGACGGACGGAGAGCGCCAGATTAGGCCGGCGAAAGCCGGTCACCAATCGAAGCGGGTCGTGGAGCGACAGCCGCTCACAAAGATCTGCTTGCACCCGCGCGGTTGCCGTGGCCGTCAAGGCCAGGCAAGGTGGACTTTCGAGTTCCCGACGCAAGCGACCGATGTTCAGATAGTCGGGCCTGAAATCGTGACCCCACTGGGAAATGCAGTGCGCCTCGTCGACGACGAGGAGGGAGACCCACAGCGACCGTAAGAGCCGAAGAAACCGCTCATGCTGCATCCGTTCAGGAGCCAAGTAGAGCAACTGTAATCGGCGCAGTTTGAGATCCAACACCACACGATCCCGTTCCTGCTCGGATAGCCCAGAATGGAACGCCGCGGCCGCAATCCCCTTCGCCTTCATACTATTCACTTGATCTTGCATCAGCGCGATCAGCGGAGAAATCACCAGGGTCAATCCTGGCAAGACGGTCGCCGGAAGCTGATAACAGAGAGATTTCCCTTGGCCGGTCGGCATGACCGCCATCGCATCGCGACGGGACAGCACGGCATCGATCACCTCGCGCTGACCGGAGCGGAAATCAGAGAACCCGAACTGTCGGTGAAGCTGTGTGGTCAGATCGTCCACGGTGAGGGCACGCACAAACAGATGATGATATGCGATCGCGAGTGAGCCGAGTATAAGACGAGCGACTGAGTTCGAGCAAGCCGGCAATCTGAGTCTCGCCAGGGTGACCATCGCGGCGATACCCGTGCAATGAAGGTCAGCGCTTGCAAAAAGAAACCCCGCCGGGGATCTCCCGGCGGGGTTTCAACGTTCGAGACAGGCAGGGGATCTCCCGCCCGCCTCTCGTAGGCGTCGACTCTCGGCTACGGTGCGGTATAGCTGCCGTACTTCGGCGCCTTATCGCAGCCTGGTCCTTGATCCTGATTGGCCACACAGAGATGACGCAGAGCGCCCTGTGCGGACAACCGGGCTTCCTTGTGCATCCGCGCCTTGCCGTAATCCACGGCCAATCTCAGCTGACGCATACCATCGGCGCCGACTCCGCCTGACTGGGCCTTGCTGAGCCCATCCTGCAGCTTCGCCGTCGCACTATCGATCACGGTCACATCGGACCCCCATCGCTTCGTGAGATCGACGGTCGTTCGCAGACCGCGCCCCGGGGCATCGGTCAATTCGACGATTGCATCGTTCACTGCCTGAATCGCATCCGCGACCTGGGCCTGCGCGACGATCGGCGTGCTGCCGATCGCCAACGCTGCGACGCCCAGCGTAACGAACATGAGTTTCTTCATTGCGTGTCTCCTTTGTCTGGCTGTACCTGTCAGCCTACAGCGTTCAGCAGCTGACGGCGGACAGCTATGAGCTGATGGCTTCTCCCTAGAAGTTCATCCACAGTGACATGTAGGCCCAGTGCTGATTCTGGGTCTGATTCAGGGTGCTGGTCAGATAGCCACCGCTGAAAATCGTGCCATAGGCCGCTTGGAGCGCCACTTTCCCATCGGCGAACATTCGGGTGTAGGCAACGTCGATTTCATCACCGATGTGCGTCTTGGTGTTGTTGGCGTTCGAGAAGACGTAGCATCCCTGAGCACCTCGATACCAACAATCCTTGGAATTGGCGAGGTTCAAGTTCGTGTACCACAACTCAATATGGTCACGGGCGGACGGACGAGCCTGCAGGTTGACAGATGGTGACAGCATGTTCTTCCAGGCTTGCACATCCATGTACCCCATGTGGATGTGGTTCGTCGGGAAGAAGTTTTCAAAGGTATTGGCTGTCTTACAATTCGTCCCGTTGGTGCAGGTATTGTTCCGGCTGTCGCCGGAGGCGTAGTCCAGGTTGAATGCCAACCGGGTTTTCCATGCCGTGTCATAGAAGGTATAGCCGATCCAGTTTCTGGTCGCCCAGGCATTGATGTGCAAGCACTTTTGTTCGCCTTGGCAAGCTCCGACCTGGCCCATTTGACCGAACTGCCAGGCAACCTCGTTCGAGAAATCGAACCCGCCCTTGCGCACTTCGACCCTGTTCCCGATCATATGGCGGGTCTGATTCGAGTGCTTGGCCGTGCCGAGTCCCTGACCTGCGTTGTCCGCGGACCCATACCGATTCGAGTACAGGACGTAGAACGGCTCGATGACCATTCCTGGCACAACCTTGATTTGGTTATAGAAAATGAACATGTCGGCATCGCGGTTGGCATCTTGGCCACCGGTTCCAGCGATATTGGGTCCTCCACTCCCCACGGGAGCAGCCTGGCCTAGATCACTTTCTGAGTTCCGGAACCAGCCAAAGTAGCTGTCCCACTTCTTAGTCTGGTATGCCAACATCACACCGTCATGCGAATAGCCGGTATTGGCCCAATCGAAGTGGCCGAACAGAGAGTGGTTGCCGAAAATCACGTACTGACGACCGACCTTCAAGCTCAGGCCCTGCACATCAGCCAGGTTTCTGATCAACATGTAGGCCGCACGGACCCCCAGGCGGCCATTGTTTCCACCGCCGCCCGCGATCCCACCGTTATGGTTCAAGGGATCGCCACCGTTACCGGCATTGACCGCACTGCCGTTGCCGCCCCACGTGGCGCTGTCGATGATTTCCACATAGAAGTTCACGTCCGGGGACAGGTCGTACCCGATGCCCAAACGCATCCATTGCTGCACGAACATGTCGTTGCCCTTGTTTCCAGAACCCGGCGCGGTTCCTCTTGTTCCGAAGGAGTTACAAGTTCCGCCGGCCCCCTGGGCACCGCCGAAGCAGGCATTGTTCCGCATTTCCGGCCGCACGCGAAGATCCGCGCGCATCCAGAGGTTCTTGATGTCGAAATTCCGGCCGATGATCGGATCGTACAGTTCGTACGCTTCTTTTTGCGGCATGTTACGAGGAATGGCGGGAAGATTCGTGATGCGCTCGCCCGGGGGAAGTTCGAATCCGGCAAAAGCCGGAACTGTCAGACACTGCAGAGCCGTCACTGCCGCAGCGCCGAAGATGGCGGCCAACCGGCCCCATCTGGTCCGTCCATGGATGCGTTTCATAGCGTTCCTCCTGTGAATTGGATGGCAACCCTTTGTGTACCCATTCACTCCGGGTGCCGCCTATACATCCAACCGCTATTGCACTACAAAGCCCAGTCGGGTGCGTGATGTCGGGATGCTCGAACCTGAATGGTGCCCACCATCCGGCCCCGATCCTTGCTTCCATTCCGAAGCAAGCTCCTCACACCGTAAGGTCTTGTATTGTTGCTGTGGTCACCTCCCTTCACAGCCGTAGAGCGAATATGAAATGGTATTAGGCCTGCTTGGGCAAACCCGATTCCTCTGCCCCGTGCTCTACGCCCGATGTTGCATGGTTGATCTGTTCTTCTGCTTCCTTCATCGACGACTCGAAATCCTGTTCCACCATCTTCATTTCCTGCTGGATCATGTTGAGTTCAGGCTCGACCGTCTTCTTCAGGTCATCGGCCGTTTCCTTGAAACCTTTGACCGCCTTGCCGACCTGACGACCGATCTCGGGCAACTGCTTGGGCCCGAACAACAGGAAGGCAATCACCAGAATGATAAGAATTTCTCCAGCGCCAAGACCAAACATGGTGTTCCATACTGAGGCGGTTCTCCTGAAGACCGGGCGGCGTCTCTCCGAGGTCGCCTCGCCGGACTTCAGCCTCTTCCCTCAGTCTCGCAAGTTACCCCTGCGTCGTCCGTGGCGGTGGAGCCGCGCCGGCCTGCTGCTGCGAGGGCGGCGGTGTAACCTGCTGTTCTGGTTGCGGGATCTGTGCCGATGGCGGCGGCGCGGGGGGTTCCGCCTCGGTGGCCGTCACATCAATGGCATCCGCTTCGTGCACCGACTTCTTGAACCCCTTGATAGCCTTACCTAATCCCTCACCGAGCTGAGGAATTTTTCCCGCGCCGAAGATGATCAACACGATGATAAGAATCAGCAGCAGCTCCATCCAGCCGAATGAACCAAACATGGTACTGTATGCTCCTTGTTACAGCTGTGCGATTATTCGCACGACGAATGTTCACGCATCGGCCAACGATAGACCATATCGTGAAACCACTCGTCTGATCTGAGATGATCGTACCTGCGAGCGCCCATCTCTTGTGAATTCCTCTTGTGAATTCTCGCGATGCGCGGAGGGGAGACTGAATTTGTATCTTAAATCGCGGGAAAGGCTATAGAAATGCAATTAATTAGTCAAGTTCTTTCTCCTGCAAACAACGCCTCCAGGACACTTCCGACTCGACTGACCAGAGGATCTTACGACCGAAACATGAAGTGATAGTACTCCACCGGACTCGGAGGCGCTCCGAGCGCCATCAGTACAGCCTCGCGCTCGTACCCCAGATTCTCCAACTCCGTTTGCGCCTGGTTCAACTCTTCTTCCGTCACATATGCGATGGTATCGGGAATCCCGTTGGGTTTCAGCGAGCGCAAAATCCCCTGCGTCGCCTCATGCTCTTCCACGGGCATCTCACGGCGCAACGGGAACTCGATCGTCCGTTGATAGGGGCTGTCGTAGGAATCATTCAACGTGCGAATGGTCTGTACCGTCAGTCGATCTAATTCCCATGGCTCAACCTTTGACCCGACCATCGGATGGCAGGCCAGCACATCCATCAGCGTCATCACATTCGTTCCCAGCCGACTCCCGACGAACTCTCGCTGCGTTTCAATCGTCACCGCGGTGATCCCCAGATGCTTGGCCACGGCCTGAATCAGGGCCAGGTTAACCATAAAGCTGTACTGGCCGCCGAATAACCCATAGCAAGGTTTATCGGGATCATTGAGCACGCGCATGTCCGCCGTCCCGGCATCGAAGCTGCTGAAACCCACGGCATCCGGGGCCAACACCCGCTTCGCTTCCTTGATCGATGCGCAGGCGCCGAGATTCACCGGCACCAACACCTCGTCGTCGATCGCCTTCATGAACTCGGTGATCGTCTTGCGATAGGGGACGTCTTTCCATTCCACCTTATGGTATTCGCGCTCCCAGATCAGGTCGTCCAGAAAAGGCGGGAACTGCTTGAGTCGTTCGATATCCTTGGCCTCAAAAGCGCGGACAAATCCTGACCAATCGGTAATGGCTGCCGCCTTGCGCTCATTCAGGTTCGGCCGGAGATGCTCCTCTTCGTACTCGGCGTCTTTCTTGACCATGAGTTTCGTCGCTAATTCGTTCCAGAGTTCATTGCACAGAATGCGATCGACGACGCCGTCGGCGACAGTCGTCAAGCTCTGGACATCGGCGCACAGCGACTCCACTTTCGCCAGGTGGGGGGCCAGATCAGGATGGGCGCGCGCCTGCTCCAACGCACGGGCCTGGGAATCGACCAACATATACCGTACCCGCGGATAAACCCGTCCATCCTTATCGAGCACCTGCAGATGGCTCAAAAAGCAGGCGGCCAGATTGCCGTTGCCGGGCCCCCACTCCATGACCGTCAACTGCGAGGAAGAGGCTGGTTTGAGGGACGGCGTCGTCGTCGGTCCATTTGACGTCGCACGTTTCGCGGCGACTTTCTGGTCGCGTTTCACGACCTGCTCGAAATAGTCGGCAGCCAACGCATGCGCCAATCGATAATCGGCGGACGTAAAGGTCTGGTAGAAGCTGCGTTGCTGATCGCCCCGTAATTGATAAAACAGGGAATTAATATGGGCCTGCCAATAATCGACCGGCATATACTCCCCGAGCGGTTGCGGCAATGCGTCGGGATCGTCTACCTGCGCCATGAGGTGTTGTTCCATTCTGTCCCCCTATAGAAAGCCGAAAGTCTAACAGGAAGCAAATTTCACTCGCAACCTACCTCGCACGATCTATCGTCCCCGCTCTGCCGTCCGAACCTCTCATCCACTAAGACATTGCATTCGACCGAGCCCCTGCGCAGCAGCCTTTTCTTGACAGGCCTGCCGGGCGGAGTGTACCAAGACAAGATGAGACCGCTGCGCTGGTGTTTCTGTCCCCTCTTCCTACTCGCAGGCTCGCTCCTCTGGGCCGAGGATCTCCCGCTCACCCGCAATGTGCCGATTCCGGATGTCCAGAGCCCCAACGAGAGCCCTAAGCCCTACGACTTCGACGCTCCGCCTGGAGGGATGTTTCGCAATATCGTGCTGGCCGAAGGGTTTGAAGAGGAACTGGGCTTTCAGCGAACGCATGAAATCGTTCCTGTCAGACCGACCGAGCAATTCCCCGCCGGGAGATCACCGATCTTCATCGTCTTCGAGTTCCACCAACATTACCAATCATTCCAGGTATTCGGACGCTGCTACCCCGAGGAGGTGGCTGGGCTGGACGGGCGAACCGTGTTCGCTGAAGATGCGATGTATATCGCCCTGGAAGACCAAACCGGCTATCTGAAGCTGTTCCCCGCGGAGGGCCCCTGGAAACCCGGCCGGTACAAAGTGGAAATTCACGCCGGCGAACAGGTCAACGACACGAGCCTGATGGGCACCATGCGCTTCACCGTCGTCGCCTCGTCGGAGTCACAGGTCTCGTCCGATCCTCGCTGATCAGTCCTACTCCCGAACAGGTCGATTGCCTGCATTGTTTTCAGTCTTCCGCTGATCATGAGGCCTACGGTGAATATCGGCAGGCTCGTCGAATAATTCGGATCCGGCGTCGCTCACGCACTTCTTTCACCGTGAGAGACATCACCCATGTCCCGACCAACTCCATCGGCTCATTCTCTCTCTCCGGCACCGTCGTGATTCTCATACATACGTGACTCGGTAGATGCCGCGCAGGCAGAGTCAGAACCGTTTGACCACTCCTCTATATGTTTTGTAGAATGTGCGCCGTGCACACCGACAAACTGCGGCGTGAAGGAACTGTTCCCGCTCCATGACTGTCGTGACCCGCCCATGGGCCTCCGTAATCATCCCCATCAAGGATGAGCGCGACAATCTGGTTCCACTGACTGAGCAACTCGTGAAGGTCCTGGACAGCCAGGAAGAATCACGGTCGGCCTCGTTCGAGTTGATTTTTATCGACGACGGCAGTTCGGACGGTAGTTCGGAAGTGCTCGATCGTCTGGCCGCTCAATACCGCACGGTGAAAGTCTTTCACTTTGATCGCAACTACGGGCAGTCGGCGGCCTTCGATGCCGGATTCAAGCAGTCTGCAGGGGAACTGGTGATGACCATCGACGGCGACCTGCAAAACGATCCGGCGGATATCGCCACGCTGCTTCCGCACATCCGGACGTTCGACCTCGTCTGCGGCTGGCGCAAAGATCGTCACGACAATCTGACCCGCAAGATTTCCTCTCGTATTGCCAACAGGGTCCGCAGCGCGGTGACCGGCGACCGGGTGCATGACACCGGCTGCTCGCTGAAATTGTTTCGCCGCCCGGTGGTGGAAAAAATGCAACTGTTCGAGGGCATGCACCGATTTTTTCCCGCCCTTGCCTTGATGCATGGATTCACGGTCACCGAGGTGCCGGTGCGCCATTACCCACGCACCCGCGGCGCCTCGAAATACGGTGTGGGCAACCGCCTCTTCAAAGGTCTGTACGATTTGGTGGCCGTGCGGTGGATGCAGCACCGATGCCTGCGCTACCAGTATCGGGCCGCCGCGACGGCCTCATCGCCCTCGACCTCGTCCGCCGCACCATTATGACACTCGACACCCTGTGGTTGATGATCGGATTCCTGGGGCAGGGCGTCTTCTTCATGCGCTGGGTCGTCCAATGGATCGCCTCAGAGCGCCACGCGGAAAGCCGCGTGCCCACCGCCTTCTGGTATATGAGCCTGATCGGCGGACTGATTACGCTCGCGTATGCGATCTATCGGAAAGACCCGGTCTTCATCGCCGGGCAGAGCATCGGCAGTATCGTCTATCTCCGCAATCTCATGCTGATTCATCGCCCCAACTCGGTAGACCCCGGCACAGCCTCCTCGGCTACGAAATCGTAATGGAACCTCACCTGAACGGACAGTTCCCGTCTTCGCAGATGCCGGCGCACGCCGACCGATCAATCCAACCGCTGGCACTCGTCCTCTTGTTGGCACTGGCCGCCGTACTGTTCTTTGTCGGACTCGGCTCCCTCGGTCTGACCGATCGTGACGAAGGACGGAACGCCGAAGCCGGCCGCGAAATGTACGAAACGGGCAATTACATCAGTCCCACCTTCAATTACGAGCCGCGTTTCGCCAAGCCGGTGTTTGTCTATTGGTTGATGAGCCTCTCCTATCACCTCTTCGGCGTAAGCGAATTCGCCGCGCGATTCCCGTCGGCGATCTTCGGGATCGGCTTGATTCTGCTCCAATACCTCTTTCTGACACGCAGCCGGGGACAGGTGATGGGCCTCTTCGGCGCGGCCATGCTGTTACTGAATTTGGAAATCATCGGCCTCAGCCGCATGGCGCTGACCGACAGCGTCCTGATGTTCTTCACCACTTTGTCGCTCTATGGATTCTGGCTGGGCTTGTATGGAGAAGGCCGTGAACGTCACTACCTGTGGTTCTTCTACATCGGCATGGCGCTCGCGACCCTGACGAAAGGTCCGATCGGCTTTCTCATTCCCATGCTGGCCGTTGGACTCTACCTTTGGCTGACCCGCTCCTGGCCACTCTTTTGGCGCAGGGGATTTCCCATTCCAGGATTGTTGCTGTTCCTGCTCCTGGCGGCGCCGTGGTACCTGATGATGCTGAGTATTCACGGGCAGCGATATACCACTTCTGCGCAGGGCGACACGATCGGCCGATTCTTCGGCACCATGGAAGGGCACGGCGGCACGCTGCTCTTTTACCTGCCTGTGTTCTTGCTCGGGTTTTTCCCTTGGAGCGGCCTCTTGCCATTCGCCTGGTACCAGGCCTACCGCAGCTGGCGGGACTCGAAGCAGACCGGCACCCTCCCCCCTTCCCCGTCTTCGGTTCTGGATTCCCATCTGTCGCCCCATGCGCTCGATTGGTTTGCCGCCGCCTGGGTCCTGGGAGGGTTGGTATTTTTCAGCCTGTCTTCAACGCGCTTGCCGCACTATATCGGGCCCTTGTTTCCCGCTGCGGCGATATTGACGGCTTCCTACTGGAATCGCTGCGTGGCCGACCAGACCACCCCTGGGCTGCGGGCCGCGATCCATACCATGACCGCCGTGGGCTACGTTCTGGCGCTGGCCTTTGCCTCATTGCCGCCGCTCTATGCCAAATTCGCCGGGAAACTGGTCGATGAATTTCCCCTTGCGGGACAAGTGACTCTGGGACCGGGCCCCTATACCGTCGCCTCGATCTTCCTGGTGGGTATGGGGCTCGTCGCCTACTTCGGATTCAGCGAGACGAGGCGACCGGCTGTCTTCTGGGTGGCCGGAGGATCGCTGGCTCTCGTCGTACTCGCGACGACCCAATTGACCTTTCCATTGGTCAATCACTTTGTGATCGAACCGCCGCAGCAATTGGCGGAAGTCGCAGGCGTCAATCTCGGCCCCAACGACCGACTGATCCTCTACGGACAGCCGCGGCCCTCGTTGGTCTTCTATGCCAAGCGGAAAGCCATCGTGGTCCCGAAGAATGAAGAGGCGAACATCAAGCCCTATCTGACGCAACCCGGACGCACGATGATCCTCTTACCGGAGGCGCTGAGAAACCGGTTACCGCTGGAAACGATGGACTACCCGGTCTTACTGGCACGCTACGGCTACATCCTGCTGGCCAACCAATCGCTGATCCACGTGCCTGAACCGACAGAGCCACCTCCGGTTCGCATTCCAGGACACTGACAGATGTTGCCCGGACGGGCAAGAATGAGGACAATTCGCCTCTACGCCACTGCCGACTCGCGGGCGTCCACACACGTGACGCTCATTCTGCTTCGCGGCGCGGACTTCGTTGCGGCCTTTCTGGCCGGCCTTTTTGAATATCCGCCCTCCTTCATTGCAACGGCACGAACCCTTTGAGTGCCTGGATCCCAAGCCCCGCAGCAATGACTCCTGCCGCAAGGAGGCTGTCGTGTGCCCAGGAAGGCGGAGCAGCCGAGCGAGGAGCCGTGGGGGCGGAGGCGGCGTGCCATCGCGCAAAACACAACAAGCCGGCCAACCCGATGACCACTGGTGCGCCGGTCACCACACCCAATCCCAACCCCACCAGGCTTTCCGAGGTAGCGATTCTGGTGGCCTCGTCGCCAAACGCCGCCTTGCGATGTCCCGCTATCCGCAGCGCCAAACCTCCGGCCATCAGCATCATTCCGGACGCAAACAAGATGTGGTCCGTCAGGGGATCAACAATGCGATGCGTGAGCACCCAGAAGACGCCCGTCAACGACAGGACGATCGGCGCAATACGGACGAAGGCGTGAGCGCAGGACCGACCCCACCAGCGGAGCGGTCCATTGAAGATCGATCCCACCACAAACCCCACCACCATCCCGGCCACCACATCGCCGGGGAAATGAGATCCTCGCCAGATTCGGCTCGCCCCGACCCACGCGGCCAGAACATATGGCACCCATCGAAACCGAGGAAGCCCCCGCGCCAACACGGTCGCCACAGCCACCGTTGCTGAGGTATGACCGGACGGAAACGAATCCAGCCCAGAATCCAACGACGGCCACCATTGCCACCCTCCCGAATGTGTGAGCCGTGGCCTCGGTCGACCAATGATGTGTTTGAGCGCATTCACGAGAATCGCCACCACCCCGTGCGCCAGCAGACTGTCCAGCGCTGTGCGGATGAATGCGCGGCGCTTCATCATGTATCCTGCGCCCAACAGGAGCAGGCTGATCGTCACCAGGGTCCCGCCATTACCGAGCTTTTCGCCCAGATCTCCAAGCGGTTGGAGCGCCGACAGGTTATGCGACCGGAGAAACCACAGAATGGGGATATCAATCTGAAAAAGCGAGGCGAACGACCCGAGCAAGACGACGAGGGAGAGGACGACCGACGGGATTGGTGGACAGGCTGGTGGTGGCTCCGGCTGCGCCGCTGGCAGCGCAGCCGATCCCTCACCTGGTTCGATCATGGAACCCAGTCGGCGAGAAACACATTAAACTCTCCGGGCTCTTTCGCCTGTCGATCAGACACCCAGACAAGGGTCTTGCCGTCCGGCGAGAACATGGGGAAACTATTGAACTGTCCCTCAAACGTCAATCGCTCCAGACCGGACCCGTCTTCATTGATGAGATAGAGATGGAACTCCGGTCGGCCTGATGGGTTGCGTGTCTCCACATTGGACGCGAAGATCAGACGATGGCCGTCGGGATGGAAATACGGAGAAAAGTTCGACGCGCCGTTATTCGTCACTTGCTGCTTATTCGACCCATCGGCGTTCATGATGAAGAGTTCAAGCCGGCCAGGCTCCACGAGCTTTTGATCCAGCAGCGCCTTGTAATGTTCCAGCTCTTCTTGGTTGCTCGGATGCTGCGCGCGATACACGATGCGCTTACTGTCGGGGGAGAAGAACGCCCCCCCTTCGTAGCCAATGTCCTGGGTCAACCGCCTGGCATGGGTCCCATCCAGATTCATCGCATAAATGTTCAAATCACCGTCTCGCAGGGAAGTCCAGACGATCGTCTTTCCGTCTGGAGACACCGTCGCTTCAGCATCGTAGCCTGGCGAAGTCGTCAATCGCTGCGGGTCCTGTCCGTCGATCCGGACGGAAAACAGATCATAGTCGTCCAACGCCCAACGGTACGCCCCATCCCGCTTCGGTTTTGGCGGGCAGTTGGGACTTCTGAGATGGGTGGAGGAATACAATACCCGACGGTCGCCGGGAAAGAAATATCCACAGGTCGTCGTGCCGACCCCGGTGCTGACCATACGAATGGCCTCGCTCCCAAGATCCATGACGTACATTTGGTAACAGCTGAGCGGCTGGTCGGCCGGTTTCATCGCGGCGGCAAACGTATCCTTCATCCAATTATTCGTGGATTGAAAAATGAGCTTGTTGCCGCTGAACGAAAAATAGGCTTCGGCATTCTGTCGTCCGAAGGTGAGCTGCCGAATATTCGTCAGATGCCGCTCGGCCGAGAGCGTCGGTTTCACCGGGGTCGGCGACAGCTTCGGCGCAGCCGCTCCCGCCGGAACCGTAGAAGCGACGGACAATGCGAGTGTCAGCATCCCCAGCATGAACGTCTTAACGTGTTTCAATTCTCACCTCTGCACTCATCGTATCCTCCCAATCTCCCCGTGTCACCACGGCCCCATCATCAAACACCACATAACTCTGCCACCCATAAAAAAACAAGAGCCGAGCCACGCGTGCCAGCGCCTGCGGCGTCACCCCGTAGAGCAAGGTCACCACGCTGCCAGGGTGGTCGTCGCGCCGACAGGACAGCAAGAGCGCCTTGGCGGCCCCTTCAAATGTCTTGCCATCCACCGTAAACCCGCCCTCGATGAAACGCAGACGATCGCCGCAATACCGCAACGCTTCTGTCGCCGCCGGATGCTCGCGCGGATCACCCAACAGCAAGAGCGATCCCGCCGGCAGAGCCCTGCTGAAATCCCCCGGTTGGAGCAAAATCGTGCGTTGAGCGGCCGGCTTGGCCATCTCTTGGGCAACGATACGTTGAACAATGTCGCCGAACGTGTCCGGCTGCCCGGAAGAAACAGCCGTGGGCAGCACGACAGTGCGCCGTGCATCCGTCACATAGAGATTCAACATGGGAGCCATCTCGCTCCGCGCCACGCGACGAAACAGATGATAGCCTGGATCCAACCGGACGGCCGACGGCCGTTCGGGAAGAGACACGACCACATCATGGTGCCTGTCGATCACCTGAATGCGGACGCGCTGAGTGCGCCCCTCGCTCAAAACAAACTCCAACTCGACCGGAACCCGATAGGGGGTGTCTCCCTGGGCAATATGTATCGTCGCCTCGACTGCGCTCCCTGGCCCGGAGGCGCCAGAAGAACTCTGCACGCGGAAACCGGACAAGACAAGTTCCGGCGCGCCGGCTCGCTCCACCCACTGGGAAAAAAACCATCGGAGATCCCGGCCCGCCTCTTCCTGAAAGGTTCGCTCCAGGTCACTCCAATCGGCAACCGCACCGAGGTACTCTGCCGGTATGCGCTTCAATGCCCGCCAAAAAACCGTATCCCCCACTTCCTGTCTGAGCGCATGAAAGACCATCGCGGATTTCTGATACCCGATGGCATTGTCTTTTTCGTCGCGTTTCTGGGCAAATTTCCTGAGCGGATACCCCTCGCCCGGACGCACGTAGACGGAATACCCCAACAACATCAACCGTCGTTGTTCGCGGGCCTGAACCTCGTCGCCGATGAGTTCGTGATAATAATAATTGGACAGATAGGTCGTCAGCCCTTCGACCCAATTGCCCTGACTCACCCGGTTGAACACCCCGTTGCCGATCCAGGAATGCACGATTTCGTGACCCAACGCGTATGGCTGCGTGTAACGGCGCTTGATCACCCCGCCCCCCAGCAACGTAAAGGACGGCATACCCAGTCCACTCGAGAAGAAATTTTCGACGACGGCAAATTGTGAAAACGGGTAGGCGCCAAGCAGCGGAATATAGGCGTCGAGATATCTGGCCGATGCATCGAGATACTCGTCGGCCAGCGCGGCGTTATCCGGAAACAGATACGTGGCCAATCGAATCGCCTGCCCGGATTCCGCCGTCCACGCGCGGGTCTTGATCACAAATCGGTTGGCCACCAGCGTCAGCGCTTCACTCTTCATCGATACGACCCACCGCGAGGGATCAGATTGAACCGTGCCCTGGGTCACGGCAGCCCACCCGTCAGGCAGCGAGACGGTCACGTCATAGGTGGCCAACGACTCGTCGAGGTCTGGGTACCACTGGCTTTCGCTGCTGAGATACACCCCTTCCGGACCGATGTGGCCGGCCGTTTCACTCGGAGTCACAAACCGCAGGTTGCGGGAATCTCGCGGAGGATCATCGATCGTACCCTGATAGACAAATTTCAGCCGTATCGATCCGTCCGCCTGGGGCGCGGGTGGGTGCGTCAAAATTATGCGCTGCAGATCCGGCCGGTCAGGTGCCTCACCCCTCCCGAACGCCACCGCTGGGGAGGAGTCACAGGGGTCCTGACAGTGAGTGAGATCCTCGATTCGTTCCACGCGAAGAGTCGGCGCGAGGGAAAACGCCAATTCTCGCCCGGGGGATCCCCCGGCCACGGTCAGTCGATCCGTCGCAATCAATTGATGGGAGTGAGGGCGCACCTCAAGCGTAAGCTGATGATGCTCAATCGTCGGAGAGTGGGGGACACGCTCAGCGACTGCAGGCGCAGGAAGGAGACAACTCGCGAACAGACTAAAACGGATGAGGCGATGCAAACAATTCACCCTTCACCGGCACCCCGAGGTGGACGATGAAGATTAACACTCCCGGCAGACCATCACAAGCTGGATAGCCATCAAGGCCCGCTCCAAATCAATGGGCTTGTCCAACACCTCTTGCGGGCCTAACGCCCAGGCCTCCGCCAGCAAGGGATCGTTCTGATGTCCGCTCAAAATGATTGTCCTGCCGACATAGTCTCGCGCGGCCAGCGCTCGCAACACGTCCACACCGTTCATCTCCGGCATGACCAGATCCAGAATCAGCAGGTCGGGCGCCGATTCTTCGATCAGCCGCAACGCGTCACGGCCATCTTTCGCAGCACGAACGCGATACCCACGCAGGCTGAGAAACCGTACCAGAAGATCGCGCGCCATCACGTCGTCATCGACCACAAGGATCTGCTCATCCGGAGGCTGCTCCGCCTCATCGCCGACGCAGGACTGCGCAGGTGAGGCCTGTCGCCTGGCCTGCTGCGCCACTCGGTGCACCGCACCGACCAGCACATCCAACGACAACCCCTTCCTCAGAAAATCCGTCACACGCAACTCGCGCGCTCGATTCTCCAACTCCTCGGTAGCGCCGCCACCCACAATAATGACACCTGCGCGAGGGTCCTGCGTCCGGATTTCCTTGAGGACCGCCAGGCCGTCCATTTCCGGCATCCGCAAATCAAGCAGCGTCACGAGCGGACGCAGCTGCCGAAACAACGCGACGCCCTCACGCCCGCTGGTCGCAATACTGACCTCATACCCGTGACGCGCCAGTGCCATCTGCAGCAAGTCGCAGTGCAACCGATCATCATCGATCACTAATAACGTGCTCATAGTCTTGTCTCGCCCCTGTGTAATTGCCAATAGCGACAGGCATGCAAGAAGAGCATGCCCGCTAGAAAGAGCCTAGCATGGGCTCGGCAGGATGAGAAGAAATTGAGCGAAACTGTCTGACGTGGACCGCCGGACCGCCGTCCGTCACGAGAGACTAGAACAACGCGTCGACGAACGCCTTGGCGTCAAAGTCCTGGAGGTCGTCGACGGATTCTCCGACTCCGATCAGCCGGACGGGAATCTTGAAGGTGTCGGCAATGGCCACCACGATACCGCCACGGGCGGTTCCATCCAGCTTGGTCAGGGCGATTCCGGTTATCCCCACCGCCTCGTGGAATTGTCTCGCTTGGGAAATGGCATTCTGGCCGACCGTCGCGTCTAACACTAACAGCACCTCATGGGGCGCCCCGGGGCACTCTTGCGCGACGACGCGTTTGATCTTCCGCAATTCGTCCATGAGGTTGGTTTTCGTATGCAACCGACCGGCGGTATCGATCAGGACGACGTCCGAACCACGCGCTTTCGCGGCGGTCATCCCATCATAGGCGACCGCAGCCGGATCAGCACCCGGTCGATGGCGAATCACATCGACTTCAATACGGTCCGCCCATACCTGCAATTGGTCGATCGCGGCCGCCCGGAAGGTATCGCCGGCCACCAGTAAAGGGGTTTTCCCTTGTTGACGAAACCGTTGTGTCAGCTTTGCCACCGTCGTGGTCTTGCCGACACCGTTCACCCCTACGACGAGAATCACAAAAGGGCGTGACCCCTGCCCGACCAGTTGCTCCATGGAAGCAGATTGTGCGGGGAGAAGAATGTCCAGCACGGATTGCCGCAGGAGCTCCCGCACTTTCTCGGGGGATGAGAAATTGCCGCCCCGCATCTGTGCCCGTAACTGCCCCATGACACGTTCAACAACCGGCAGCCCAAGGTCGGCGCTGATCAGCGCCACCTCCAGATCATCCAGCAGCGCCGGGTCGGCCGCCCGCCCGAGCAGTCGGTCCAGTTGCCCCGTGACCGCATCACGCGTTTTTGAGAGCCCCTCACTCAGTTTCTGAAACCAACCCACCGCACACCTCATCCTCTCTCTGCCCAGCCCGCACTCGTTATGAACGATCCGACTAGGGATCACCAGACGCTGCGGTCAACGCCAGTTATCCTACCCGATCCGATTCGCATCACACCAATAGCCGCGGAACCGGACCAACATCGCGAAGCACAGCCCTTTCACGCCGGCCCATTCGTCGCGCCTCCGCTTCGCCACGTTCGTGATCATATCCACACAAATGCAGAATCCCATGAATCAGGAGCACCACTAGTTCATGATCAATGCCCTGTTGATGGCGACGAGCTTGACGAACGGCTTGCGGCAGTGAAATCACGACGTCCCCGAGCAGAGTGGAGGGCGGCCCAGGCCCTTCCCTGGTCGCAAAGGCCAGCACATCCGTCGTCTTGTCATGATGACGAAACGTGTGATTGAGACGTCGCATTCGGGTATCGCCGACGATCTCAAGGCTGAGCAGCGCCTCGGCTTCGCCCACTGAATGCAAGATGTGCGCAGCGAGTCTGTGAAGGATATCGAGGCGGAGTTGCCACCTCGTCAGCCGCATGCCGATCACAACCGGCATTAATGCGACTGACCCCAGGAATCTGTAGCAGGAGATGTGGGGCGCGCAGACTTAGGACCCGAACGATGGCCCTTCGCCTGAGACTCGCCTTTTCGCGGCGAGGCAGGATTCGCATGGTTCACCGTATGTCGATCGTAGGCTTTGATGATTTCCTGAACGAGGCGGTGCCGCACGACATCTCGCTCATCGAAGTAGACAAACTCGATGCCGGCAATGTCCTGCAAGATGTCGCGGACCTCGATGAGGCCCGACACTCGATCGGAAGGCAAGTCGATCTGCGTGATGTCCCCCGTCACGACGGCTTTCGAATGAAAACCTAAGCGCGTGAGGAACATTTTCATTTGTTCCGCAGTCGCATTCTGCGCTTCATCCAAGATCACAAATGAATCATTCAGTGTGCGGCCCCGCATAAAGGCGAGCGGTGCAATCTCGATATCCCCGCGCTCAATCAGACGATTGGCCCGCTCCATGTCCATCATATCGAACAGGGCGTCATACAGGGGCCGGAGGTACGGATTGACCTTGGCATACATGTCCCCAGGTAGATACCCCAGCTTCTCTCCGGCCTCCACAGCCGGCCGTGCGAGGATGATACGGCTGACATCCTTTTTCATGAGCGCGCTGACCGCCATGGCCATCGCCAAGTACGTCTTGCCCGTACCAGCCGGACCAATCCCAATCACAATGTCGTGCTTTTCGATCGCGTCCAGGTAGTACTTCTGGGTCGGAGTCTTCGGAACGATGAACCGCTTCTTCGTAACAATCGGAGAGGCACTGAACAGCAGATCTTTGAGAGAGGCGTCGTGGTTATGCCGGAGTGCGGTCAGCGCGTGGGTGACATCGTCCGACCTGAGATCGTAGCCTTCATTCGTCAGGGAGGCGAGTTCATTGAGCACTCGTTCGGCCTGCTTCACGGTTTCAGGCGTACCCTCCACCGTGACTTCCTCGCCCCGCGCCGAGCATCGCACTCCGAACTCTTCCTCAATCAGTTTGAGGTGGCAATCGTGGTGCCCAAACAGGGCTGCGGTATTCGTGCCTTCCCGTAGTTTGATCTTGCGCACGCCGGTGTCGAAAACTCCTTCCGCCAGGACGATAGGGAGATTCTAACAAACCGGGAAAGGAAGGAACAAGATCGAAGGGGTCATGCGAGAAAATAAGGGCCCCTGGCAACAGGCTAACCTTGAGACGGGGAAGCAGCCGGTGATTGTGCCGTGGAGGGAATCGACAACTCGAACTCTTGCCATGCCGTACCGCCCTGCCCATCTTCCGCCATGATCTTCACGCGATGAGTTCCCGCGACACCTGGCGTTACATTCCAGGTCACGTGCCCCGTCGTCTTGTCGATCATCATCCCTGGAGGTGCCGTCTCTAGCCCATAACTCACGCTATCGCCATCGACGTCCTGAGCTTGGACGACATACTCGTAGCGCTCCCTATTCGTCAGCGCCGCCGGACTCGATACGATCTGCGGCGGTGAATTGCCCAAGACGATCGGCACTGACCGAGCCGGCGCGGCCGCCTCATCCTGATCTCGCGCGATCACTTCGACTGCCACAATATCTTTTCGCCCGAAGCCAGTCGTATCCAGGAAGCCTTCCTCGCCCTCTTTCACCTGCTTGTCGTTACGCCACCAGCGATACAGATATCGGATATCATCATGATCGGGATCCAGAGCCTCGACTTTGGCGAGGACCCGACTCCCCTTTCCAGCCGAATCTGTCTCGATCGCCACATGCGAGACGAGCGGTGGCGTATTCACAACCGTGACCGGCTCAGTACGATACGGAGCACTCTCTAGTTGGCCATCAGACGCCACCACTTCAAGCGCAACCGTATCGCCACGTTTCACATGATCCGTCTGAAGCTCTGGCCCTGTCGCACCCAGTAGCGGCGCTCCGTTGACGAGCCATTGGAATCGTTTGGTAGGCTCGGTACCGTCAGGGTCGTCAGCGGCCACATGAGCCGTGATGGGTCCGGCCAATAGGAGAGGATTGGGAACGATGGTCACGAGACGGACTGCCGGAGGGTGGTTATTGTTCGTGCCGCCTCCGGACACGGCCGCGTCCTGCGGAGAAGCTGAACAACTCCAGCAGGCAAGCACCACAACGGCAGCACAGCCGAGAGAAGACGCCTGGGGGAAGGCAAGAGAACGGAGTTCCCCCACCCTCCCATGTATTGCGTGTCCTAAGGCTGTCGTCACATGTTCGTCCATGAAAAGTACCGGCTCCGTGGATCGATCGCAACATTGGCACCGATGTTCGAACTCGGAAGACCTCCAGGCGGTCCTCCCCCGAACCCGCAAGTCGCACAGTCGCCGAAGTTTCCTTGGCTCATATTGATGAGGAGACCGAACGGACTACCGCCGTCGCGGCCTGAGCCCATGTGCACGACGATACCGAACGCCAAGCCCTCTCCCAAAGAGCCGAACTTATTGACCGTTTGGTTCGCACCGGATGCCGCGGTTCCGATGATCGGCTCTTGATACGCACTCCCTGTCTTATAGAAGAGTGCCCAGAGTCGGCTTGTTCCGGAAGAGACGCAGATGTCGTTCGTCGGGATAAAGGTGGGGAAAAATACCACCCCTCCGAATACCGTCGGACTACTCACCGCCCGTTCACCGATGCCGTATGGGACCGGCTGCGATGGTGGGTTGGCCGGTTCGACTAACTTAGTTACCCATCCGTCCTTGCTCTGCACCAGTCCGATCAGCCCGGTAAAGGTCGTCGCACCGGTGACTCCCGACACCTGGTTGGTGCCGCTTGCCTGCCCGCAATCGCCGATTCCGACTACACAAACCGTGGCATTTGAGACATCCACGAGATCATTCACCATGCAATTGGTTATGCCAGCTGATTGATTGCAGCCGGCATTCAGCACCGAGTCTTTCAACCCGACGAAATACTGGGTCGACACATCTGTCTTATCGGCCTTGCTGTAGTATCGCCCGCTGCCCGCAAAGACCCACACATTGGCAGCATCGTCAACCGTAACAGATGGGGCAGTCGCAACCGGGCCCATCTCCGCCCCGGAGATAAACGTATCCAACATCTCGGTGGGCACGCGGCCACCTCCTGACGCAATGCCCCACTGAGCAGGATTGGTGACCGTGCCGAACTTTGCCGTGACTCCACCGGCTCCCATGGTCAAACGATACATCTTCCCACGCCAGGGCGGAGCACCATCATTGATCACGCGCCCGAAATAGACCACGTCATGACGATAATCGAGATCTCGATCGAATGCCGTCATATCGCCGAGATAGGAATTCCAAGAACCGATCGAATACGATGTCACCAGGCTGTTGCTGCTGCCTGGTCCTGTCGCGAGATCGATAACAAAGACCTTTGCGCCTTGCGCCACGCTGGCATCGTACCCGGTCGGGCCAGAACCGACCACCATATGCCACTTCGCATTCGTATTACTGGCCTTCGCATCGGCGGCAGGATTCACGCGGACGACAGTCGGCACACTGGTCGTAAGCCCCAAATTCGAACTACTGAATGACCAGAGTAGTTTTGGAGCATCCGGATTGGTGATATCCATCGCAAAATACGAACTATAAAAGGTGTAATCCGTTCCGCTGACATTGACCGTCATCGGCGGCGCACCGGTTCCAGCCGAACAAGCGCCACAACTCCCACCCATTCTGAATCCGCCGATCAAGATCGTGCCCCATCCGTTGGGATGATCGGTATCCGCAGTGAAGATCCGCACATCCGCCACTTTGAGCGGCAGGTCGACATAGTAGGCATGTTGGTAGTCGGCGCGGCTCAAAAAATCCAGCTGCGGAAGGAGTTCATAGGGCACAAACCCCCACAACTCATCCCCCAATGGGGCTCCGCTGGAATTGTCCGACGGAGCCGTGGTGAACCAGCCGTGTTCAGTCGTATTCGCGGGAGCGGAGGAACTCACATCATCGCCGGGGTGGTAATAGCCGGCGTTGAACGCATGCAGCATCCCGTCGTTTCCTCCGACATACGCCACCTGTCTGCGGTTGTACCACTTCTGGAGGAACGCCGAATAACTCTGATCTCCATAGATCGCGTCATGTCGATCCCTGGGGCCCGCCACAACCGTCGGAGTCGAGTGAATTACGTCCCCCAGTTTCCAGACTTTTAACGTCCCGCTCCCGGCCGGAACCTGGAGACGGCGATCCCTGGTCCCAGCCTGTTCCGGACAAGTGGCCGGATCACAACCACGCACAAAATTAATGATCTTGGTTCCCTCGGCACTCGACGTAGCGCGAAGGTATGGTCGAAGGGTCGTCTCGTTCGTCGTTGAAAACGCCATCTGCTCACCGGAATCAACCACCCCATCATGATCCGAATCGACCCACGTAAGGATGGTACGAGTTGAGGAATCCTTCAGGGCCAGCCGTTTACCGGCTTCCCAGATCGGCAGAATATCGCTCAACGCTTGCCCGCAGGGATTGCAGTCCGCCACCGTCACTTGGTTGTCGCCATTTTGGTCGTTCGGCAACCCGTCTCCGTCGCCATCGACATATTTATCGACTTTTACGGAATTCGATACCGAATCAAAACGCGTCTTGATGATCTTGTCGACCTTGTAGTCGAGACGACCATCTTGATTCGTATCCTCACGGGTATTGCCGAAGGTATCGATGAACAAGGCCTGCGTATAACCTGTCCATTTCACATCACTGAGCGTGGAGGGTTCGATGGTGCTCGGATAGAAATAGGATTGGTACAGCGCGCCTTCACCCGTCGAAGCCGTCGCCAGCACAGAGACGGATGAACCCGAGGCGCTCCGCCTGAGAATACTCGCGATCGTTGCAAGGAGTTTATCCTGCAGGTCATCAACATTGGAAGATTCAAAGTAAGCATCCGGAATGCCGTCTGGCGTTGCTGCCCCGGTGAGATTGTTCTCCTTGTCCCACTCGCTGGTTTGCGGAATACCATCTCCGTTCGAATCCTCGAATCCGCCCAACCGAGCGGTTTGAGCCAGAATCCCTCGACCATTCATGTTTCCGAAGGCGAAGAATGAGTACACCGTCAGGCTCTGAGTGCCGGCGATGCAGTGCCCGGTCACCCCTAACCCTACGATCGTGCCGTTACTCGTACCGCTGCAAGGGCGCAGATCGCTCGTATGGGCCCAATAGGCCACGTCGTCCAAATAGTGGCTGCCGCTGTCGGCATAGTCGGTCTTGTGCTCGGCGAGCAAATCGCTGAACGGCGTCGCCGCATTCGTATTGCACGTCCCGTTGATCGGACGCGGAGGCGCTGCGCTATCACTCCCATTGCAATGCTGCCCATGGTGAGTATGCGCATAGTCCTGGAGTGCCGTCGGAATATTCTGGTCTTGGGTCGGTTCGCCGTCTGTAAACACAATCACAAACGTTCGACAACAGGCCACGACCTGGGAACTCGCGGACCAAGGCGGCGTGTGGTTTTGTCCAAAAAAATACGGATCGCGGCCGCAGGCATTCGTGATGTATCCTGCCGGACACGTTTCAGAGCCGACCAATGCCGTGACTTCACTCGTTCCAATAGATCCAGCGCCGTTCGTGGCAAAGTTGACGCCGTTCGAAATCCCCCCCGAGAACGCGATCGGATAGACATAACCGGTTGCGAAGGTGGATTGGATCTGCGCCACATAGCGAGCCGTTTCATACAGGGCTTCACTGAGAGGAGTCCACGTCGAGGGGTATGACTCCTGTACCGCATCGACCATGGCTGCGGTGTTCGTCGTGAACGTTTCGACACCGGTTCCAGACCAATCGATAGACTGGCGTGACCCGGCCCCGACCAGCATGCGCGCGCCTTCACTGCTGGACTTAAACTCCACTAATCCGAACCGTGCCTTGCTCCCGATTTGCTGAATAACACCGGTCGGTTCGGTCGAATACCCGACTTTCAATTCGTACTTACGAACACTGTATGAATCGCCGCAGTTGTTATTGAAGGTCGTGTCGTTATCGACGCAAAAATATGCGCTGTCCACACCAATCGAAATCGTTGCTGGATTACTCCCTCTGTCGGCCAATGGTATTCGTCCCACATAGGTGTTCGCGCCGGTGCCCCCGCCATAGTTGACGTCAGCGCGTTCGGTATTCACCCCGCTAAACTGTGCACGAACAGTCTTCAGGGCCGGCGTCCCGCTGGTTGGGCAAGTTCCATCCGTCGCCCGGGTGCTGAAACAGTCTCCGCCGATCATTGCTCGCTTTACCGCATCAAAGCGGCGCAAGGTGGCCCAGTTTAAGAAATTCCCGTCCCACTCCGTATCCGGACAGGCGGTAGCCACTGTCGCCTTGCCGGTGCCGCTCTCGAATCGAGTATCAGTCGTGTCATAGCCATAACAGCGCAACGAATCAAAGTACCCGGAGTATCGTGTAGTGTTGGTCCATGTCGTTGTCGTTGAGGTACTGCCATCCGCCAATGTTCCGCACGACGTCGATTCACAGGCTCGGTTGCTCATGCTGCCTGAGTTGTCCATCACGACAATGATATTGGGCGTGGTCGCGTTCGACACGAAGGCCGGCACGGCGGTGTAGTCGGCATTGGAGACGACTGCTGCGGCATCCCCGGGCCTCAGCAGGGCAGCACTCAGGCTTCCGGCCACCAGCATCACAGCAACAAGGGTTCGTCGATTCATGCGTTCTTCCTCCTTATCTCAAGCAGGACAACAGCCG
>CABVRW010000004.1:0-50661 GCA_902500785.1 uncultured Nitrospira sp.
TCCCGATCACCGCACTCTGCTGATCGACCGGCTTGGTGACATGGACCGGCGAGACGAATTCCCCGGCCAGGCGCTGAAACTGTTTCTTGGTAGGCTTGCTGATACACCCAGCAGCAACGACAAGACAGATCATGACAGTCACGTTCACTAGACACTTCACGGCTTCTTTTTTCCTTTTGATGAGGCCTCTACAGCTGCTTGGCGAGCACCCCGTCAGCACGGATCATCTTCGCGATAATATCCGCCATGACGCGATGTCCGGCTGCATTGAGATGCATCTGATCAAGGAACATCGTCGAGACAAATTCCTTGCGTGCGCCTAAATCAAGCACTCGGATTCCTCTGTGTCTCAATGCGGACTCAGCAGTCTCACGAAAGGTCTGATAGTCCCTACCATGATCCACATCCGGTTGCATGGCAACAAGGAATCGATAGTGAAACGCGGTTCCGATCTTGTGCATTTTGGTCAAATTCTCGACGTAACGGGTTGCGGCAAGATCTATGGAGGGCGACGATATCTCCTCCCGGTCCAGCCAGCCAGCCCATCGACCGACTCGGGAATATTTCACACGATAACTGAGTCTCGGGAACAACAGCCAAGGAACATTTCTCACGCGTCTGAGGAACGACGGATCTTCCAAGCCTGCCAAGGTGATTAACTGATCCTCGATCTGATCGAACCCATTCATCCCAAGCAGTCGTGGATCGCTCAGCTCCAGCCGTTTGTAATAATCGTTCCAGCCGTCCAACGCAATGACTAAATCAGGATGCAGATCCACCAAATCGCTCAAGAGATACGTGAGCTCTTGTCCGGACCCGTGGCCGATAACGGCTGCATTGACCACCTCCACATCCAGGATCTCGGC
The DNA here is from genome assembly GCA_902500785.1 of uncultured Nitrospira sp. Lineage (GTDB taxonomy): Bacteria > Nitrospirota > Nitrospiria > Nitrospirales > Nitrospiraceae > Nitrospira_A. The sequence continues at coordinate 867 of CABVRW010000004.1, forward strand.
AAGTTGGGATGCGACCGTTTCACGATCGCTTTCCAGTCCGGTACCGAAGGCTGTCGAGCCCCCTACTATCACAATGCGTTTCTTGCCGTCTTGAGGCCGACTGAGTCCGGTCTGCCGAAACCCTCTCTCGTCTATCGAAAAATGGTCGGCACGCTGATTGGGCAGGTTCGTATAAATGGCAAACGGGTGTAAGGCGAGTTTCAACGGCCCTTTATGTTCATATCCAATATCGCGACCATCGTGGGTGAGGAATTGCCACCAATAGTAGGGCTGGACCTCTTTCGACTTCTCTGTCCACTCCCGCGCATGATCCCCTTCAAGTTTGGTTTCCAAGATCCAGAGGATTCCGAGGAACAGAGAGGAGAAGAAAAAGAGAATTGCCACCAAGTAGCGGATAGAGGCTGACAATCGAAGCGGTGGGGCCATATACGATCGAGCGCGTGAATGGAACCCGGCGTTCCGGAACAATCTGCCGATGGAGCCGACGGTTGCGACTGAGGAACACTGAGGATCAGGAGCCCTGTCGGTCGCGCAAGCGCACCGCTTCGGCGTGTCATGACGCCGGACGGACCACAGAGCGTCCTCTCTTTCGGAGACAACCGTCCTCGTGCGTGACTAGTAAGCAACGTATATGCCTTCCTTAACCATGACGGATCGCATAGGATTTCATTCTTCGTCGCTGCAAAATTGAGCGTACCCGCACGAGCCGCACCGTGCGGAAACAGATTTCCCGACAGGCATACATGCTTGGTGCTCCTGCGGCATTCAACGCCTCTCAGCGTGAGGCACGCTCAGACTGTCACTCCCTACTTTTTCCCTAGTCGGAATCATGGATCGGAAGAAAACCGGGAGGAAGGATACTGAAGAACAGGACAAAAATCTACACCGGCATCGCCTGTGCACCGCGACACACATCCCTTTCGGCTCCTGCAAGAACATGTGACGCAACTGAAAGAAGAGATCTTCAGGGGGGAAGGCGAACCGATATCACGATTACCGAGAAACCGGGACATCTGCGGAGGTACTTGACCGATTCTGCGTCTCCAGCGACAAACGTTTCAATACACTCTTGGCTCGCTCCTCCAGGCGGTCGGCTTCCCCTGAGCGTTGCTTGCGTCTCAACAGGGAGGCATAACTCTTCAGCGTCTTCGCGTAGGCCTCGCCATCATACCCGACGGACTGTTCATAGATCACAAGCGCCTGTTTATAGAGATCCTCAGACTGCTCCAACTTATTCTGCGATTGATACAGACCCGCCAAATTCTTGAGTTCACCCGCCACCTGAGGATTCTCCGCTCCCTGCTGTTTTTCACGAATGGCGATCGCCTGCTGAAAGAGGGGCTCCGCCTGCGAGTAGAGGCCCTGCAGCTCATACAGTTGCCCCAAGCGGCTCATGGCCTCGGCCGTATCGACATGGTCGTTGCCGATGGATTTTCTGAAAATACTGACGGCTCGTTGATACAACACCTCGGCCTGAGGGTACTGATTCTGAGCCCGGTACGTGTCCGCGAGATTTTCAAGATTCCTGGCCACGATGGGATGGTTGGGGCCGAAGGCCTTCTCATGAATCGTCAACGCGCGCTGGTATAACGGCATGGCGCGGGCATGTTGTCCCTGAGCCTGATACAATTTTGCCAAGTTATCGCGTGTAATCGCCGTCAAACTCTGCTCAGGTCCGAGCTGCTTTTCGAAAATCGCGAGTGCCCGCTGTAACACCGGCTCGGCGTCAGCGAACCGCCGTTGGTCTTGATAGACGACGGCAATATTGTTCAAACTCTCCGCCGTCTTACTATGGTCCGCGCCGAACACCTTTTCGCGAATTTCTTTCGCCCGCTGATGGAGCGCCTCAGATTGAGTGTAGAGCCCCTGCATGCGGTAGAGCTCGCCCAAATCGGTCAGACTCGAAGCCGTATCGGCATGAGACGGACCAAACACACGCTCCCTGATCGCCAATGCCTCTTGAAAGAGCGCCTCGGCTCGAGGAAGACGCCCCAACTCACGATTCACCTCACCCAGCTGACTCAACGTGTCGGCCAGACGTTTCCCTTGAGGATCAAGGATTTCCGCTTCCTTGCGCGCGGCCACGAAGGATTCTTCCGCATGGGTGTAGTCGCCGGCACGCAGAGCGTGATTGCCTTCCTGCATGGCTGAACGCCAGCGCTGGTCTGCCGCACAGCCTGAGATGATACCCAGAAAGGCCAGACCGATGGTAAGCGCACGCGCATTCAATCCAATATTCATGATGAGCAACTCTTCGGTGGTGAGGCTATTGCCGTTTTGGGACGATCCTACTCGTGGGATACCTCTAAGACTTACCCGCTCTGACGCCTCAAATCAACCCCGGTGGACATCTTTTTCAATGCCGCAAACATCGCCATATTTTTCAATCACTTCGCTTCAGCTTTCACGTGGTTTGAGACAAGGATGAATCGGCTGTACGCCGATCTTGCGGAAGACAGTGGTCACCTCTCGGACACGTGATCCACGAGAGGAGCCAGCTTCGCGACACCGGAGGTATCGTAGGGCAGGACACTGAAGACTTTGGCTACATCGATCGCCGGCTTTCCGGGACGCAGGATTTTCTGCGCCAGCGTCGCCAGCCATGAGAGCGGGAGGAGCAACAGTCTCGGCAGCCAAACGACCGTCAGGTCTGGATTGGCTTGCCGGAGACGATCCAACAGCTCGTGTTTGGACGGTGATACCGGATCGAGGAGGTTCAAGGGGCTGGGCACTTGGTCCCACGCGTCCATCATCCAGCCAAGGAATCGACCGGCAAACCCGACATCCACGACTCCCAAGCGATCATTCGACGAGCCGACGGCGACGAAGATATTGCCCAATCGCTTGCCCAGACGGCCCGGCGGATCGAAATCACGATAGTCGACCAGTGCCCCGGGACGAATCACCTTTACGGAAAGACCGAGTTCCTTACCAAGTTGAACCGCAAGGCGTTCCGATTCCAACTTTCCCCACACATAGGGACCCGACCCCTTGCTGTCCGGCTCCAACGGATGATCATCGCCGATCGGCCGACCGTGGCCCTGCGCCAATACCGCAAGACTGCTGACATGGACGAAGCGCGTGATACCTGCCGCAGCAGCCCCACGCACCATTTGCTCGGTGGCGTCGAGAGAATTGCGCTGATGCTCCGGCCAACCACCGGCCGTTTCTGCCGCCGCGTGAATGACGGTGTCCACACCCTTGAAGAGCTGCGCGGCAACTCCCGTCGCCACATCGGCCACCACATAATCGGCACCCGCAATCCGTTCCCAGGGGGATGGCTCACGACGCGCCACCACACGAACAGGACGGCCGCGCGACAAGAGCGCGCGGACGATTTCTTTCCCCAAAAACCCGGTGCCCCCGGTGACCAGTACGCCCCGACTTTCGACCGGTTTCGGCGCCGCCGCCGCCAAGGCCTTGGCTTCTCCCACCTTGAGGGCCTTCGCCACCCGCTCACAAATGCGCACCGTCTCCAGCAAACTCTCCGGCGACAAGGGAGAGGGACCACCGCTCCGCGCAGACTCGTAAAAGGCGGAAAACAGTTCGGCCAGGCCGGGATAACTCCGCTGGCTCTTGAGAAAGCGGCTCGCCATTGCGGAGGTTGTGCCGATCAACAATTGCCAGGCTTGTCGGTACGGCGCGAACAACTTATCGATGCCGGATGAACCGGGACCGATGGCGCGCTGCGTGGTGCTTCGGACGTAATCGGCGAACAACGACCCGTTCCGCCCGATCACCCGCAGATAACTCTCAACGGGACGCCCTTCCAGCGTGACGATCAAGGTACCCGTCACTCCGCCGCGTCGCACGAGCGCGTGCACGGTCCCGGCCTGGCTCACCTCCAGCGAGAGCAGTTCGGTCCGTCCCTCCCCGGCCTGTTCCAACACCTGAAGCAGCAAATAGACCGGGTGCGGCAGGATATCGAGCAACTGGTGGTCGGCGCGAAGCACCTTGCGGCCGCCCGGCGCATGGCGCACGGTCCGAAAGGAAAAATAGCTCTCGACATGTACGACCCGGCCGATTGAGAGCAGATAGCGGGTCAACACCCGCGTCGGCGGTTCATATAGCAACTGATGGCCGGCGCAGACGCGAAGCCCCTTTGCGCTCGCCTCCTCGAGAATTTGTTGCGCATCCTCTACCGACTCGGTAAAGGGCTTTTCAACATAAATGTGGCACCCCGCCTTGAGCGCCATCCTAGCCAGCGGAGCATGGGAGGCCGGCGGGGTAATGATATGCACCACGTTAAGCCGTTCGGAGGCGAACAGCTCCTCAGGCGTCTTGAAACAGCCGATGCCCGGAACAATATCGCGCATGGCGGCTTGAGCCGCATCCGACGGGTCAGCCACCGCGACCAGCTGAACACCCGAGCAGCGCACAATAGCGCGGGCATGGTGCTGGGCATGACGGCCCGCGCCGATGAGCGCAATCCGCAACGGACGCGAGTCTGGAGGTGTCGGGTTAGAATTCGTCACAAGTCGTCACTGCATGTGCAGTGCTACTATAGTCTATTCGCGCGCGTTCTTGAAGCCTTCTTGGAAATTAGCGCAAGACGGCCGAATGGAGACGGCGCACGGGAAGGATCGAGAACCTGAACATATGAACAGGTTTCTCGGCCGCGGACGCAGCATCCTGAAGGATGCACGCCGGTGTCGACGAACCTCGCGGATGTCGTACTACCCTTATTTATGCCTGCCGTCGCCGGGGAAACAGTGGCCCATACATTCCAGGCAGAGCCCGCCGTTGAACTGGATCGCCGATCGCTCCGCTATGAATGTCGCCAGGTCGTACCATTCACCGGACTGATCTGGAACGCGCTTGCACCAGGAGCACAGATTGATAATTCCTTGTGGACGCCCGAGTTGCTGATCCCTCTTCCATACGGCCTCGCTCCGCTCGTCCTGAACGTGAAGCTCCAGCCCGCTTGATGCCATCTCGTGAAAGACGAGTACGGCGCCGAGCACGATGCCGCCGTCGTCGACCACCGGCGCCACGCTGCCGCGAATGGTCCGGCGTCCGCCTTGCCTGGAGATGAGGATCGCCTCGTCGATGGTCACCATACGCACCTGGGTCATCGCCTGCTGAGCCGGATTCTCAAACGGTGGCATCGCCCCAACCTCCTGAACGCTCAGGAGTCCCGACACACACATGCCTGCGGCTTCTTCCTGACTCCAACCCGTGAAATCCTCGGCCGCGGGATTCATATAGGTCACACGCCCCGCGCGGTCAGTCGTCACGATCCCGTCGCCGATACAGCGCACGGTGGTAGCAATCCACCGCAATTGCTCACGCATGTGGCGGTCATGCTGCGCGCGATGCAGCGCCAGTTCAATCGTCGTCCGCAGTTCGTTCGCCTGATACGGCTTGAGCATATAGCCGGCCGGCGACGTGACCTTTGCCCGCTCGAGCGTATGGGTGTCGGCATAGGCCGTGAGATAAATGACCGGCACATCCTGTTTTCGCTGAATCTGGAGGGCGGTTTCCACACCGTCCATGTTCCCCTTCAGCACAATATCCATCAAAATCAGGTCCGGATGCATGTCGACGGCCTTGCGGATGGCCTCTTCGCCGGAGGTCGCCGTGGCCGGCACGCGATACCCCAGCCGCTGCAGGCTGAGCTGAATATCTTTCGCCACCACGGGCTCATCTTCCACAATCAAGATGCTGGCTGGTTCCATGGCGTTCACACCCTTTCTGAATAGTGCAGTTGTTGGAAGCGAATCTGCCATTCCGTGCCGTCCCCGCTGTTGAGTTCCGTGCGACCATCCAGCTTCTCCGCCAACAGGGTGACGAGTTCCAAGCCAAGAGAATCGGGATTATTGAGCACGCCGTCCCTGGGAATGCCGATGCCGTCGTCACTCACGCACAAGGTGAAGGTCCCGTCGACATGATCGAGCAGATCGATGTGCACCGTTCCACCACGGTCCTCGATAAATGCGTGTTTCAAACAATTGGAAACCAGTTCATCGATAATCAACCCGCAGGTCAATCCCGTGTCGATATCGAACTCGACATCGTCCACGTTCAATTCCAGCGCGATGAGCGTCGGATCGACGCCGTAGGAGCGAAATAAATGGCCGGTCAACGTGCGGATATAGTCGCCCATTTTGATTCGCGAGAGATCGCTGGAACGATGCAGCGTCTCATGCAATAGCGCAATCGAGGTGATACGCACCTGACATTCCCGGAACAGCTGATTGACGACGGGGTCCTTGATGGAGGCCGACTGCAAATTCAGGAGACTGGAAATGACTTGCAGGTTGTTTTTGACCCGGTGGTGAACTTCCCGCAACAGGCTTTCTTTTTCCTTCAACATACGACGGAGCTGGTTTTCCATGTCCTTGCGTTCCGTCAGGTCCATGCAGGTGCCGATATACCCGCCGAATCGCCCCTCCTCGTCGAACAACGGAACTCCCGTATCCGTGATCCATCGATATTCCCCGTCGTGGCGCCGCAGCCGGTATTCCATAAAGAACGGCCGCTCCGATTTGAAGGCGTCCAGATAGGACTTCCGGCAGCGCTCCAGATCATCGGCGTGAATGCCGGTAAACCAATTGTCTCCGATCTCTTCCTGCACGGTGCGCCCGGTAAACTCCAACCACCGTTTGTTGATGAAGGTAATATGCGTATCCGGCCCGGCCATCCAGACCATAACCGGGGCCGTGTCCGCCATCATCCGAAACCGGGCTTCGCTTTCACGCAGAGCCGCTTCGATCCGTTTCTTTACCGTCACGTCGCGCGCGATGGCCGATGCGCCCATGACGCAGCCGTCGACATCTTTCACCGGCGAAATCGTCAACGACACATCGATGCGCTCCCCCTGCTTTCGCCGCTGCACCATTTCGACATTGCGCACATGCTCCCCGCACGCGATCCGGTCGAGCATCGTCGGCACTTCATCCAACCGGGTCGGGGGGCAGAGTACGGAGATCGATCGACCAAGAACTTCCTCGGCCCCATACCCGTAGACGCGTTCCGCGCCCCGATTCCAACTTTGAATCATGCCGTTCAAGGTCATGCCGACAATGGCATCGTCGGATGATTTGACGATCGCCACCAATTCGGACACCGCTTCCGCGCGCAACACTTCAAGTTCCTGATTGGCGGCGGCCAGATCCGCCGTACGTTCCTGTACTTGCTGCTCGATATCTTCATTGATGCGCAGCAATTCGGCTTCGTCACGCTGGCGACGCAAGCACAGCAGCGCCGTCACCCATATCACCATCAATGCAAAGGCCCGATTCATGGCGCTCACCCAGGTCAAGGCAAACAGCGGCCGATCGAACATATCGAGCATTGTCACCAGAGATGCGATGGCGGCTATCCAGAACGTCATGCGAGGATGGGGAATTCTTGACGCGATGAGGACGGGCACTACGTAGAGGGTGGTGATGGTCAGGCCCAATGGCAGCCACCAATCGATCGCGCCGATGGACGCGATCAACGCCAAGGCCACTCCCAATATGGAATAGCTGCTGCGCGACATGCCGAAAAAGAATGAGGAATCGTTTGTCATACGTACAACGACACCGCGTCTCCTGCTGTCCTCCTTGGAGCAATCCCTATGCCTCGCACACCACGGACCACACATCCATCGTCCCGACAAAGACGCCGATTCCGGCCACCACTTGATGATGGCGAGCGGCGAAGCCTGAACCGATATCACTTGCCAGGCTTGCCCGTTCGGACGTAGCGCACCGACTTCTTCGTTCATGGTTCGGCGAGCCAGGATCCGGTGCTAGGCAATGCAATGCCCCACGGCGGACCCTGTTGTACACCGTCGCCTCTTGGTTGTTCAGACTTGAACAGCACCTCTATCGGAGCGTGTGTCATCGGTTCGACGACCGGCAAGAGCAAACCTGCCGGTCATCAGGTCCGATGAGGCGACTCCGACTGTTGATTCACAGAAACAGGCAAGCGCCGGCAGTCCCAGGCCGGAAGGCTAGAAAGCGCCACCGGCCTGACCGACAATCGTGGACCCGTTGATGGGAAAGAGCTGGTGAGGAGTCTTCGGCCAGGGAGGGACGCGGCCTCGGACGACGGCGCTATCGTGTGCGGTCGAACGATGCGATCGTCTGTACGACGTATTGGAGCTGTTCGTCGGAAAGTTCTGCGTAGATAGGAATCGAAAGCACTTCTTCGGCAGCCCGTTCCGAATGCGGGAAGGCACCTTTCTGATAGCCCAGTTCTCGATAACAATTTTGCAAATGCAGCGGCAGGGGGTAATACACTTCCGTGCCGATGCCGTGGTCCTTCAAATAGCTTCGCAATTCGTCACGCTTCGGGACACGGAGCGTGAATTGATTGAACACATGAAAGTTGTCGGCGCCCACGACGGGCACGGTCACACGATCCGTCAATTTCGCATCCGTGAATAACTGCACATACCGCGCGGCATTCCGGCGGCGGCCTTCCGCCCACTCATCCAGCCGTTTCAGTTTCACCAACAACACCGCCGCTTGCAAGGCATCCAACCGGCTGTTGATGCCGATCGCTTCGTGCACGTAGCGCACCCGGCTGCCGTGGACGCGCAACATGGCGATGGATTCCGACAGATCCGGATCGTTTGTGGTCACCATACCGGCATCGCCGAAGCCGCCCAAATTTTTCGATGGGAAGAAGCTGAAACAGGCCAGATTCCCCAACACACCGGCATGCCGTCCGTTTCGGCGAGCGCCGATGGCCTGGCAGGCATCCTCGATCACGCCGATCTGATGTGCTCGGGCGATCTCGTTAATCGCCTCCATATCCGCGCATTGTCCGAAGAGATGCACCGGGATAACCGCCTTGGTCCGTTCCGTAATGGCGCGTTCAAGAAGTCCCGGATCCATATTAAAGTCATCCGGTCGGATATCGATAAATACCGGCTTGGCTCCGAGCCTGGAAATCGCTCCTGCGGTCGCGAAAAAGGTAAAGGGCACCGTGACCACTTCATCGCCGGCTTTCACCCCCAAGGCCATCAAGGCCACCAGTAGCGCATCGCTGCCGGACGCCACGCCGACCGCGTGGGAGCTGCCGACATAGGTCGCCACAGCCTGCTCCAGCGCCGCCACGCGCGGACCGAGGATGAACCCCTGCTCGTCACAGGTGGCCTCAATCGCAGCCAGGATTTCACTGCGCATCGATCGATACTGGGCTTTGAGATCAAGCAGCGGAATGTTCATCGTATCCTCAGGTCCCCTTTACAGTCGATTGGGCTGTAACTTCATCACATCGTCGCTCGGGCGCGTGGCGTGCAGGAGATAGGCATAAAGCGACTGGTACTGCTTGACCGTCTCCTGAATCGTAAACTCCTCCGGAAATTCCTGCGTACCGGTCCGAAGGTCAGTACGAAAACGCTCGTCTTCGAGTATCTGGCAGACCCGCTGGGCCATGGCCCGAACATCTCCGGCCGGGCAGAGCGTCCCTTGGATGCCCTCGACAATCGCCTCAGCCGCGCCGCCGACGCGCGTCGCCACGATCGGAATCCGGCTGGCTCTGGCCTCAAGCACCGCGCAGGACAACCCCTCCCAGTGAGACGTTAACACGAACACATCGAAGGCTTTCAACAGCGCCGCCACATCGCGGCGCCAGCCGAGCAAGGTCACGCGCTCCTGCAACCCATTCGCCTGTAACAACGCTTCGATCCGTGGCCGCAACACGCCGTCGCCGACCAGAACACAGCGGGCCGCCGGCACACGCTGGCAGACGAGCGTGGCGACGCGGACAAAGTCTTCGGGAGATTTTTGCGGTTTCAAGCACGAGACCGTTCCCACGAGCAGGTGATCAGGGCCCACACCCAGCAGAGCGCGAAGACGATCACGCTCCGGTGACGCTATCCGGGCCGCAAAGGCCGTCGGGTCGATACCAGGCCTCACCACCGAGACCTTCGACGCGGTGAAGAGGCCCCATTCGATCCCCTGACGACGATCCGCCTGCGAGACCGCGATCCAATGAGTAGTGATACGTCCGACTATCCATTCGAGGGCGATCAAGAGACGTTGTTGCCAGAACGGCTGCGCCGGCGTGATACCGTACCCGTGGATCGTGTGCAGGATGCAGGGGACACCGGCAAGCCACGCAGCTATCCGCCCTAGAATACCAGCTTTTGAACTGTGGGTGTGCACAATCTTTGGTCGGAGCCGTCGGAACGTGCCGACGAGTTCCCATAACGCCCGCAGATCGTGCAGCGGGCGAATGTCACGCAGCAGCGATGGAATCGTGCGGACCTCGACACCGTCGAGCGCATGCGCCTCGGCGGTCAGCATCCCTCCCACTCCCGCGATCAGGACAGGCCGGAATCGTCCGCGATCCAACCCCGCGACCACCCGCATCGCCACTTCCTGCGCGCCGCCTAATTCCAACTTCGTAATCACGTGACACACTACATGCATGGCATTGACGCGCTCAGGCCGCGGCCCTCATCCGCAACCGCGCGGCAACTTGTTGTCCCTGAGCAATCGCGTCTTCCATCGACGTGTGTTCCCACAATCCATATCGCCCGATCGACGAGATCCCGCGTCGCTCCAACTCAGCCAGGAGTTCTTGGACCGCATGCCCGCGATAGCGATCGAACAGGACATAGGCGTAATACAAATCCTTCACATCCGACATCACCAGCTCGTCGGCCCGTTGCAACACGCCGGCCTGCTCCAACCCACGACGAACTCGATCGATCAGCGCGGCATCGGATTCTCGCTCCGTCGGCTGGTGCGAAATTTCCACGTACAGAGAACTGCAGCCGGACTGGCCCATCGCAGGTGAAAAATTCATAGGGAACCCTGCACGATAAAATGGGTACTGGTGTTCCGGGAAGTAGATCCAATGTTTGTCGGAGATGCGCTCGCGCGCGACGGCCAGATTCACGTTAGACACCGATACCCATCGCAGCGACGCGGCCAATTCGCGCAACGATGCCGGCAGATCGACACAACGCCGCACCAAGTCGGGCAAGGGAATCGTCGACACGACCCGCTCATACTCTTCCGTGCGTTCACCCTGTGCGCTGCGAAACACCGCCCGCCGCCGCCCCGTCTCGATCTCAACCAACTCGGAGTCGTACGATAGATTCTCAATCGAGGGAAGGAACGCTTCCGGCAGTACCTTGATCCCGCCGCTGGCAGGATACAAAAACGACGGGTTGTAGCCGAACGCCTTGTCCTTAATACCCAAGGCGCCGTTGACGACATCTTTCACGTCCGGCTTCGGAACCAGCCAGGACACCCAATCGGACGTCAGCTCCTCAAGCGGCACCTGCCACAACTTTTCGTTGAAGGGCACCATGAAATGTTTCGCAATGCCCTCTCCCAGGCTCTCGATGATCCATTGTTTGAACGACCCGCTCTCTGCCGGCGGCGTCGACGAAGGGTTCGACAGCGTGGCGATGAATCCCAGCAGGCACTCCCGCACCACTTCCGGCGGGAGCCCATGCGTATTCACCTGAAACGGATACTCCGTATACGTCTCATGCGAGAAGACATAGGATCGGCGGGCGTGGCGCTGCAGTTGACCGGGGAGCAAACTTTCCACCAAGGCCTTGATCGCCGTTTGACGAAAGTGCAGCAGGTGCCCGGTATAGTCGAACGTGAACCCGTCTTTGACGTACGACCGGCACAGTCCTCCGGCCTCGCGTTCCCGCTCTAGAATCTTATAGGGCATCCCGCGCAGGTGGTAGGCCGCACTGAGGCCGGCCAATCCAGCGCCGACGATCACAATCATACTGCGCCGGTCCTTTCTGTCGAACGTGGCGGGACCGCGTCCCTGCTGATCGCCGCGATTCCTTTGGACACATTCACGCGAGTCAACGCCACGGCGGCCGCGGCCAAGCCCAGCACCGTCACCCCGCTCAGAATCACGGCGATAGACTGAGGCACCGCCATGACCAAGAGACCGATCCCTCCCAGTAAGGCCGCGCCGACATAACTGAGCACAACGACTTGGGTCACCGAGAGCCCCCAATGCCGCAAGCGAATCGCGAAGTGATCCGGACTGCCGAGAAACACCGGCAGCCCGCGCAAGAATCGGATGTACATGACGAATAGGGTATCGAAAATAGGCATGCCCAGTATCAACACCGGCGTCAGAAGCGATATGGAATGGCCTTCCGTATACTTCCCGATCATCGACAGGGCGCCGAGCATCAGACCGATGAACATCGCGCCGGAATCGCCCATATAAATCGAGGCCGGTCGCCAATTGTATCGAAGGAATCCGATCAGACTGCCCATGAGCGCGGCCAGCATGAACGCAATCGCCTGATCATTATTCAGGATCGCAACCACACACAGAAACCCCGCACTGATCACGCCGACCCCGGCCGATAACCCATCCATGATGTCCAGCAGATTGAAGGCGTTGATGATGCCGATCATCCAGAACACTGTCAGCGCGATATCGACCCAATCAGGCAACGACGCGATTTCGATGCGAATCCCGCTTTTGATCAGCACGAAGACCGCTAGGAATTGGCCTGCCAGTTTGGTTCCCGGCGACAACACCCCAAAATCGTCGATCAGTCCCAACATGACGATCAACGTACCCGAGAGCACGATGCCGAGCACGTCCTGCCGGAACTCGAACGTAAAGGCCAGACTCACGAGAAAGGCGAGATAGATCGCCAGTCCGCCCAAATAGGGAACCGGCTCACGCTGATGCTTCAGTCGACCATCCGGACTATCGACGATGCCAAACTTGAGCGCGGCCCGGCGCGCAAGCGGCACGCCATAGATCGACAACAGCACCGCGACGAGGAATGTCACAGCTAGCCAAAACATATAGATTAGGAATTACGACTGGCTTGCTGACCCAGCAACCCCAATTTTCTGCCTTTCCTGGATGGCATAGACAGAAAAAAGATTCTCATAAAGGTCTTCGTGCCGCTTAGTGGCCGTCGCCATCGAAAACTGTTCACGTGCGCGCCGCATGCCAGCAGAGCCGTACGCAGCGGAGGTCTTGGGATCAGTTAATACCCGGCACATTGCATCGGCTAACTCCGCCACATCACCCGGAGGCACAAGGATTCCGGTTTCGCCACGGATGACAATTTCAGGGATTCCACCTACCGCAGTCGCTACGACAGGGCGAGCAGCGGCCATCGCCTCGACGATTGCAATGCCAAAGCCTTCATACTGTGAAGGCGATACAAAAAGATCCATGAGCGGAAGTATTTTCTCTACATCGCGCCGCATCCCCGCAAACACCACGTGATCGGCAATGCCTAGAACCTTGGCTAGATCTTCCAATTTGCATCGCGATGGTCCATCTCCAACCAACAACAGTCTTGCATGTCCCAGTCCAGGCATATTCAGTAATCGCTGAACCGCCTGAAGCAAACTCGTGATCCCCTTGACTGGTTCGTCGAGACGACACACTGTTCCAATTATTGGAACACCATCACATATGCCGATATCGGCTCGCGACAGAGATGTTTTTCCTTCAAAACGAAGAATATCAATACCGTTGTGAATTACTACATATTTCCCCTTTTCTCCTCCAATCCTTGCCAACACAGATCGCCGAACGGCCCACGAACAACACGTGGATGCGTGCACCCAGCTTGAAGTCACACGATCAATGAGCGCTAATGGCCATTTGCCATAGATCTCTACACCGCGATATGATCCGATCACTACGGGAACCTTTAAAACCCGCCCTATAATTCGACTAGCAATATTCGCAAGAAACAAAAAAGCATGGACGATGTCCGGTTGCTCTCTGCGAAGCACCCGCCATAATCTGAATGGCACCCGAACGTCCCACTTTCCCATGCCCCCTAACGCGAGAATCCGAATCCCACGATCACGGAATTCGCCTCCCATCGAACCCTCTCTCTTCAGGACGCAAACACTGACATCGTAACGACTCCTATCAAGGTGCGACGAAAGGTCAAGAATCTGGCGTTCGGTTCCGCCAGCCTCCAATCCCACCGTCACCATGATCACCTTTAAGCGACGCGAAGGGGTGATAGGATCGAATTGACGCTCCAAGGCTGCTATTCCCTGCTATTGGACTATTAATAGAAAAACCGCCGGTGCCATAACTCCAGACACACCCATCGCCAGACACTCGCTCCGATTTCTATTTCTCCTCTGCAATAGCGTTCGTAGGCATGTCTCAGTTGTGTAGAATTCCAATATCCTCGTTGTTCAAACTCCGACGAGCGAAATAAGAGTTCAAGCTCCGGACGCAACGTCTCTCGAAGCCATCGATCCTGAGGCGTGGCGAACCCTACCTTGTCCGTTCGCTGAGACACTACGGACGGCAGCACATCCATGAGCGCCTCTCGAAGAATTACCTTACTTTGCCCCTGACACAATTTACGTTCGGCTGGTAGGCTTAGCAGGAAATCAACCAATTGAGAGTCTAGAAACGGCAGCCTGGCTTCGACAGAAAACGCCATGGAACTTCGGTCTTCGTGATGTAACAATGCCGGAAGACTATGCGTATGAAGATATGAGGCGGTATGACCGGCAAGCGCACCCGCGAACTTGTCATCGTAAGACAGTCCCGTGCGGTCACGACTCTTATAGGCGGCGGAGAAATTCGGGTCGATCCAAAGTGAATGACGCTTGAATCCAAACCGAGCACTGGCAATTAATTGCGATGGAAGTATTGCCCGGGCAAAATTACTGAATACTGTGGGGTGTATGCGTGCTTGTTGCCGGTGGTATGCCCTGACCTCATCATACGCCTTCCGCCAAGATCCAGCTCGACATAGATCACCTATATATGATCCCCAGTATCCTGGGTATCCGCAGAGAAGCTCATCCCCGCCTTGCCCATCCAGCAGCACTTTGACTCCATGTTCAGCGACCACTCGCATGAGCTCCCACTGGGCCAAATAACTCGTCCCAGCGAAAGGCTCTTCTTGGGCCCACAAAATTTTAGGCATTTCTGCATATAACCGCCTCCCATCCGGCATCACCTCCACACTCTTAGTACCGGCTTTCGAGACAACCGCATGAATATATGGGCGCTCGTCGCAAATGGGGTCATTGAAATAGGCCGAAAACGTCTGTACCGCATGAGAAGGAAGCTGCTGACGCATCGTACAGACAATCGATGAAGAGTCCAGCCCACCACTTAGACAGCTACCAACGGGAACATCACTCCTGAGATGAATACGTACGGCCTCTTGAAAAAGGTCAGTGAATGTCGTCGATGTGCACTCTTCCGGTCGCCGTTGCAAATCGCGCTGGCGAATGCCCCACCATTCTTCAATATGTATCCTCCCTCCCTCCAGCAACATGAAATGGCCTGGACGAAGCTGTTTAATCCCGTCAAAAAACGTCTCGTCTGTATGATCCTGAAGACTCAGTACAAGAAAATCATAGATGATGGGAAGATTCGGTGAGCGCCTTAGCGAGGGATCCTCCAAGAGTGCCTTGATTTCTGAGGCAAAGGCCAATCGCCCGGCAGAAACCCGATAGTAAAACGGTTTCATGCCCAGACGGTCTCTGGCACAAAACAGCCGATTGTGACGTCCATCCCAAATTGCAAACGCAAACATTCCATTCAGGCGCGTTAGGCAAGAGGAACCCCATTCTTCGTACGCCTGCAAGACCACCTCTGTATCCGTCATAGACTGGAATCGCCGGCCAAGTGCCATTAATTCACGCCGAATTTCAAGATAGTTGTAGACCTCTCCGTTATATGTGATCCATACGCGGCCATCCTCATTCGACATCGGCTGACTGCCTAATGGAGAAAGGTCAAGCACAGCGAGGCGTCGATGGCCCAATCCAACGGGATACTCTGGACCAATTTCTTGAGGGCACTCAGTCCCAATATTCCGTACTACGATCGGCCGGCGCTTGCCATGGCAACTCAATAGGGCATAGCCTTGCCCATCAGGGCCACGATGCGCCAAGGAACGAGTCATGGCTTCAAGCAACTTTACGTCCACAGGGACTTTATTCAATTGAACAATGCCTGCGATCCCGCACATAGTCTCGCCTGAGCGAATCTCCGTTACGCTGCATTCCCTCTGAGTTGTTCGTACCACTGCTCCATTCGCATCATTTCACGATCCTGATTTCCAATTGTTTCCATCAATTCGAGATTCCATCGTACCGCCGATCGCCGCAACGCTGCGTTGCCTAACGCTTCTTGCAAGGCCTCGGAAATTGCCCGTGCGCAAGAGTCTACAAGTAACCCGTTCCGCCCTGACTCAATTATCTCCTCATATTGGGGAAGTCGGCCCAAAACAGGAAATGCTCCACAGGCCATCGCTTCGAGCAGCGTATTAGGCATCCCGTCCGAACGGGGAGCCATCACCACTATTTGCGCGAGATTAAGCCACAACGGCATGTCCGCGTAGGAAATCGAGCCGACAAAGCGGACACAGGACTTCAAATCATAGTCTTCGACCAATATGCGTAATCGTCGAACGTAACTGTGGTCGGGGAACTGCTCGGGGATTACAAGGACAACATTCGGCAGGCTGTGATGGACCTCTTGAAAGGCTTCGAGAATGACCTCATGTCGATACAATGGTTGGGCGAGCCGTGGGCTCAAGATCACTTGCTGATCAGCCCCAATGCTCCAGCACCGGCGTAATTTCGTCGTATCAATCCCGGGGCGAAACGACGTTAGGTCGACCCCCCATCCGATACGTGCAATGGGCGTGACTGTCGTACATAATCCCTTCACTCGATCTTCTAAATATTGCGAGTGAGTCGTCACAAGGTCCGCCCCGGCAAGAACTTGTCGCGTTAAGATGTGACCACTCCAGTCACGAAATGCTCCTTGCTCAGCCAATACGTCACTCCCCCATGGGGTAACGACATACGGATGGTACCTACTCAACAGAATGCCCCATGCAAGGCCTCTGAGATAATGGACATGAACGACGTCTGGAGCAACCGATCTGATATGGGCCGCCAATCGAGCAGCAGATACTAGCCGAGCAACTTTTCGAGGGAGCGCCCGCGTAGTCAGATCAATCTGTCGAAATCCCTGAACGTCACACAACTTGGCTGGTTCAACCGTGAGAAGCGTAACCTCATGCCCCTGTCGCGCAAACCATTGAATCCAACGCCGAGTGGTGATGTTCTGCGCTGGCCCCACAAAACATAAGCGTAATTGCCTCATGAGTTACTGCACTATCCGAGGTTAGGGCTCGTTATTTGAACTTCCACGGGCGGGACACACATCGTCTCTTCTCTATCAGCGCTCCTATCAGGGGTCTTCTGGGCGAGTGGCTCGACCAAGGAGAGCGCCGGTCTCGGATCAGCATTCAACAGGGCGGCTCCATTGATGTTCAAGACACACGACGCCACCATCGCGTCTCGTGCCTAGAACCTCAATTTTTCTCACACGTTCACGAAGATCATAGGGCACGGACCAATTGTTGTCGGATGTGACCCCTACCGTCAGCCAATATGTACCTGGAACCACGGGGAGACTCGGATAACGTAGCTCAATTATTCCTGATTCCCTCGTCATATTGAGAACCATCCCACTGATGAATGTATTTGTGCCATGCACAAACACTCCGTCGTGAGACATAATATTTACCCCGAAACCAGCGTCATGACAGGGCTTGCGCAGACGGTAGCTGATTCGGACCACCAGCACATCATCACTCCGAAACGCCATCCGTGGCTCACCTGTTTCGTTGCAAGTCGCGACTTCCACGATCTCTATTTCGCCAGTTCCACGGCGAGATTCCGCTGCCTCCTGATCGAGTACTACCTCGGTTCGAAGATTACGGTCACGCTCTTGCTGGACAGCCAGCAGATAGGCCTCGACTACCTTCTCCGGATCCCCCTCACAATGAAGACGCCCTTGCCTTACCCAAAGCACTCGGGAACATACTTCTCTTACTCGAGTCAGATCGTGCGACACAAAAATGATGGTCGAGGCAGCTTGCAGATCTTTGAACTTCCGCAAACATTGGCGTTGAAATGCGGCATCTCCGACAGCCAAAATCTCATCCGTTATAATCACATCGGCCTTCACGTGCGCGGCAATGGCAAACCCTAACCTGGCGTACATACCGGATGAATAATATTTGACCGGCACATTCAGAAAACTGCCCAAACCTGAAAACTCCTCGATCCTCGCCACGCAGCCATCAATCTCTGCCCGGCTCAATCCTTGAACCGCCCCATTGAGATAGATATTCTCATGACCCGTGAGATCAGGATTAAACCCCGCCCCTAATTCAATTAGACTGCTGATGCGCCCCTTTACATCAACTCGCCCATGGGTCGGGACTGTGATCCCTGCCATAAGTTTCAGAATTGTACTTTTCCCTGCGCCATTGTCGCCGATAATCCCAAGTGTTTCTCCTCGCTTGACGGAAAAACTCAACTCCCGAAGTGCCCAAAAACCTGACTCCTGGGCCTGATCTCCTTGGGCATTCCATAGGCCCAACCGACGCCATGACTCCAGCAGTGTCTTCGTTTGCTGCATGTAACATTTTGAGACCTGCTCAAATACAATCATGTTCTCAGCATGGTCTATTTCAAGCTTACTAGGCATGCTACATAATGTCGGCAAAGCGAACTTCTACGTGCTTGAAATATGCATAACCACTTGCAAACGCCACAATAGCAATAATCGATGCCGTCCCCATGGCTGCCACAGAAGGCGCTGGCACTCCCAACGTAGCGCTTCGGTAGGACTCGATGATCGTGGCCATTGGGTTAATTAAGTATAGCGACTGATACTTTTCCGGAATTAGACTTGATGGATAAATGACCGGGCTTAGGAACATCCATACCTGCAGAAGAAGCGGCATCACGCTGCCGACATCACGTTTCAGCACGTACAGCGCTGCTCCCCAAAGTACTAAACCGGCAGTGAACAACACATGCACGCATAGAATCCAGGGAAACAGAAACCACATAGGCTTGAATGGCATCCCATACACCGCGAGTAGCAGCAGAAAACATCCCCAACCAATCAAGAAGTCGAATCCACTGGCGATGAGTTTTGAAAGAGGGATGACTTCGCGTGGAAAGCTTGCTTTGGTAATCAGGTTCATCTGTGATACGACACTCGTAGTTCCTGTCGAAAATGAAGTTGCAAAAAACAACCATGTCACGAGACCAACATAGGCAAACAGCGCATATGGCACGCCTTGACGGATCGGCACATTGACAAAAACAGAAAAGACTACGGCATACACGACCATCAAGGAAACTGGCTGAAGTAATGCCCAGAGCATCCCCAACGCTGTTTGGCGATGCTTGGACTTCAGTTCGCTGACGGCGAGGTTCCAGAGTAAGCCTCGGTACCGAACAAGCCTTTTGAAATGTTCGACCATTAGCGTAATGACTGTCACGTTGAGCGATCGATCAGAAGCGCATCGCATGAATGTTCAACGGCAACCAGCTTTCGATGGATTTCACGACACTACTTCAGCCTTCCCTTTACTCTTTAGCACGTCATGAATTACACCTTTGAAACGCCTCACCGCTTCGGATAGTTGATGATGTTCCATTGCATATTTATATGCGCGATGACCACATTCGCGTCGCAGACTTCCTGACACCAGGAATTGCTGCACTAGTTGGAGCAGCTGCGCGAATGATCCGCCTGCACACGCGCCAATACCCTGCCGAGTCAGTACGCCATCGGGGTCGACTGCCAAGGATAGTATCGGAGTTCGAACCATTGCGGCTTGAACAAATGTGTTGGGAAAACCTTCATACTCAGACGTACAAACCAGCACTTTAGCACTCTCGTAAAATGAGTCCATCTCATGCCATGGCATGTTCTCATGCACGCAGAGATTGGGTATGGTCGCTGCCTGTGTGCGAATCTCCGACCAAAGATCAGGATGACCATCATCTTTCTTGATCACCATCGTACAGGGCACATGTGGATAGTGGCGTGCGACGTCTAAGAACAGGTGAGGTCGTTTCAAAGGGACGACTCTTCCCACCCACAAGAGAGTCTCCTTTTCCTCGAATACTCGCCCTGAATTCCTCTCCGTTCGATCCGCATGGGCTGTCTTAATTAAGACTCCCTCCTTATGAAAACGCGCCCGCAGCCATTCCTGCTGTTCCGTGGATCGGCACACCACAACATGTGCATATCGAACCCCCAACGGATACAGCCACTGCAAGGGTGACGTCACACCGCCGGCTATCGCTCGCACATCGGCCGAGGAGGCAACAACAAAAACAAATCGTTTCTTGAGAAGCCGACAAATTGCAGCGTAGGCACCCACTTCGACGCCGGCTCCTGCATGGATATAGACATCCGCATTTATCGATCGGAACAAGGCAAGCATTTCGACAAATGCCGCCAGATAATTAACGATACCATTCGGAACTGCATACCAACGCTTCTGAATGAGTCGACCGCCCGATCGACGCTTGACTAACGTCAGACGCCCTACTTGCTCACTTCCTTCCACATCATTCACAGTCACTAACACTGATACTTTATATCCCTCTTCAACAGCCAACGCATTGGCAAGGAGAAACAGCTGGAATTCAGCTCCACCAGCACATTCGACTGTCGAACCATACAAACTAGCTCCCAATGGAGAGATCACGCAGACATGAACAGTCCCTTCTTGTCTCGTCTCGTTTACACAATTTCCATCTTTCGCCCGAGGCCAACTGAATGCGCTGCAAAGCTGCCTGGCTAACGCAGTCATTGGATGCCTCGCATCAGCATTGTACGTGTAGCCTTCCACGCTCTCGCCACAGCCCCTGCCGGACGGTCATACGTTCTCATGCGGCCAAGGATCCAGCGCTCGCGTGGTCATCTACATATGCACAATGCCAAAGCTCCAACATCAGCAATGCGTATAGTTTATACCCGCAAGCGATTCCTCGCTGCTGATGTTCATCTAGCAAGTTCTGTATATAGCCGCGAGAAAAATATCCTCGCGTCACGCTGCGGGATGATAGAAGCGTGTCTCGAACATAATCCCGACAGTCCTCACGGAACCAACGATCAATAGGCACACCAAATCCCTGCTTGCTTCGGGTAATGATCTGTTTCGGCAGCACTTCTCGCATGGCCCGCTTCAATAGATATTTTGTCTCTCCATTACGAACTTTAAAACCAATGGGCAAAGCGGCTGTGAACTCCAAGAGCTTATGATCCAAGAATGGGCTGCGTGCCTCAAGCCCATGCGCCATAGTCGATCGATCCACCTTCACTAATAAGTCGTCTGGCAGATAGCTCCGAATATCAACGGCCAGCATCTGGTCGAGCAGCTCGGCCATGGGAGCGTCCTCAAACCATCGATTGAGTAGCGAAAATGAGTCATGTCCCTGAATAAGGGCCGAAAATTCCGGCGTGTAGAGGGAGGTTTTGTCGTGGGGAGAGAAGTAGCAAATACGGTTCAAATAGGTGGCGGCAAACGAGTCACACGCACGCTCGGCAATTTGCCGAATTGCGCGCGGCAGAAGTGAAAGTGGTACGCGCAGAAGAGTGGCTTTCAGCGACTCTCGAACATGTTTACCAACATACCGGCTCATCCATCGTTCCAGCTCACGATAGTTATATCTGGGATATCCTGCCAGCGCTTCGTCACCTCCATCGCCATTCAGCACCACCTTGACCGACTGACGGCTCAATTGCGAGAGATAGTAAGTTGGTATCGCGGAGGAGTCGGCAAACGGCTCATCGTAAACGCAAACTAATTTTGGCAAAATCTCTAGCGCAGAAGGCTCTACGATAAATTCATGATGGTCTGTGCTAAATCGCTGGGCGATCTCACGCGCATACGGCAGTTCATTAAACGCCTCCTCCTTAAAGCCGATCGAGAAAGTTTTAACCGGCTGAGTCATGCATCTACTCATGACGGCGACTATGCTGCTCGAGTCCAATCCGCCACTCAGAAATGCCCCAAGAGGGGCATCACTAATGAGGCGAAGTCGCACAGATTCATCCAGAAGACTCTTAAACGCCTCTAGATATTCTTCTTCAGTTCCAAACTTGACCTTTCTATCGTATTGCAGTGACCAGTAGGTATCGAAAGATATCTTCCCCTGATCACATACCATCACCTGACCGGGAAGTAACTTTTTGATGCCACGGTAAATTGTTAGCGGGGCAGGAATGTATTGAAACGTGAGGTAATGATTGAGTGCGATAGGGTCAATCTCCGGCCTTGACGGCTCGACTAGCAACGCTTTGAGCTCAGATGCAAAAGAAACACTCGTATCGGTGACCCTATAAAAAAGAGGTTTTTTCCCGATGCGATCTCTAGCTACCATAAGGCGCTGCGCCGCTTCATCCCATACGGCAAAAGCGAACATTCCTCGCAGCATCGACAAACATTGCACTCCATAGTCCTCATAGAGATACAGCAGTACTTCCGTGTCGGTTCGAGTACGAAAGTTACGAGGCGTTCGGAGGCATCCTCGCAATTCCTCAAAGTTGTAAATTTCTCCGTTAAAAACGATCCACACGTTCCCTTGAGCATTGGACATCGGCTGATGTCCCGCTTCACTCAAGTCTAAAATACTTAATCGTTGATGAGCGAGCCCGGCATGACCTTTGACATACACACCAGAATCGTCCGGTCCACGATGACTAAGTCGCGCCCCCATGGCCATAAGCAATTCGCGTTGCAATGGCTGCCGATCAAATTG
Source organism: uncultured Nitrospira sp. (assembly GCA_902500785.1). GTDB lineage: Bacteria > Nitrospirota > Nitrospiria > Nitrospirales > Nitrospiraceae > Nitrospira_A. The sequence goes on from CABVRW010000004.1 coordinate 23,414, forward strand.
TATTTTCCCGGCTATTCCACACATGACCTATCCTCATTGGCTACGCGTGAGACTTACGGCCTCGGACCGAAACTGGAAAGCTCAACACCTGGATCTCTTTCAAGCTAGCCCCGTTGAACCAACCAATCACTTCTGGCTCCTTATGTTTCCACTGATAGCGAGGGGAGTACGCGTCAAATGTGTCCAATACGTCCCAAGTAAGTCCGCGACCTTGGTCACTAACCGGAACAAGCATGGCTAAGTATTTGATCCCTGGCACGTGCCTCATCGTTCTGAAAAATGGCACCAATAGCCAACACATCACATACAGTGAGAATTGTGGAATTCGAGTCGTAAGGGCTCGCACCCTATCAAGACGTTGAGAATAGAGGCCCGCATCAACGTACACCCAAATTGCAATCGTGCCTCCTTGCTTCAATAAGGGAGGGAGACATGCAAAGGCCTTGCGTGTGTCGGGAGTATGGTGCAGCACTCCTATGGAATAAATCGCATCAAACGTATCCGATCTGAATGGGAGACGAAAAACGTCTGCCTGCACGACATGAATTCCAACCCGGCGCCCCATGTTCAGATACGCTGCGTCGACCGCATATGACAGATCGATGCCTATAACTTCCGCACCCAAGCTATTGGCGACCTCCATAAATCGCCCGGTCCCCACGCCAACATCTAAAACCAATTTGTCTTTCAGCTCAGAATCCGTCAATCCCGTTTTGGTTTGGAACGTCTTGCAGGACTCGGAGTGTCCTGCAATAGAGTCTACCTGGGTCGTCCGATGAGTATTCCATTGAAAAGAGAAGTTCTTGACGTACGCGTCTGTCGAGACAAACCTGGGAATACCTCGTACAATTGGATAGGATTTGGTGCAAGACGGGCAAAGAAGTTCGCCTTGCTCAATTTCCTGCCCATCCGCTTCCACGATGGAAAGACTCAATGACTGCTTGCAATCTGGACATACAAGATATGACACCAACTTCTCTTTCATGGGTTTCCTTCGCTCCCATCATTTAAGTACTTATCCGCGCCATCGACTTTACCATTACCGTCTCTCTGAACCTGCCCACTCTCGCATTGCCATAAGTAGCAACCTTGTATAGCTCTGGCGACCTGATCAGCCGAAAACATCCGATATGCTCGCCTTTTGGCCGCCTCCGCGAATTCTCTTCTCAACGGAATATCCCGCATCAGTTTCACTATCTTTTCCGCGACGGCTGGAGAGTCGGCACAAGGCACGACGAACCCCGTTTCTCCATCCACGACAACTTCCACTGCCCCACCCGCAGCCGTCGTCACTACTGCGACTCCGTATGCCGCCGCTTCCAGCAATACATTGGGAAACCCCTCGCTTCTAGACGTGAGCACCAACACGTCCATCAATTGCATAAGTACCAGGGCATCCCGTCGCTCTCCCGTCAAAATCACATGATGGTCCAACTCAAGATCGGCAATCATACTTCTGATCTGCCCTTCCGATGGTCCTGCACCAACTATTAAGAATTTTACGTGTGGAATTGCCTGGCGAATAAGATGGGCGGCCTTCAAAAATGTCGCATGATCCTTCTCGGGCGACAGACGCCCGACAATACCCACAACGGGGGCGCCTCGAGGAAGGGCAACCTCATTGCGGAGACGCTCTTCTTCGGTAGGGAGGACACCTTGAATTGTACTGAAGTCGATGCCGTTATAGATGGTAACGATTTTTCGATCCGGCAATACAATCTTCCGTCGATTCTCTTTTCTTACGGCCTGGGAGTTGGCTATTACGATTGTTTGCAGCGGAGCTGTCATGGCATACAGAACACGCTCCCACAGTGGGAAAAACCACGGAAATCGGCTGGGATGCTCACTTCTAACGGACGCTATAATCGTCGGAGTTCCAATGAGTGTGCCGGCGATGCCTCCAAGTGCGCCCGCAGAAAACAACCAATTATGCAAGACATGACTTGGATTGCGGTACAAATAGCTGATCAATTGCCAAATGATTCCCACTTCATACAATTGCCAGTGGGGATTGAGATAATGAATCGTCACATTCAAGTCACGAATTGCCGGCTCAAAAAACTTATCCAAGGCGTCGACCGTCACCACTTCTACATCCCACTGACTTCGATCAAGACGTTCAACAAAAATTGCCAACTGACGTTGGGCGCCGCCCAAGCCTAAGCTAGGAATATGAAGCACGACTTTTCGGCGGCCGGCGGGCAATCTATTCTTAACCCTCCACTGGCCCGGATGAAGCCCGACGGCGCTTGCAACCTTCATGACTAACGCAGCACCAGCCAATGCGAACGTTCCTACGATGGATACACTTCGGCGGATCCTCCACCAGATTGTTCTAAGAAGACCGAGTCCGAGAAATATGACTCGCGCGATAGTGGTCACGAACAGACTTTCAAGGACCCAGGTCGAGAGGATGAACTCTTTGAATTGACGAGATTTGTTATAAGAGGCGATCCGATGAATTCTTAGGCGAATCGGAATTGAGCGAAATGTCCAATACTGGATGCCAAATCGATCTTCAAAAGGCACTAGGCAATAATCAAATGTTGTACTGAGCATGCTGAGCGTCTTGCTCAAATTCTCCTTGTGAGTCTGTAGAATCTCTTGAAATAAGTGACCAGCCTTCGCTTCGTCTAGATCACCCAATTGAATGAGACCCGTCAGCCTTGCCTGAGGATAGCGCACAACAGTTTCCTGCACGGCAGCGTGGAAATGGTCGTATCGACCCGTCTGCACAGCAAGAATGTTCATGAGAGTTCCTTCAATTCCTACACCGGAAGGCAACCGTGTGGTCCGACAAATGAAGCTGAGGAGATGAGCTAAAAGTCTCGTCGTTGAAATACCGCACAGGCGGCAGTGAGGATCACACCAGCATAGATCACCCCATACAATGACGCGAGAAATACATACTGGTGGCTCGCGAGAATCCCGACTGCGGCCTGTCCCTTAATATTCATCAACTCCAGATTGGGAAACACGTAATAGAATGCGTCCACGACGCGACTCACAACAATGCTCCCGCTGCTCTCCGCCAAGGTTCGCACATCAGCCGTCAAATGCCCCACCACATAAATACCCAATGTTAAAATGGCACTGAGAGTCGAGGAGCTGAACGTCGAGAAAAAGAGCGCGATGGCGGTCACCACCAAGATTTCGACGAAGATCAGTTGAACCGACTGGAAGAGAGAAAATACAATCGGCACGTGATAGAGCCACAGCGTCACGAGAAACACAGCCAGCATAATCGACATATTCACAAATAGGGTGAACGTCAATCCAAGATATTTCCCAAGGATAAATGATGTCCGGCTGATCGGCCTGGCCATAATCGTATAGATCGTGCGTCGTTCGATTTCTTTATTGACCAGACTGATGCCGACGAAAATGGCGATGATGACGCCGACCAAGTTGATTGCCGCCAAGCCCATATCCGCGATGACCTTGTGATGCTCGGTAATGGAAAGGTCCGCGAGCAGCACCGAGAGACCGATGAGTAACCCGGCAAACAACACCAGATTGTAGAGAATCTTGTCCCTCAGGCTCTCACGGAACGCATTCAATGCGATGACTCCAATGGCACCCATATCAGGACACCCTCCCACGCATCATATGCGCCGGCACAGGCGAGGCTTCGTGCGCAGCCTCATGGAAAAATAAATCTTCAAGCGATGCCTTATGAGGGGTCACCGAGAGCAACCGCCCCCTCTGGCGTCGGATCTCACCAACCATGGCATCCACCGCATCCGGGTTAGGCAAGACGATCAGGCATTGCTGACCTTGCTGTATCACGCGTGTGGCAAGAGAATGAATGAATGCGTTTCCTTCCGTCTTGACCTCCTCACAGACGATCTCGACCGACTGCGTGTGATCGCGCCGGACCAACTCGTCGACTCGCCCGCTGGCCAACAGACGACCTCTCATGACAATACCGACACGATCGCAAATCATCTCGACGTCATGCAGAATGTGCGTGCTGAAAAAGACCGTCTTGCCTCGGTCTCGCAAGCTCAGGATCAGATCGCGCACCTGCTTCCTACCGACCGGGTCCAACCCGGTCATCGGCTCATCCAAGATGATCAGTTCAGGATCGTGAATCAGGGCTTGGGCCAACCCAATACGTTGAAGCATGCCTTTGGAAAATTTGCGCAATTGCCTCATGCGCGCCTCAGTGAGACCGACGAGTTGCAGCAGTTCGGACACCCTGTGTGCAATCACTGCGCGACTCAACCCTGCCAACTGCCCATAAAAAAAGAGAAACTCTTCAGCGGTCAGATAGTCATAGAAATAGGGCGATTCCGGCAAAAAGCCTATTCGACTCCGAGTTTCCACATCGCCTACAGGCTGCCCCAACAGCGATGCCGTCCCACTGGTTTGACGGACAAGACCCATGAGTATCTTGAGAGTCGTCGTCTTACCCGCTCCATTCGGCCCTAGAAATCCAAAAATTTCACCTTTACGGACCGTCAAAGACAAGCCGTCCAGCGCGACAAAGGGAGGACGCCCAGGCCAACCAGAGGCATATGATTTCGTCAAGGCTTCGATCACAATGTCGTTCACCGCATCCTCCCTCTACTTGAACACAGGCATCGGATTTTCCACGAATGGGCTGGGGAGATTCGACTTCTCAGCAGGGTGGCAAGCTACTTTTTCATGGATACGTAACCGTTCGCGCCTCGAAGAAGCGCTGACCCTACCTGTGAGGGGATCAACTTGATACTGACCCCCTAACGGATCGATCGGCAGTTGTTGAATCACTCCGCGCAACAGCAGGTCTTCAAGTTTGGACGGAGGCTGTCCATATTTCTGCCGATACTGCCGGGTAGCATCTTCCAAGAAATACAGGTCCTTTTCCTGAGTCACTTCTTGCATTCGCTGCAGAAGTGCCTCCCGCACGCGCGCATCCGTCACCGAACGAGAAAACCGGTCGAGAAACTCAAGCGCCGCCGTGGGCTCACCACTTTCTACCGTCATGCGCGCCGCCAATTTCGGCAAGTAGGCCGGGGCACCGGGTATCTGCGCAGCCTCCTGCAAATATTTTCCACCTGCGATCGGATCGCACTGTTCGTAATAGGCGATATAGCCGGCCAAAAATGGGAGCTGCCACACTCCGGGATTGTGGCGAAAGCCTTTGCGAAGGATATCGATCCCCTCTTCATGTCGGCCGACCAGAACTCCAAGAAACAGGCCGGTCGCCTGATAGGGAGGAACGAATGTCGGATCCAGATCTGTGAGCACATCCACGGCATGATAGGTCCATCGATATCCAAGGTGCGTATCGCGCTTGGCTCCGATGTGATGAACTGCCTGTAGCCAGATCAGGTCTGCGATCACTTGTCGATAGCCGAGCACCGCCAATTTCAAATATTCTCCCTTAGGGAGATAGGCCAATTGCTCGGCCCGCGCGACCGCGTTTCGCTCGTGATCCAAGATATGGAGCAGCCCTGATGCGCCGGCTAACAGAGCCATCCCCCAGAAGGCCTGGAGCAGCCCGCGCTTCACGTGCCATAGGGGGCCTCCAAACTTCATCCGGCTATGTCCTTTTCTCCGACGGCGGCACGAAGAGGCACGACATCAACATTTAGAAATGCCTGCTCGAAACTATTTTTGTTCCACTGTTTAAACTGCGCTTGCCGAGCCTGGATTTCTTGAAGCTGGTTTCGCGCCTCGTCTACACGTCCCGCATGTACCCACAGGCGTGCCAGGAGTGCGCGAGCAGGCAGAAAGTTCGGCTCCAAATCCTCCGCCTCTTTGGCTCTGCGTTCAGCTTCGCTCCGCTCTCCAAGCATCCAGTAGAGTCGCGCTTGTTCATATCGATATATCGCAGAAAACGGCGCAAGGTGAGTGGCTCGTTCATACGCCTGAACCGCCGCGCGTAACCAGGCCTTTTGCTGTTCATCGGAAGTCGTGGGAGAAGATGAAGCCTGTGCCGCCGACACATACAGCTGCCCCAGCAGCCCGAACAACCGGCCGTCGAGCGGATTCAACTCAGTCGCAGCTTTGAACTCTGCATGAGCAAGTTGGAACGCGTGTCCGTCGCGCGTGTCCTGAAATTCTCTCGCATAGACCGACCCGAGACCATGATGGTACAGCGCCTTTCCCGGATCCAACTTAATGGCCGCCTTCAATCCCTCGATCGCCGCAATAGTCTCTCCTGCGATGGCCCGACGAGACGCCGCATCAAACTTCATCCAGGCAACACCCATTCGCGTCACTTCTACCCCGGCAACCATGATCAGACATGCGGCACCGATTCCCCATGCCAGGCGTGAGTGGATCGGTATGACATACACAGCTCCGGATCCACGGCGGGTCAATCGTCCAACCGAGACAATCAGTCCGGCGCACAGCACCAGCAAGATCGCAAGAGCCGCCTCACGCAAACTCGAATCAAGCACGGCATGGACAAGCAGCGCGATAACCCCACCCCCCACGCCCACCATGAGACTCCGCTGCCAACGCCTCAATCGCGACTGAAGCACACGCATCAGTTCTCGAATGACCAGCACAATGCCGGTCCCAAACACGAGGATTGCCCCGGTCCCCATTTCAACACCCATTTGGAGATAATCGTTGTGTGGAGTCTGGGCGACTTTTCCAAATCGTGAGATCTCGCCCTCAACCGGAAACGCATAGAGGGGATACGTGTACTGGTAGAGTCCCAGCCCGATTCCCAATGGATGATCGACCATTTGCGCAGTCGCCCCCTGCCACATCTGCCAACGCGCGTAGGAGACTGGATTTTGTTGATGCTCAGCCAGGATACGTTCGCGGATCGGCGTGGGGACCAGAACCCCGGCGAGCACGAGTAACAGCACACAGCTACCGGATAACTTCCACCCATACCGAGCGGTCAGCACAAAGACAGTCCCCGCAAAAAATACGATCATGCCCCCTCGTGACTGGGTCAACAGAACGGCAAGGAACAGGCCGGACAATGCCGAGCCAAGACCGATCCACCAGAGGACCGGCGGCATCCACGACTGCGAAAATACCGAGACGTGTCGATAGGCATGCACCGCGACGCTCAAGAGAATCGCCCAGGTCACCGTGAGATATCCGGCCAGAAAGTTGGGATTGAAGAAGGTGCCGCTGGGTCTCGCGGCATTCCATGCAAAGCCTTGCACGATCGCCCATCCTGCTTCGCCGACCCCCATCAACACGATCATTGCAGTCAACGTGCGCACATGCTCCCAACGGTCAACGAAAGAAACAAGTAAATAGAACAACGTGGCATACCCCGCGATCATGATCAGCCACTGTCGACTCGGATGCGGGTAGGGAGAAAAGATGGTCGCCACCAGAGCAAGTCCGACAAACGCCAACACGACATACCTCACCGCAAGCACAGGGACGGCAAGCCGTTCCGCTCGTATGCCGACCGCCAGAACGATTCCCAGCCACACTAGAATCAACAGCCTGATGATCATTTGCGCCGGATGCGTCGTGCCGCCCTCCTGCAGAGGCGAAACGATCACGAGTGCACTGATCACCAGAAGCGAAATGGAAGGCAGAATGTTCATAACCGCACGCAAGTCATGTGACGAAGCAGACACCTCCTGCTTTATCAGACAGGGGCGATTTGGCAAAGGGAAATTGAAAACCTAGGCATGACACGCCACGAACCGCAGCAAAAAATCTCAGCGCGCTGGTCGAGGAGCTGGTCGAGGAGTTAGTCGAAATGAAAACGGGGGAGGAATGACATTCCTCCCCCGTTGAGTACTACCTGTGAATGGCTGTTAGCCGTTCACATCGTCAGGAACAGCCTGGGTCAATCCACTCTTGACGTCGTTGACACTCCACCCGTCGATGGTGGTGTCACTGTCGAGATTCGCAACTGCCGAGGCGGTGAAACCAACCGGGCTGATAGCGGCAAGGCTAGCAACAGATCCGGTTGCTCCATCAGCGGGGTTCGTACAACCTGAAGGAGCCCCGCAGGCAATATAGTCAACGTTCACCACACCTGACGATGTAGCCGTGCCACCAGCCGCTGGGCTGCGATACGTATACCGATTGGTCGACCCGGCCAAGGCATAGCCAATCTCTGAGAAGCTCCCGTATCGGGATTGCTCGCTGAGATAGGCCGTCTCCGCCACGAAGACCGCGCCCAAGTTGGTTTTGGCTTCCGCCTGTCTGGACTTCGCCTGGTACCGCAAGAAGTTCGGAATGGCGATAGCTGCCAAGATTCCGATGATCGCCACCACGATCATCAACTCAATCAACGTAAAACCTTTTTGACCCTTGATTTGCTTCAACATACTTCCTCCCTTTCCTATTGTTGCCACTTCATCCGACACGTTCTTCTCTCTTGCCTCTTCGTACGACACAGCTTTTTTCAAGCCTAGCAGATCTTGGGAATAGCAGATTCTATGCCCAACACCTCCTTCCTATAGCTTCTAGTCATTCCTTCTACTTTCCAGTTACTTAGATCCATCTTCGACTCAATCTCTGCGTCCGCCGACTGGAACCGATTCCATTTTCCGTCATCTTCTGACAAGTTTTGCGCTCTCACTAGCTCGACACGTCATTGGGCTCTGCAGCATCCAAACCCTGCCGCGCGTCGTTCACATACCAACCGTCATGCGTCGCATCTCCGTCGAGATCCGCAGCCGCTGTGGCGGTGAATCCTGCTGTCGAGGTCATTGCGGCGCCCACGGTTCCAGTGAAGGTGATCGTTCCCGCCGTAGGAGATTCCGTCTGAATCGTGTCGCAACTGCCGGAAGACCCGCACAGATTGCCCCCATTCAGTCCCAACCCTGCTCCAGTCCCTAAACCGGTTCGATAGGTATAGCGGTTCGTCCCACCCGCGGCGATGGCAAAGCCAATATCCGTGAAATTTCCAAATTCTTTTCGCTCCGTGAAGAACGAGGTCTCGGCCACAAAAATACCCGCTAAATTCGATCGCGCCTCGGCCTGCATGGCTTGGGCCCGGTATCGAAGAAAATTCGGTATCGCCAAGGCAGCCAGAATTCCCACGATCACCACCACAACCATCAATTCGATCAGCGTAAACCCTGTCTGTTTTGATATGGTCATCATGGAGTTTGACAGCCTCTATAAGCAGGCCTCATGCCACGAAACCGTCAGATGCCATGAAGATGTGTAACATCTCGCCAGCATTGATATTTTTTATGGCAATTTTGCTGCGAAAGCCGGCCGACACCGATCGGGGAATGTGAGTCCATACGGGAAAGTGCCAAAAATTGACTGAATCGAACAGTCACTGCTCTTCGATCCACGAAACAGGGACTAGCCAGAGTTGGTCGCTCTGCACTGTGCAATTGAAAACAAATCGGGAGGATTCGTCTGGGATGTGGACGGCCGCAAGCGCAACCGGACCGGGTCGGGAAATTACCGATAGAAGGGGAAACGGAGGGACGCCTACTGGACTGGAGCGGTGTCTTTACGGTCGGAGACGCGCCGAATGGCCTGGCGGATCCGTTCTTCCTTGGCAGGATCGCCCAAGCCAAGTTCTCGAAATCGCTGCATCAACTTGTCATTGGACGGATCCAGTTCGAGTGAATGCAGAAGGGCCTCTCGACCATCCGAGAGGTGTTGCTGTTTCAGATAGATTTCGCCGAGATGCTCATAAATCACGGGATCATCGCCCACCAACGCCACCGCCCGCTTCATCTCTGCGAGGGCATCGGGCAGGAGTCCCTTTTTGAAAAAGGCCCACGCCAAACTATCGACATAATACCCGTTGGTCGGGCGAAGTGCGACGGCCTGTTTGGTCAACGCGATCGCCTCCTCAAGCTTCACGCCTCGATCCGCATAACTGTAGCCCAAATAATTCATGGCGTCGGCATGGTGAGGATCCAGCGTGAGCGTCGTCTGCATCGACTTCTCAACGTCCTCGAAACGATTCAATTTGTCATACGCGGTCCCGGCATTGAAGTGCAGATCCGCATTGTCCGGATTGTGACGAATCCCTTCCAAAAACGCCTGCAGGGAGGGCTCATATTGCTCCATCTGAAAATGCGACAGCCCAAGGACGATATGGGCTTCAGGCTGCTTCGGATTCAAGCGGCTGGCTTCCTGGAGATGCCGGATGGCCTCGGCATAGTGCTTAGTCCGATACAGCAAGACACCCAAATGGAGATGCCCCTCAAAATACGACGGCTCCAACGTGAGATTGTGACGGTAGGCCTCCGCCGCATGCGCGTAATCCTTGGACTCTTCGTACAGATACCCTAAGTAATCGCGGACCTTGAGCTCCGTCGGGCGTACCGTCAGAATCTGATTCAGCTGCTCAATGGCTTTGGGATAATTTTTTTGTTCACCATACACAAGACCCATCCGGAGCTGCGCATCGAGGTCGGACGGATCCTCCGCCAACATCTCCCGTAGTTCCTGCAGCGCCTCATCGTACTGCTTGGCCGACACCTGCAGACGAATCAGATGATGCCGGATGTCCCGGTTTTTGGGATTCACTCCCTGCAAATAGCGACGATAGATACCGATCGCCTTGTCACGGTCCTGCTTCGCCTCATAGACGGATCCCAACGCCACATACGCCGGCTCAAACGCCGGATTCAGGGTCACAGCCTGTTCGAAGTGAGTCGTCGCCTTGTCAAAATCTCTGGCCTCAACACTAATGCGGCCTAAATAATAGTATCCAACCGCCGAATCAGGACTGACCTTGATGCCAGCGCGGATGGTCTCCTCTGCGTCGCTATATTGCTTCTGATTGGCCTGCAACAAGCCCTTCGCAAAAAAGTGTTCGCTTCGCTGCGGTTCCTGCTGAATGGCACGATTGAACAGGCCCAACGCCTTGTCCGGTTTCCCAGCAGCGGCATACATACCGCCGATCTGGCCCAGCATCTGGGCGTCCAAACCCGGCGCATCAGCGACCTCGTCAGCAAAGCGCACCGCAGCAGGCACATCACCCGCAGTGAAATACAACACCGCCAGCCGAGCTTTCAGATAGTTCGATGCGGGATCCGTTTGCAACGCGAGCTGATACTCCTTGATCGCATGCTCCGTCTCCTGATCCAGCTCGGCCTGATACCCGAGCAGAAAGTGATAGGAGGCACGGGAATCCGAGGAGGGGGACACCGCACGAGGCGGGGCGGGGGCGACGGTGGGAACCACGGGCGGAGCCGGGCGAGCGCTTTGGCAGGCGGCGGTGACACACGACACTGCCGCCAGCAACAATGCTACCGTTCCGACACGGACAGGCCTCCTTCGGACGAGACGCTGCCGACGCTCTTCACACAATCCTTGCACAATCATCCGCTCAACGTGTAGAGGGAATATTCGGAGGACATCCAACGATGCGGGATTATACCGGCCCGAGAAAGAATGCGTCAAACGGCCTCGCGAGTCTCCAGGCTCTCAAACTTGGCAAACCGATCATGAAAAAACAACTCCCGTTTTCCGATCGGCCCGTTGCGATGCTTACTGACTAAAATATCGGCGATGCCTTTCCGTTCCGTGCCCGGCTCGTAGACTTCTTCACGGTAGATGAACATGACCACGTCGGCATCCTGCTCGATCGCGCCGCTTTCCCGCAAATCAGCCAGCATGGGAATCGGCGGTTTCCTGGCTTCAACCGCGCGGCTCAACTGCGACAAGGCAATGACCGGGACGTTCAGCTCTTTGGCCAGGCTTTTGAGGGATCGCGAGATGTCGGATATTTCTTGCTGCCGCGATTCGGAGTCGCTCTTCCCCTGCATGAGCTGCAGGTAATCCACAATCAACAAATCGAGGCCCCGTTCGGCCTTGAGCCGTCTGGCTTTCCCACGCATCTGCTGCACGGTCACGGCTCCGGAATCGTCGATAAAGATCGGCGCTTGTTCCAGCTTGCCGGCCGCCTCAGCCAACCGCCACCAATCTTCCTTCTGCAGCCGGCCGGTTCGAAGGGAGTGCGAATCGACCCGGGCCTCGGAACTCAACATGCGGAGCACCAGTTGCGGCTTCGACATTTCGAGGCTGAAAATTCCGACGACGGTCCCGGCGTGAAGCGCGGCATGTTGCGCCATCCCGAGCGCCAGACTGGTCTTCCCCATACTCGGCCTTCCGGCCACCACGATCAAATCCGAAGGCTGCAATCCCGCCGTCAAGTCATCCAGATCGTAAAACCCTGTGGGCACGCCCGTCACACGTTCCTTCCGCTTGGACAGCTTGTCTACGACATCAAGGCTCTCTTTGATGATCTGATTGACCGGCGTAAAAGACCGATCGAGCTTTCCCTGGGCAAGACTAAAGACCGAGCGTTCGGCAAAATCCAGCAACTCGTCGACGGCCACCGTCCCGTCATACCCGCGGGTCACGACCTCCGTCGAGGTTTGAATGAGTCCGCGCAGCAACGCCTTGTCTCGCACGATCTTGCTGTGGTACCGAATGTTCGCCGCCGTCGGCACCACCTGGACCAGCTCGGCCAGATAGGCTGATCCTCCGATCGCCTCAAGCTCCGAACGCCCCTTCAGGCATTCCGTCAGCGTGATCTGATCGATGACCTCGCCGCGATCGGAGAGTTCGAGCATTGCCTGATAAATCTTGCGATGCGCGGTCCGGTAAAACTCCTCATCCGTCAGCACTTCCATAACCTTGGCCATCGCCGTATTGTCCAGCAAAATAGCGCCGAGCACCGACTGTTCGGCCTCGACATTCTGCGGTGGCAACTTGGGCGCGGTGAGATCCATGGCGGAAAGCGCCTTCATGCGCGACTCCTGCGCCGCCGGTGTTCGGCAGCAACCCGCTTGGGACGGCCTGTTGTGGATGCTACGACGGGAACAGGCATCGCACCACCGGTGTAATCAATGGCTCGAAACAGACGATCGACATCGAGAGCAAATCCGGTGGATGCAGCCGTGCGACCGAACCGACCCATCAGATGATCGTATCGGCCTCCTCCTCCCACCTCCGCCCCGATTCCAGGCGCAAAGACATCAAAAACGATCCCGTCATAGTATTCAAACCCGCGGAATTCTCCTAAATCGAGCAACACTGCCTGTCGCCCAGGCGACACCAACCGCTCATAGACGTGCGCAAGACGATCGAGTGGTCGCAGAAGATTCCGGTCACGGCCGACCAACTTTCTCCCGCGCGCCAACACCTCCGGCCCACCGCATAATTCCAACGCTTCAAGAATGACCCTCCCGGTCGATCGGGATACACCATCTCGCTTCAACAGTTCTTCGAGGAGCGGCATGTCTTTCCGCGCGGCCGCCTGCTCCACTCGCTTCTGGCCTTCACTGGATAAACCGGATCGAACGAGCAGAGCCATAAAAAACCCGACGTGACCGACCGCGACCTTGAACGACGACAGTCCCACTCGACTCAAACATTCAAGGAGGAGCGTCAGGACCTCGGCATCACCGGCCACTCCGTCGACCCCGATCAGCTCAGCCCCGACTTGAAAAATCTCACGGTCACGGCCGGCGTGTTCACGCTCATACCGAAACACGGACGTGCGATAACACAAACGCAGCGGAAGCCGCGCGCCCATCATGCCCATCGCGACCGTTCTCGCGATTTGCGCGGTCGCATCCGGACGCAGCAGCATCAATCGGCCCGTCGTTCGATCGACCAACTGATAACTTTTCTCGATGAGCTCTGACTCCAGGCCGGGCGCGAGCACGTCCAGATACTCGAACATCGGGAGGATGATCTCGTCGTAGCCCCCATGAGCGAGCACGGCGAGCAAGGTCTGTTCGAGATGTCGAATGCGTCGAGCGGCCTCAGGAAGGATGGTGCTCATTCCGACTGGAATGAGCGACCGTTCCCGACCTGCCGCCATCGGCGCGGAGGAAGAAGTGGCCTTCAACGAAAGGAAGCCCATGGTCGACTGCCGGGCAATCTACAAGCCTTTCGACAGGTCGGCGACCTTTACGGAAAGGATGTGCTTGCTGCTCGTAATCTGATCGAGGACGGGCGAAGGAAGTGGCGCATCGAGCCCGAAAATCAACAAGGCGTTGCCGCCGCGCTCTTCCCGTGAACACTGCATGCGCGCAATATTGATGTTGTGATCGCCAAGAATATGCCCCACTGTGCCGATGACCCCCGGACGATCCTCGTTCAGAATCAGGAGAAGATGATTATCCGGCACTACCTCCACCTTGAACTGATCGATCTCAATGACGCGCGGATCCTTCCGATGGTAGAGAGTCCCGGCTACCTGATGGGATTGTTTCCCGGCCTCCACCCGCACTCGAATCACACTGGTAAAATCTCCGGCATCGTTGATCTTCACTTCTTTGACTTCGATGCCACGCTCCTTGGCGACCACCGGGGCGTTCACATAGTTGACCGGATCTTCGAGGATGGGGGTCAGAAGTCCCTTCAGCACCGCAATCGTCAACGGCGCGACATTCAACCCCGCAACTTCTCCGCTGTACTCGACGGTCAACCGCTCTAAGCCACCTTCCAACAGCTGCGCCTGCAGGAGCCCGACACGCTCCCCAAGCGACAGATACGGCTGAAGCTGCGGCAAAAGCTCCGGCGAGACGGAAGGGATGTTGACCGCGCCACGGGCGATCCCTTTGGTGAAGTACTCGACGATCTGCTCGGCGATCCCGATGGCCACGTTTTCCTGCGCTTCCGTCGTGGAGGCGCCGATGTGCGGCGAGCAAATAAAATTGTCCAGCGCCAACAGCGGGTTATCTGGCTTCACCGGCTCATCTTCGAACACATCAAACGCGGCAGCGGCAACCTTCTTGGTTTTAAGCGCCTCGCAGAGGTCCCCTTCATGCACAATCCCGCCGCGCGCGCAATTGGCAATCATGACGCCCGTTTTCATCTTGGCAATGGCTTGCGCATTGATGAGTGCCTTGGTTTCCGGAGTGAGGGGCGTGTGCACGGAGATGACGTCGGCGCGGCGGAACAATTCATCCAATTCGACGATGGTCACGCCCATTTTCTGCGCACGTTCCTGTGCCAGATAGGGGTCATATGCCATCACCTGCATCCCGACTCCCTGAGCGAGCTTGGTAAGATACCCGCCGATTTGTCCGACCCCGACAATCCCGAGCACCTTGTTGTACAACTCCACGCCCATGAACTTTTCTTTTTCCCACTTCCCGGTCTTGGTCGAGGCAGTGGCTTGCGGGATGCGGCGCGACATCGAAAAAATCATGGCCATCGTATGCTCGGCGGTCGTCACGGTATTCCCGCCCGGCGTATTCATCACGACAATGCCACGACGGGTTGCGGCCGGGGTATCGACGTTGTCCAGGCCGGAACCGGCTCGCCCTACCACCTTCAGCTGACCGGCTGCAGCAATGACTTCGGCAGTGACCTTGGTGCCAGACCGGACGATCAGCCCATCCGCATCCTTGATCTCCTTCAATAACTCCTCTTTAGGCAGCTTGGTTTTCACCACCACCGTAAAGCCGGCCTTCTCCAACACCTCCACACCCTGCTTCGAGAGACTATCGCTGACCAAAATTTTCATTGTCGTGGTGCCTTACCTGATCGTGAGTCTAGGACTGTCCCATAATAATTTCTTGAGCCTTCGCCACCCCGCTGCCGAGTTTTACGGGATAGCCCAGCCCCTTGATGACCATCTCCACCGCCGCCAAGGCCGTGATGACATCAAAGCTATCGATATAGCCCATATGTGAAATACGGAAGATCTTGCCCTTCAGGTGATCCTGACCTCCTGCGGCCGTCATGCCGTACTGTGTTCGCAAATTTTTATACACCGCCTGACCGTCCACACCTTGCGGCGCCTCGATGGCAGTCAAGGCATCGCTCGGACGTTCCCGGGGGAAGATAGAGAGCCCAGCGGCCTTGACGCCTTCACGCATCGCCGTCGCCAACATGGCGTGGCGAGCGAAAACTGCTTCCAAGCCTTCGGCCTTCAGAATGTTCATCACTTCCTTCAAGCCCAAGATGAGCGAGACGGCCGGCGTATAGGCAGTCGTACTCTTCTGCTGATTTTCTCGCTCGCGCTTAAAATTGAAATAGAACGCCGCGTTCTTCGCCTTGTCGGCCAATCGCCAGGCCTTTTCACTCACACTGGCAAAGGCCAATCCCGGCGGCAACATCAGCGCCTTCTGCGAGCCGGTGATGACCACATCGAGGCCCCAGGCATCGGTCTTGAGGTCAAGCACTCCCAGAGCGGTGATCGCATCCACTACCAGAATGGTCTCCTCATACCCTTTGACAATATCGGCCAACGCTTTGACGTCGTGCGCCACGGCCGTGGAGGTTTCGCTGGCCTGCACATAGACGGCCTTAATCGATGGATCCTTCTTCAACGCATCGGCAACGGCCTGCGGATCCGCCGCGTGCCCCCACTCGACTTTCAGCTCGGTCACCTGCGCGCCGAACGCCTTACACAGCTTCGTCCATCGTTCACCGAATTTGCCCCCATTGATCGTCAGGGCCTTATCCCCTGGAGACAGGAAATTCGAAACCGATCCTTCCATGCCCCCGGTGCCGGATGCCGCGAGAATCAACACATCGTTCCTGGTCTGAAACAGCCACTTCAGGTCCTCACGAACCTCGGCAAAGAGTTTGTCGAATTCAGGAGCACGGTGATGAATCATCGGTCTGGCCATCGCCAGTAACACCTCCGGAGGAACGGGGGTGGGTCCAGGAGCCAGCAAATACCGTTTGAGCATGGAACGATCCTCCTCACTGTACGGAACGAACAATGTCAGGGATTTAGAAGGGGCGTACGCTACCATAGCCCCCCTGAGGTGTCAAGGTAACAACCCGTGAAGATGCTTATCTTTTCAGCAACTTCAACACATCGCGCAAGATTGATATCCGGGAGAGTCCACGACTTCACGTGCGATCTTTTCCAGGCCTCATTTCAATTCATAATTCAACTCCCTCAATTTCTTGACAAGTTGCACCCTCCTCGATAGGCTACCCTTCAAGAGTCAGTCACCACACACTCCCTGAACCGTCTAAGTGGGTACCCTTATGCATGCACGTTTCCTGGGCAGAGGTGTTCGCGCGCTGTCGGTACTATCATTCTGCCTGGCTTCTCTCTCGTGGCCAGCCCTTACAGGAGCGGAGTCGCCGACTCCGCTTGAAGTCGATCCGCCCACGAGCACAGACACCACCGCAGAAAGTGTTCCGTCAGAAGATACTCCCTCCCTCATCCAGGAACCGGAATACTCGCTGGAAGAAGCAGATCGCACCGCTGCCACCGAGCTCGAGGCGACCGAACCTCCAGCCCCCGTTGCCAGCGAACCGTCGACGGAAGTGCCGCCGGCCGAGGCGCTTCTTCAACTCAAGCCTCTCAGCGGCGCCGCGGCCAGATTTACGGACCTGCTGACACCTCCGGCTGAGGTGGTCCAGGAAGAAGCCGCCGCCCAGGGCCCGGAATCGGAGGACGCGCTCGCATATAATGTACCGATCGTGCTTGACCCGTCCGTTCAAGGCCACATTCGTTTTTTCAACGTGTCTATTCGTAACCGGTTTGAACAATGGCTCATCCGCCTCAGCCACTACCGGCCGCTGGTGGATAGTATTTTCTCCGAGTTCCAGCTTCCCAGCGATCTCATCTATTTGTCTCTCGTTGAAAGCGGATTTAATCCCCACGCCCTTTCTCGCGCCCGTGCGGCCGGCCCGTGGCAATTCATGAAAGGCACCGCCAAGGTGTATGGACTGCGCGTCGACAGTTATGTGGATGAACGGCGAGACCCCGTGAAGTCGACCGTCGCGGCTGCGCGCTATCTGCGTGACTTGTACGATTTGTTCGGCACCTGGCCTCTGGCGATGGCGGCCTACAACGCCGGAGAAGGCAAGGTGATGCGCGCCCTCCATACGGCACAAGCGGAGAGCTTTTCAGACATTGCGAAGACACGGCTGATCCGACGGGAAACCAAGGAATATGTGCCTCGTTTCATGGCCGCGACCATCATCGCTAAGAATCCCGACCGCTATGGCTTTCCGCAGAACGAGGTCCAGCCTCACCAGTTTGAAGAGGTGGTCGTCCGGCGCTCCATCCATTTCAAGGCTATTGCCAATGTCACGGGAATTTCGTACCAGGAATTGAAAGTGCTGAACCCGGAACTGCGGCGCGATGCCACACCTCCTGACGATGCCGAGTATCATCTGAAGGTTCCGGTCGGCACCAGGGAAAAGGTTGAACGGCTATTGGATCGGGCCCCGACCCACAAGTTCGCGCCACTCTCTGTCCCCGTCAAGGGACGGCGCGTCAAGCCTGAACCAGACTCCGGGCACTGGTATCGAGTGCGAGTCGGCGACTCACTTGAGAAAATCGCCAAACGATTCAACATCTCCGTCAAAACCCTGAAATCCATCAATAACCTGACAGGCCATACCATCAAGGCAGGGAGCCGTTTGGTCATCACGCACTAACGCGACTCCATCTCTCCGCGTCATTCTGAGTGAACTGCTAGGGGTTCTTCTTGGAGGACGGAGCAGCAGACTTACCTGAAGATTTGGCGGGCGCTTCAGTCTGGGGAGCGGGCGCTCTCACTGCCGGAGCGGGTGCAGCATCGGTCGCCGGATTCTCCGGAGACTTCTTCACTTCCAGCACTTTCACTCTTACGGCGGCTTCACTCGTGAAGGGCGAGTTGGGATAATTTTTCATCAGGTCCTGATAATGCGCGAGGGCCCCCTCGGGACGGGACTGCGACTCTTCCAGTTTTGCCAGCTCGAACAACACATGGTCCTTATTGAGGGCGCCGGGGATCTCAAGAATCCCTGCAAATGCCTTGACCGCCTGATCGCGATCGCCTTTGACCAAATAAGCATAGGCAAGCCGTTGCTGCACGAGCCCCAGAAGCGAGGTATTGGAGCTATAAAGCAACATGAATCGCTTGTAGGTTTCAATCCCCGCATCCACTTCATTGGCTAGAACTTGGGCATTACCCAGACGGAACAATGCCAGCGGCGCAACGGGACTCCGCGGATACTGATCCACAACCTGCTTATACAGCGTAATCGCCTGCGCGAGTTGTTCGTGCCCTTTTTTTGGATCATCGGCAGGCCGATTGAGATAGTGGAGCGTCGCTTCTTGATCGAGTTCACGGGCCTTCAGTGTGGATTGATGGTCATACCACATGACACCGGCAACCACCGCCGCTGCGACAAGCAATACCCCCAACCCAGCGAGCACGGCACGCCGTTGCTCCTCCAAGACATGGAGAAACCGATCCACTCCGCTCAGCAAATGGGCTTCGTCGAGTGGATCACCTTTGGATGGAATCTTGATTCGATAACTCATCGTGTCACGATCATTCTATCGGCAGAGTATACGAAACGGTCGTATCTGAAAGCCTCGCGCCTTATACTAGGGAGCAGTCAGCCTTGTCAAATATCCAAGCCCGTCAAGAACGCAGGGCGTTATGTTCAAGGAATATCTCCAAACATTACAGGATCAACACCTCCTGCGCCGGCTTCGCACCATCGCCTCGGCCACGGGGCCGACGGTCACGCTCGACAATCACACGGTGATTCTCCTCTCGTCCAACAATTACCTGGGCCTTGCCGCACACCCGGCAGTCGTGGAGGCAGCCGTCGCGGCCACCCGTCAATACGGGGCTGGATCCGGGGCATCACGTCTCGTTTGCGGCAGCCTGACGCCTCATGAGGCACTTGAAACCGCACTCGCCCAGTTCAAAGGCACGGAAGCCGTGCTCACATTTGCCGCCGGATACTTGGCGAATATCAGCGTCATTCCGGCGCTGATTGGGAAAGACGGACTCATCCTCGCCGACCGCCTCTGCCATGCCAGCCTGATCGACGGCTGCCGCTTGAGCGGCGCCACATTTCGCGTCTACCGCCATCGAGACATGAATCATCTGGAACAACTACTCTCCCGTCGGCCCTCGACCAAACCGACCCTCATCGTGACCGACGGAATCTTCAGCATGGATGGGGACATCGCCCCGATGAGGGACATCGCCCTCTTGGCGGAACGGTATGGCGCAGCGGTCTATGTCGACGATGCGCACGGCACAGGCATCCTGGGGAAAACAGGACGCGGCACCCTCGAACATTGTGAAGTCGAATCGCACGTGCCCTATCACATGGGCACCTTAAGTAAAGCGCTTGGGAGCGCAGGAGGGTACCTGGCTGGATCAGCCACATTCATTGCCTATCTCGTGAACACCTGCCGCGCCTTTACCTACACCACCGCTCCCCCGCCGGCCTCCGCTGCAGCCGCCACTGCTGCACTCGGCGTCATCAGGCGGGAGCCGGAACGGCGCGCCCAATTGTGGCAAAATCGCGAACGCCTCGCGCAAGGTCTCAGTCGGCTCGGCTTCCACCTCGCCCCTTCAGAGAGCCCAATCCTCCCGATTATCGTGGGCGATCCCGATCGTGCGATGAACCTCGCCCACACACTGCTCACTCTCGGGGTCTACGCCCCCGCCATTCGTCCACCGACAGTGCCTCCGGCCACGAGTCGGATTCGTCTCAGCATCACGGCCGATCACACTTCTGCGCACATCGACCAGGCACTGGCCGCACTCGCACAAGCGGGCCGTGAGCTGGATATGATTTAGCGCAGGACATTGAGCATTGCACCGACCGCCGACAGCCGCTGCGGCTTCCCTCTTCTGGGTATTTTCTTGCTTTCTCACCTTCCTATGGCATGATCGGATCAACTCGACGAGCCATGATCATCTACTCATAACTACGCTCGTTTCTCCGCACATTCTCTCACTGCATGGAGTGATCCGATGATTGACATCTCGAAACTGTTGACCTTTGGCGTCCAGCAGGGCGCCTCCGACTGTCACATTAGCGCCGGCGAGCCGCCGATGATCCGCCTGCATGGCGATCTCAAGAAACTCGATCACCCTCCCCTGACTCAGGACGAAACGCACGCGCTCATCTATGACATGATGAGCGATGCGCAGCGCAAGAACTTCGAAGAACACCGGGAATGCGACTTCTCGTTCGACCTCGGCGACATTGCCCGATTCCGCGTGAACGTCTTCGTTCAAGGGCGTGGATTGGGGGCCGTGTTCCGGACCATTCCGACCGAAATTCTTCCGCTGGAAAAACTTGGCATGCCGCCCATTCTCCGTCAGCTCTGCGATCGCGAGAAAGGACTGATCTTGGTCACCGGTCCGACCGGGTCCGGAAAGTCCACCACGCTCGCGGGCATGATCGACTACCTCAACAACACCTTCGAAGGGCACATTCTCACCATTGAAGACCCGGTGGAATTTGTGCACAAATCCAAAAAATGCCTGGTCAACCAGCGAGAGCTCGGCGTGCACACCCTCTCGTTCGCCAATGCCCTTCGTGCCGCCCTCCGCGAAGACCCCGACATCATTCTTGTCGGTGAAATGCGGGACTTGGACACGATTCAGTTGGCCTTGACCGCAGCCGAGACCGGCCACTTGGTCTTTGCCACCCTGCACACCTCGAGCGCTCCGAAAACCATCGACCGTATTATCGACGCCTTCCCTCCAAACCAGCAGGCTCAGGTCCGCGCGCAGTTGTCGGAAACGCTGGAAGCCGTGCTGACTCAGACGCTCCTCAAGAAGAAGAGCGGTGGCCGCATCGCTGCGGTGGAGATCATGGTCGGCACTACGGCCGTGCGAAACCTCATCCGAGAGGGCAAACTCCATCAAATTCCTGGGATCATGCAGGCCAGCCAAAAAGACGGCATGCAGACCATGGACATGGCCCTGGTCGACTTGGCCACGCGCGGCATGGTGACAAAAGCCGAGGCCCAGTCGCGTAGCATGAATCCCAATCTATTCAACGCCGCAGTCGGGGGCGCCGCATAAACGCGCCCCCTCGCATGGTTTAGACGGCAGCATAAGAGGCATTCCCATGGATGTTCGCACCCTTCTCGAAGTGATGGTCAAGCAGGAATCATCCGACCTGTATCTCACCGTTGATGCGCCACCCATCTATCGCATCCATGGATCGACACATCGAACCGATGCCCCGCCGTTCACCAATGAGCAGCTCGAATCGCTGGCGCTGGCCCTCATGCGCGGCCAGCAGCGAGGTGAGTTCGAAGAGAAAATGGAGATGAATCTCGCCCTCTATTACAAGGATCTTGGCCGCTTCCGCGTCAACATTTTCCGGCAAAAGGGAAACGTCGGTTTGGTGTTTCGCCACATCAAAGCGGAGATCATGACAGTCGAACAATTGGACCTGCCGCCCATCGTCAAAGACATCGCCATGACCAAGCGGGGGCTGGTGCTCGTCGTCGGTGCGACGGGCTCCGGCAAATCCACCTCGCTGGCAGCCATGATCGATCACCGTAATACGGTGCATGCCGGCCATATCATCAGCGTGGAAGATCCGATCGAGTTCGTCCATCATCACAAGAAATCTATTGTGACTCAGCGCGAAGTCGGCTTTGATACCCATTCCTTCGGACACGCCTTAAAGAACACCTTGCGACAAGCCCCGGACGTCATTCTCATCGGTGAAATCCGAGATACGGAAACCATGGAAGCCGCCATCACCTTCGCCGAAACCGGCCATCTCTGTCTCGGAACGTTGCACTCGAATAACGCGAATCAATCCATCGAACGCATCATGAACTTCTTCCCGGTAGAACGGCACGCGCAAATCTATCTGCAGCTCTCATTGAACCTGCGGGCCATCATCTCTCAACGATTGATCCCCTCTCTCGATGGCCGTCGGGTACCCGCGCTCGAAATCATGCTCGATACCCCGCGTATCAAGGACCTCATCAAGCGTTCGGAGATCGATACGTTGAAAGAAGCGATGGAGCAGGGCATTGATGAAGGCTGCCAAACGTTCGACTACGTGCTGCTGCAACTCTATAAGGCTGGGAAAATCAGCATTGAACAAGCATTGATCAACGCGGACAGCGCGAACAACCTTCGTCTTAAAATTAAACTGGCAGGATTGAAAGGCGACGACGCGGTGGCCGCCCTGCTAGACAAGAACGACAGAGCGGAGAAGGGATTTCAGATTCAAGGGCAAATGGGACAGGGCGGAGGCAAGAAACGTTGATGATCAGCGGGTGACGCGCTTCAGTGTATCGCTCAAGTCTTCATGTTGCCCCTCTGCGAAACCGCATCACGCAACTCATCGGCACCTCTGCCTATGGGCTTCTCGGTGCAGACTCTTCTACCGCCTGCTCCAAATACGACGCAATCTTATCCAATGCACCCGCACTCAACTTTCGTCCATACCATACCGGCATCGTGTCCGCAGGAAAACCAGGGACTACATAGGTTCCCGGGGATACCACTGATTCTACGATATACTCCCGAACCGTCTGCGCCTGCCCTCGATATTCCGGATCGGCCAAACGAGCCTCCCCTGTCTTCCCCAACCAAAGTGGCGGACCGACCTGCCCTTTCGCCCCGACGATGCCGGGAATCTGATGACAGACCGGACAACCGGCACGGACAAAGAGTTCCTGGATCGGTTCGTCCCCCGTCACCAAGGGCACCATGTTCGGATCGACGTTCAGAGCACCCAGGGATGAATCAAGCAATGGCTGGATATTCCGGATTCCAGCCATTGCAACCAGCAACACAATCCCAGCCACCAACGCCGCTAATGCCTTGTTCTTTTGGTTCAATGGCGGAACAGATGGCGGCACGTTGGCATTCAGCATAGACCGGTAACAGAAACCCTAGTTCTTGGCATCCATCGCACAGCGAAACCCAATCGTGCGGTCTTGAAAGTCAGGCTCTGCGGAGAAACGCGCCGACACCCGCAAGGCGGCTGGTAGGTCGGCCCAAGACCCCCCACGGAGCACCCGCTTCTCACCGCTCGCCGGCCCCGTCGGATTCTTCTCCGGACTCTTCCCATAATATTCTCGATGATACCAGTCAGCTACCCATTCGGCCGCATTTCCAGCCATGTGGTGAAGCCCATACGGACTCCGTCCCCCCGCTTTCAACCCATGGCGAACACTCATCCCCTCGACACCGCCAGCCACCCCAACCAACGTGATCGCCTCACTCACCCACACCCCGCGATTGTAATTCGCAATATCCACAAACGGCTGCATGTGCCCCCAGGGATACCGACGCCCGTCGGTCCCGCGCGCCGCCTTTTCCCACTCAGCCTCCGTCGGCAGCCGTTTCCCCGCCCAGGCACAATAGGCTGTCGCATCGCTCCAGCTCATCCCGACCGCCGGACGATCGCCCACAGTCTCCGCTGCTTCATCATCCCAGGTGGGCGGCGCATCATGCTGCGCCTCTTGAAGAAACCTTCTATAGAGCTGTAGCGAGACCTCATATTGATCAATCGCATAGGAATCGAGGGTGACTGAATGCTCCGGGCGTTCGGAGGGGAGTCCGTCATTGCTACCCATCGTAAAAGATCCAGATGGAATCAACACCATCGGGGCGCCATCCTTTCCCTTGATCATCTCCGCAGCACCTGGCAGATCACTCGCCCTAGATTGTGGCTCGGCAGCTCGAACCAACCAGCCTTCGGCAAACACAACGGCGAACATCACGATGATTACGCTGAATAGCCGCATACACACCTCCCACCAGGAATAAACCTGCAGGCAGCCCGATCCTACTCTTCAGCGAAGTGTAGCCGCGCGTCTATGCAAACTCAACTACACTACAAGATGTGAGCTTGAGGCGGAAACCCTTCCGGCTGATAAAAGTAACCAACGCCTGCAATTCATTGCGAGCATTGAGTGACGTGATGATCCGGCGATACGCGCAGAAACGGCTCCGGCCGGCATGCTTCGCATGCCGGCCGGATGAGAGGCAGGCTAAATATCTAGCGTCGCTTTATCACTTGAGCTCCGCAACACGGCGGTCGTGGTCTTTCACACTCTTTACAGTCGTGAGATCCGACCGCTCCAACAGATTGTGAAGCACCTCTTGTTTCAACTGAATCATCAGCGCCTTGCTATGGACGGATGAGGGCGCGGGATCCTGCAAGAGGTTCAACCACCCCGTCGTGGCTGCGTCATAACGATTATTTGGCATAGCCGTGTGTAACTCTTGAAACACCGTAATCGCATCGGCCCGATTCTCAAAGAGCGCGACCAATCCACGGGTGTAGTAGGCCTCTTCACAGGCTGGCCCTTTGTGACAATTCTTCATCCGGGTATCCTGCGCGTAGGCAATCGCCTGAAGCAATTTCAACTCACTGGTCTCGACGGGGAAGAACGCGCTGCTCGGCAACGTAGTGGAAGAACCGGGCTGACTCATCGTCGTACACCCTTCAAACCCGCCGGCGATGAGCATCAACAGGGCGAGGGAGAGAACAGTTCGTCGCGACATCGTATGCCTCCTAACAAGCGCGGACATGGTGACGCGCAATGATGATCTCTTGCGTTGCATTGATGTTCTGACTGTACCACCGAACCGCAATTGGACCATTCCACAGAGGCTGTACCTCTTCGGTACTGGGCGACAGGGCCCGCAAGCCTTTGCAATATCAGACGATTTAGAGTCAGTTAATGAGAGAAATGAACGTCTAGGCGACGCTTGCGCCTACCTATTCCAGAGAAGAGGCGAAGCGCGATGTGGTCCGGAGGAAGTCGCCCCGCCGAGCAGGCAGAGCGACCGAGACATACCCTAGCGCCAGTTCGCTGCCAAGATCTGCTGCACATCCTGGGGACGCTGGGCCACGGCTTGCTCCCAACTCAACCCCGTCTGTTGCGTGAATCCCGCCATCGCCTGGATCAATTGGTTAACCTGTGTATTCATCAGCTGTTGGCCATTGCCAGCTTGGACCGTTTCGATCTGATTCGTGGCACCCCCATACCAGTTGGCAATTGTAACCTGATCGGTCGAACCGTAGAGCGCAATACGCAGATCACTAGCACTTTGACTCAACATAATGTCCAGAGGATTGACCCCGGAGCCAAAGTTCAGCCGATCGCTGCTCCCATTCGTGTCGGTGATGGTATCCTGGCCATCTCCGCGAGCAAATTGAAAGAGATCATTTCCCGATCCACCACTAAGCACATCGTTTCCCTGTCCACCTATGATCGTATCGTTACCATCACCACCTGCCAACGCATTGTTGCCACCATTTCCGGTCAGCACATTGGCCAAGGTATTGCCCGTCCCGTTGATCGCCGTAGATCCGGTCAGTGTGAGATTTTCGAGGTTAGCTCCCAGGGTCCAGGTCACAGAACTCTGCACCGTATCGGTGCCGGCATTCAGTGTCTCAACCACCGTATCCCCCGCGCCAACAACATAGGTATCGTTTCCTGCCCCACCGGTCAACGTGTTGGCCGCGCTGTTGCCAATCAGAATATTGTTGAGCCCGTTCCCCGTTCCATTGATAGCGGCAGTCCCGGTGAGCGTCAAGTTCTCGACATTCGCCGCAAGTGTATGCGTCACAGAACTCTTGACGGTATCAATCCCGGCATTCAGCGCTTCGACAACGGTGTCGCCGGCTCCGACGACATAGGTGTCGTTCCC
This sequence comes from uncultured Nitrospira sp., assembly GCA_902500785.1. GTDB lineage: Bacteria > Nitrospirota > Nitrospiria > Nitrospirales > Nitrospiraceae > Nitrospira_A. Next base: position 49,702 of record CABVRW010000004.1, read on the forward strand.
GGCTCCCCCAGTGAGTCGATTTGCCGCGCCATTCCCAATCAGAATATTGTCCAGGCCGTTCCCGGTTCCGTTGATCGCTGAGGTCCCAGTCAACGTAAGATTCTCCACATTGGCGGCAAGCGTGTACGTCACCGAACTCTGAACCGTGTCGATGCCTTCATGAGACAATTCAGTTATCTTGTCGCCGGTGTTGTCCACGATGTACGTGTCGTCGCCCTGGCCTCCGATCAGCGTATCTGCGCCGGCGCCACCATTGAGAATATTTGCGGCACTGTTCCCAGTGAGGGTGTTCGCGACACTGTTGCCGGTTCCGTCGATGGCGAATGTTCCCGTTAACACCAACTTTTCCAAATTGGCTCCCAGGGTCCAACTCATTTCGGTTTGGACGATATCAGTCCCGGCACTCGCGGCCTCTACGATCGTGTCACCTGTCCCGACGACATAGGTGTCGTTCCCCGCCCCGCCTGCAAGAACATTGGCCGACCCATTGCCGACAATGATATTGTTGAGTGAATTCCCGGTTCCGTTGATTGCTGCACCGCCTACGAGAGTCAGGTTTTCGACGTTCGCTCCCAACGCATACGTGATACTGCTCTGAACGGTATCCGTCCCTTGCCCTGCCTGTTCCGTCACTCCATCCCCAACATCATCGACTACGTAGAGATCGTTTCCGGATCCACCGATCATGGTATCCGCACCGATACCCCCGTCCAACGTGTCGTTCCCGGCGCCGCCATCCAACTGGTCAACTCCTCCACCGCCAAGAAGTGTGTCATTGCCTGCTCCACCATAGAGGCGGTCATCTCCGCCCAATCCTGAAAGAATGTCGTTCGTGACGTTCCCAAAGAGGTAATCCACATCATCAGCGCCGACGAGATTCACCCCTTCAACGTGAGACAGCATCATGCTGTAATTCCAGGTCGTGCCGTCTGCGAATTGGATCAGATCGACACGGAGCGA
>CABVRW010000004.1:50761-75708 GCA_902500785.1 uncultured Nitrospira sp.
TGCTGTAATTCCAGGTCGTGCCGTCTGCGAATTGGATCAGATCGACACGGAGCGAATCGAAAGCGAAAAATCCGCCGAGCGTCAGTTGATCCGTAGTATTGTTGATCGTCAGAATCGCGTTGGTACCAAAATCCGGCGTCGCACGCAACGTGATATCGTCGGGCGTAATTCCATCTAGTTGTAACGTGTCTACATCCGATGAATCCCCTTGGTCATCAATGGAATCCTGCCCATATCCCCGCCCAAACACATAGATATCATTGCCAATGTACCCCTCAAGGAAATCGTTTCCCGGACCTCCGTCGAGCGTATCGTTACCCAGTGAAGCTCGAATTTGATCGTTGCCGCCTCGCCCACGAATGGTATCATCTCCCGATGTGCCATAAAGCGTGTCGTCGGCATCGCTGCCGTCAATAGCCTGTACTCGTCCCTCAATATCATTCCGGCTCCACACCGTTCCATCCACGAAGACAAATTGGTCAACAGTGTTGCTCACCGAGACAAAGTAGGACTCCACCGTCAATTGATCGGTGGTTCCATTGATCTTGACGACCAGATCGTTGGCATGGTTCTCAAGCACGAGATCGCCGGGTGCGACACCAGCCAGAAGCTGCACTTGGTCGAGCCCTGTTCGGGCATAGACCTGCATGCCCATCCGTACGATGTCTTGACCATATCCACGCCCAAACATAAATGTATTGTCGCCCACTCCGACGAGGATGTCGTTTCCTTCTCGCCCATCAAGCTGGTTCGGGCCAGACAGCTGGTTGTCCAAGGCATTCCCTACCACATCCACCCGTTGAATCGGGTCCAAATAAAAATCGTCGAGAATCTGCACGTTCTCCACATGATCCGGAGTCTGAAACGTGAGTGAAGAAGTCGGCGCAAGTTGGATGGTATCGATGCCCGCATTCGCATCCTCTGACACAGTCGGAAGTCCGGAGAAGAGACGATAGATATCATCTCCCGTCCCACCGAATAACTGATCGCCGGACCCGTTCGATTCCAGCAAATCGTTCCCCGCCCCACCGTACAGCACATTCGCGCCGGTCCCACCGTATAAACGGTCATTTCCTGCGCCGCCGTCCAAGACATCATCGCCCTCCTCACCCTTCAACACATCGGCGCCCTCGCCGCCGACCAGGACATCGTTTCCATCACGTCCGTGAAACCAATCATCGGCCTGGCTACCTTGCATGTGATCGGCAAAGGTGGTGCCGAATAACGTTCCTCCCGTCACCGGCGCGGACAAATGAAATCCGAGAGAGAGCAGTTGGCTGTCCGTGAGCACAGTGCCGTCTGTGAACTCAAACCGGCCGATGGTATGAAATTCCGCCAGTGAATTGAGCCCGAAACCGATGATCTGAACCGCATCGCCACCGTTCCCCACGCGTACCAGCAGCGAATCACCGGCTGCCACATCCAAACTCAGGGAGTCAGCGGTGATACCAGCACCGAAGACCAATCGGTTGCGCTCTATTGCATCATCCTCGATCGAATCGACCCCGTCCCCCAGGTTAAACCGGTAGGTGTCGAGTCCACCTCCGCCGATCAGGCGATCATTCCCAGTCCCACCATGAAGGTCATCGTCTCCTGCCGCCGAATACGGACCATCCCACGATTCTCCGAACAACACATCGTCGCCACTCCCTCCCTCCAACTGATCGTTTCCGCCTCCTCCCTGCAACACGTCATTTCCCTCACCGCCGTCGAGGGTGTCGTTTCCCGCTTGGCTCGCAAACAGTGGCGAGTCGCCAAAGAGGGAATCATTGCCGGCCTCTCCGAAAAGCACATCGTCGCCGATATCGCCCACCAACTGATCAGCCCCGTCGCCTCCAAGCAGTCGGTCCTGTCCCGCACCTCCCCATAATTGGTCATCGCCCTCTTCCCCATCCAGCGTGTCATTCCCGCCGATCAGGCTCAGGACAGTTGGGTCATTGCCATCGCCATAGAGAAAATCATCGCCGGCCCCACCGATAATAAGGTCATCACCATCGCCCCCCTGCAGTTCATCGATCCCATCGCCACCATCAAGCTGATCATTGCCGAGTCCACCATTCAGCAAATCATCGCCGGCATCCCCCAAAAGAAGGTCCTCGCCCTCCTGCCCTAATAAGAAATCGTTGCCCATCCCTCCAAACAAATCGTCGTCTCCCAAACCACCCTGCAATTCATCATCCCCCGTATCTCCCGACAAGGTGTCGTCCCCATCTTGACCGAAGAGCCGATCATTTTCGCTGCCGCCTAACAAGAAATCGTTTCCGCCACCACCTTGAAGCTCATCGATCCCGGCTCCGCCATCGAGCATATCGTCAAAACCGGGCTCATTCGCGTAGTCTCCAACCAGCAAGTCGTCCCCAATTCCGCCAAATAATACATCGGCTCCCAACCCACCGTACAACTGATCGTTCCCCTCCCCGCCCTCAAGCCAGTCATCACCCGCTCGCGCCTCATACAGAGACCCTTCGCCAAAAAGCATATCGTCCCCACTGCCCCCGATCAGGACATCAGCGAGTCCTCCGCCATAAAGCCAGTCATTCCCCGCACCGCCATCCAGATAGTCCTCACCATCTTTGGCTGGATCCCACGGCACAAGGGTCTCCCCGCCATTATGATCGCCGAACAATACATCGATCCCATCGCCACCCAACAAGACGTCTGCGCCTCCATATCCAATGAGACCATCGTCACCCGCTCCGCCGTCCAGCGTGTCATTTCCTAAGCCCAGGGAATAATCCATGGTAAAGGAGAACCCAGTACTGAAGAGGTCATCAGGTGGAATGATGGTCAGCTCGGTCGCACCTCCATCTCCCCTCAAAGCATCGTTGCCACTGCCGCCAAGCAGGACGTCATTCCCTGCCCCGCCCACCAAGAGATCATCGCCAGCCCCACCGTCTAAATAATCCTGTCCCGCTTGTTCGAGCGATAGATCCCCGTAGAGTCGATCATCACCGTCACCGCCCTCCAGGACGTCGTTACCTTCCCAACCATACAACTCGTCATTACCCCCAAAACCCTGGAGCAGATCGTTGCCAGCACGACCGGACAGACGATCGAAGTTGGTTCCGCCGTAGAGCTGATCGTTGCCTGGCCCCGCATAAATCCGATAACTCCCTTGTCCGCCTTGGAAGATATAGTTTTTCGCCTCAACACGCTCAATGATCCACGCCCCCGTCTGCGGAAGCAGAATCTCTTCAGTCGTAAATCCATTGGCGCCATAATTGATCTGCGGAACCGTGCCGGCGAAGAGCGCGCCCGTATCGGCTACCGCCGCGATAGCTTCCAATTGTGTGGTGTGCGTGGGCTGGCCTGTGGCATCCACCAGCGTAGCAGAGACCGTCAGTGACGTATTAGCCGTAATGTCTTGCGTCGACTTGAGCCCGACGACCAACTGCCGCTGGCCCTCCGGAACGACCAGCGTAAAGGCATCGCCTTGCGACAGCAGGTCCGTGCCATTGGTGCGAAGGACAAAACTGCCGGCGTTCGACCCGCTCAACGATAATTGTAACTTCTGGCCACCAATCCCCGCTTCGAAGGGCAGATTGATGGTGAACGCTTTCAGTTGGCCTTCCCTGAGACTCACCGTTGTAGGAGCTACGGTGTCAGGATTAAATCCCGCTGCGCTAAACGGATTCGCTCCGAACCCTTGCTGTACAATCACGGTCTGCCCGGCCTGTTGAAGCGTCTCTTTCGCAGCGTCCAGTGCTGCATTCAGCGCCGGATCAATGGTCCGATCACGCGATGCTTGCTCGTACCCCTTCCGAAAGGCATCAAGCTCGATGAATCCCAAGGAGCGGCCCAAATCGAACACCCCCGGAATATCGCCGATGAACTCTGAAAAGGCATTCGCGATTCCCTGAGCCGTGTTTGTAATCCAGGGAACCAGCGTGTTTGTGACAAACACATCAACGGCTTCGACTGCACCCGTCAAATTTCTGCCTACCTCAATCAGTGCTGAACTGACGAGCCCTTGCACCTGTGCCACGTTTTGACCGGCGGCATCTGCGGCCTTCGCAATCATTTCTAGCGCGCGATTGATCCCTACGCCAGGCAAGGCTAACGTGTCCGCAAAGACATCGCGATCGAACTGGAGTCCTGCCAACTGCGCCGCCGCTTCAGCTTGCTTACCCAATTCGTCCACCCCCAGCGCCACACCGACCGCAGAGGCATAAAGAGCCAACCGGAGAGCCGCTTCCGTGTTCCCCTGTACTGTGCCATCGGTATTTCCAAGTTGAGAATAATGACTGGCAAACGACTGCGCGAGCGCAAGGTCAAGTTGTGGCGGAATATAGAGAACCGCGGGACTCGTCCAATATTCCGGCTTCGCGATGGTATGTGTAAACAGCCCCTCGCCTAGGTGAGCGAAGTCTACTTGATGGCCGATCAACTGTGTCCCTGCTCCACCCACATGCGGCCCGCCCAGCAAATGGACGACATCACCCTGCACAATCGGAGGTTGTCCAATCACCACATGATGTTCACCGATCACCACTGATGTCCGATCAGTAGTCGGAGAGGCTCCGCCCAAGACGTGAGTGATGCCCGGAGCATTGAAAGTGGTGAAATGAAGTTGCGATGGATCGAGTACGAAGGTGCTATCGAGCTGTTTTGCGATCTCTAAGACAGAAGTCGACGTTGCGTTATTCTGCCGATTTTCATCCCGCATATTTGTGTCATTGATAGCCCACTGAACCAGGGCGCCACCTAGACTGTGGCCAACTAATTCGACTTGATGCCCATCTAATAGCTGTTGGGCAAGCCACGTATTAACACTTTCATCCAGCTCACTGAATTGCGTCTTGCCGATGTCGGTTACATCTGCATACACGTCCTCCATATTGGTGAGTGTCACCTCGGTCCCGCGAAACACAAGCATTCGACGGTCATCGTTCTCGTTGACTGGCTTCAGCGCGTATACATATCCACCGCTCGGCCCTTGGTCTTCCCCTCCTTCACCAAACGTCAAGTCGATTTGCCAGCCTAATGGAACGAAGTTTTTCCCATAATATACTAGCTCTGCCGCTTCGCGAGCGTCTGTTAAAATTACAAACGACGTCATGGCTTTCCCTCTTGTGACCGTAGAAGAACTAATTGTCCTTTATCTAGATAGCTTATCGTCCGACCATCTGGCGCAAATCTCACTGCCTCAATTTCTTGACTCAACTGTCCGGCAGGAAGTTGTTCGACACTTGCACGCTGTGCAGTATATTTCCAAAACGTGGGACGGACACGGTGTGCCCGACGCATCACCACAACATCACCTTGATCATTCACATCAAGGTCATAAAGAGATGCCCGCTCATTCGGCTCTCTTTGTACACTGAAGACTTCCTTCCATTGCGTTTCCTTATTGCCTAGATTAAATCGGCAGATACGCCCGAAGAATGTCTTAGGTGGATCGTAGTCCCCCACTTTTGAACACCTGGCATAGAGATAGGTCCCTCCAGGACTCGGCTGAAAACTTGCTCTATCCATTTTGTAGGAACCCTGCTGCGTTGGAATCTGTTGCACAATTTCATTGCCCAAGTCTCGCAATAGATACCCCTGCTTCAGTTGCGTTCCATCGTCAAGTTTCAACGGCGGGTTGGTATTCGGGATACGTACTCTCTTTCCCTCAACCCCGTTGATGAGAGTGGTCGCTCTCCAAAGATATTCGCTCACCACAAACTTCGGAGTGAGCCACTGCGCAATAGTGTCTCTGGGCCAGCATAGAGCCTTGAAACCCTGCTTCAAAAATCTGACATCGCAGTCGGAATGTTCCTCCCATACACCATGATCAACCGTCACTTTGTTTCCAAGCACATATTGCCCTTTGAGACTGATCGCAGAGGGTCTTGCCCACCGCATATTTGCAATCAATTCAGGTTTGCCTCCAATCTTGAGACCGTATAGCTGGCTCGTCTTTCGATTAGGTGCCATGACAGAAAACAGGACGGTTTCGTCCTGGCACGACACTTCTCGGATCTGCTGTTGGATGTGTGGCTCAATCGGCGCGAGGTCAATTTTCCTGAGGTCTTTAGGTTTGGCAGGATCAAGGTAATACAGCCCCTCCACTTCGAACTCCTGCCCAGGGGCTGGCTGTCGCCCTCTCACGATCACGAAATGTGTATCGTCATACCAGCAGCCCCCGCCCTGGATCCCTGTGTGAATGACCTCGTATTCACTTTTTGCCTCGGCCAATTCAGCATACGAGCAAGTAGCTACAATGAAGACCAGGGACAGGCATACCCGCGTCCAATTCATGTGTGGCGATCGCTCATTGTTCATTGACGGTGTACTCCCTTGTTCTGATGGGGTGCGCTGCAAAAGAGTTACGAGCGACCTTTTTTTGATCTACTGGCACATCAGCCAACCTCAGCTCACAGTCCGCTCGCACTGAACACTCTGACCTATCGAAATGGTGCTAACAGTTGTTTCTAGCTTCCCAGAATGACCAACCAGACAAACCCTTGTAGTCAAACTCGGCGCTCCTGTCTGCGGCACCTGCGTCTGCCGTCATCGTGACGAGCCGTAGGCCATCATGACCAGGACGCTGACAATTCGTGTGCGTTTCATCTTCATGACTCCACCTCTTCATGAAGGTCGAATGCGCCGTACCTGTCATGCATTCCCCTTAGCGCTCCCGCAAACTCTCCTGCATCGACCTCAGCAACGGACTCAGCAGATATTCGATCACTCGACGCTGGCCCGTTCTGACCTCCACCGTTACGGCCATTCCCGGCGTGAGGTGGATTGCCTTGCCTTCTACCAGCATCGTCGCGCGGTCCAAGCTGATTCGACCGGCATAGACCAGGCCACCCTGCTCTTTCTCCAACGGTACCGCATCCTCCGAGACGGTCAAAACCTTTCCCGCAATGGTGCCGTAGAGAGTAAATGGAAAGGTTTCGACTTTGATTTCCACCGGCTGCCCTTCCCTTACAAACCCGATGTCCTTATTCTCAAAGTGCGCGTCAACTTCAACGGGATGCTCCTGGGGCACGACGATGAGCAAGGGTTGCGCCGGAGTCACCACCCCACCGACCGTATGTACCGCCAGCTGCTGCACGACCCCGTCGATCGGCGACACCAACTTCTGCAAGTCGGTTTTCTGTCCTGCCTTGCGCACTTCTTGAAGCAGCGATGCGGCCTTCGTTTCGATAGCGGAGAGCTCGGCCTGTTTGCTCTGCTGAAATTCAGACAGGAGCGCGCGATAGTTTTGTTCGGCTTCTGCCAGCGCAGCCTGATCCTGCCGCAACTTACTCTTCTGTCCGGCCCACTCCTGAGCCTTATCGATCCGTTGCTGCTCGAATTGAAGGTAGTCCATCTTCGACACATACTGTTGGGCCAGCAGGGAACGATACGCTTCGGCTCGTTCGGCTTCGATCGGGACCGTAGCCTCGAGCCGCCGGAGATTCTCCTTCGCCGCATCCACCGCCGCTCTGCGCTGCCCGATGAGGTGGCGGGATGCATCCACTCGCGCGGAGAACTCCGCGAGTTGGTCTCGCAACAGTTGTTGTTGGAGCAAGACGAATTGCGGATCGGCTTCCTCCGGAATCTTGAAAGTGACGTGCTTCGCAATCAGAGCACGTAATCGGGAAGCCTCGACGAGCGCGGCACGATACTCGTTGACCACCCGATCCCGATCGGCGCCGTTTTGTGTCGCGTCCAGTTCGATAAGGACCTCTCCTCGATGGACGGATTGGCCGTCTTGCACGTGAATGGCGGCGACGACGCCGCTCTCGAACGGTTGGATGGTTTTGGAATGGCCACTGGGAATGAGCTTGCCTGGCGCCACCGCCACGATATCGACCTGACTCAACGACGACCAGGTGACCGCCGTCGTGAACAGCAGCACGATGGTCCAAAGAATTGCGCGGCCGATCGGTGACGGCGGCACATCCTGAATTTCGAGCACGGCGGGAAGAAACTCCGCCGCTCTCCCACTGGGAACAATCGCCACAGGCACGGTCGACTCAATCTGCCATGCCGTGCGCCACACAGCCAGATGTTGTAGGAACGTGTTCATCATTTATTCCCTCATCCGCTTTCCCATTATGCGGCGATCGTCCTTCCTGATGCCGGTGAAGTCGCGCGTAGAGTCCATTGCGCTTGAGCAGGTCGTCGTGCGTCCCGTCCTCGACGATCCGCCCCTGGTCAAGCACATAGATACGGTTTGACGGGCGCACCGTGCTTAAGCGGTGTGCAATCACAATGACCGTGCGCCCCTTGCAGATCTGCGCCATGTTCTGCTGAATGATCGCCTCGGATTCATAGTCCAAGGCACTGGTGGCTTCGTCGAAGATGAGAATCCGGGGATTGGCAATCAAGGCACGGGCGATAGCAATGCGCTGCCGCTGGCCTCCGGACAGGGAACAGCCGCGTTCTCCGACCATCGTGTCGTACCCTTCCGGCAATTCGAGGATAAACTCGTGAGCGCCCGCCAGTTTGGCCGCGTGCATCACACGATCCATTGAGATCCCCGGATCGGTCAAAGCGATGTTGTCCCGCACGGAACGGTTGAAGAGAAAGTTTTCTTGCAGCACCACCCCGACTTGTCGACGCAACCAAGCCGGATCGACCTGCGCAAGATCCACACCATCCACCAACACGCGGCCCCGTTCCGGCACATACAGCCGTTGCATCAGCTTCGCGATGGTGCTTTTGCCGGACCCAGAGCGCCCCACCATCCCAATCACCTGGCCCGCCTGAAGCGCGAAGGAGACCTCCTGGAGAACCGGCGGGCCATCCAGACGATAGCGAAAGGTGACGTCGTTGAAGATAATCTGCCCGGCGATCTGCGGTAAGGTTGTGTGGTTCGGATTGTATGAAGGCTCGGGTCTGGTGTTTAACACGTCGCCTAACCGCTGAATTGAAATGCCCACCTGTTGAAATTCCTGCCAGAGATTCACCATGCGCAACAAGGGTCCGGTCACCTGCCCGGAGAGCATATTGAAGGCGATCAACTCCCCGATGCTCAGGGCCCCATCGATGACCTGGTAAGCACCGACCCACAAGACGGCAATCGTCGTCGTTTTCTGGATAAAAGTCGCTACTTGCCCGGCCACCGTGATGAGGCTGGTGGCGCGAAAACTCGCTCGAACATAGCCGGCCAATTGTTCATCCCAACGACGTTGTAGCGGCGGCTCCACGGCGAGCGCTTTCACCGTTTGAATACCGGTCACGGCTTCAACGAGGAACGACTGATTCTCCGCACCTCGATTGAACTTCTCATTGAGCCGAGCGCGGATGGTGGGCGTTATGACCACCGACAGCACGGCGTACAGCGGCAGCGATGCCAGCACCACCAGCGTCAACATTGGGCTGTAGATCCACATGACGCTTAGAAACACCACGATGAACAACACATCCAGCACTACCGTCACGGAATTACTGGTGACAAATTGGCGGATCTGCTCGAGCTCGCGCACTCGCGCGACCGTATCGCCGACTCGGCGGGCCTCGAAATAGGCGAGAGGGAGGGCCAGGAGGTGCCGGAACAGTTGCGCACCCAGTCCCACATCGATCCGATTGGTCGTATGGGCAAACAAATAGGTCCGCAACCCACCGAGCAACGCGTCGAACAATGCCAGCGCCATCATGCCCACGGCCATCACGTGCAACGTGGTGAACCCCTTGTGCACAAGGACTTTATCGATGACAATTTGCGTGAAGAGCGGCGTGAGCAACGCGAAGAGCTGGAGAAAAAACGAGGCGAGCAACACCTCGCCCAGCAGCCGCCGGTACTTAAGCACGGCGGGAATAAACCACGTGATGTCAAAGGTGAGATCCTGAGCACGGAAGCCCACACGCTTCGCGCAGAGCAGCAATCCGCCGCTCCAGGTCGCGAGGAACTCCGCTTTTGATTGCATCCGTGGCCGCGCCTCCAGCGGATCCTGGAGAAGCACCTGGTCGTCTTGTACCTTGGCTAGAAGAACGTACCGCCCATCCGATCGCTGGGCGACCGCCGGTAACGGCATCGCCGCGAGCGCTGGCCATGCGGGTGTCACCAGGCCGGCTTTGAAGCCAATGTGTTTGGCCGCGCGCAGCAACTCGTGCGTGTTCAGCATCTGGCCAGACTGACCGAACTGATGCTGGATTTGGCCGCCATCTACCGGCAGATCGTGAAACCGCGCCATTAACAACAGACACAACAACCCGGTATCCGACGCAGGTGACGGCGTGGCACAAGACTCGGAATGAGATGTTGCCCCATTCATCGTGGATGACCGAATGAACCGTTTATGACAGTTTCGACTTTTGAGGGTGGAGGCTCACGAGCGCCTGCTGGAGTTGTTGTTGCAGACGAACCAGCCCATCGAGAGACAAGGCCACACGCGCAGCTCTTGCCCCCTCAAGCTGCTGCGGCAACACCTGACCTTGCTGCGCGCGCTGAGCGAGCGCGCCCAACAAGGCCGGTTCTAGGAATCCAAAATCGATATACGCCAACCCTTGAGCGAGCCCAACATGGGTATAGTTCACGAGAATCGGCTGGTCGGTTTGGCCCGCCGGTGTAAGACGAACATTCACCGCCACCACCTTCTCACCCTGCTGCTTGGAATGATTGCTCTCTGCCATCCGGCTCCTCCTATGTTCAATTGGTAGTCCTCACGTCAGCGAGGCCGCTGGACTCTCGCGCGACAGGGGCGATGTTATGCGGAGAGCACTTGATGGACTATTCCTCAGAAGATGGGCGCAGAGAAAAACTTTGGTAGGCCAAGGCGACTACCTAGATAGCGGCGACACCACTGATCAATGAACCTCTACGATGGTGGGATAATGATGGGATTCGGTAGGATATTGGCACCGCCCGCGCAGACGCTTCAAACTTTAAGCCATACACTGATCTCGTGAAGTCCTGCGCATCATCAGGAGCCGGATCTTGTTCGATTGAGGTTTGGAGACGCCCATTTCCGTCTGTCTCCCGGACTATCAATTGATAGCGCCGCGGTGCCGGTACCAGCTAGGGATTCGACCAACTCAATGCGGTTGACATACTTGGCCTGCTTGTAGCCGAGTTGCCGCTCGAACCGAAGACGCAGGGGCGCTCCGTGGGGGATATCCAGAGGTGTATCGTTCAACTTGTAGGCGCGTATAGTCTGCGGGTGATACCTATCCTGCATCGCCATGCTCTCATACGAGTCGGCATATTCCTGCGCTAACGCGGTGGCCGGCGTGATCGCTCGCTGAACCAGTTCGGTGAACATCTCAGCCTTATGCCACTGCCGGGGAACCAGTTGCGTTGCGTCAGACTGTCGAAACCGCCCAAGGCCACGAGACTGGCAGTCCCGAGCGCACCCTTCACAAATTGTCGCCGTTTCATGGCATTCGTGTTGTCACATTTCATGACGGACTCCTTTTTTCGGGCACCAGATCTTGAACCGCCGCTGCGCCTCGTAGGCCTGAACAATGCCTTTTCAATGATCGATGCGGGTTCCAACAAGACGGCCACGTGGCGGTTTTCGGTCGTCATATCGTACTGGTCGATTTGGTCGTAGACGCTGTCTCCCGGCCGCCGCACCGTCGGGACAACATAGTCGCCGGGAGTCTGCTCACTCACACGACGGCCGACCTCCAGTACCCGCCCAAGGCATTCATGACCGATCACCAAGAACTTCTCATCGGGGGCGGTGGCTCCATCCTTCGTCGCATTGATTTCCTTATCGGTTCCATCCATTCACACGCGCAGCACCTCGCCCCACACATCGCGTTTGTTCGGAATATCGTGCACCGACGGTTTCGCTAAGGTCGCAAGTGGAGACTGTTCGACATACCCGGAATCACGGCGATCGCTTTCATGGTCATTCTCTTTGGATACAGCAGAGAGTGGGTCAGTCGTGTCGTCGGCCGAGCGAGGGCAATCTTACGGGCTGGTTAGTAGGCGGAGGAATCGTGGGATTCGGGCTTGACGGGACCCCAGAAGAGTCGGTTGATGATGACTTGATAGGTGATTACGATGGCGATGCCGATCGTAAACCACCACCAGGCCGCCTCCAGACCGTATGCCCCGGCCGAGGCATTGGTCACCGTCAAACTGTGGGCCGGATCACCGGTCGCGACTAGAATGTTGGGATAGGATCCCCAGGCGGTGCCTCCGAGCAGGCCCAGCAGGAACAGGCTCGATGCACCGAAAGCGGCCGCATCCCGGTCTCTCGTTCTCAACACGAGTAGGGCGACCAGGCCGGCTAGGCCCATCAAGGGGAAACCATACCCGATCGGATGGGCGTCGTAATTGACCCGATAGGAAGGTTGCACCATGGAGAGGGCCAGGACCACCACCGCCACGAGTGGCACTGCGGTATAGGCACCCAGTCGTGCCAGGCGCCGAGCTCTGACCTGCAGTTCTCCGGTGGTTTTCATGGCCAGATACCCGGCCCCGTGCATCGGGATGAGTACCGCGCTGGTGAGCGCCAGCAGCAGGGTGAACCAGTCGAGAATACCCGGCTCAGGGCCAGGAATCAGATCGGTCCAGAGAGGAACGAAAAAGTATCCCTCCGCATTCAACGGCACGCCACGAATCAGGTTGCCCAGCGCGGCTCCGAACACAATGGCCAGCAGCGCACTCGCGGCGGCAAATACCGTATCCCAGAACTGTCTCCAGAGCGGATGGTCCAGATGCGCGCGCAGCTCAATGGCCAAACCCCGCCCCATCAGCAGCCATAAGACGATAATCAGCGCGAGGTAGAAGCCGCTGAACCCTGCGGCATAGGCTTTGGGAAAAGCCAGAAAGAGGACGGCGCCCGCAGCAATCAACCACACTTCATTGCCGCTCCAGACCGGGCCAATCGCCGCCATGGTCAGGCTGCGTTCTTCGTCCGTCCGAGCTACAAAGGGATAGACCATGCCGACGCCGAAATCGTAGCCATCCAGCACCACATACACCGCCAGCATCAATGTGACCGCGCTATACCAGAAGATTTCCATCGCGCAAGGGTTCTCCGCTCAGCCTGGCACGGGGCCTGTCGGGGCTGCCTCTGTCGGTCCATGTCGAATCGTCTCGGCCATCAGAAAGAGAAAGAGCAATCCCAGGAACAAGTATATGCCGAGAAAGCCGATGAGCGTGAACAGCGCATTCCCTGCGTGAACCAATGGGGATAGGCCGTCGGACGTGTGGAGCAAGCCATACACGAGCCAGGGCTGACGACCTAGCTCGGCCGTCATCCAGCCGGCGGTGGTAGCGATGTAGGGAAACGGGGCGCTGAGCATGAGTAACCAGAGCAGCCAATTCGCCCTGAAGAGTCGCCCTCGCCACAACCAGAGGAGCGCGAATCCCATGATGGCTACCAGTATCGTCCCGAGTCCGGCCATGATGTGGTACGAGTAGTAGAGGAGCGGAATATTGTCCGGCCATTCCCGCGGAGAAAATACATCAAGTCCCTTCACATTGGCATAGAGGTCGTAATACAGGACCAGGCTCAGCACATCAGGGACCACGAGCGGATTATCGATCGTCATCGTTTCCATGTTCGGCTGCCCGATCAGCACGATATCCGCCCCCCTCTCGGATCGAAACAGCCCCTCCATGGCGGCACCCTTGATCGGCTGAAACTCAAACACCTGCCGCGCGCTCTCATGACCGGTGGGGGCGATCATCAAAAGGGAGGCGATGGTTCCAAACACGACCCCGGTGCGGAGGCAGGTCTTGGCATGGGGAAGATGCTGACCGGACAACATATAAAACGCCCCCAGCGCCGCCATCGCGAAGGACCCTGTCACGACGGCGGCCGTCATGTTATGCGCAAACTGCCAGTAGAGCCAGGGATTCGTCAGCAGCCCGCTCAAGCTATCCACGAACAGACGCCCATCCTCGGCCACCTGATAGGCCACCGGATGCTGCATCCAGGCATTCGTGGCCAGGATGAAATAGCCGGACAGCCATGAACCAAGAAACAGCATGAACGCGGCCACCCATTGGACGCGCCGGCTGAACCGCTTTTCGCCGAAGAGCAGAATGCCTAGGAAAGAAGATTCCAGAAAAAACGCGAACACCCCCTCCATCGCAAGCGTCTGGCCGATGACCCCTCCGGTGTGGTTGGAAAACTTCGCCCAGTTGGTGCCGAATTGAAATTCAAGCGGAATGCCCGTCACCACGCCGAAGGCAAAGCTTAAGGCAAAGATGCCGGTCCAGAACCGCGCAACGTGATGGAAATGATCGTCGGAACTCAGGAGG
The DNA here is from genome assembly GCA_902500785.1 of uncultured Nitrospira sp. Taxonomy (GTDB): domain Bacteria; phylum Nitrospirota; class Nitrospiria; order Nitrospirales; family Nitrospiraceae; genus Nitrospira_A. Next base: position 64,908 of record CABVRW010000004.1, read on the forward strand.
TCCCTGGTCCGCAGGTAGAGCAACAGCAGCGCCAACCCCATCGTCAGTTGAGGGAAGAGGTAATGGAAGCTGGCAGTGACAGCAAACTGCAACCGGTCGTAAAGTAATGCGCTCTCCATGACTCCACTTTTCCTGACACAGAGTCCCACAGGATCTGAGTCGCTCGGCACCTGCTGTCTGACTCAGACAGGTTTTATTATACCGGCCTAGTCAGAGCAAGTGTCATGGATCTTGATAGATGCCCGCCGCGGATACATGCCATCTGTTTCACAGAGGTACGACAGCCGGCGCAGGCGGCCAGGTGCTGGGTCAGGCAAATGGCAATTGGATCCGTCACCGATGCATCGAGATACGCCGTGGTCAGCCCAGCCGCCTCTTTGCAAGTCATCTTCATCGCAGGCTGTTGAGACACTTCATTTGGCATGAGGCAGTCGGGCAAAGTCGCGAGGTCTTACATCGGGAGATGCATCCACACGAGATTATCGTCCGTAGGGGATGGTAAGGTGCATGATCAATTCAACCGGTTCACACACAAGGAGGCCATATGAATGTCATGAGACGGATAGGGATGGTGGGGTTGGGAATTGCGTTCGTGGGGGCGCTCAGCGGAGCCCCTGTCTTCGCCGCGGATAAGGCGAAGACGCCGGTAGCGGACGGATCGAAGATCGTGATTACGGCTCCGAAGGATGGAGATAAGGTCAGCGACACCTTTGACCTGAAGTACGAACTGACCAAGGGCTCGCAAGCAGCCCATGCCCACGTGTATTTGGATGATCAGTACCAGAAGGGCTTCAAGGGAACGTTCAAAGGCGTGACCAAAGGCCCACACACGATCACCGTGACCGGCGCCACAAAGGATCACGATCTTGTCGAGGCTAGCCAGACCGTCCACGTCGAGGTAGAGTAACCCGCGAGGGCGTCTCCAGAATTGCCGCCGGGGTCTCTAGCGAAAGAGGCTCCGGCGCGCGGCGGGCGAAAGTCTGCTCTCGAACCTTCACTCCTGTTCGTTTCTACTCTTTGGCGCAGCATGAAATCGAGACGCGACGTGATGCTCTCTCGACGGTCCGAGCATCGCTCGTGGATCAAGGAAGCCGATTCGATGTGGAGAGCACCATGACACCTGATAATTCACCTGTGGGACGGCTCCTTTCCCGCCGCCAAGCGGTGTCAGTGCTCGGCGCCACCGGCGCGCTGTGGCTGATGGGCGGCAGTCTGTTTTCCCGGCAGTTACTTGCGGGCACCCAAGTCTCCTCCTGCGTGGTCAGACCGGAGCAAACCGAAGGTCCCTATTTCGTCGATGAGCGGTTGAATCGCTCCGACATCCGTTCAGACCCGGCGAACGGACAGGTCAAACCCGGCCGGCCTCTGGCGCTGACGCTACAGATAGCCCGGCTTGGCTCGGGAGATTGTCAGGCATTGCCCGGCGCCCAAGTGGACATCTGGCACTGCGATGCGCTGGGCGTCTATTCGGATGTGCGAGATGCCGGCTTCAACACCATCGGCCAGAAGTTCTTGCGCGGCTATCAGATCACGGACTCGCGCGGAGAGGCCCGCTTCGTCACCATCTATCCTGGCTGGTATGTGGGCCGGACGGTGCACATTCACGTGAAGGTTCGTACTGCACCAGCGGCTGGGCGGAGCTTCGAGTTCACATCACAAATGTACTTTGACGACCGACTGACAGAAGATGTGTACGCCGATCAACCCTATGCCGCGAAGGGCCGACGCAATGCGCGGAATCAGGATGATCGCATCTTCCGACGTGGCGGGGATCAACTCATGCTCGCGCCAACAACCATCGCCGATGGGTATGCGGCCACGTTCGAGATCGGCCTACAGATTCCTTAACCACCACTCGGTAGACAGGCGCTCTATCTCTCGCTGGACAGGGCAGACCTGAAACCATGGGTCACGGTCATGATCCCCGGTATTGAGGATATGGAGCGGGCGCTGACGGGTTGGCCTATTCGCGAGACGACGAGGCACGGGCGACTGACGATCTACCGGGGACGCGCCGCACCTGAGCCTTTCAACAGGTCGTTCTCGGCTTCCAATTCGGCAAGGCGATCGCGTAGCGGCTGCACAAGCGCCTCCACCTCCTCTTGTGTAAAGCGCGGCTGGATGTGCTGCCGGCAATTGATGTCGAATGCGTCCACGTGAAAGCGAATGGCGCGTTCCGGCTTCCCCTTATAATTCGGGTCGCTGAGCTGTTGCAGGAGGCGCGAATCATTCTCGACCACCTCGGCCCAACCCCAGATTTTGACTCTGGTTTGGTGGGGGTAGTCCATAAGAAACAGAAAAGCCCGGTTGTTTTCGGCCAGATTCCCGACTGAGATGTACTGCCGGTTCCCCGCGAAATCGGCAAAGGCCAGGGTGCGCTCATCCAGCACCTTGAGGAAACCCTTCGGCCCCCCGCGGTGCTGAATGTACGGCTGACCCTTCGCGTTGGCGGTGGCCAGGTAACAGGAATCGCGCTCCCCGATGAAACCGGCGAGATCCTCGGGGATGGCATTCTCCCATCCACCAGTCGTTTCCATCCGCGCATATTGCTTGCGAGACCCCATGCGCTCCTGAACCGCCTTCACAGACTCCGTGAATGCAATGTCGCTGGTGAGCAGTTTCCTCGTCATACTCTCCTCACTGGAACAAGCGCTTTCTCCTCAACTCTCTGCTCAAGCTTAAGATCCGGTGTTCTCCAGGCGCAAGGACCAGAAACGATCCCCCTTGATCACAAGTCTGAGAGCGTGTGGTCCTTCATCGTCGCCCGATTGGCATCCCCATCTTCTTTCCCACGCTCAGCCCATAGGCCGAATAGCCCCCGTAAGTCGGTAGCTATTTCTGCGGGTTTGCCTCGTACATCTGCCGATGTCCAGCCACCGAGAATGCATAGGTGCCTCCGTCAACGATGGTGACGTGGTACCTGCTTCCTCGCAGCCCCCGGTCGTCGGTGAAGTAGGCCACTGGGTCATACGCGCTTCTCACTGGCCTGCTGTGGCGATAGTCATTCGCGAAGGCTCACATCAATCTTATGCCCACGATGAGCATGACGGAGACAAGCATGAATTTGTATAATGCTGTCCTGATGCTCTCTTTTATTCACCTGATTCATCCGTCTTTTTCAGCCACCACGATCGTTGATGGCACTTCAGCTCACGCGAAGCTCTTACCACTTTGTTTCGTCGCTGTGACCCCAGGCCAGTCCGCCCACATACACTCAGTCGACTTGGAGCGAGAATTCTTACAGACTGGCGAGTGGGAACAGAACGGTGCAGAATGGCCGCTGGAAGCAAGTCAGGCAGGAATGGTGCAGGATGAGCGCAGGCGTCGAGATCTCCAGGCCTATACCCCACATACGCTAGGTAGCTCCGGAAATCTCACGGATGGCGGGGATTACGGTGTAGACTCGCATAAGACGCTCTCGCGCTTGAAATCCTTCAACCCCTTCACTCGAGGAACAACATGGATGAACAATGTCTCCGCGCGCATAAGGAATCACCGATGAGAGCTATTGCAGATGGTTTGAGCCGTTCGAGCCGGGCACTGGCGACCGCGGCCCTCTGCCTGCTCTTGTCCGCCTGCGCGGGAGTGGATCGGAAAGACACGTTGCCGACCGTGGAGTCGGTGGACCTCACTCGTTATGCCGGCACCTGGTACGAGATCGCTCGCTTGCCGATGTATTTTCAACGTCATTGCCTGCACTCGAAGACGGTGTATACGAGCCGGTCCGATGGCACGATCGGCGTGCACAATGAATGTACGACCGAGCGAGGAAGAGTTGAACAGGCGGAAGGCGTGGCGACGGTGGTCGATGCGACGACGAATGCCCGGCTGACCGTGGTATTCGACAATTTCTTTGCCCGGCTCTTCGGTCCATCGCGAGAAGGAAACTATTGGATTCTAGATCTCGATCCCGAGTACCGGACGGCGATGGTGGGAACACCCGACCGCCGCTATCTCTGGATTCTCTCGCGCGCTCCGCAACTCGACGAATCGAGCTATCAACGCCTGGTGGAGAAGGCCAGGCAATTGGGATTTCCCACGTCGGAGTTTATTCGCGACCGGCGGCCTGCATCCTCGTAAGTGGATGTCCCGGCCTGCCCCGTGCAAACCCAGCACGCCTATTCTCATGACTGCTGAATCAGTTTCGCCACCAGGCCGCTCCATCCGGTTTGATGACTGGCCCCGATGCCTGCCCCGTTGTCTCCATGGAAGTATTCATAGAACAACAGGTTGTTGCGCCAGTGCGGATCGTCATGCAATGTCGCCACGCCGCCGAACACCGGCCCCTTCCCGTCGGCATTCCGAAGAAAGATGTGTGTGAGCCGATAGGAAATCTCTGCCGTCATCTGCCCGAGCGTTGAACGACGACCCGATCCGGTCGGAAACTCGACCGTCTGCTGGTCGCCGAGATAGGGAGTGAAATCTCTGCAGCGACTCGATCAACAGATAGTTGACTGGAAGCCAGATCGATCCGCGCTGGCCACGTCTTCATACGCCAGATCGTCCCTGGCGAGCTCCAGCGCGATCGTCAACATGTTCGGGCAATACATGTCCATCCAACTGGTTGCGTCCGACTGTTCGATATGGCTCCCCCGTCTGCAGCGGCGGACTCCGGTCGAACATTCCGATGTTATCGAGCCCGAAACAGCCGACCTGAAAAATGTTCTTTCCCTCGGCGTCTTTCCGGTTCACCCACCAGTTGGCGCCATTTCTCCATCTCTAAATTTTGCAAAAAATCTGTCAGAGTATATGCATTGCGCCGAGTCGCCCTTTCCGCCCTACGCCCTCGCGCGAAGAGAATAGACGCGAACGGCCGCGCGTCAATCCACACGCACATGCAGGCGCACAAGTGTGAAGAGTAGACAGGCCCACACCGGCATGCCTAAGAAGAGGAAAAAGGTTTTCGGAACCGTAAGGCAGATGCAATAGGACTTGGAGGAGCTGTGGGACCACACGACCGAGCCGACCTCACAGATGTAGACGGAAACCGTAGCTCGCTACGGTCGGCCCTGTGAAATCGGCATGGCGAAAAGCTGAAACACTAGTCTGGGAGAGGCATTCGTTGGCTTTTGTGGTGTCCCCAACGGGATTTGAACCCGTGTTACTGCCTTGAAAGGGCAATGTCCTAGGCCAGGCTAGACGATGGGGACGAAGAGAAACCCGTATCGGCGGGTTGATTCATATCATACTTGATTGAGAGGTGTCACTAGTCAGCAACAAGTTCCCGAGCAGCCTCTTTCTCGGAGCAATTGGCGGCACATCGAGCCGCTCGCCGATTGACGGCCTGCCCTCAACCACAGTACTCTGCAGATATGGATCAACTTCGGAATCATCATCCCGGCGAACACCTCGATCCGGCATCACAGGCACAGGGAGTCACGCCCCAGAGCGACAGTTTGCTCACGGCAGACGACCTGCACCTCTTTAACGAAGGCTCTCACTTCCACCTCTATAACAAACTCGGGGCGCATTCCACGACCTTCCAGGGCGTCGAAGGCACCTACTTTGCCGTCTGGGCGCCGGAAGCTGAGGAGGTCACGGTCTTCGGGACCTTCAACCATTGGGATCCCACACTCCACCCACTCCATCCCTGTCAATTCTCAGGCATTTGGGAAGGTTTCGTCCCTGGAGTGGGAGTCGGCACGCTCTATAAATTTCACATTCGGTCGCAACACCACGGCGCGGTGCTCATCAAAACAGATCCGTTTGCCAAGCTGAACGAAATTCCGCCGAAGTCGGCGTCGGTCGTGTGGAACCTCGACTACGCCTGGCAAGACGAACAGTGGATGCAGACCCGTGCCCGGCACAATGCGCTCGATGCTCCGATCAGCATCTACGAAGTGCATCTCGGCTCGTGGATGCGGGTTCCCGGCGAGGGCCATCGCTCTCTCAGCTATCGCGAAGCCGCGCCAACGTTGATCGAGTATGTGCACCGCCTGGGCTTCACCCATGTGGAATTCCTGCCGCTCATGGACCATCCCTTCTTCGGCTCCTGGGGCTATCAAACGACCGGCTACTTCGCCCCCTCCGGCAACTATGGGACGCCGCAGGACCTCATGTATCTCATTGATCAACTCCATCAGCACGACATCGGAGTCATTCTGGATTGGGTCCCGTCACACTTTCCGACCGACGAACATGGGCTCAGCCGATTCGACGGGAGCCACCTCTTTGAACATGCCGATCCCCGCCAGGGCCTTCATCCCGATTGGGGCACGGCCGTGTTCAACTACAGCCGCAACGAAGTACGCAGTTTTCTCATCAGCAGCGCCCTCTTCTGGCTGGAGCAATATCATGCCGACGGACTGCGAGTAGATGCCGTGGCGTCGATGCTGTATTTGGATTATTCGCGAAAAGAAGGGGAATGGATTCCCAACCGGCACGGCGGCCGAGAAAACCTGGAAGCGATCACCTTCCTGCGGCAGCTCAACGAAGAAATCTACCGACGACACCCGGATGTGCAAACCTTTGCGGAGGAATCCACCTCATGGCCGTGCGTATCACGTCCGACGTATACGGGCGGATTGGGCTTTGGTATGAAATGGGACATGGGGTGGATGCATGACACGTTGCAATACATGGCGCTGGATCCCGTGTATCGCAAACACCATCACCGCAACCTCACCTTCCGCATGCTCTACGCGTTTCAAGAAAACTTTCTGCTCCCGCTGTCCCACGACGAAGTCGTGCACGGCAAAGGTTCGCTGCTTGGCAAGATGCCTGGCGACGATTGGCAGAAGTTCGCGAACCTCCGTGCATTGTTCGGCTACATGTATGCGCAGGCCGCTAAGAAGCTGCTGTTCATGGGCGGCGAGATCGGTCAGTGGCGTGAATGGGCCCATGACGACAGCATCGATTGGAACCTGCTGCAGTACCCGCCCCATCAAGGCCTGCAACGGTGGGTGGCCGACCTCAACCATCTGTACCGCGCGGAGCCGGCGCTGCATGAATTCGATTTCGACCCGCGAGGGTTCGAGTGGATCGACTGCCAGGACATGGATGCCGGTGTCATCAGCCTCTTACGCCATGGCCGGTCTCCACAACAGCACGTTGCCGTCGTCTGTAACTTTACGCCGATTTCACGGCTGCAATATCGGGTCGGCGTCCCTTACGGCGGGTATTGGAAAGAGCTCTTGAACAGCGATGCGTCGATTTACGGCGGGACCGGCTTGGGAAATCTCGGCGGCGTCTGGGCTGAGCCTGTTCCTACCCACGATCGACCGCACTCCTTGGCTCTGACGCTACCTCCGCTGTCCGTGCTGTTCTTCAAATCTGCGCCGTAGACTCGTCCACAGGCTCGCCTTTCCGCGCTCAGCTACGGTAGGATCGCACCACCGACCACGCAAGTTCGGGGCACAACGATTCGGGTTACCAGGAGGCGACGATGGCAATTCGCGCAGGAATCACCTCGATGTGGCAAGGGCTGGTGTTGCTCGCAGTCTGTCTCACCCTCGTGCACTGCGCTCACGATATCCATGAGAAACGCGCCGACACCATCAAGGACCATGTCGAAGCCTTTTACGATCACTTGAAACATGATCGAGTAGCCGCCGCCGTCAGAGAGAACGAAGCCATCGAACAACTCTCAGCCCAGTTGGGCGACACCATCACTCGACGGGTCAATCGGCCCGGAACCAACCAGGTTGATCGCGAATGGACCGATCGCCTCACCGCCAATGAAACGGCCGCCCAGAACTGGCTGGCCTTGGGACAATACCTCTCAATCAAGAAGCAGTATCCGCAATCCCGCGCCACCTACCAGCGCGTCATTGATACTTACACCGGCGCCACAGAGCGAACATATCGGGAGCAGGCGGCACGAGCCGTTCGTGACTTAGACCTCCTCCGTCCTCCCGCTGGCTCACACCAGCCATGACACGAGGGGCGATTCGAACCATGCCAAAGATCAGACATCGACTGACGATCCTGTTGCTGGGCGCATGCCTCATCGGATCGGGGTGTGTTCATTCTATCCACGTCGCCCCCTCATCGAATAACTCCACTGCCGTCTCGCTTCCCACCAGCGTACAGATCGAGGTGCCGTTCCTTGCAATAGAAGGAGCGGATCACATGCCGGGCATCCCCCTCCTTGAATGGCCGGCGCAGGATCTACGTCAGGCCACTGTCGGATACTTCGCTCAGCGCCGGACTTTTACCACTGTGGGAACAGAACCCGCCGACATGCGACTGGTCGTAAAGGCCTGGCTCACTCTTCGAGCGCCTGACCGCTACCTCTACCGGGTGCATCTGGAATCGGATCTTTCCTTTTCCGGGCAGGCTCCCCTGAAAACCTACGCGACCGAGGGCGAAGCTCTGGGCTCCTCAGTGAGATGGGTCACCGCATCGGATCAGGAGCCGATCGCCGAGGCCACCGCCCAAGCCCTCCACCAATTAGCCGCACAGATCGAACACGATAGAGAGTTGATCCTCAAGTCCAACCACCGGTAACCAGCTCGGCATCTCCACCTGACCAAATAGGGCTGATCTCACGATCGATGTAGCAGCAACTTCGCGACAAGTCTCCCTACCTATTCGCCTCCCGCGAAAACCGTCACATCCTCAAACTCGCCGGCGGCATTCTCATACCTGGTGCGCACGCACGATGTATGTTTTCAGATACGACTACGTATCCCATTCGATACAGGCATCTCGCGAGATGGACGCGCATGTTCAGAACATAACATCCGCGAAGGCTACCGTTGTATCGTCCTGCAACCCATCTCTCGAATCCATGGCATCATCGTTCACCGCTGACAGCCAACAATGATGCATTAAGATTGCCTTACCCTGTCCGTGCGATGCATCACATCTCCGCCTGGGTTGTTTTTTCCCACCGAGGCAGGCCGATCACATGACGAGCTCTCGACGCCCCTCGTGTGCTGTAGAGAAAGACGACGCGTGTCAAAACGGTTGATTCTGTGTTTCGATGGCATGTGGGACCGACCTCCAGACCCTGGAGTGCACCAACCCTCATCGAGTATTGCTGATCACCAGCCCTCACATAGCGCCAACCACGAACCACCACAGGCGACGAATGTATTGCGACTCTACCATTCGATCCTTTCCCAGACCCATGACGGACGCGCACAGCAGAAATGGTATGACTCCGGGGCTGAAATCCCCTGGTTTCGCCGCTTCCGCAGTGGCTCATTCGAATACGGGGTGGATCAGACGATTCTCTATGGCTATGCCTACCTCGCAGCAACCTACGAACCAGGGGATGATCTCTTTATCTATGGATTCAGTCGAGGCGCGTATACGGCTCGTTCCCTCGTGGGTCTGCTCACGACAGCAGGCCTCATCCCCGTGACGCTACTCAATACCGACTTTGTCACTCGCGTACGAGAGGCGGCATCCTTACCTTCAACCACAACCGTACCGCCCATCGTGCTTGCTCAATGCCTGACCGAGATAATCCTCGATCCCTCCAATCAGGCACTCGACGAAGCCTATCGTCTCTATCGCAATGGCCACAGTGAGAGTCACACCGGAGTGATTCCCATCGCTTGGCGACGAGGAACCCGAGAGGTCTCCGTCACGCTCCTAGGTCTATGGGACACTGTCGGCCCGCTTGGAATTCCGACGAACGCCCTGAAGTGGTTAAACGATCACCGCTACAATTTTCACGATACCGAACTGAGTTCGATCGTGAAACAGGCCTATCACGCGCTTGCGATCGATGAACACCGCGCCGATCACAACGCCACCCTGTGGACCCTCCCCTGCCGGACACGGACAAACGGTTGAGCAACGCTGGTTTGCAGGGGCGCACGGCGACCTTGGCGGGACTTATCCGGAACGCGATCTGGCTGACCCCGCCCTGGCCTGGTTGCAGCGGCACTCAATAGAAACTGGGTTGGCCATTGAGCCCCGGACGATACCGCTGACGCGAAACACCCTAAGCCCTATTCACGATTCTTGTAGCGAGTGTTTGGGAGGGCTTCCGGAAATGGTTTCACTCGCGATTCTATCGACCCGTCATGCAAACAGGGACGAATACCGAAGTGCTGGACGATTCCGTCCACACACGCCTCATTCACACTCCTCATTACCGGCCGAAGAATGAGGGCCTGAAAAGCGTCTTACATTTCGGATAAACCTCGATTCGAACTCGCCATCCCTTCGCAGAACTCACCAACCTTTCCCAATACCGTTCGTTGTCCCCAGCAGAATTGCAAGAGGCGCAATGCTTGCGCTAGTGACAGCCGCCAGTAGTCCCCCAACGAACTGAGGTTTCTCTCTTGCCTCCTATGCGACCACCATGAGGCCATATCGACCGAGGGAAAGCATCTCGTGTTTCGAACCGAACATCGACGCTATTATCCGTACATATCAAATCCGGTTTCGGTCGAAATGGTTGTGTCCCACGCCGCACAGGCTCACTTCTCGCGATATGCCGAATCTGAGACTCAATTCATTCAGCAAGCCATTGCATGGGCCCTCTGAGCCGAGAAACAGAGCGAAACTATCCACCTTGGTCTTGAGAAGCAGGAGTGTGCGTCATTAAACCGTTACCTCACTGCACAAGGATCCCCTTTGGCGATCTGAACTCCCATCCGCATCGGCAAACCTACTCCTCACTGACTCTCACACTCCGACTTGTCTTCGGTTCGACCCTATGGCACGAGTGGTAGTACTTTTCAGCTCCGTATCTTTCCGGCTTGCCCCTCGTTAGAAGTACCCTCTTCGCAGACTATCTGATCCGTCACAAGAGCGATACTCTCAGCACCGCGGTTGTGTCGTGCCTGTGCGCCACATGCGGGAGGTTCCCATGATACGTAAGTCACATCCACGGTTCGTC
>CABVRW010000004.1:75808-87486 GCA_902500785.1 uncultured Nitrospira sp.
TGTGCGCCACATGCGGGAGGTTCCCATGATACGTAAGTCACATCCACGGTTCGTCGTTCACTGCGTCTTATCCGGCGTTGCGATGGGTTGTGCGGAAAAAGGCCGCGTCCTCGATTCCGACCATGCCGGAGCTCTTCGCCCCACCTCGAACAGTCTCATAGACGGAGACTACCTCGCGCTCAAGCTGCACGTTCCTGATACTGGCCGACCGGTCCCGGTAAGTTTGGCAAAGGTGACCTGGGTCCAAGGAGAACGGTTCGGGGTGGAACTTCTTCTGATGGATATCGATGAACGCCTTCGTCTGAATTGCTTCTTCGAAGCCCACGTTCCCTTGGAGATGAAGCTTCAAGATTCACGCTCGGAACTGACGATTACGGCTGCGGAATAGCGGAACGTGCGAACTCTGAGGACATCTGTCTTCGAAAGGCAATCACGATGTCAGGTCTTAACTCTCCGTGCTCACAGACCTGTGAAGGCTCGATACACCTTGCAGTACCACCACATACACGTGACTGGAACAGGCACCGCACACAATATGTCCCTCGCAGGGTGGCGGATGGTATGAGACCAACGCGTCATACCAGGCGATCTCCTCTCTCTCCGAACTCTTCTCCCTCTCACATCGAGTTCCATCGAAATCGCGATTGTTCAATGGATCAAGGGACGTGAGTTCGGCTTGCGCACCATCAATTTCAGTCCCTCAACTGAGACGGCGATCAAGACACAGCAAGATACTTATCTGGACTCTCGACACAATGATTAACGAAAGGATTGTGATAGTCACGGAGACGCCCTGAATAACTCAACTGCTGGTACCACCAAGGAGGTACTTCATTCAGGTCTATCGGAGAGGAGCATCCGGTTCTAGGCTTACACATAGGCACTGAACAATGGAGGAGACCATTATGAGTTGTTCTCGCTGTAACGGATGTATGGTCGACGATTTTCTCTTGGATATGGAGGACTCATCCGGCCCCATGTGGCTCCAGGCAAAACGATGCATGAACTGCGGGAATGTGGCTGAGAGCGTGTTACAGCGCAACCGAGAGACCCAGGGTGTCAGACTACATTCCCCCACCTCCAGTGCCCCAGCCGGCAGCGGTGCGACAGTTTCCATGGGCGCAGAGGCCATGTCCAACCTGGCCGCCTAGCGCCAAGGATCAGGATGCCAGAAAGATCTTGGCTGGAGGCATCCTGGTCCCTGCGATCTCACGGTGAACCCTATGCGAATAACGATCAGAACTCTTCACAACTCACGCGTGAGCAGAGCTACGGAATAAACAAACAAACATGTCCATAGATGTAGAGCTGGCCCTGGTCTTGGGGCTGTTCATAATTGGCGCGGTAGTGCTCGCAGTCGACAACCTGGTGTCTGCATTGTCCCGTCGCTTCACCCATTGGCTGCGGACCAGAAAATCAGGATCCGTCAGTCCACAACCTCTCAGTCAGACACAGAAAAAAAGACTGTAGCAACATATGACCGCATCTCACGATTCAACTTCGCGTGCGCGAGGACGAGACAGCGATCATCGTTCGACTCTGTTACCGTCCACTTTCGTGCCACATTTCACTTTCTCTGAGACTCAGAGGGAGGCACAGGTGAAGCATCACTCAGCCGACCGTATGAGATGTGATCGCGCGCATACCCATCCCCCTGTCGGCATCCCTCACGCACTTCTCTTTTTAATCCTGAAGCGATTGGAGAGCATTCGGCCCAGCGACAATCATCAACAGGGACGGCTGCGATGACCACTGGCTTCAAAGTAGTGGCACGCGATGCCGCGATCGTATACGGCCTCACATTTACTACCGGACTCGTCATGGCGATCGCGGGGATGAACCTACAGAACGAGCCGTCAATCGCCTACTTGACCAATCTGCTGTCAGGAGCAATCGGATTCACAGTGGCAGGCATTCGCATCCCAAACAATCGCACAGAACATCTAGCGTGGGTGGCGGCGACGGTCTGGACTTTCAACCTCACGAACGTCGCACTCGGGATTCAGACCAGTTCAGCATGGATACAGAGCGGCCTTACCATCTTGTTCATGTTCGCCTTAGGTGGGAGCCTCTCCATGATTCTCACCCTGATGTCATCAGCCAATCGACAAACGTGACTGCGCCACAGACGATGGAAGAACATTCATGCGGCCCCAGAAACACTCCGCATGCGACGGCTCGACTCGATATGTTGCGTTTTAACGAACGAGGGGTCGAGGAGAAAAGCGAGTTGACCACAATGTGCAGGGTAGACAAGGGCACACTTGGCATGGCTACATCAAGGCTCTACCCTTAGCGCCGTTCAGGCTCGAAGGCCACCGGTAACGGTTGAATCGGCGACTGCCCTTCAGGTGTCCACCCACCACCCAGCGCCTTGTACAATTGCACGATGGACACCAGATGAAGTCGATGTGTTCCCATCAGCGCCAGCTCGGCCTCAAAAAGACTGCGTTGCGCAATCAACACATCTAAATAATTTGCCAATCCCCCTTTATATCGAAGATTGGCAAGACTGAGCGCGGAGCGCAAGGCTTCGACCTGTTGCAACTGTGCGATTCGTTGTTCACGAACGGTTCTGACCGCCACCAGCGAGTCTTCGACTTCTCTGAAGGCAACTAAGACAGATTGTTCATACTGCGCCAAGGCTTGCCTGGCTAGAGCCTCGGCTGCTCGTTGTTGAAATCCCAAAATTTGCGCGTTAAACAATGGACCAGCCAATCCCGCTCCCGCCTGACCGAATGCGGTCTCATTCGCCACCAGTCTGGATAGGTGTGGGCTCGCCACTCCCAAGATGCCGGTAATGCTTAGTTTTGGAAATCGATCGGCCTTCGCCATGCCGATACGAGCCGTCGCCGCAGCAAAATCCTGCTCCGCCTGAAGGATGTCCGGACGCCGCTGAAGCAATTCAGAAGGCAAACCAGGAGGAACGTCCGGTGGCATCACCTGTTCAGTCAAGGACTGCCCACGAGCGATCCGGCCCGGGTTACGCCCCAACAAGACACTCAGTTGATTTTCCTTCTGCACCTTCTGCCGTTCGAACTCCGCAGCCCGAGCCGCGGCATTCGCGCGCTCGGCTTCGAATTGATCGGCATCGAGCTTGGAGATCATCCCCTGCCGCAATCGTGCTTGGGCGATTCGCACAGACTCTTCCCACGATTTCAGGGTACGCCGCGCGATATCGAGCTGCATGTCGAACTGGAGCAATTCAAAATAAGACTCAGCCACCCCACTGACTAACTGCAGCACGATGGCACGACGATTTTCCTCGCGCGCAAGGAGGTCGCCGCGCGCTGCCTCATTCGACCGACGGATACGGCCCCAGACATCGATTTCCCACGACAAGTTCCCCTGTATGTAGTAGTTGAAGGGATTGGGAAATCCAGGAAACAAAAAATTTGTCTTTCGACCGAGGATCGGCGCATTGGATGTCAGGTTCAACTGCGGGGCGAAATCGGTCTTTGCGATAAACAAGCGGGCTTGAAACTCCTCCACAGCCGCCGCCGCGCGCTTGAGATCTTTATTTTCTTCTAAGGCCGTACGAATGAGCTTTTGAAGCTCTTGATCCTTCAATAACTCCCACCAAGGCGTATTCGCAATCGATGCGGCATCGCGTCCTGGTTCCGCCATGCGGAAAGCATCTGGAGTGGTCGCCTCCGGTTTGGTAAAGTCAGGACCGACGGCACAGGCCGCGAAAAGCATCGATGCAAGAGCCAGGACCAGTCTACGCATGTTGATAATCGCGCTCCTTCTCGGGTCCCTCCGGCGAATGCTGCGCTGGAGGAGTCTGTGTGTTCAACCGGCGACTCAGCGAACGGATCAAAACGAAGAAGAGCGGCACGAAAAAAATGGCCAAAAAGGTGGCCGCCAGCATCCCTCCGAACACGCCGGTCCCGATTGAATTTCGGCTTGCCGCCCCGGCTCCCGTGGCGATCACCAGCGGCACCACACCCAAGATGAACGCCATCGAGGTCATGATAATGGGACGAAATCGAAGTTTGGCCGCCTCAATCGTCGACTCAAGCAAGGGATGGCCCTCCTCGTATCGTCTATTGGCGAATTCGACGATTAAAATTGCGTTCTTCGCCGATAGACCAATGAGTGTGACCAGGCCGATTTGGAAATAGATGTCATTGCTCATCCCTTTCAGCCATACAGCCGAGAGAGCACCAAAGAGTCCGATCGGCACGGCCAAAATCACCGCAAATGGGACGACCCAACTCTCATATTGGGCGGCAAGTACTAAGAAGACCATCAACAATCCAAATGCAAACGCATACAGTGACTGACTGCCGACCATGCGTTCTTGATAGGAAATGCCGCTCCAATCGATGGCATAGCCCTTCGGCACCAGCACCTCCATCGCGATCGACTCCAATGCATCGAGCACCTGACCTGAACTGACTCCTGGAGCAGCCGCACCCAGAACCAGCGCCGTATTGTAGCCGTTGAAATGGGTGACTGGATCCGGACCACTCGTGAACTCTGTGTTCACCACGGTATCCAAGGGAATCATCGTGGAGCCTTGCGGCCCATTGGCACGCACGAAAATCTTGGAAATATCCTCCGGCGTGGACCGATACTGTGCATCGGCCTCTGTTTGCACACGGAAAACGCGGCCGAACTTGATGAAGTCGTTGATGTAGAAATTCCCAAAATAGGCCTGCATGGTATCAAAGACTTCCGAGATCGGCACCCCCAGCGCCTTGGCCCGCTCTCGGTTCACCGTGGCAAGAATGCGCGGCGCACTCACTCGAAAACTGGTGCCAATCGCGCCGACAGCCGGATTTTGTCTTGCCTTGGCTACGAACTCTTGTGCCGCCGTCGAGAACTTATTGAAATCCCCGCTGCTCGGATCCTGGAGCTGCAAAGTAAAGCCGCCTGTGGCACCGAGCCCCCGAATAGAAGGCGCATTGAAGGCCAATATCAGGGCCTCCGGAATCTTGGCGAACTCGCCAAACGCCGCGCCGATGATGGCCTTCACATGATCTTTGGGCGCGGTTCGTTCATCCCAATGTCGTAACGGCACGAACATTGTCGCGGCATTCGGCCCACGCGTATTGAACACAAAGTTCTGGCCGGAGAGGGCATCAGTGGAATGGATCACCGGGCTTGCCAGGAAATAGCTCTCGATTTTGCTCAACACCGCATCGGTCCGTTGCTTGGAGGCGCCATCGGGCAATTGAACGATCGTGATGAAATAGCCCTGATCCTCTTCAGGCAGAAAACTGCCGGGAATGACCTTGAAGAGCAGAAACACCCCGAGCAGCAAGACGCCGAACACCGCCATCGACAAGACACGTCGCTTCAGCGCTCCGCCGACGGTCGTGGTATACCGAGTCTGCATCCAGGCAAAGGTTCGATTGAAGAGGCCGAAGAAACCATGGTGCCGCTCCTCGCCCGGCTTCAACACGAGCGCACAGAGGGCAGGGCTCAGCGTGAGGGCGACGAATCCTGAAATGATGACAGCGATGGAAATGGTAATCGCAAACTGCTTATAGAGCTCGCCGGTAATGCCACCCAAGAACCCTACCGGGACGAACACCGCGCACAGTACCAGCACAATCGCGATCACCGGACCCGTGACCTCCTCCATCGCTCGCTTGGCCGCCTGCTTGGCAGAGAGTCCCCCCTGGGTCATGTGCCGTTCACAATTTTCGACCACGACGATCGCGTCATCCACGACAATGCCGATCGCGAGCACCATGCCGAATAGAGTCAACGTATTGATCGAGAAGCCCAGCGCCTGCATCCCGGCGAACGTACCAATCAATGACACCGGTACCGCCACGCCCGGGATCAACGTGGCACGCCAGCTCTGGAGAAACAGATACACCACGAGAATAACGAGCACCATCGCCTCCGCGAGCGTCTTGACCACTTCTTTAATCGAGACGTCGATGAAGCGCGTGGTGTCGTAGGGAATATCGTAGGACACGCCGGAAGGGAAACTCTTGGAGACCTCTGCCAGCTCATCTCGTACCCGCTGCACCGTTTCAAGTGCGTTGGCACCTGGAGAGAGAAAGGTCAACAAGAAGACGTTGGGCTTGCCGTTCCAACGGCCTTCGAGCGTATAGGATTGCGCTCCCAGCTCAACGCGCGCCACGTCCTTCAATCTGATCATCGAGCCGTTCGGCATGGCGCGGACGATCAGATTCTCGAACTCTTTGACTTCCGTGAGACGACCTTGCGTAATCACGGGAATCGTCAGCTCGGTTCCCTTCAAGGCTGGTTCACGGCCGATCGTCCCGGCGGGAAAATCCCGGTTCTGCTCACGCACGACGTTGGAGATATCAGTCGGCGTGAGGCTGAGTTGGGCCATCCTGATGGGATCTAAGATCAACCGCATCGAATAGTTCTGTGATCCAAAGACAAGGGCGTTACCCACGCCTCGCAACCGTTTGACGTTGTCGACGACGCGGAGAATCGCATAGTTGGACAAGTAGACGGTATCGTGCGTCGGATCGGTCGAGCTCAGCGCCACGACCGCAAGCAGATCCGGCGAGACCTTCGTGATGCTGATGCCTTGACGCACAACCTCAGGCGGCAACTGCGGCTCTGCGAGTTTCACACGATTCTGGGTTTGAACTTGGGCGATGTCGACGTCGGTGCCGATCTCAAAGGTCAGCTTGATCGACATGTGACCGTCGTTGGTGCTGGTGGAATCGTAATAGAGCAGGTTGTCGATTCCAGGAAGCTGGACTTCGATCGGGCGCGCCACCGAGTCGGCCACGATCTCCGCATTGGCACCGGGATAGTCGGCTTCGACCTGAACGACGGGTGGAGTGATCTCCGGAAATTGAGCAACAGGGAGAGCCCTCAAGGCCACTAACCCAACGACGACGATGATAATGGACAACACCGACGCAAAGATCGGCCGGTCGATAAAAAAATGTGAGATCACGAGGCATGCTCCACGTCGGGCTGAACGGGCTTCGGAACAGTGGTCACACCAAGGTCAGGAATCGGCATCGGCTTTACCGGAGCGCCGGGGGCGATCTTATGCAAGCCCTCCACAATGACGCGGTCGCCCACATGCAAGCCTTCCTCGACCATCCATTGCTTCCCTTGCCAGCTCGTCGCCTGGATCTCCCGCATTTCAACTTTATCCTCGTTGCCGACCACAAAGACGATCGAACCCTTGGCGCCCTGCTGAACAGCCCGTTGCGGCACGAGAATCGCCCCGGTCTTGACCGTGCCCTTGAATCGTACCCGCACGAACTGTCCCGGCAACAGCTGCCGATCAGGATTCGGAAAGACTACCCGCGCCTGCCGTGAACCCGTATCAGTCCTCAAGCCGATATCAAGGAGGTCCAACACACCTTCATGCTCATAGGTGGTGCCATCCACGAAGGTGAGCACCCCGCGTAAATGGTAGACGCCCGGATGCTGGATCCGTTTCGCGTCGCTGTCCCGGCGTCGTTTCAACAGGAAACTTTCCGGCGCGCTGACGATGACATACATCGGATCCACCTGATAAATCATCGTCAACAAGTCGGTTTGCGCTGAGACCAGCCGCCCCTCATAGGCCCGCGTGCGCTCAATCATCCCATCCACTGGAGCCACGATGAGCGTATTGTCCAAATCAAACCTCGCTTTCACCAGGTCTGCTTTGGCGCCTTCAAGCGCCGCTTTGGCCCCCAGTTGCTCCGCGACCGCATCGTCGACATCCTTCGTACTCACCGCCTGCTGAGCCAAGAGCGGCTTGACGCGCGCCAGATTCTGCTTGGCTTGCACAAGTCGCGCTTCCGCCTGCGAGACCTGCGCCTTGGCGCTCAACATTGCCGCATGAAACGGAACAGGATCGATCTGGTAGAGGCGATCGCCCTTCTTGACGTCGCGGCCTTCCTTAAAAAACCACGCCTTGAGAATCCCCGTCACCTGTGATCGAATTTCAACCGGGCGAGAGGACTCCGCCTGCCCGATGAACTCTGGCTCATCCGGCACATCCTGCGCCGTCGCCACGATGATGCCCACCTCCGGGACTGGGGGAGCGGGTGGCGGGCCGGCCTCCTGCGCGCAGCCTGAGAGGAGAGTCAGCGCGAGACACCCGTACAGGAGCGGGACTAACCTAGAGAATCGTGATCGACTGGCCATGCTCGCTCCCTGATAAAATCTGAATACGCAGTTCATAGGATGCCGCTGCCGGGCTATCTTACTGGTTGGCTTCCGTGTAAGCAACGGAACCGCGGCGCTCGCGGGCTCAGCGAGTAGCCATTCGCAGTAGAAGGACATAAACGTTGAAATGGACAGCGTCACGCATGGAGGCAGTGAGGACAGCGAATGACCGATGGTTTCGCGTGGAGCTTCGACTCCCTGGACTCGCAGGCTTCCCCACAGCCCGATAGTTCCTATACCCGAGCCTCATTCCCCAGGCTACCTCTTCAACAGGCCGGGCCTAGCAAACTCGCTCGCCGATCCCTCCTTCACTCCGTGATGACGCCATTCAACACCATGGCGTCATCACGTGTGCAGGGCGCCCTACTTGATCGTCTGTACCGTCTCGCGAAGTTCTTTCAACTCAGCGGTCAACAAATCAAGATGCTGATCTCGTTGCGGCTGATCGTCCTTGAATTTCCACAGCCGACCGAAGATCGCACCGAGTTCTTTCTTATGCGTCACGGCCAAGGCGAACTCCGATGTCTTCGCCTGCGCGTCGGTCACGCCGCAGAACGAATCACTGAGCGCGTGGAACTGGTTGTGGAGATCGTCGAACGCCGCATCGACGCCCTTCCCGCCCTTGGCCTTGGCCGCGGTAGCATCCATCATATTAGCCAGATTAATCATTGTCTCCACGCCGTTCGCCCCTTTGGCCTGGGTCGCATAATCGCCGGCCCGTGGATAAAAGAGATAGCTGCAGCCGCTGAGACTGCTCAGGATCAAGACCATCGCGAAGAATCCAATCGTTCGATACATACGGGCCTCCCTTGGTTAAGCTGATGCCGTTCTCACAGCGCGCAATAATCGAGGTGTGCTGCAGTTTGCTAATCAATCATACGGCTGCGCCCAGGTCAATGCGCCAAGGCTCTTGAGTCCATTGTTCACCCCTGCCCCTTGGACGCACTCAACCCTCTCGATGTTCGAATCAGCACCTCCCGTGCAACCGGCATGCACTCCGGTCTCCCCTCCCGAATTCCTTATGGTCTCCAGCACATACTGTCGAAACAAAGCCGGCTCTTCAAATGGACCATTGTGCGCCGAGTGTTCCAGCCAGAGAAGCCGCTTCCCTGGCGCGTCGAGCTGCTCCAAGTAGCGCTCGGCCAGCGGAGCCCAGGTGCGCTCGTCGTGTCGGCCAAGGATAAAGGTCACCGGCACTTCAATCGACGGTACGGCCTTGGTGAGATCGAACCGAGCGAGTTCCTTGGCAAGGGTAGTCTGCGAAAAGTGGAGAGCGGACCATGCACGGAACAGGTCTCCTACGCCGGCTTCCGGCGTCCACAAAGCACGCCAGACGAGAGAGCCCAGGCCAATCGGGGCATAGGTGTAGCCGCCGAACCGATGCAGCCAGTGATCGCGCACGTGAGCCTTGTCATGCTCGCCGTAGGGCGGTGGGCCGATTTCTTTCAATTGCGCCAGTGCGCGTTCCTCGCCGCGCGACTGTGCTTCACGCACCACGAACTCGTAGGCATGGTGTTCCACCTCAGGACCGGACGGTTGGCCGACACCGATATACCCCGCCACTTTCTCGGGAAACTGTTTGGCGTACAGCATCCCCAAGGTCGCACCCCAGGAGTGACCAAGAAGGAACAGGCGCTCCCGGCCCAGATGCCGTCGCACGTACTCCACAACGTGATCCATATCCTCGATGAATTGCGTGATCGTCATCGTGTCGATCGGAGTGGTCGACCGATAAGATTTGCCCGCCCCCCGTTGATCCCAATAGACCATTACAACAGCCGCTTCGAGTTCGGGATGAACCGCGCGCATCAGCGCCGTTTCACTGCCTCCCGGACCGCCGTGCAGAAACAAGACCGCCGGTTTCTTCCGGTCTCGCCCGCGAATCAGCACATATTCCTCGGCACCCGGCATGGTCAGATACATTTCCTGGGCGATGCTTCCGACGAGGGGCACGCCGGATTCGTCGACAAACGGCGGCGTGGAATGCGCACAGGCCATGAGCGACACCAAGATGAGCCCCGTGACAAGTGCGAGGACAGAGGTACGTCGAAACGCGTTGTGATCCAAACCCGCGTCCCTGTCGGCAAGGTCCGCATCTTCCCAGATCGTGGCTCGGCAGACAGTTTGCACTCGCTCGCCTCCGCATACACCAACGGCGCGATAGGATAGTCGTCCCTGTGGCTCGGTCTTGGGAAAACCCGACATCGCGCTGCACCTTGAGGTCTGAAGGTCGGTGAAGGCTTCTACGCAAGTGCGATTCGACAATGAGAAGGTGTGGGACCAGTGAGAAGCCGAAAGTCCCGAATCATGTGGGCCTGATCGCTATACCCAAGCGCGGCGTCCAGGTGGACGAGCCGACCGAAAGGCCCGCGCTGCATACCCGTTATGGCCGCCTGAGCCTGCAGGATCCGCATGAGGAGCTTTGGCTCGCTTTTACGGTGCGCCAACTGACGCGTACTGACCCCGCTCATGGCTACGAGACTCTCGACTCGCCAGGGGTCTCGATTGTGTTGCACATGGCCGATGGCCCGGTCGAGCGAGGTCGGCACGACATCACGCCGGCGCAGCGCACCGATCAGTGTTCGGGACAGCAAACCACCCTATGCAGAGAAAGTCGGCGCGTCGGCAACCTGTTCCGGCGTCAGACCGAGAAACCCCTGAACTTCCAGATGAGGATCCCGCAGTTCCTCCAGGGAATCGTCCAGCAGATGTCTGGCCATGCCTGGCCGAAAGCGGGTTCCCACGGAGGTAGCATCGGGACTGATTCGAAAAAACCGCATGCGGCTCGTCGTGCCGAACACCAGGCAGCGAACCTGCGACCCGGCCTGCTCATAGACCACATCGATGTAGCCGCCAGGGATGATCGCGTGGTCATGACACCGCCCATTCTCCGGCACGGCCCACACCAGCAGCGATCGACAAAGGGCGCCAGGATCTCCGGCGGAGGCAACTCATGGAATGCCCGTGCGGTTCGACGACCAGCCTCGACGGGACGCCACCATCCATCTGAAATCCGCTTCACGTGCAGCGCGCAAGCGATCGCGATCGTCGCCTGCGCGCATGTCGTCATGCGGACCCTGGTTTCAGCTTCACGGCTTGCGGGTATAGGTGATCTCCATCATTTTCTCTTCCTTGCCCTGGCCATGCGTCCCGTACATCTCAAAGATCTGGGTATTGGCGTCCACCAATTTCCAGAGCGCCCGATGGTGCATCTTCCCGCCGCCCGGCTCGGGATGCGACCCCTTGAGCGCGATCGTCTTGCCGTCCGCGCTCGCCGTGCCCTCCATCATGAAAATCCCCGTGCCCATCGTATCCATCCAGGCCGTGACATATTTTTTGGTCATGTTGTCATAGGCGTCGATACCGATGCCGGAATAGGGCTGTCCCATCATTTGGGCATGGTACTCCTGATAGAGAAAGCGTCCGTCCAATAACATCTTCATCTCCGCGGTACCAGTCGATTCCGTCGGCGGTTTGCCTGGCTCCATCCACTCCTTGGTCGTAGTGGTCCAACTTCCGGCCAGACCGGCGAACACTTTATGCGGCTCGCCGGGCTCGGCCAG
>CABVRW010000004.1:87586-92123 GCA_902500785.1 uncultured Nitrospira sp.
TCGAGAATCCGCCGTAGGCCATGCGCTTGGCGTCAAACGGCATCGACGTGGCATCGCACAGGCCTGCGATTCGCGGATCCTTCATAACCTTGGCATTCACCCGGTCGCGATGCGCGCGAGACTTGAACAGGATCCAGGCAAACACTATCGCCTCGCCGGACTTGATTGTGAGCAGGCGAGGAAAGGGCAACCCCATTTTCACATTGAGATCCTCACCGACACATTCTCGGTACTCCAGCGCACCGTGCTCCCGCCAGATCTTGCCTGCCTTCTTGGCCATCCGAACGTACGCCTTCAAGTTCTTCTTCGGCACAGGCAATACGTATCCATCGACGTACCGCATATCACCCTCCTTACTATTTCTCAGCCAAGGCCTTCAGATTTGTCAGCCCTGAATCAAATTGCGGACCGACCATGCGTTCCATGCTGAAGAACAGGCTCATGACCTTCGCGACATACGGCTGCGGCCCATACATGGTCCAGGTCACGTTCGTCGCTCCTCCCCTACCCTCCAGCGTGAACTCGGCCCGATTGTGCGCTTCAAAGGGCTTGAAGAAATCCAGTGCAATCCCGACCTTGGCAGGAGGTAACGATTCCACAATCTCCATGCGCCCTTGACCGACCTGACTGTTGCCGTCCCATTCATACACGGCGCCCGTTCCCCGGAGCGAGCCACTGTGCGTTTTCTTCATGGCCGGATCCATCCGTTCCCAAGGTGACCAGGAGGGCCACTGGTGAAAATCATTGATGAACGGAAAGATTTTGTCCGCTGCCGCAGCGATGGTGGCTGATCGTTGTATACGGAACGTATCCGGTTTGGTTGCGGCATAGATGAGTCCTGCGGCAATGAGTACGACGACAATGAGACCGAGGATCTTCAGCATGGGTCTCGCCTCCTACTTCTTCTTGGCCGCCTCTGCCCATATCCGCTCTTCTTGTGCTCTCAGCTCCGGCGTGAACTCGGCTCCGAAGTCCTCCGCTTCGAAGATCTGGCGAATTTCTATCTCTCCTTCTTTGCCGTCCCCAGCAGGATTCGGACAGCGCTTCACCCATTCGATCGCCTCGTCTTTCGACTTCACCTGCCAGACCCAATAGCCGGCGATCAGTTCCTTGGTCTCGGCGAAGGGGCCGTCGATCACGGTTCGCTTGTCACCCGAGAACTTGACCCGCGCCCCCTTCGAACTCGGCTGAAGTCCATCGCCGGCAAGCAGCAGGCCGGCCTTCAGGAGTTCTTCGTTATACGTCCCCATCTCGGCCAGCAACTTCTCGCGCGGCATCACGCCCGCTTCCGAATCCTTCGTGGCTTTGACGATGATCATGAATCGCATTGGGACACTCCCTTTAGTGATGAATGGCTACGGGCGACGTTCATCGATCGACCGCCCTCTACCCATTAGTCGAATACACCGGCTCGAAATCGACAGGGTGCTATATTCTCAATGGAATCAACGATTTCAGTCGAGATTCGCGCAAGTACAAACCAAGCCATACGAGAAGACCCAGCGTAATCTGGAACACCACGGGCTCGCCGATCCGCAGATGCGTGACGATCGCGCCGCCGAGATAACCGGTCAGGAGAATGGCGCCGACGACTGCCGTAGCGGGAACGGCATAGATCACGACGCAGCCCAATTCGAGAATCCCGAGAGGGATGCGCAACGACGCCGGCAAACCCATGTGTGCAAACCCCTCGGTCATCTCAGGACCACCCAGCAGTTTCATGGCCGCGCTCATGGTGAACAGCAGGGCAAGCAGGCCGGAAATCGCTCGGCCTCCCCATGTCAGTTTCATTTGCATCTTGGTGACTCCTTCTGGGCAAGTTGCGGTCCGGCATTCCGTGCCCCTGTTAGGGGCTGTCATATGCGGCCTTGATGGTCTCGATGTCGGGCTTGGTCATGTCATGAATGGCCTTCATCACACGCTCGGATTTCTTGGCGTCCTTGTCTCGCAACATCTCGTCCCACTGTGGCACAATGATTTGCCACGATAGTCCGAACTTGTCTTTCAGCCAACCGCATTGGCCCTTTTCTCCGCCTTCTGAGAGCGCCTCCCACATGTGATCGATCTCTTGCTGCGTGTCGCACTTGACCATCAACGAAATCGCCTCGGTAAATTTGAAGATCGGACCGCCGTTCAGCGCCAGGAGCTCCTGCCCGTCGATCTCAAACGCCACGGTCATCACTGAACCCTTGGGCCTTCCGGAGACAGTCGCACCGGCATCTCCATAGTAGGTGACCTGGCCAAGCTTGGAATGTTTGAATATCGATACATAGAACGTCGCCGCTTCTTCTGCCTGATCGTCGAACCACAAACATGGGGCTATCTTCTGCATAGTCTGCCTCCGTTGCAGCCGGTCATATTGGAATTCACTTCCAATTGAACAGTACGCATTCAACATTGAACCTTCTGTGCCGCTATCCCCCCGCCATCGCCCCGATGATCAAGAACGGCTCGGCTCCTGACGCGACCGTGTCCGGCAGGGGCGCATCGGATGACTCGTGCGACAGATCCTGCTCGCAGGCGAAGAACCGAATAAACGGACGACGTGTATGCGTGACATGGTCGCGGATGGTCCCCCGTAACATGGGATACCGCGCTTCAAGCGCATCAAGCACCGTGCGTGGCGTCACCGGAGACTCCAGGTCTAACGTCACCTCACCGCTGACGCGCGCCAACGTCCGCAAATGTGCCGGCAAAACAACTCGAACCATGTTTCCTCCGTCGTGGTGATCTCGCGGACAAGCAATGATCTCAGCGTCTCGCTACAGCGTTTGCACCTCAACCGACAACACCGCCGGAAGATCGCGGACAATAGGATTCCAACTGTCCCCCCCGTCGGCCGAGACATAGACCTGACCGCCGGTGGTCCCGATATAGAGGCCGCAAGACTCGAGCGAATCTACGGCCATGGCATCGCGCAGGACGTTGACGTAGCAGTCTTGTTGCGGCAACCCCTTCGTGAGCGCCTCCCATTCATTGCCGCCGGTCCGACTTCGATACACGCGGAGTTTTCCGTCCGGCGGGTAATGTTCAGAATCGCTCTTGATCGGCACCACATAGACGGTCTCCGGTTCATGCGCATGCACCGCGATCGGGAATCCGAAATCGCTCGGCAGATTGCCGCTGATTTCATGCCACGATCCGCCGGCATCGTCGCTGCGCAGCACATCCCAGTGCTTCTGCATGAACAACACGTTCGGGCGCGACGGATGCATGGCGATGCTATGGACACAGTGACCGACTTCGGCATCCGGATCCGGCAGCTCATACTGCGACTTGAGGCCTTGGTTGATAGGCCTCCAGGTCTTGCCGGCATCGTCGGTCCGGAACGCACCCGCCGCAGAAATGGCGATGAACATTCGATCGGGCTGACTCCGGTCCAACAGGATGGTGTGCAGGCACATCCCGCCGGCGCCGGGCTGCCAGAGATGGCCCTTGGCGCTACGGAGGCCCGGCAGCTCTTTCCACGTCTTTCCACCATCCGATGATCTGAACATCGCTGCATCCTCCACTCCGGCATAGACGGTGTCCGGATCGGTCAGCGACGGTTCGAGATGCCAGACTCGCTTGAACTCCCATGGACGCTGGGTGCCGTCGTAATGCTGGTGGGTGGTCAGCGGCTTGCCGGTTTCCGCCGACGCGTCATAGACGAACATGTTACTTGCGCCGTTGGGCATCCCATCCGTCCCCATCAAATCTTCCGGTTTGGTCCCGGGCGGGCTCCAGGTCTTGCCGCCGTCATCCGAGCGTTGAATCACCTGGCCGAACCAGCTGCTGGTTTGCGAGGCATACAACCGGTTCGGGTCGGCGGGAGAGCCCTTGAGATGGTAGAGCTCCCAGCCGGCAAAATGCGGACCATCGACGGTCCACCGCTTACGCGCGCCATCCGACGTGAGAATGAATGCCCCCTTCTTCGTTCCAACAAGCACCCGTACCCGGCTCATACGTCACTCCTTTCTCTATATTCGTCGCCGCTTCCAAGCAAGGCGCATCTTGTCGTGCACTGGAATATTCAATGCTCAGTTCTCAATGATCAATCGACCATTCATCATTTAAAAATTGAACATGGCCTCATTCCGGTAAACCTGTGACTTCTCTCACCGGCCGAACCTCAACCGTCCCGATACGCGCGCCGGGAACCCGTGTGGCGATCGCCACGGCTTCCTCACGATCCTTCGCCTCGATCAGGAAATAGCCCGCCATCTGCTCACGCGTTTCGATAAAGGGGCCGTCCGTGACAAACGGCTTGCCCTCTCGTACTCGTACGACCGCGGCCGTCGCCGCCGGCTGAACCGGTGACGCGTGTAGATATTGGCCCTTCGCGTCGAGTTGGTGACAGAGCCGGATGGATTCCGACAACAGCTCTCCCTTCCTCTCGTCACTGAACTTCGCAAACACCGCTTCCTCGTGATGCACCAGCAGAATGAATTTCATGCAGCCCTCCGTTCGAGTTCTTCAAAGATCGCTCGTCACCCATCGCGACTCACGCACAGCCAAGTTCTTTCATGGGACGAACCTCCACACTGCCGAACCGCGC
>CABVRW010000004.1:92223-100078 GCA_902500785.1 uncultured Nitrospira sp.
CTCACGCACAGCCAAGTTCTTTCATGGGACGAACCTCCACACTGCCGAACCGCGCGGCTGGGAACTGCGCGGCCACGCGAATGGCATCGTTCAGGTCCCTCACGTCGATCATCAGAAAACCACCCAGTTGCTCCTTGGTTTCAGCGAAGGGACCATCGGTCGTCGATGTCTTCCCCGCGCGGACTCGCACGGTTGTAGCAGTATCCACCGGGTGAAGCGGTGAGGCGGCAAGGAGCTGGCCTTGCTTCTGCAACCCATCGCAGTAGGCCATGGATTCATCCGACAGCGCGACCCGCTCATCCTGGGACAGGGCATTCAATGTCTTTTCTTCGACATACACCAGACAGAGATATTTCATGACAACTCCCTTCTCTACTCCTTCTGCAGTAGGCTCATTTGGCGCGCTCGTTCATCTCCCACAGCGCAAAGGTATTGCCCTCCGTGTCCTGACAGATTGCGAAATACCCCATGCCGGGCACCGCGGTCTTGGGCTTGCAAATCGCCCCTCCGAGTTTCTCGACCTTTTTCATCGCCACAGTCACCGACGGCACGGCGACATAGTGAGTGATGGATTGTTGCGGATACATGCGAGGCATCAGTCCGCCGTCCGGGGACGCATCCTTCCCGCCGGTGTCGATGTGCCAGTAGTCGTCGATCGCTGTGGGAATTTGCGCAAACTTCCAGCCGAACAGCGATCCATAGAATTTCTTCGCCCGTTCGAGGTCGTCGGCCGGCACCTCAAACCAGACGATACTGGCCGCCGCCTGTGGTTTCTTCACCGCCCGCTTCTTCGGTTTTGTCGCCATGAATTCCTCCTGGTGGTTGCATTCTGTTACACAAGATAGTCGTTGAGGGTCAAGGAAATCGACAGAGCCAAGCAGGCCAACGAATACTCGCGATATCAACTCGTTAGAGGGTCAGCATCCTCGACATCGTTGAGAATAGTACC
This sequence comes from uncultured Nitrospira sp., assembly GCA_902500785.1. GTDB lineage: Bacteria > Nitrospirota > Nitrospiria > Nitrospirales > Nitrospiraceae > Nitrospira_A. The sequence continues at coordinate 93,173 of CABVRW010000004.1, forward strand.
GGCGCTGCACGGCAGGTAGAGGCACTTGCACGCCTCGCCGGCGAAGTGCAGCATAGGCGAGGCATAGGTTGATCCAAGAAAGGAACGACATGAACGTCATCGACATCACAGTTACCTGCTATCCGGTCACAGACCTACAGCGGGCGCGCCGGTTTTATGAGGGTGTACTGGGACTGAAGGAAGCACGGTTTTTCGGAGAGGGAGACAAGGGGTTCGTCGAATATGACCTGGGGTCGAACACGCTCGGCATCGGAAACGGCACGCCGGATTGGAAACCGTCTCCAGGCGGCGGGTCGGTCGCTCTTGAAGTGGAGGATTTTGACACCGCCGTCGCGCAACTCAAAGCGCATGGGTGCGCGTTCCGCCTCGAACCGCTGGAGACACCCGTGTGCCACATGGCCATTGTGTCCGACCCGGATGGAAATTCCGTTCTGATTCATCGACGAAAAGCCACCTGAGCCACATGTCGGCCAAGATCGTCACCGAGAGGCGTCTTGATTTCCGATGGGGCGAGGAAGGCATCCAACCGATTCGGCAACTGCACCACTCGAACCCATTGCCGCTGATCCTTGCGCGCAAGGCTTGAGGGGGGTTATGCCGCAACCTGTTCGCCTCTCCCGCTGGCTACGGCGTGTAGGGCTCGTGTACGATGCGCTGGGAAATCCACCAGATGTTCCCATGCCGATCTTCCACACCGCCTTGCCGTAGGGCATATCGCCGACCTCCATCTCAAGAATCGCTCCCTGCGCGAGGGCTCGCTGTATGCCCCATCGGCATCCTCGACATATAAATAGTAGGCGGCAGCCATGGGTTGGTTGCGCTCCGTGGCTTCACTGACCATGACGGTCGAGGTGCCGAGCCGAACCTGCACGTTCGCGATCAGACCATCGGGCCGCAGCGTACGGCAAGTTTCAATGCCGCCAAGGCCATGGACCAGAAAGCGGACAAAGCCTTCTGCGTCGGCCACAAAGCAATACGGCGTCACCGTGTTGAAACCAGGCGGGATAGACATACGAGATACCTCGTGTACTTGTGCGCTGATAAGACCACCGCCGAGAGTTTGCTTGAGATGCGCCGAGGGGAACGGGTCAACCAGCAACAGGCTGGAATCACTCTGCACACAACCGTCCGTGGAAATGAGGTCGCATCTTCGCGTCTTTAGGCCAGCGATCGCTCCCTGGTGGGCTCGACATTAGTTCCGGCAAGCTGCTTGCGGTATCGCGCCGGGGGAAGAGCAAACTCGCGCTTGAACGCACGGTTGAATGCGGCTTCGGATTCATACCCCACGTCCGATGCGACCTGCAAGACCGTATGTTGGGTCGTCTGAAGCATTCTCGCTGCAAGCTGCAGACGCCAGCGCGCCAGATAGGTCAGTGGCGGCTCATTCAGAAAATGCGCGAACCGCTCCATCAAAACGGAGCGGGACACCCCAATTTCCACCGCAAGTCCCGCGACGGTCCACGGGTGGCACGGCAACCGATGCAACAAGGCCAGTGTCGCACCGACGATCGGATCCCGCGCGCCCGCAAGCCATCCGGTCTGCTCCGGCGGCAATTGGTCCATGTAACGCCGCAACGTCTCGATGAAGAATGCTTCGGCCATTTTCGAGAGCAGAACTTTTCCTCCCGGACGCCCCGACCCCGCCTCAGCAACGAGATGTCGAATCGACCCTTCCAACCACTCGCCGGCTGAATCACCCAGGAGATTGAGCTTGATCATGGGCGGAAGCCCAGCGAGAAAGAGTCGGTCGGCATGACGTTCGCACCCAAAATAGCCGCAGACAAATCGGGTCGCTTTCCCCCCGCCACCCAGCCGCAAGGAGCTGAGATCGCCCGCAATGCAGGTGCCGAGCAAATCGCGACTATCGATCAGCGTCGAGGGCGAACCATTGGAAACCATGTGGGCATCGCCGTGCGGAATGATCACGATATCGCCGGCCGCGAGGTGGACATCCGTGGCGCCATCGAATCTGACCAGCGCCGTTCCCTCCGTCACCAAATGGTAGCCCACGAGCCGCTCGGTTCCGGGAGACAGCACCGGGGCAATCTGTGTTATGGCCGGCACCGCCAAGCCCCAGGGTGCGGTGAATTCCGCATCGAAGAAGATGGCGCCGGTCATGCGCACGGAGTTCAACGCCTCTGACAATGCATCCATTTCCTTGCCTCCTCCAGAGCGAATTGAACATCGGGGACGAAAGGCACCTGCAAAGAAACGCGGATTTCCGGCAAAGGGTACGAGTTCATCCGAGTGTAGACTGCCCGTCAACTCGTAGCAAGCGTCTCTCTTGGCCGGCCATAGGAGGACACGATGACGGCCACCATACCACCCTGATAGGCATTCCCCGAAGGAGGACACCATGGCTCTCAATACAGAACAGTTGAACGAGTTTCTTGGCAGGTTCGTGAACGACCTGGGCGCGACGTTTCACGCCGGGATGGTGGTGATCGGTGAGAAGCTTGGTTTATACCAAGCACTGGCAGCTGGTCCCGTGACTTCAGGCGAGCTGGCGGCGAAAACGCACACCGATGAGCGGTATGTGCGCGAATGGCTCAGCTCGCAGGCGGCGGGCGGTTATATCAGTTACGACGCAGCAACAAGCCGATTCAGCATGACTGAGGAGCAACGGTTCACGCTGGCCGACACAGACAGCCCCGCCTATGTCCCCGGTGCATTCGAGCTGGCACTCGGATCGTTGATGGCCGTACCCCGCATTGTCGAAGCCTTCCGCAATGGCACCGGTATGGGATGGCACGAGCATCACGAGGCCGTGTTCCACGGGTGCGAGAAATTCTTCCGCCCCGGCTATGCCGCGAATCTGGTCAGCGCATGGATTCCCGCACTCGACGACCTCGATGTCAAACTGAAACAGGGTGCTCGGGTCGCCGACGTCGGCTGCGGACACGGCGCCTCGACGATTCTGATGGCACAGGCGTACCCACAATCGGAATTCGTCGGGTTCGATTATCACGAAGGATCGATCGCGGCGGCACGTGTCGCCGCGCAGAAGGCGGGTGTCTCCGATCGCGCGCACTTCGAGACCGCCAGCGCGAAGCAGTACCCAGGACAGGGCTACGACTTCGTGACGATGTTCGACTGTCTGCACGACATGGGCGATCCGACCGGCGCCGCGACACATGTTCGCCGGTCGCTTAAGAGCGACGGCCACTGGATGATCGTCGAGCCGTTCGCCCATGACGAGTTGAAAGACAATTTAAATCCCGTCGGACGAATCTATTACTCAGCCTCCACACTGCTCTGTACGCCATGTTCACGCTCGCAGGAGGTCGGCCTTTGCCTGGGTGCCCAGGCCGGAGAAACGCGCATGCGCACAGTGGTCACATCGGGAGGATTCACACGGTTCCGACGGGCGGCAGAGACGCCGTTCAACCTCGTGTATGAAGCACGGCCATAATTGTTTAGGCCTCCATGAGGCCAAGCGATCTCAGTAAAAACTGCGAGCCGACGTGGGTCGCCTCGTTGGGATTTCCGGCATCGATGAGCAGAACCCGCCATACACCTTTTGTTTCAGCAACGCTCGCGTGCTAGGCTCACCGGAGCAAACAGGCTGTACATACACTTTCCGCAGCTCCCATCACGCGCGGATTCATCCGGTGAGAGTGCTCGCTCTCCGACGACAGGCGCACAGAAGGAGCGCAGGAGGAGGTCCGTATGGAAAGTTTCATCCGTCTGGTCGGGCCCGAGCGTGCCGTGGAAATCCTCGGTGTCCGCATGGTCGGCATCAATGCAGAGACCGGCACGAAGTTGCTGTTCACGCTGCTCTTCATTACAGCTGTGCTGCTGCTGGGCGGCTTAGTGCGCAAGGGCGCGGCGCGAATCCTGCGGGGGCAAGGTCGTGAGCGGACGGAGTTCTGGACCCGTCAGGCGATCAATCTAGGCACAGCGGTGTTTCTGGTCCTGGGGATGATCTCCATCTGGTTCGACGATCCGACCCGTCTGACTACTGCCCTCGGTCTGGTGACCGCCGGTTTGGCTTTCGCCCTACAGAAGGTCGTCACCGCTGTGGCCGGCTATGCCATCATTTTGCGAGGCAAGGTGTTCAACGTCGGTGACCGGATCGTGATGGGCGGCGTGCCCGGCGACGTGATCGCCCTGGACTTCACCAGGACGACGATCATGGAGATGGGCCAGCCCCGCCCCGTGCAGGGAGCCGATCCGGCCGTCTGGGTGCATAGCCGCGAGTATACCGGCCGCGTCGTCACCGTCACCAATGCCAGAATCTTCGACGAACCGGTCTACAACTATACGCGCGACTTTCCGTACCTCTGGGAGGAGTTGGTCCTCCCGATCGCCTATTCCTCCGACCGCGACCGGGCAGAACGTATCCTGTTGGAGGTCGCCGAGCAACACACCATTCCGATCAGCGAATTGAGTCACGACGCCCTGCTGGAGATGCAGCGGCGGTACCTGCTGAAACCGGCTGAGATGAAACCGAAGGTGTACTACCGGCTGACCGACAATTGGCTCGAACTGACCGTGCGCTTCATCGTCAAGGACCACGGTATCCGGGAGTTGAAAGATTCCATGAGCCGCCATATTCTCCGGTTGCTGGACACGGCCGGGATCGGGTTGGCTTCGGGAACCTATGAGATCGTGGGTTTGCCGCCGATTCGTATCGAGGACAACCGGGGCACGCCTACGGAGGGCACCACGAAACCCTGACCGACCCGGCACCGCCGGTCTGGTTTTATTCACCAGGCGATATTCACCTCAGATGAACAGGATCCCATGAGAGTGTTGTCGGTACTGGTCAGCCTGTCCCTGTGCTCCGGTTGTGCGGCAACAACCGGTGTGACGGGACAACGGACGACGGAAAGCCATGAGCAGCGCTGTAACGCTCCAGCCGAGCAAGTTGCGCTTCGAACAATCCCGCTGGCGCTGTCCGAGCAACGACAGCTGGATCCGTTGACCGCGGAAGCCAGCGCCCGGACACCGACCTCTTTTTCATGGAGGACCATCCGGACCGCCCAGGTCATCGATATCCTTTCACTGCTCAGCAAACTCGAAATTCTGGAGGAGCGCTCCGTCAGGACTCCGACCGACTCGACTCGTCTGCACGAGGTGCGTCAGGAGATCCTCAGCCGGGTCATATTGGCCATGTTGGAGGTGTCCAGCACCGTCGCCAAGACGAGTTGCGAGATTGAGCGGACCTTCCAGGTCGTCGATCGTCTTCGGACCGCGGAAACCGCCCGAGTCAAACAACAAACGCTGTGGGCCATCGTCATCGGGGCCGCGGCTGCCGTCGCGACTGGAGGACTTTCGATCGCAGGGACCAGCGGGTCGACCGAAGGCATTCTATCCGTGGTCGGCGGGACTGTGGCGGGAGCACTGGGTATCACCGCCCTCTATCAAGAACGCGGAGAACGATTTGACCATGCCGATAACATCCTGCGCGAGGTCTGGGAAAACTCCGCTAGGCCGATCTATTTACCTCCGTCCGTATGGCGGTTCCTACGGCGACCGATGCGGGAGGAGGCCGCGGACCGAACCTATCGAGACGAAGTGATTGCCGCGTGGAGGCAAGAAGGCCGGCTCGGTGCCGAGGCCTCCGAAGCGGAAGCCGCTCGGATCGAGCTCCTGTTCGGCGCAGGCGGGGACTATACGACAGAGGACCTGCAACGACGAACACGCATGCTCGACTCCCTGCGGGCCACGATTCTCTTGATGAATCAAGATTTAGAACAGCTGCTCCGAGAGGTGATGATCCAGTCTGCGGCGGCCAAGACCTCGAAGAGCAGTCGTCAACTGATGTCCCGCACGCTGCACACCACAACGAGGGTAGCCAGGATAGCCGAACCGAATGTCAGGCTTCTGGGATCGTGGGCAGAGAGACGACGATCAGTCGGGCTACTCGCGCGGATGATCAAGGAACTGATGCACCACGGCGCCCAGAAAAGCGCCTACGAACAACGCCACTTCAGACGAGGCGATCAAGATCGTGACGGCGGTTCCGGCAAGGAATCCGATCACGGGCAAGCCGACCAGGATCAACAGCGCCCAGAGACCGGCGGCGACGATGAGCGCCGGAAGCAGCGCCGCGGTGAAGGCCCGGCCGACCGACCCGATCATATAGCCTCCCACCAAACCGGCAATGAGCCCGTTGAGCCCGGGAAGAAAAAAGAGCGCCAGGCTGATGACGACCATCCACACGGCCCCGACGAGGGTGCCGGTGTGGGAATGCGGGTCTTTGGCTGAGGATAAGTCGGTCATGAGGGTCCTTTCGACACCTCGGACAATTGGTCCGGAGACAGAGCCTGTGCTGCTATCAATTACCATACGCATGGTACGGCAATCCAGCGCCAAGACGTGAGGACGCAGCCGTTCAGTGATCGCGAACAACTCGGGGTATATAATTCCACAACGCTCAAGCGTACGCTACTGTGACTGACATGTGTTTCCTGAACCCTCTATCGAAAGGTCATGACCATGAAGGGCTACATCACTCAAATCGAAGACGCGACGATCAAGAATTCACTGTACCGGCAGGTGTTGTTTACGGCCAAGAACAGTCAGCTGGTGCTGATGAGCTTGAAACCAGGAGAGGAGATCGGCGCGGAGGTCCATGAACTGGATCAGTTCCTTCGTTTCGAAGCAGGAGAGGGAACAGTCGTGCTGGATGGGCAGGACCATGCCGTGCGTGATGGCTTCGCCGTCGTGATCCCAGCCGGAACCAACCACAATGTCATCAACACGTCGACAAGCGCGGACCTCAAACTCTACAGTCTCTACAGTCCACCCGAACATAAGGTCGGCACCACACACCGAACAAAAAAGGAGGCGGACGCCGATGCCGACCACCATTTTGACGGCAAGACATCGATGGACAGCAAATAGGCCGAGCCGGCGCGCGAAGTCCGGTTCCCATTCATCCGATGACTTCGCCCGCCT
>CABVRW010000004.1:100178-102957 GCA_902500785.1 uncultured Nitrospira sp.
GGCCGAGCCGGCGCGCGAAGTCCGGTTCCCATTCATCCGATGACTTCGCCCGCCTTGAACCGCATGTCTGCTGCGGCAACCAGGACCGGCTCACCCGGCTCGATCTTGCCGCCGGGAAAGCCCCACTTCCCCGCCTCCGGCTGATTCGCACGGCGAACGAGCAGGACCTCGCCGCCTCGCACCACCACCCCGATCACGGCGGCGACCGGCTTCACGGTCAAGGCCGGCATCGATTCTTTCCGTCCCTTCCTCTTGCCACGATGACTCATGCGATGATCCCTCCTGTCCACTGTGCATCGCGAGTTCTTCCTTCGACATACCCTTCGCCGTCGAACTGCTGTAGGACATCTGGCTCCCGGCGGCAGAACCATGCGGACAGGCATACGATGTCCGATCACCGGATGCGCTATGAGCCGGCGATTCGATCCTGTTAACCGGAGCACGAGAACCCACGGAAGCGAGGTATCACGTGGCTGTAGATGCGTATGGTGCTCGCTGCTGTCCACCAGGAACGAGCAATTGGGCAATCCCCGACCTAAGATCGGGTCGAACTCACTCGACAGGAACAGTCTTAATGGGTACGATACGAATGCCTAACAAAACGCAGCAGTTGCCCCTGTCAGTCGGCTATTAACTTCGAAGGCCTTGGATCCGATTTCGCACCGTCGGAGGCGGAGCGGGATGCGCGGCGTTCAAATCCTCACATTGCTGCTTGTCGGACCACGGAACCCGGGCTTGATTATGCGCCAACCGATCGGTTTCATGACCAGATGCCGCACACACATACTGGAAACGCGTTCATAGCATCGAGATGTCCTCCCGGCTCACGCCAGCACATAGGCGGCGAGCGGATCCATAAGGAACAGGTACTCTTGACCTGCGCCCTAACCAGTTGAAACCAGTGATCGTGGGCAGGCTCGCCACACTCAAAGAGGGCCGAGAGTCCTATCAGCGCCGGGCATGGAGTCATGCCTATCGATGGCTTTCGCTTGCAGATCGGGCGACTCCTCTCGGAAGCGAGGATCTCGAGTTGCTCGCGATGTCGGCGTATCTGGTCGGCCGAGACGACGATTATCTGCATACGCTCGAGCGCGCGCATCAGGCGTATCTGGACGCTGGCAAAGACGTGCAGGCCGCCCGGTGCGCATTCTGGCTGGGTCTGCGCCTTTTCTTTCGCGGAGAGATGGGGCGCGCGACCGGATGGTTCGCTCGTGCTCAGCGGTTGCTAGAACGTGAGGGGCACGAGTGCGCCGAGCGCGGTTATCTGTTGTTGCCGGTCGTTGAGCAGCAGCTTGCCGCCGGCGACTGCGAGGCCGCCTACGCGAGCGCAGCGACCGCCGTTGAGATCGGCGAACGCTGCAGGGATGCAGACCTGATCGCCTGCGCCCGGCACCAGCAGGGTCGGATTCGGTTGCAGCAGGGGCTGGTTAAACGTGGGCTGGCGTTGCTGGACGAGGTCATGGTCGCGGTCACCGCTATGGAATTGTCTCCCCTCGTGACGGGTTTGATGTACTGTAGCGTCATCCAGGCTTGTCAAGAGATATATGCGTTCGGCCGCGCCGGCGAGTGGACCGCCGCTCTGGCGCGGTGGTGCGACGAGCAACCGGAAATGGTCGCCTTCACGGGAATTTGCCGGGTACATCGCGCGGAGATCATGCAGCTGCACGGCGCCTGGCAGGACGCGATCGAGGAGGCGCAGCGCTCTTGCGAGCGTTCCCAGGGGGTCGACCAGCAAGCCGCCGCGGCGGCGTTCTATCAGCAAGCCGAGGTGTACCGCCTGCGCGGGGAATTCGCGGCAGCCGAGGAGGCGTATCGCCACGCAGGTCAATTGGGAGGGGAATCACAGCCGGGCCTTGCCCTGTTGCGGCTGGCACAGGGACGCACCGACGCAGCCTGCGCGGCGATCCGCCGCGTCGTGAGCACGACCACCGACCGCCTGCAGCGCGCGAAGCTGCTACCCGCTCACATCGAGATCATGCTGGCCACGGGCGACATTCAGGAAGCGGGCAACGCCTGCCGTGAGTTGAAGGACATCGCAGAAACGTTCGAAACGGACGTGCTGCGTGCGATGGCTGGCCAGGCGCGAGGCGCGATCGACTTGGCCGAAGGCGACGCTCGGGCCGCGCTCGGGCCGCTGCGTCGCGCGCTCAAGGTGTGGCGACAGGTCGGGGTGCCGTACGAGGCTGCACGCGTGCGGATGCTGATGGGACTGACGTGCCGCTCGCTTGGGGACGACGAGGCCGCCGAGCTCGAGCTCGACACGGCCAGAGCCGTATTTGCACAATTGGGAGCCGCACCGGAGCTCGCCCGCCTTGACTCGCTCGGCAAAGGGCCAACGTCGGTGCATCCACCCCCACTCACGACCCGTGAGTTTCAAGTTCTTCGCCTGATCGCCGCCGGCAAGACCAACAAGGCCATAGCCGCTGCCTCGTCTTTGAGCGAGCGAACGATCGACAGACACGTGAGCAACATCCTCAGCAAGCTCAACGTCCCCTCGCGCGCCGCTGCCACGGCCTATGCCTACGACCACAAATTGATCTGACATCTCTGATCCTGGGGGAAATTACCCACGCCGCCATGCGGCGAAAATTGGGTAGTTTCACCGAAGCGCGGCCTTGGGTTTCTGTCGCACAATCTACCTATGGCAAGCTTGACTGCGGAACGATTTCGCAGAGGGACGAGGAGGATGCCATGGCCAAGCCGGATCAGAAGGAAACTCAGGAGCGACGCATGCAACTCAATGGCGTGTCGACTGTCCTGCTGGAAGGCGGTGACGGAC
>CABVRW010000004.1:103057-129846 GCA_902500785.1 uncultured Nitrospira sp.
CGACGCATGCAACTCAATGGCGTGTCGACTGTCCTGCTGGAAGGCGGTGACGGACCACCCGTCATGCTGTTGCACGGTCCCGGAGGACACGCGCTCAGTTGGTTGCGCGTGATCCCGAATCTCATGACCACCTATCGCGTGATCGCCCCTGACCTACCGGGGCAAGGGGCGTCCGAAGCGTTCTACTGTCCGTTTGACGCCGATCGTACGCTCCTATGGCTCGCCAAGCTGATTGAACGCACCTGCACGACACCGCCCGTGTTGGTAGGACATGCCCTCGGCGGCGCTATCGCAACCCGTTTCGCCGGCGAGTGCAGCGAGCAACTCAGCAGGCTGGTACTCGTGGACACACTCGGTTTGGCCGTGTTTCAGCCGGCACCCGACTTCGGGCATGCCCTGAGTGACTTCATCAAGGATCCGACGGGCGACACCCACGACCGTCTGTGGGGTCACTGTGCGTTCGACCTCGACACGAGACGCAACCGGATGGGTGAGCGATGGGAGTTGCTCAAAGCATATAACCTCGATCGTGCCCGCGCGCCGGGTCTGCGAGCTATTCAGCATTGCCTGATGGAGCAGTTCGGGATGCCGTCGATCGCTGAAGCAGACCTGGCGCGCATCGCCGTTCCTACGAGCCTCATCTGGGGCAGAGACGATCGTGCCACGTCGCTATCGGTCGCTGAGGTCACTGCTGCCCGCTTCGGATGGCCGCTGCATGTGATCGAGCAATGCGCCGACGATCCATCCATCGAACAACCCGAGGCATTCCTGGAGGCTCTCCGCGCCGCGATCCAAACCTTGACCGAAGAGAGGGCAGCAACATGACCGAGAACCAGTACGACGCCATCGTGGTGGGGGCGCGCTGCGCCGGGTCTTCGATCGCGATGCTTCTGGCCAGGAAGGGCTACAGCGTGCTTCTCGTGGACAAGGCGACGTTCCCCAGCGACACGATATCGACGCACCTCGTTCATCCGCCGGGAGTGGCGGCGCTACAGCGCTGGGGTCTTCTCGACCGGCTCGTGGCAACCGGATGCCCGCCCATCGACACATATGCGTTCGACTTCGGACCTTTCACGATCTCAGGCGCCCCCGGGACCATCGAGGCCCCCGTCGCGTACGGCCCCCGGCGGACCCTGTTGGACAGGCTACTCGTGGACGCCGCCTTGGAGGCGGGAGCCGAGGTCCGGGAAGGATTCACCGTCGAGGACATCCTCATCGAGGACGATCGCATCACTGGCCTCCGCGGCCACGGTAAGGGCGGCCGGACCGTCACCGAGCATGCTCGTGTGGTGGTCGGAGCGGACGGCCTGCACTCGATGGTCGCGAAGGTCGTGCGCGCCGAACAATACAACGAGAAGCCGCGGCTTCAGGGGAGCTACTACACTTACTGGAGCGGGCTGCCGATGAACGGCCGCTTCGAGGCTTACATACGCCTGAACCGGGCATTCGCAGCGTGGCCCACGAACAACGACCTCACGCTGATCATCTGCGGCTGGCCGTTCGCGGAGTTTGAGGCCTACAAGAGGGACATCGAAGCCAACTACCTCAAGACGCTCGAACTAGTGCCGCCCTTCGCCGACCGGCTCCGCGCAGCCACCCGCGAAGCGCGCTTCGTCGGCACGGCCGTGCCGAACTACTTCCGCAAACCCTACGGTCCCGGTTGGGCGCTGGTGGGCGACGCCGGTTACAACAAGGACTTCATCACGGCTCAAGGCATCCACGACGCGTTTCGGGACGCCGAACTCTGCGCCACCGCGCTCGATCAGACGTTCTCGGGTGCCAGCAGCTTCGACGTGGCGATGAGCACCTACCAGTCCGTTCGCGACCAGCACGTCATGCCGATGTACGAGTTCACCTGCAAGTTCGCAACCCTTACGCCGCCGCCGCCCGACCTTCAACGGCTGCTCCTGGCAATGCACGGCAATCAGGAAGCAATGGACGGGTTCGCGCGGGTCAACGCCGGGGTCACCTCACCAGCCGAGTTCTTCTCCGACGAGAACGTTGGACGCATTGTCGCTAAAGCCGGGGGTTTACAGGCGAACCCACCCTGAACCAGGAAGGAGGAATGATGAGCAGGCTGCCTCACGACTGAGGAGCCACTGTTCACGCTGGCCGAAATAGACAGCCCCGCCTATGTCCCCGGTGCATTCGATCGTAGCGGCACGTGTCGCCGCGCAGAGGGCGAGTGTCTCCGATCGCGCGCACTTCGAGACCGCCAGCGCGAAGCAGTACCCAGGACAGGGCTACGACTTCGTGACGATGTTCGACTGTCTGCACGACATGGGCGATCCGACCGGCGCCGCGACACATGTTCGCCGGTCGCTTAAGAGCGACGGCCACTGGATGATCGTCGAGCCGTTCGCCCATGACGAGTTGAAAGACAATTTAAATCCCGTCGGACGAATCTATTACTCAGCCTCCACACTGCTCTGTACGCCATGCTCACGATCGCAGGAGGTAAGCCTTTGCCTGGGTGCCTAGGCCGGGGAGACGCGCATGCGCACAGTGGTCACATCGGGGGGATTCACAGGGTTCCGACGGGCGGCAGCGACGCCGTTCAGCCGGCAGACACAGAGAAGAGATTTCCATGGCTGACTCACCTTTCAACAACGTCCGGATGCTGCGGCTGCATCTTAAGCAGGCTTGTCAGGCAACTTTCCCAATCGCCGCTTCAGAAACCTCCGTTCCGGGTCCAGTTGCGTGAGGCTCAGAGCCCGTTCGTATGAACTGCGGGCCTCTGCGCTCCGCCCCAGCCGCCGGCAGAGGTCCGCCCGCGCGGCATGCGCCAGGTGATAGGTCACCAGTTCGCCTCGCGCGAGGATCGCATCGACGAGGACCAAGCCCGCCTCCGCCCCGTCTCGCATCGCCACGGCTACCGCGCGGTTCAGCTCGACCACCGGCGAGGGATCGGACTGCACCAGCACGTCGTAGAGCGCCACGATCTGGGTCCAGTCCGTGGCAGCGGCATGAGGCGCCTGAGCGTGCACTGCGGCGATCGCCGCTTGGACCGTGTAAGGACCGATCCGGCCCGATGACAATGCCTGCTCCACCAGCGACACCCCTTCCGTAATCTGCTCGCGGTTCCACACCGTGCGGTCTTGATCTTCCAGGAGAATCAGATCGCCTGTCGGAGACGTGCGCGCTGCGCGCCGCGAGTCGTGCAGCAACATGAGTGCGAGCAGTCCCGTCGCGTCCGGCTCCGGAAGCAAGTGGATCAACAGCCGCCCCAAACGAATCGCTTCGCCGGAGAAATCGTGTCTGGTGAGCGACGTCCCGCCAGACGCACTGTAGCCCTCATTGAACACCAGGTAGACGACTTGGAGTACGGTATCCAGCCGGTCCGGCAAGTCGGTCTGCGAGGGCACTTCATAGGGAATGTGCGCGTCGCGGATCTTGGCCTTGGCGCGCACGATACGTTGGGCGATGGCCGTGGGCTTGGTGAGAAATGCGCGCGCGATCTCGTCCGTCGTGAGGCCGCAGACTTCGCGCAGCGTCATCGCAACTTGAGCCTCAGGCGACAAGGCCGGATGGCAGCAGGTGAAAATCAGCCGGAGCCGGTCATCCTCCACCGCCTCGTCGCTCCAATCCTCGGGATCACTGGTCCTGAGTTCCAGGTGCGTGGCGAGTTCCGTGAGCGAGGCGTCGAACCGGGCGCGCCGACGCATTCCATCGATGGCTTTGAACCGGCCGGTCGAGACGAGCCACGCCCGCGGATTGGCCGGCACGCCATCCCGAGCCCATTGTTCGACCGCCACGGTGAAGGCCTCATGCAAGGCTTCTTCAGCGGCGTCAAAATCTCCGAGCAGACGGATCAACGTGGCGAGCACCTGCCTGGATTCCGAGCGGTAGAGGCGGTCTACCACCTCGCGTATGCCTGGGGTTCGCTCCTCACTCATCGACGGCACAGCCTCATGGGACAGCGATTCCGAGAGATCAGTGTTGCAGGCACAGGGTTCGACGGAGGGCTCACTCAGAAGCCACGTGACTTTTTTCGGAGGCCGTTACTTGGCGATCGCAATGCCGGGCACGGGAGCCGAGACCGGTTTTTTCGTCATCTGGTACAGCTGATACAACATGTTGAACGCCTTGAGGTTCCAATTCGCGCCTTCTCCTTTGGCGAAACGCGCTTCCTCGACCGAGTAAAAACGGTCGTGGTACTTCACGGAGAGGGCGGCATCCGGCGGCACCGTGCCGGTCTCCAGGATCTGAAGCGTCTGCGCAGGATTGACCTCGACAAAGCCCGTTCGAGGGTCCTGTTCCACCGCATATTCAGGACGGTCGCTGATACCCTGCGCCAGGAACTGCAGAATGGAATTGAAGCTTCGGAGGGTTATGCGACCTTGAAACGAAAATGCTCCGCCCGGATGGTCCGGCCGGATATCGACGAGAATTTCATTGGGAGGCCAATCCTGCAGGTCCTTCACCAAGTCGCCGCGCCGCTCAAATCGTCGTGACGCATCATAATTCGAGAGCAGTAAACGCGACTTGCTCAGCGCATACTGATGGTCGCCGGTCTTGTACCAGCGATGGCCCTTGTCCATGGCTTGCAAGACATCATCCGGCGTCGGACCCTGCGCCAGAATCCCTTCCCTCACCTTTTCCACCATCACGGGTTCGATGAAGAGCTGATGATTGCGGTGCAGGACGCTGAGATGGAGACAACGACACCGGAAGCCTTCATACTCCACGGGGGTCCCGGGTTCATTTTCCAGTATCACGAGTCCGGCCGCTGTCTCCATTCGCATGGCGGCGCCCATCATGCGGAGGGCCATGCCCAAATCGCTCCCAAGTTCCAAAATCGACAGAAACCGCTCTTCCTCCAGTGGCGTTAACAGGCGCTGCTCGAATTCCGCTCCGTCCATGGGGATGATGGTAATGGTCGGATTCTCGGCCACGGTCGTGCTGAATATGGGAGCGACAAGGCCACGCGCGTCTCCCTCAGGCGGGCGGATGCCGGCCGTCATGCGGAAATCGAACGTCGCGGCCACGCTGGAAACCGTGGTGAAATGCACCGGACGATTATAGCGGGCGCGCACGATGTTCAGGAGCAGTTGCTCGCTGCTCACCTGCGTCACGGTCTCGTCATACGAGAGCACGGCTTGATGCATGGCGATCGGCGCGAGGCAGCCCGTGAGAAAGAGCCCAACGAGGGCAGGACCAGCGAACAGGATGCGAACGGCAATGTTCATCGTCGGTTGGATGATCAAGAACGGCAAAGTCGGGCGCATTATAGAACAGGCGAAGGCGATTCGGTAGTAGGAATCCAACCTGGCCTGGCCATCGCGGCAAACGTCTCAAAAAGCACCGCACCCTGTCGCGCAGCATCACGACCCGGAATCCCTCTCCCGGCCACGACAACGCATGGCAGCAACCCACAGACAAGAGCCTCTCCGCAAGGAACCCGGTTCGTCAGTATTCAAAGAGACGTCGAACAGCGTCGACGTGATCTCCACCTCATTGGCTGTAGCGCAGTGTTCACGGTCCGACGCTCTTCTCATAGGCCTGCGCAAAACCGTTTCGTTGTCCTATATGGAAATGGTGATGAAATTGTATCGGCTCTCAGCCTTGAGGGTCTTGTGAAATTTTCCGCTGATACATCCAGGTTGTTGGGTGCTGTCGGTCTTCACCTTTTTCCATCAGCCCACAAATCACCTTCTTTGTCCTTGGGCTCGGACGAGGCATAGATCAGCGAGACACCTACCGGAACCTTGCCGACATCAGACAGGTCATCAGCCCCGCTCCGCCTGCCCCGTTTCAGCTGGTTTTTTTCCCGGCTGCTGTTGGGCCGTATCAAGCGGCGACCATCCTCCCCCTAGCGCCTTGTACAATTGCACGACGGAGACCAGCTGTAACCGGTGGGTGCTGGTCAGCGCGAGTTCCGCCTCGAACAGATTGCGTTGCGCGACGAGGACATCGAGGTAGTTGGCCAATCCTCCTTTATAACGCAGGTTGGCCAGACGCAAGGCCGAACGCAACGACTCTACCTGTTCGGCCTGCGCGCCCCGCTGCTCCCGCACCATGCGAACCGCGACCAACGCATCCTCCACTTCGCGAAACGCCACCAACAACGCCTGTTCATACTGCGCAAGCGCCGCACGGCTCTGCGCTTCGGTTGCCTCTTGCTGAAACCCGAGGATCTGGGCGTTGAAGAGCGGACCGGCAAGACTAGGACCTGCGACGCCGAACGCCGTCTCATCCGCAACCAGCCGGGACAACTGGGGACTGGCGACGCCCAAGATCCCCGTAATGCTGAGCTTCGGAAACCGGTCCGCCTTCGCCACTCCGATTCTCGCCGTGGCTGCCGCCAGGTCCTGTTCCGCCTGCACAAGGTCCGGTCGACGCTGCAGCAATTCCGAGGGAAGACCGGCCGGCACCTCCGGCGGCATCACCTGATCGGTGAGGGAACGGCCTCGCTGTATCCGGCCGGGCAAGCGTCCCAGCAGGACACTGATCTGGTTTTCCTTCTGCACCATCTGCCGGGTCAATTCCGCTGCCCGTGCCGCGGCATTGGCGCGTTCCGCCGCAAACTGGTCCGCATCGATTTTTGAAATCATGCCTTCCCGCAGCCGTGCCTCGGCAATCCTGACGGATTCCTCCCAGGATTTCAGCGTTCCCTGCGCCACGGCCAGTTGCATATCGAACTGCAACAGGTCGAAATACGCCTCTGCGACGCCGCTCACCAACTGGAGCACGACGGCGCGTCGAGCCTCCTCCCGCGACAGGAGATCGCCCCTCGCCGCTTCATTCGACCGGCGGATCCGCCCCCAAAGATCAAGTTCCCAGGAGAGATTGCCTTGGAGATAATAGTTGAACGGATTGGGAAACCCAGGAAACAGAAAGTTCGCCTTGCGGCCGAACAACGGCGCATTGGAGGTGACATCGGCCTTAGGCGCAAAGTCCATTTTTGCGATCAACATCCGGGCTTGAAATTCCTCAACCGACGCGACCGCCCGTTTCAGATCTTTATTCTCGGCCAGCGCCACTCGAATAAGACGACGGAGTTCCTCGTCTTGCAACAAATCCCACCAAGGCAGGTTAGCAAAGGACTCGGGTTCCTGCTGCGTCGCACCCATGCGGAACCGATCCGGTATCGCAAGGTCCGGACGGGAGTAGTCCGGTCCGACCGCACAGGCGGCTATGAAGAGAGATCCTATGAGGAGAGCAACTCGGCGCATGATGTTCTCATCCTAGTTTGCCTCGCAGCGAACTGATGGCGCGGACGGACCGGCCTCCGTCCCGGTGATTTGTTCCACGATATGCCTGGTGCAGCAGCCGTTCGCGATCAAGACGGCACCCTCTCGCCACATGCTGGTCAACAAGGCTCGGCCGTCCTCCGCAATGAACGTGATCCCCGTCAGTTCCACTACAGGCGCAAACGTGCCGGCCTGTTTGACCTGCTGCCACACCCGTTCCAGCTCAGTCACCCAGGGCCCGCTCAGACTCCCTTCCAAGGTCAGACGCGCGGAGTCGGAAGTCCGCTCGGATGTAATCTTCAGCATCGTGCAAGTCCTCCTGTCGCGTTCAACAAGTCAGATCAGGTCATCCCTTCGCGCCGACCAACTCCTGCAACTCCCCCTCTTCGGCCACGTCCACTTCGGCTGCAGGCTGATGCTGGGCGGCGATCAGCGAGTAAAACACCGGCACGACGAACAACGTAAAGCACGTGCCCACCGTCATCCCTGTGACCAACACCATCCCGATGCTATTGCGGGCTGCGGCGCCAGGGCCTGAGACGAGCACCAGCGGAAGGTGTCCGAAGACCGTGGCCGCCGAAGTCATCAACACCGGCCGCAGCCGCGTCAGGGATGCTTCGCGCAACGCAGCCGTCTTCGACAGCCCTCGCACCTGCAGCGTATTCGCGAACTCCACGATCAGGATGCCGTTCTTCGCGATCAGTCCGACCAGCGTAATCAGCCCGACTTGCGAGTAAATGTTGATGGTCGTCAGGCCGAGGAAACTGAAGACCAGCGCGCCGGAAATCGCCAGCGGCACGGAACCCAGCAGGACGATCAACGGATCACGAAAACTCTTGAACTGGGCCGCGAGCACGAGATAAATAAGCACCACAGCGAAGCCGAGCGTCACGGTCAAGGCCGACCCCTCATGGCGAATCTGTCGCGATTCTCCCGCATAATCGATCGCCACCCGCGGACCGACGGCCGCCGACGCGGCGGTTTCGAGGACACGCAACCCCTCCTCCTTGGTCACACCGGGCTTCACGCCGCCGAAGATCCGCACCGCATTGCGTTGTTGAAAGCGATTCAGCGTCCGCGGCGCGGTACTCGTTTCAATGTGGGTAAACGTCGACACCGGCACGAGTTGGCCGCCGGGCGTCTTGATCTTGAGATCGAGGAGCGGGCCCAGCGTCGCGCGATCCTTGTCGCCGATTTGAGGGATGACCTTATAACTGCGGTCATAAAAGTTAAACCGATTCACATAGGCGCCGCCGAGCAACGTCCCGAGTTCCTGGCCCACCCCGGCCAGATCGAACCCCAGGTCGGCGAGTCGCTCGCGATCGAGCACAACACGCGCTTCAGGCAAATCGATTTTCAGGTCGGTGTCGACATACAGGAACTTGCCGCTCCGCCATCCTGCACCAAGCACCGTGGCGGTCATATCGAGCATCTGCTCGGGCGGAACATCGCTGCCCAGGATCAGTTCAACATCGTATTGGCCTGGCGACGGCAACGGCGGATCGAGACGCGGGAACACCCGCAGCCCGGGGATCTGCGACACCACCCCGAACACTTCGCCGTACATCAGCTCGGTCGAGCGTGTTCGTTCCCGCCAGTCTTTGGCCACCAGTCCGCCGAACCCTCCCCATGACGAGGTCAGCGACCACATGAACCGGGCCTCCGGAAACGACCGGATCGCGTCGACCACCTTCAACGAATCATTGTTCGTGGCGGCCACCGTCGAGTCCGGCGACGCCTCCAGAAAGAGGCTGATATGGCTCTGGTCTTCAACAGGAGCCAGTTCCTGCCGGGAGAACAGATAGAGCGGAACAGCCGCCATCATAATCAACAGCGACGCCACCACGATCGCCCAGCGCATTTCCAACGCGCCGTCGAGTAACCTCCCGTAGACTCTTCGGATCACGTCGAACCCACGATTGACCAGCCGGGTCAGCTTACCCTCTTTGCCTTCCGGATGGACAAAACGCGAGCTCATGACCGGCGACAGGGTGACCGCCACAACGCCTGACAACACCACGGCGGCGGCCAGGGTGATGGCAAATTCAAGAAACAGCGAGCCGGTCAGGCCTCCCTGAAAACCGATCGGGGCATAGACCGCAGCCAAGGTAATGGTCATGGCAATGATGGGACCGACCAATTCGCGCGAGCCGATCAATGCCGCCTGCACTCTCGATTTCCCTTCGCGGACGTGCCGTTCGACGTTCTCCACGACGACGATCGCGTCATCCACCACCAATCCCACCGACAACACGATCGCCAGAATCGTCAGGAGGTTCAGACTAAAACCGAACGCGAACATGAAGATGGCGGCCCCGATCAGCGACACGGGCATAGCCACCAGCGGGACCAGCGCCGTCCTGACCGATCCCATGAACAGAAAGACCACCGTCGCCACGATCAGGATCGTCTCGCCCAGCGTCTTGGTGATCTCCTTCAGCGCGCTCTCCATGAACATCGTGCCGTCCCAGACCAACTGCATGTCGATGTCTTTCGGCAGGGTCGGCCGAATGCGATCCATCTCTTCCCGCAACCGATGCGCCACCTCGATCTCGTTCGAGCCGACCAGGGGCCAGACGCCGAGATACACCCCCTCCAGGCGATTGTACTTCGCCACCATCTCAGCCTCTTCGGCTCCCTTCTCGACTTTCGCCACATCCCTCAGCCGCACAATGGCGCCGCCGCGGTCGGCGACGATGAGTTCCTGAAACTCGCTGACGGAGCGCAGGTCCGTATTCGCGAGCAGATTGACCTGCACGAGGTTCCCCTTCGTCCGACCGACGGCGGCGAGATAGTTGTTCCGTCGCAAGGCGGCCTGCACGTCGCCGGGGGACAGGTTGTAGGCCGCGAGACGATCGGGATCGATCCACACACGCATGGCAATCTGCCGTCCGCCTTCAATCGTCACCCGCTGGACACCGGTCAGCGTGGCGAATTGAGGCTGAAGGGCTCGCAGCAGCCAGTCTGTCAGAGCCGGGACCGTGCGCTCCGGCGAGGTGAAGCTGAGATAAAACGAGGCATAGGGGCGGTCGGCGCGCTGCACCTCCACCGCCGGCGGTTCCGCTTCGGTCGGCAGCTCCGACCGAACCTGCTGAAGACGCGCCGTCACTTCAGCGAGCGCGGCCGTACTGCTGTGATTCAGCTTGAGATGCACCGTCACGGTACTGATGCCGGCGCGGCTGGTGGATTCCAAATAGTCGACACCGCTGATCGCCGACACCACCCGCTCGATCGGTGTGGTCAGAAAGCCTCGTACGGTCTCGGCTCCGGCTCCGTAATAGACCGTGGTGATGATGATCGAGGAACTCTCGATCTTCGGGTACTGTTGCACCGGCAACGTCGTCAGTGCCCGCCAACCCACGAGGACGATCACGAGATTCACGACCACGGCGAGTACGGGATGCTTGATGAAGATGTCGGTAAATGAACGCATGGGCATATTCCCTGGCCTTACTGTTGGCTGAGAAGATGATCCGGTCCCGATGTACGGTCCGGCTGGGCGGCGACGGCCACGAGCACACCATCGCGCAATTTGAACGACCCCGACGATGCGACTCGTTCGCCGGCGGTCAAGCCGCTATGGATGAGGATGTCATCACCGAGCATCGCGCCGCTTTCGACTCGGCGCACATGCGCGCGCGGCTTGTTCTCCTGGTCCGACTCGATGACAAACACCTGATCGCCTCCCGGCCCCTTGCGCAAGGCATTCACCGGAATCGCCACGGCCTGGCGCGCCGCTCCCACCGGAACCCTGATCCGCACGGCGGCACCGGGAGCGGGCATCGTGGCGGAATGCTCGATCCTGGCACGCACCATGGTATTCCGCGTGGTGGGGTCGATACGGGCATCGAGCGCCACAATCTTGGCGACCACCGGGGAAGCAGCGTTACCGGCGAACACCTCGACGGCCGAGCCTTGCCGCAACCCGAGCACGACATGCTGCGGGACCGCGAAGTCCACATGGACCGCCTCATCGACCCCTTGCAGCGTCGTCAGCTGAGTGCCTTCGTTCAAATACTGTCCGGGATGCACGTCCGCCAAGCCGACACGGGCACGGAACGGCGCACGGATCGTCTTGCGGGCAATCAGCGCCTTCGTGCGGGCAATCTGGGCCTGCGCGACATCAAGGTCTGCGCGGGCGCGATCGACTTCTTCCTGTGCCGCGGCCTGGTCTTGAGTCAACGCGCGCCTGCGATCCAACACTGTCCGAGCCAAGACGGCCTGGGCCTGTTGGGCGCGCAGGTCCGCTTCTTCGACCGACACGTCGAGTGCAATGAGCACCGCCCCGGCCGCAACGATCTGGCCGGGCACGAATCGGACTTGACTAACGGTACCGGCCAGTTCGTTGCGGAGCGTGATCGAGCGCAGGGCCAACACCGTGCCGATCGAGGTGGCCGTCTGATGATCCTCGACTGCCCTGGCGACGTCGACCGACACCGTTTCCATCGGCTCCGGCTGATTCGCCGAGGCGGCATCACCGGCCTGAATGCTCCCATACTTCCATGCAGCCAGACCCACGCCCGTTGCGGCCACGGCCAGGAGCAGCAGCGAAGACCCGATCCAACTACGACGATCCATGACGGTTACCCTCCCGGCAGATGGCAGATGGAGCTGAGACTCTCCGGCTCCATCGCATGAATGCTTTCACCGATACCAAGCAACGACCGTTCCAGCCGAGA
Organism: uncultured Nitrospira sp.; assembly: GCA_902500785.1. GTDB lineage: Bacteria > Nitrospirota > Nitrospiria > Nitrospirales > Nitrospiraceae > Nitrospira_A. Next base: position 114,930 of record CABVRW010000004.1, read on the forward strand.
CGTCGAGCACATTCCATTCTAAGTGCGCCTCCCATTGGAAGAAAAGTTTTGGCCTGTCTCACGAAATGCGGCCTGACGAGAAGCGGTGCCGATGTCCGTCTGCCTTTCCTTCGGCATCTGCCGAAATAGCGGCATCGGCGCAGCCGGCCGGATCACGCGGCATGAAGCTCTGTCGCAGCTGTCGGAGGATCGGGCTTAACGTGGGCGCGTGATGCCGAGCTTGTGCATTTTGGACTGGAGAGTGGTTCGCTTCATCCCTAATCGAGCTGCCGCCCCGGCATCCCCGCCGATAACCCAGTTCGTGTCCCGAAGGGCTTTCAGAATGTGATCGCGCTCGGCCTCTTCCAGTGTCGCAGCCGACCCATTCCCCACCGAAGCGGGACGCTTCAATTCCGCTGCCGACACGAATAGGTTCGAGCCGGAGGACAAGATCACCGAGCGTTCGATGAAATTCTCCAACTCTCGCACATTGCCGGGCCAAGGGTAGGCCTGGAGCGCCTTCATAGCCTCGGCAGGAACGGTTTCGATCCGCTTCTTCATCCGCGCGGCGAACTTCTGCACAAAGTGCCGGACCAACAGGGGCACATCCTCTGGCCGTTCACGCAAGGGCGGCAGGGTAATCGGAAATACCTTCAGCCGATAGTAGAGGTCGCTGCGAAACTTCTGTTCTTCCACCATGTGGCTGAGATCCCGATTGGTCGCGGCGATCACCCGGACGTTGACACGAATGGTTCTGGTGCTTCCCAACCGCTCGAACTCCTGCTCCTGCAACACACGCAGCAGCTTGACCTGAAGTTCCAACGGAATCTCTCCCACCTCGTCGAGGAAGATCGTCCCGCGGTCGGCTGATTCGAAGCGGCCGATCTTCGTCGCGATCGCCCCGGTGAACGCGCCCTTTTCATGACCGAACAGTTCGCTCTCCAGCAAGCCCGTGGGAATCGCGGCGCAATTCAGCTTCACGAAGGTCCGCTCTCGCCGATCACTGAGATTGTGCAGGGCGCGCGCGATCAACTCTTTTCCACTGCCCGTTTCACCCAGAATCAGCACGGTCGAATCGGTGGCGGCGACGGTCTGGACCTGTTTGAGCACCTGCTTGAGCGTGCGACTGTCCCCGACGATTTCCTCAAAGTTGTAGGCCGTCTGAATTTCTTCCTCAAGATAGACCTTCTCTTTGGCCAGCTTGTCCTTGAGCGCGGCAATCTCTCGGAACGCGAGGGCGTTCTCCACCGCGATGGTGACCTGCTGCGCAACCTGGGCCAGGAGTTGCACGTCTTCCTCGCCGAATCCGTCGTCTCTTCGCCGTCCGACGTTCAACGCACCGAGCGTGCGGTGATGCGACAAGAGCGGCAGGGAGCAGAAGGACTTGACCCCGCGATCCAGCAGATCCTGCGCACAGGGCGAGGTGCCTGCCATGGCCAGGAGGTCCTGCTCTCCGAACAACACCGTTTTGCCTGTGTTAATCGCCAGGCAGGACGGCGATTGCGCGCTCTCCTCGATCTCCCCTTCCTTGATGAAGCTTTCGTTTCGGTCGAAATCCAGGACGTGGATGCGCCATTGGCCCGTCTCCTCATTGCAGAGAAGCAGGCTGGAACCATCGTGTTGAATCACCCGGCGCAGGCAGGCGCTGACCGCGGGAAAGAGGTCATCCAGGTCCAGGTGGGACACCACCGCATTGTTCACCTCAAGTAAGAGGCGCTGGCGATCGCGTTCCCGCGTCAGCTGCCCCTGATAGGTCACGGCCGTCTCGGCATTGAGCGCATTGTCCAGGGCTACCGCCACCTGCTTGGCCACCTGCTGCATGAGCGCGATTTCAAATTGCTCATAGACCCGCGGCTGGAGGCTGCCGAATCCCATCGCGCCCAACCGCCGCTGCGCGGTCGTGAGCGGCACGACACAAAACGATCGCACTCCATTTTCGCGAAACAGCGCCATCAGCCCGGGGAATCGATGTTCCTGCGTCACGTCATGAACCGTCAACGGCTGTTGGGTTTTCCACACCAACCCTCCGGGCGATTCATCGACAGGGGTTTCGAGCCCTGGACGGATCGTGGATGGCTCCGATGCCACCAACAGCCACAAGCGCATCTTGTCGCTCGCAGGATCATGGAGCACGGCGTTGATGAAATCGAACGGCACGACGTGGGGCAGCCGCCGGGCCAGATCCTCCAACAACAGCGTGAGATCACGATGTGCGGCGATCGATTCCGTCACATCCAACAGCAATTGCAATCGATCCCGTTCATCACGCAAGGCCTGATGATGCAGCACATTGTCCACCGCCACCGCGACCAGCTTGGCGACCTGGTTGAGAAACTCCATGTCGGCCTCACCGAACGCGAAGGTCCTCAGGCTGCCGAATCCGATCGCGCCGAGACGCCGCATGGCCGTCGTGAGGGGAAACAGGCAGAGGGACTGCACGCCGAGACTCCTGAGCGCGTCCAGTCCGGGCTTGTATCGCGTTTCATCAGCCAGCGAGGGAATCATCAAAGGTTGCTGCTGCGACCAGACCCAGCCGCTGGCGGACTCCTCGATCGGAATCTGCATGCCGTCGAGCCGCATCGTGACAGCCTGAGCCTCGGCCGTCTCGAGTATATGCACTTTCATCACCTGCTTCGCAGAATCGTGCAGCACAAGACCGATGAAATCGAAGGGTGCAACGGCCGGCAGGCGTTGCGCCAGTTCCCGAAACAGAGCCGCCAGGTCCCCATGGATGGAAATCGCCTCGGCGACTTGCAGGAGGGCCTTGCGAGGATCTCCGGCGCCCGTTTCGAGTTCGGTCGTAAGGGTATCTCGCATGGGTAATAGTATGGAGATTCTTGATGTCAGGACGCAACTGCAGAATGTCTCTCGTACCCGAGCCAGTCCTTCCTTGAGGACGATGGCGGATGGTGTAGCAAGGACTTGAACGGGAAGGAGGGAGCCGTTGAGTAGACGCTAGGAATCCGTAGCTGCCCTGGCAGAAGCCCCCGACCGTTTACGCAGCCTGGGTCGACGTCTTCAGGTTGTGCAGAAAGGAACTCACGGCCTGTTCCCCCGGATCACCCTTCAGAAAACCGGTCTGCTTTGGATGAATCACCGACAGGGGTTCCTTGATCGCCGCGAAACTGCCAAGACCCAGAAAGCGCATCCGCATCGACGCCGTCACCTCTTGCCCCTTCGACGCCAGCAGTTCGCCCGTGCCGGAGTGGATGTCTTCGACCAGGATCATCCCGTCCTGCAGGCCGGTGATCCCGACTGACTGCACCTGCGGCTTCCAGCCGGTGGTCACGGAGGTGATCAGGGCTTCGAGGACGTTCGGATCGTACACATCCTTTCGCCCCTTCAGGATGGTGATCGCATTCGCCTGCGACTTGCCCGTAGAAAGCAGCGCATCGAAGTCCAGCGCCACTTTGAGGATGCGGGCTCCGATCGGTAACCGCTCCCCCGTATGCGGATCATTGGAACCTTCCGTCGCACGGTACGGCTTGTCCTGAAACCGGATAATCTCGGCCACGGGTTTCATGCGTGGAATCGGCGCCATCATGTCGGCGCCCATAAACGGGTGCTGCTTATACAGCTGCGACTCCTCCGCCCTCAGCGCTTCTCCGTGGTACACCTTGTTCAGCACGATCTCCGGCAAGATGACGCAGCCGATTTGTGAGAGCATGGCCGCCGTGGTGGTCAGCCAGGGATCGGGGAGCTGCAACTGATCGGCCATGGCCTGGACGGATCGTGTAATGCGGGAGGAGCGCCCGAAGGCCTCAGGATTCGCGAAGGAGAGCATGTCGCAGAGCACGCGAATGCTGCCGCCCAACGTCTGCTCCAGCAATTCCCGCTCTGCCGTGATGAGCTTGTGTTGCTGCAAGGCGGCGGTGAGCGTGCCGACCAGCACCTCATGGGTGCAGGGCTTCGTAAGAAACCGGAAGATTTGTCCCTCATTGATCGCCTGAACCGCTGCCTCGAGATTCGCATTGCCGGTCAACAGAATTCTGACCGCATCGCGGGATCGCTCACGCACCCTGCTCAAAAACACCACGCCATCCATCCCGGGCATCTGGCGATCTGAGACCACCACGGCAAACGGGCCGCGCGCCTCGATGGCTTTCAGCCCTTCCTCCGGACCGATGGCCGTCTCGACCGTAAAATCCTTCCGCAATTGGCGTTTGAAACCTTCCAAGATGTTCGCATCGTCGTCGACGAACAGAATGGTGTCACTCATAACGCTGCTCCTTGTGCCAGGCTGCCGCGGCCTCACGCCACGCGGGGACCCGCTCCGTGAGGCCGATGCGGGCTAGATAGGCCATATCCAGTTGCGCTGGCTCGCTGGACGCGAACTCTCTCTGTAGATGATCGGCCACGTGCACGGCGGTCAAAGGGCAGAAGCCGCTTTCCACATGCCGGCTGGGCGCATGATGATAGGCCACCGCCGCCACGATCGGCGCACTCAGTCCCCACAACCCGAGCAGATAGCCCCCCACCTCGGCATGCGTATTGCCGAATACCTGTTGCTCTGCGCCCCAAAGAGGAAGCCTGTGTTCATTCGACAGGGCGAGCGCCTCCGTATAGCGTTCCGTCGCATGTCCGGCGAGGATCAGCGCACCGATTTCGTGCAGCAGCCCGGCGGTGCCCGCTTGATCAACCATTTGCGGCGAGGCTTGCTCAGCCTGGGCAATCACCCGCGCCAGCGCGCCGGTTTCGAGGCTTTCCGCCCACAGACGTTCGAGATTAAGACAGGCGCCGGCACGGTCGGTGAGGACGGAACAGCCCTCTCCTATGCGTACCATGGAGTAAACCGTATCGAGTCCCAGCAGACTCGTCGCCTGCGCCGCCGTCGCCACTAGATCGCACCGGTCGGCATACGTGGAATTGACGATCTGAAGAATCTTGGCGGTCATCCCGAGGTCTTTGGCGATGATAGCGGTGATGGCTTGCATCGAGGGATTTTCGGCGGCTAATTCACGCGTGAGCTCACCATACAGCAGAGGCAAGGTGGGCACGTTGCTCATGCCGGCCACGAGGCATCTCAGACCCTCGTCGGCCACCAACGCCTTCAGATGGCAAACACGGGTAATCGTGGCTTTGAGCACCTCCGGCGGGCAGGGCTTGGCAAGGTATTGATGGGTCGCGTGCGGGATTGCTCGATCATGTCTTGTTCGGAATGTCCGGACAACACCATGCGTACCACCTGCGGGAAACGAGCCTGCACGGCCTTCAAGAATTGCGCCCCATCCATTCCCGGCATCCGCATGTCGGACACGACCACGTCGAAGGGCGTCTGGCTGAGACACTGTAATGCTTCCCCCCCCCCCCGCTGGTGACGAACCGCATCTCCCATTCGTGCCGCATGGGACGGAGCATACGCTGCAAACCGTGCAACACCTTGTCTTCATCATCGACAAAGAGGAGCCGCGTCATGCCGCCTCTCGATCGGACGCCGCGTGCGGCGGTGGTGCCAGGGGAAGACGGATCACGAACGTGGTGCCCTGTCCCGGCTCGCTTTCCACCGTGATGCTGCCCGCATGTTTATCCACCACCACGGAACGGGCGATCGCCAGGCCCTGCCCGGTGCCCTTCCCGACTTCTTTGGTGGTGAAAAACGGATCGAAGATCTTCGAGCGAATGGACTCGGGAATGCCGCTGCCGGTATCGGAAATACGAATCTCGGCCGACTCTCCTACCCGCCCCGTTGAGACCGTAATGGTTCCTTTGGCGCCGCTGTTGTTAACCACATCGGTAATGGCGTGGGCGGCGTTGACGATGATGTTCAGCACGACCTGGTTGAACTCTCCGGCCAAACAGGGAACCGAAGGCAACAATGGGTCCAGGTGGGTCTGCATCTCCGCGACATATTTCCATTCGTTACTGGCCACGGTCAGGGTGCTCATGATGGCGTTGTTGAGGTTCACATCCGTCTTTTCGTTCGTGCCAGGATGCGCAAATTCCTTCATGGCCTGCACGATTTCGCCCACTCGCGAAATACCATCGAGCGACTGAAGAATGGCCTGCGGAATCTCCGCGATGAGGTAGTCGAGATCCGCCTTCTCGTTCGCCGCCACGCAGCTCTCAATGAGCCCCGCGGTGCAGCTGTTCGTCTGCACCGCGTCGAGCAGCACCTGATATTGCCGCAGTACCCGCAAGAGGTCGATGAACGAATCATTGAGGAACATGGTGTTGTCCCCGACAAACTGTGTCGGGGTGTTGATCTCATGCGCGATACCCGCCGCTAACTGGCCGATCGATTCCAGCTTCTGCGACTGCGCGAGTTCGTGATCACGTTTCATCTGTTCGGTAATATACTTACCCATGAAGATGAAGGTCCCCTGCCCCTGCACGACCGGGGTGACCGTGAGGTCGATCAGTCGCTCCGGTCCATCCTGCTGGCGCAATCGAACTTTCTTCCGTTCGCCGGGAGACCGCATCATCGCGGCGAGTGCCTCCCAATCCCAGAGAATGGGCAACTCCCGCAACCGTCGATCAAGCACCACGTTCCGGGTAAGGCCGAACGTGAATTCCGCCATGGCGGTCCATTCCGTCACCACCCCTTGCGCGTTCACATAAATAAAAAAGACATCGACACCCGCCAGAATGCCCGCGCGGTCCCGCGCAGCCTGTTCGGCTCGGTCCTTGGCTTCATTGAGTAAGCGGTCGGCCTGCTTTCGTGCGGTAATGTCCCGCACGAAAGCGCTGAACAGGTGCCCGTCTTTTTTCGTGACCCGTACTACCGTGAGCTCGATGGGAAAGGGCCGTTGCTCGCGATGCCAGCCCTCGATTTCGATTCGGTTGCCCAGCACGGTTCCCTTCCCGGTCGTGCGGAAGGTTTGAATCCCGCGTTCGTGGGCCTCCCGGTACGCAGGCGGAATGATGACCTCGGAGAGCCGTCGCCCCAACACTTCTTCCGCAGTCCAACCGAAGATTCGTTCGCTCTGAGGGTTCCACCCGACGATCATCCCCGCTTGGTCCATCAGGACATGGGCGTCCAAGGCGCTGTTGAGAATCGCATGCGCGGTCTCCGAATCCAACGCGAACGGCTGGTCCATCCGGTTATTTTCCATCAACAAGCCTCATTCACACCCTGCCGTGCAGACTATTCCGCGTCACAAAGGTATCGGACGAAGTACGACAGGCCTCCGCACGAAGCGGAGCTCGCCAGCATTCTGTATCGGCTGTTTCTCTGAAATGTTGAGCGAGGCAACTGTGCGGAACCAGTTGCAAACAGAGCGAAAGAGCCTGTCGGTAGCGGCGGCGGACGAGGATTCTGACGGTAGGGGTTGCGGACACGACCCGCGGCCGGCCGACTCAGCGGCCCAACGGCTTCTGCACGACGGAGAGCTCGGTGCCCGGTGGAAAGGCCGAGCCCAACTGAATCTTCCGCGCGGGCCCTCGGAGCGTCACGCGCATCTTTCGCCCATCCCACTGCCACGTGATCGAGCCGCCGGGAAGCGCGAGATTTGAGACCGCCATCGGTTGTGAGAGCCAGGCCGGAGTGATTCCCGCGCCGACCACCACCGTGGGTTCCACCGCCCCGCCATCCAAGTAAGCCAGCATGTCCTGCTGCAACAGCAGGAGCAACGCGGCCGTTTCATAGTCCGGAGAGACGGCGGTTTCATTGTGCCACCCACGAGCATATTGCCAGCCATCGGCTACCTCATCCGTCGTCGGACGAGGAGCATCCCAGGTATACAATCCCGGGGAAGCCTGGTGACTCCAGAGCTGGTGGAGCGTCGTCCAGACAGCCTCCGGTCGGCCGAGTCGCAATGCTCGATGCGCCTGGGTCAATTGGGTCGCGACTGTCTGAGAACCGGCAGGTGGCCGGTACGTCGTCATCGGTTGTCCCAACTGGTTGCGGCCGGAGGTGGAACCGGCCAAGGCGCGCAAACTGACCGGTCGAGTGACGTTCTCCGGGGATCCGTTAGGAAACCGGCGTTGCCAGCTCTCCTCTAACTCACGAGCATGGGTATGCCACCGTGCCGCCTGTTGACGCTTGCCGAGCCGCTCGGCGAACGACGCCGCAGCCAGCAACCCGCGATAACTAACGGCATTCACATAGAGCAACGGCCACTCATCTCCGACACGGCCGACAATCAACCCGTCATCGGCCGGTTGGGCGAGCAGTGCCGTCCTGATCTGCCGCCCATGCTTGAAGTCATGGGGGGAGGGAATGGAAAAGGACTCGACCAACGGCTCTCTGGCCATCAACATGTCTTCGATCCGTTGGGCTTTCCGGAGGATGTGCGGCCACAGCCACTGATCGTGAACCTGATCATTGATATAGGCAGCCGACTCAGTGAGGGCCCAAATGGCCAAACCCGGCGCGTCGGCTTCCGGACCGGACCCGCCGGCGAAATCCTGGGTCGCCAGAAATTGCGAGAGGACCCGGCTGACGTGGGGATCACCTGCGCGGGCCAACGCGGTCGTAATGTACGAACCCTGTCGATGCCAGGCCCGATAGAAAAAGGTGGGATCGCCGGGACGAGTCTCATCGTCGACCAGACTCATCATGAGGTGCGTGATCTGCGCATCCATGGACGCCTGAAGGCGCGGGTCAGGCAGCGCGAGGCGGGCCCGCTTCGGCGGACGCGTGTAGTAGCTCGGACTTTCGACGGGAGCCTGCAGATCGGACAACACCACCCGGATCTCGTCCCCGATCTTGGTTGAAGCCGCCGCAAAATTCATTCGCGCGAATCCCCACCCGGACTCGCCGCTCCAGGACCTGGCGGAGGACTGTGCCGTCATCCAATCGGGCTTATTCTCATCCCCCAGGGTCATCGCGCCGGGAGTCGGCGTCGCGCTCACCGCCCAACGGTGATTGATCGTCACTTGCTCGCCATCCCAGGCGAGCGCCGTCACCGGCCCACCGGCCGGCCCCACGCTTCGAATGAGGATCGCGGGAAGATGGTTCGTGTAATTCTTGAATCGGAGTTCCCAATGTGTGGCATCCAGGCGCGACCACGTCGCCTGATAATAGGGTGTCTGCGTGACGATGGCCGGGATGTGCGGATGAGCGGACGGCGCGAACCTCTGTTGAATATCGCTGAGCGGCACCGTCTGGCTGGTGATGATCGGCAGCCCTGCGGCATCGCAGAGCCACAGCGAGACGCCGAAGCTGGGAACCTGCGGACTGAAAGCTCCGCCCGGCTCGTGATAGGCCGCGCCGCCCTCGGGAGCGCCGGGTATCGCCAAGGGGACATGCCCCACCGAACGGGGCCAGGAGCGATCAGGATCGTGTTCCATCATATTCGTCATGATGTCGCGCTGCGGCGTAAACTGGGTTGCGGAGCGCGTGGCGGCCTGAAACTGCTCCCAGTTATTCAGCCCGGCACAGAGCGCGAGCACGGCCGTCAGGGCCACGACCACCCGGCGGCCAGGACTGATGGCCCCCAAGGCTGCGACCGCAAGGAGAAGAGGAACGAAATTTAAACTGTAAACGAAGGTTTCCTCTCCATAGAGCATGTGCAGCAGCCCCTCGAACGCCAGCAAGCCCACCAGGACAAGCCTGAAACGAAGATGGTGGTCCAGCGTGACCAGTCGCCACAATCCATTGACGAGGAGCGCCGACCAGAGACCGACAGCCAACAGGCCCAACGGACCGGCCGATCCCGGGCTGGAAAATTGAAAGGTCAGACGTTCCGACAGGCGAAATGAATCGGACCTGGCCTGCATGTACCCGTCGTCCTTCATGAATCGGACGGCCGGAGCAACCAGACTGTGAAAGATCATCGATGACGCGACGTTGGAGACGCCTCCCGATTGGGGATGATTGATGAACGACGCCTCCGCACGATGACCGATAAAAAATTCCGCCGTCGGAAAGATAAACTTCTCCACTCCCCAGAGCAGCACCACGAGGCACAACGCATTCACGGAGAGTTGCACTGCCTGCTTCCAAGGCCATCGAACCAACGTCACCAGGAGGCCGGCTATCCAGTTGGTGACCGTAAAACTAAGCGTCAGCGCGCTGGCGATCACATAGGAGGCGGCACCGAGCGGACGCTGCTCGGCCACCAACAGCAACACCAGCGCCAGCATGATCGAGAGTGATCCCCAGGAATAGGAGTTGGGAACGGGAAGCCAGAACAGGGCCGAGGCGCTGCACAGTCCCAGCAAGGTGAACACCGAGGCATCCAATCTGCGACAACCAAGCAGTCGGAGCAGGACATAGAGCGTCCCGGCCCAAAGGCCGCCGATCATGGCGGTGATGAGCAGCACGGCTCGAAGCGGACTGGTCGCCAAACCGTGTTTCACAATGTAGACGGGGATGAAGGTGATCAAGGAAAACAGGGGATGCACGGAAGTCCGATAGTGATCATCGTGGACGCGGGTCATGTTCGAGATTTCACGCAGCGTATCGGCTTCGAACCAGAAATCCATCGATTGGAACAGGAACGAGGGCATGGATCGCGCGAGCAGCAGGCACAGGATCGAAACCGACAATGCCAGCAGCCCGGCAAAAGCCCAATCTGTCCGGTCCACGGTGATCGGGCGAGGGGGCGGCGTGAACGACAGCGGGGGGGACTCCAGGCCCTCGGCCGGAAGGTCAGACTTGCGGGACAGCAATTGAAGCGCGTGATTGGTTCTGACGAAGCCCATGCTGCGGAGTATCCTGCTGAAAAAATATCTTGAGACGCGCTCGAGTGCGCGGGGGATCGCACGATGTTCAGGGAACGTCCCAGGCCCGCAAGGACCTGAAGGGAGAAGAGGACGCTGCGCTGAGGAGAAGGAAGAGCGCCCTGTCAGATCACACCATACTCGTAGCAGAGCAAGGCGGTGGGATCAACCTTCGGCGGGTGAATCCCTATGTCTACTGGGAATTTCCCTCTTTTATCGGATGTAAATTGTACCGCATTCGCGACAGTGCGTCACAATCGAACAGCCGTCACGACCAGACTTCCGTAAAGGATACGTTGTTTCGCATGAAAACTCTGTGGTGAGATCAGTCCATGGATGACTGTCTCACCATCCGCACTGATCGGCTGATCCTCAGGCCATTTCATACTGCCGACGCCGAGGTCGTGCAACGCTTGGCCGGAGCGAAGGAAGTGGCCGTCGGCACGTTACTTCCCTATCCTTTCGACCTCGAAACGGCCGCAAGATGGATCGAAGAGCAACGAGAGACTGTGGCCGCGGGAAAGGCCGTGGCATATGCCGTCACCTTGGCCGGCAACCGGCAGCTCATCGGATCGATCGGAATGGAAATCGCCCGCGAGCACGCACTTGGGCGCCTGACTTACTGGCTGGGTGTTCCCTACTGGAATCAGGGCTACTGCACCGAAGCCTTCCGGGCCCTGCTCGACTATGGCTTCACCTCCCTGTCGCTTCACCGCATCTACGCCCCGCACTTTCACAACAACCCCGCATCAGGGCGCGTGTTGCAGAAGATCGGTAGACCTGCGAAGGCCGCGTGCGCGAGCAGTACCGACGCTTCGGAACGTATGTGGATGTGGTGATTTACGGGATATTACGAAAGGAGTTTCTGAACCGTCGCAACGGAGCGTGAGTTGGGATGACACCTTCGCTTCCACCCGTTCAACTCCATCTTCCCCGACATCTCATCGTATCACGCGTCATCGCCTGCCTCCGTTTCATCCACTCACAGTTATCTACGTATCATCTCAGATACAGAACCGTATCGGTTCGGATACGGCTCTGTTGTGTCAGGAAAAGACAGAGCCAGAACAGCGCATGGGAAGAGCGGAATAATGCTTCAGTCCGACCGCACACATCTCGATGGCATTCGACTTGCTGTTCAAGCACATCAGCCACTCGCACGGACGTTCCAACAGCGTCCCATGAACCGCTTCAATGGAGGAATCTCCCATGCCGGACGACAACGTGATCGCAGTCGGCGACAAGGATTTATTGCTAAAGCCTGGCCAAGACCTGGTGCTCCAGGACCGCGATGGCCGCAAGCGGCTCCGCCTGGACGCGGCGACCGGAACCATCAGCCTACGTACGGCGGAAGGCAAGCTGGTGTTGTTGTTGGAGGCCGAGCGCGCCAACGTCTGGCTGGGAGGATCCGGACAAGACGGCGACCTGCTGCTGTTCCCCGACGCAGCGAACAGTTTCGAGGTCGACCAGGCGACCGTCCATCTGAACGCCGGACAACCTTCCTTACGGCTGGGAAACAGACAGCATGCCGGGCAAGTATCGATTGAAGGCAACGATCACCGCATCGAGCTCGACGGGGGTACCGGGCGGGTGCGGGCCAGCGGGCAGGTCGACGTACGGACGTCTCACAACCGACTCCGTGTGCAACTGAATCAAGACGGAACCCTCATGGGCGGCGGGGACGGCGCCGACGGCCGACTGCAACTGCGCAGTTCCGCCGATGGGATACGGATCGGCTTCGATGCCGCCACGGCCACCGGCAACCTGGGCGGATCAGGAACAAGCGGCATGGTGCGACTACGCAGCCCGGCGAATGAGGATAGAATCGTGCTCAACGCGGCCACGGCCAACGGCAGCTTCGGCGGCGACGGTGAAGCAGGAGGCCTGTTCATCAAAGATGCCTCCGGCGCCGACGCAATCGTGCTGAACGGAGCGACAGGCAATCTCGGACTCGGCCGTCAGGGCAACGGAGCGAGCCTCTTTGTCAAGGACGATTCGGGCGAAGACACCGTGGTCCTCAACGGCGCCACCGGCAGCGTCGGCATCGGTCGAGATGGGCGGGAGGGGACTCTGTTCGTCAAGAATCGCGCGGGGCAGAATACGATCCGGCTCGATGGCCAGAGCGGCGACATTTTGCTGTCGAATGCGGACTGCGCCGAAGATTTCGATATCGCCCCGGATGTCGCCGCGGTGGAACCGGGGACCGTCCTGACGATCGACGATCAGACACACCTCCGCCCGGCGGACAAGCCGTACGATCACCGCGTGATCGGAGTCGTCTCGGGAGCCGGGAGCTACCAACCGGCCCTCGTCCTGGATCGACATCCTTCGACCGAGCACCGGGCTCCGGTGGCGTTGATCGGGAAGGTCTATTGCAAAGTCGATGCAGGCTTCGCGCCCATCAGAGCCGGAGATCTGTTGACCACATCGCCGACGCCCGGACATGCGATGAAAGCCATCGATCCTCAGCGCACACCGGGGGCTGTATTGGGCAAGGCGCTGGTCGACCTGGCGGGGGGACAAAGCCTCATTCCTGTCATCGTGACACTCCATTGAGGTCTCATGCCGTCACATTCGCTACGAGACGCGGCGCGAAGGATCGGAGTCGAGGGCGGCTTTTCCGTCGTACAGGACTTTCTGCGCTTCCTCCATGGCGTGCCGGATCAGATCTCCGTGGGGACGCATATTCGCCACATGCATGGTCCGTTCGTGAACCTCAACCTGATCCGCGTCGCGTCAGACCACTTCACCGGAACGGACATTGCGAATCTCGACACGGTCATCCAGGACATTCGCGACATCTACGCTCAAGTCTCGCTTGGGGCGAACGTCGAGCATTTCGTCATTGACGGGGCCGACGCAGAAGGATTTCGCGTGCTGACGAAACAATCCCGCGTCAACAAGCTCATGAAGACCTTTCGAGGGCCGGGCGATCGAACGATCGATGTCTTCTTCGTGCTGGTACTCGAAGTCGGGAATGCCATCGGACAAGCTGCGGGTCCCGACAGCCCGACTGAATGTAAAGACAAAGATAAACACGGACGACGGGGCGTCGTGGTCGGAATGAACTTTGCCGGGTCCGGTTTGGGACCGCAACCTCAGCTGAAGATCGCGCGCTCGCTGCTCGGACTCGTCGCGGCGCATGAAATCGGGCACCTGCTGCTCGGCCCCGACCACTCTAGCGATCCGGACAATCTGATGCGTGCGGGGGGTGAAGAGTTAACCGATTCGCAGCGTGAGACGATCCATGCCAGCTGCGCGGTGCGCGACCATCAATAAGACCATATGCCGGGGACTGCGCTATGACATTTCGTCTGCCTGAACCTCCCGCTATCGACCTCATGGAGATTCGCCGGGCGGCTGGCGGACATTCCTCGCGCCTTCGACGCAGCGATGCGCTCCGGCGGCTGGCGGCATCCGATTTTCCCGACCGGCATCGCGATCTGGATGAAATCTTAGGCAATGAAGAAAACCCAGTGGGGCTTCGATCATTGGCTGCGGTACTCTTGGCCCGGCAGACGGACGGCCATGCGCTGCCGATCCTCGCCAGGCATGCCAATCACGCGACGCCGGACCTGCTCGATCACATCGTACGGGCGATCGGCCAAATCGGAGACGAGTCAGCGTTGACGCTCCTAGACCGACTGCAAGCGATCGCCCCGGCATGGATCGGCAAGCAGGCCGCATTTTCGGCCGCCCTCATCGCCTATCGCCATCGGCTCGATGGTCGAACGATCGAGCTTCCACCGGATTTCCGTATCCAGGCCCTTCCCGGAGAAAGTCGGATGCCCGTTGCGATCGATGCTCCCGACGAGAGAAATCTCGCCGCCAGTCTGGCGGCGGCGGCGGACGAGCCCTATGGCATCGCCTACGACGCAAGGCATGCGATACACCTGGCGTTCGAACGGGACAGCTGGACGATTTTACTCAACCGGGAGTGCTTCGTCCCTGATGTACTGTCGCAGCTTCCGACGCGCAAAGCGCTGCTCGGTACCGTCATGGAACGTGTGACCGCGGACCCCGAGTATGCGGTCGCCTTGCTCGTGCTGAGCACACCGATGGGTGACGGGCGCAGCAGCCGCCTTCATCTCCATGATGTCGATGGAGTGCTCCTTTACACAGGCACCGCCATAGCGGAACCGCCGCAGCTACGATTCTCTCTGAACTCGATCCCGAGGTCGATGGCCATTCCCCTTGGCATGGAGGGCCGGCTCGGCGAAGACGGTCTTCATCTCGATCGCGTCCACACCGCGCCGATTTCCGGGAGAAAACGTCGGGTTCGGCGGGCCACGATCGACTCGTAGTGGTACAGTGAGCCTTTGAGCGACGCGAG
>CABVRW010000005.1:0-82907 GCA_902500785.1 uncultured Nitrospira sp.
ATCAGGCCTCATCCAGAAGGAGGATGCAGATGGGGCTGTTTAAGCGCAACAAAGTATGGTGGATGACGTTCACGTATCAGGGACAACAAATCCGGCGTAGCACCGGCAGCACGGACAAAAGAATAGCAGAAAACATTCTGTCCAAGGTTAAAGTCCAAATTGTAGAAGGGCAATTCTTTGAGCGCCGTGAGGACCAAGATCGGACGTTTGGAGAGATGATGGACCGGTACATGAAAGAGCGCGCGGTCTTAAAGGCTCCGAAAAGTCGCCTTCGTGATCACGCGGCCGTGACCCATCTTTTGCCTCTCTACAAAGATAAGGTGCTGGCAGCCATCACACCCAAACTCATGGCTGGGTATAAAACACAGCGGCGAATCGAGCGAGCGGCTCCAGCCACCATCAATAAGGAACTCCAACTCGTCCGGCATGCGTTCAACATTGCCATGCGCGAGTGGGAATGGTGCCGAGAGAATCCCATGCACCGGGTATCCATGGAACAGGTGCGCAATGAAGTGGATCGATGGTTGAGTGCCGAGGAGGAGGAACGGCTCATGGCCGCATCCTCTCCCTGGCTCAGAGAGATCATGGTCTTTGCACTCAATACGGGCATGCGTCAGGGCGAAATTCTGAACCTGCAATGGCAGGACGTGGATTTTGCCCGCGGCACGCTGATCGTGATGAAAAGCAAAAACGGCACGCGCCGGACCATTCCGTTGAATACGAAGGTGTTCGATCTCCTGGCGGCCAAACAATCAACCTCAGAGACTTCACGAGGCCTGGTCTTCAAGACGCCGCTCGGGAATGAGCTCCAAGTGAGATATCTGGTGCGAGAGTTCTGCGAGGCTCGCAATCGAGCCGGAATTCCAGACTTTCGTTTCCACGATATGCGGCACACCTTCGCCACGCGACTCGTGCAGCGGGGAGTCGATTTGTACAAGGTGCAACGGCTTCTCGGTCATAAGACGAGCACGATGACGCAACGCTATGCGCATCATTCGCCGGAGAGCTTGAGAGAGGGTGTGAACGTGTTGGATGAGTGCCGACCCGAGCGGGTTAGCACAAATTTAGCACAAGGGGCGGTTTTTGAAGATTTTCGAGATTAGAATGTCTCGTAAGTCTTTGATTTTATGTGGTGAGTCGGCTGGGATTCGAACCCAGGACCCTCGCCTTAAAAGGGCGATGCTCTACCAGCTGAGCTACCGACTCTCCTGAACACAGAGGCTGCACATCGTCACGCATGGAGCGTCACGGAGGGGGATCATACCACTGACACGTGATGGTTCGCTACGGTGAGTGAGGTGCTCCACGAATAACCAGCCACCTATCGTGACCGTTGCGAACGCGCGCGGCGGCCCGCCTTGAGCGGATTGTTGAGGATGATGGTTTCATCGCGCCGGGACCCGGTGGAGATCATATCGATCCGGCACTCGGCCAGTTCCTCAATCCTCGTGAGGTACCGTTTGGCTTCCGCGGGCAGTTTCTTGTATGTGGTGACACCGGTGGTGGGGGCGCTCCAACCACGCACCCGCTCATACACCGGTTCGCACTTCGTCAGCGCCGACAGGTCGGACGGCATTTCACGGTGCAGTTTCCCGTTCACCCGATACCCCGTGCACACGTTGAGTTCTTTGCAGCCGTCCAACACGTCCAATTTCGTGACGGCTAACGAGGAGAGTCCGTTGACTCTCGTGGCATGGCGGACTACCACACTATCGAACCAGCCGCACCGGCGAGCCCGCCCTGTCGTCGCTCCGAATTCTTTTCCACGCTCCTGCAGCCATCCGCCCACTTCGTCGGTCAATTCGGTCGGGAACGGCCCGCTGCCGACGCGCGTGGTATAGGCCTTCGTAATCCCCATCACCGCATCGATTTTCGTCGGGCCCACTCCGGTTCCGGTACAGGCGCCGCCGGCTGACGAACTCGACGACGTGACATAGGGATAGGTCCCGAAATCGACATCCAAATGCGTGCCCTGTGCGCCCTCGAACAACACCGTCTTGCCGGCATCCACGGCCTTATTGACGACCAGGGTCGTATCGATGATGTAGCTCTTCAAGCGGTCGGCATACCCCATATACTGCTGATACACTTTTTCCAACTCGAAACAGTCCACTTTGTGCAGTTGCTCGAGCAGCCAATTGATATCGACCAGATTTTCTTCCAGCTTCTGCTTGAACAGCGGCGGGTTCAACAGATCGCCCATGCGAATGCCGATCCGCGCCATCTTGTCGCCATACGATGGTCCGATCCCGCGCCCGGTGGTTCCGATCCGACGAACCCCCTTCGACTGTTCGGACGCCTTATCGATCGCTTTATGATAGGGCAAGATCAGATGTGCGCGGTCGCTGACCGCGAAATTCTTCGAGATCTTCACCCCCTGCCCTTGCAGATGATCCATTTCTTCAATCAACGCCCCGGGATCGACCACGACGCCGTTGCCGATCAGGCAGCGGGTGCCGCGATACAGAATGCCGGAGGGGATGAGATGGAAAATGAACGTATCCCGCTTATTGATGACCGTATGGCCGGCATTGGACCCGCCCTGATACCGCACGACCATATCGGCATCCTTCGCGAGGATATCGACTATCTTCCCTTTGCCTTCGTCGCCCCATTGGGAGCCGATGATGACGAGATTCGCCATTGTTCGCTGCCTACGCTCCTTCGTCCCGTGCCGAACTCGAAAAAAAGGCCCTGACCTCGTACTGATCAGAGCCGGAAGGGGATCATGGTAGGATTCGCCTCTCGGTTTGTCAAGCAAGGTTTTCAGAGCAAGGCCCCCTCTCCCCGCTTTTCCCGCGCGCGTCTCACGAGCATCGTTTACACCGGCCCATTAGGTGCGCCCCCCTCTTTCCTTCACGGCAGGTGTCCAACGAACCTTGTTGTCCTGTGCGCGGCACGAGCGAGAAGGATGCACTGGGGGGGTCCTGCCTCTCATCACCCTTTCCTTGACTGACAAAAACCGCCCATGCTAGATTGCAGAGTTACGTCTGCAGTCGGTGTCCTTTGTTCCGTACCTGTGCACATATAATTGCAAGCTTGCGTGGGGCTGTGGCGCAGTTGGGAGCGCGCGTGAATGGCATTCACGAGGTCGCCGGTTCAATCCCGGCCAGCTCCACCAAATAAAGCATATCCGACCCACGCGTCGAAGGTGTGCGGGGATATCCGAACTCGACGAGTCATACGCTTAGCCGGCTGCCGGTACAACCACGGACGCTGACACCCCGCAACGGGTCCCTCACCGAACGTTTCACTCCATAACACTGAGCCGTACTGCTCCATGCTTCAGCTTGAATCCGTCCATAAGCAATTTGCAACCAAGGTGCTGCTCGACGGCGCGACCGCACACCTGCGCCCCGGCGCCCGCGTCGGTCTCGTTGGGCCGAACGGGGTCGGGAAAACGACGCTCTTCCGGATGATCTTGGGCGAGGAATCTCCCGATGAAGGGACCATCCGTAAGCGCCCGCGACTGCGTATCGGGTACCTCCCGCAGGAGCTGGAAACGATTGTCGGTAAAACCGTTCTGGACGCCACGCACCGCGACCTGTATCCGGAACATGAAGCCGAACGGATTCTTTCCGGCCTGGGCTTTTCGGAAGCCGACTTTTCGCGATCGATCGAGAATCTCTCCGGCGGATACCGCATGCGGGTCGCCTTGGCGCACCTGCTGCTGTCGAACCCCGACGTCCTCATGTTGGACGAGCCGACGAACCACCTGGATAAGCCGACCCAACGTTGGTTCGAACGATTTCTCCTCGACTCCAATCTCACGCTCCTCGTCATCTCTCACGACACAAAATTCCTGGACGGCATCGCCACACATATCTGGGAACTCCGCGATCGCACCATTCAGGAGTTCCGCGGCAACTATACGAAGTTCCAGGAACTCCGCGCGGCTCGGGATGCCCAAATCGAATCGGCGGCCAACCGACAGAGCAAAGAAGTGGCCCGCGTTCAAAACTTCATCGATCGATTCCGCTACCAGGCGAACAAAGCCAAGCAGGTGCAATCGCGCATCAAGCAGCTGGATAAGGTCAAACTGATCGAGCGGCAACGCGATAACAAACGCGTGCGCTTCAAGTTCCCCCTTCCATCGGCAAGCGGCCGGCATGTCCTGGAGCTCAACGGGGTCGCGAAGAGCTACGGCGAGAAAGTGATTTACCGTTCTCTGGACTTTACGGTGGAACGGGGCCACCGGGTAGCCCTGGTAGGTGAAAATGGCGCCGGTAAAAGCACGCTGCTTAAAATCCTGGCCGGCGTGCTGCCGTTCGAAAAGGGAACGCGCCAGGTCGGGCACGGAGTCACGCTTCACTACTTTGCCCAACATCAGGCGGAATCGCTGGATCCGGACGACACGATTCTGGAGTCCTTGGCCGAGGTCTCCGCGCAGGCCGAAACCAATTTTCTCCGTGGGATCGCCGGCGCCTTTTTGTTTTCCGGCGACGATCAGAAAAAACCGATCAAAGCCCTCAGCGGCGGCGAACGCAATCGCGTGGCCTTGGCCCGCATGCTGGTGGAACCGGCCAACACCCTGCTGCTCGACGAACCGACGAATCACCTCGACCCGGCTTCGGTGGATATGCTGACCGACGCCCTGACCGACTTTCCTGGGACGATCATTTTTATCTCCCACGATCCGACGTTCCTCACACGAGTCGCCACCCTGGTGGTTGAAGTGGACGAGGGCCATGCGAAGAATTATCTCGGCGACTACGAGTACTTTTTGTGGAAGAAGGCTCAGGAGTTCGAATCGATCAAGGAAAGCAGCGCGGAACTCGGCGCCGCCCAAGCCGCCAAGTCAGCCGGCCCCACCAAGGCCATGGCCTCGCAGGCTCAACCAAAGTCGCAAGGCGGGGAGCGGCGAGATCTGAGCAAAACGCAGGCACGCCTTGAGAAACAAGTCTCGCGCGCAGAATCCGAGATCGCAGCGATGGAAACCAAAGTGAAAGCGCGGGAGCAGGAACTGGCCGATCCGGCGCTGTATCAAGAGCTTGGCCGGTGGAGCGAGTTGCAGCGGGAGCAGGAAAGCTGGAAGAAGGAACTGGAGCGGCTCACTGCGCGCTGGGAATCGTTGTCCGAAGAATTGCAGGGGGTGCGGGAAAAACTGACGGCAGCCGGTTAGTTCGTCGACTTCAGCGTCTCTTCAAGATAGTAGTACAACCAGCGGTTCTTCTCCTTCGTCACCAGATCGTCCCACATCACCCCGAGCAACATCCCCTTCTCCCACGGCTTCACCCATGCCACCGTGGCACTCAATTTCTCCTGTTGCTCGACGCGATCCGGATCCAAGAACGCCAACGACACGGTAATCTTCGCCCCGATCGGCAAGGTCTCCTTGGAATGAAGCCCCGCGCCGATCGTATTCACGTTGTTCAGCACCGCCGTAAACCCCTT
This sequence comes from uncultured Nitrospira sp., assembly GCA_902500785.1. Taxonomy (GTDB): domain Bacteria; phylum Nitrospirota; class Nitrospiria; order Nitrospirales; family Nitrospiraceae; genus Nitrospira_A. Next base: position 5,395 of record CABVRW010000005.1, read on the forward strand.
GGCTCCGCTTTGCGGCGACACCAGGGCCGACCCGACAAGGGTCGCCCGGACATATTTCCGGCGTTCGCTTACACTCTCCGCTGAACTGGATTGACGTGCCATGCACACCTCGGCCCCAAGTATAACCGTCTGTACAAGTTTGTCCAGCCCCTTTCTTCATCAAATTAGGGGGTGCCGGGACGGTAATACCGCCTGCCGCGAAGCGGATCCGGGAGGTGCCCCTGCTCGGTCTCGGCCGCAGGATCGTCATGCACATACCGATAGCCTTTGCCGTAGCCGATGCCTTTCATCAGCGAAGTCACGGCATTGCGCAAATGCAGCGGGACACCGAGATTCCCATATTGGCGCGCATCTCGAACCGCCTCCTGGAGGCCCACATAGGAGGCGTTATCCTTGGGTCTGGAGGCGAGATACGTCGTCCCCTGCGCCAAGTTGATTTGCGCCTCTGGAAGCCCCACGAATTCCACCGCCTGCGCGACCGCGCTGGCCACCACCAGGGCCATCGGTTCGGCATTGCCGATATCCTCCGACGCAAAAATCACCATCCGTCGCGCGATGAACCTCGGATTCTCCCCGCCTTCCAACATACGCGCCAGCCAGTAGAGCGCACCGTCCGGATCGGAATCGCGTAGGCTCTTGATATAGGCCGACACGAGGTTGTAATGCTCTTCGCCCGACTTGTCGTAGCGAAGCGCCTTTCGGAGCAACGCAGACTCCAGCACCTGTTCATCGATCGTTCGTGTTCCATCCTGGCTGATAGGCGCTTGTCCGGCCACAAACTCTAGCGTCGTCAGCAGGCTTCTCGCATCACCGTTGCCGAAGGCAATCAATCGCTCGCGAGCAGCGGGAAGCATGGTTATGCGGAGAGAGCCCAGACCTCGCTCCGTATCACCGATCGCACGATCGAGAATCACACCGAGCGCCTCCTCGGTCAGCGGCTCTAAAACAACCACAAGTGAGCGAGAGAGCAGGGGAGCGATCAGTTCGAAAGATGGATTTTCCGTGGTCGCCCCGATGAGCACCACCGTCCCCCGCTCGACATGCGGCAAAAAGGCATCTTGCTGAGCTTTGTTGAACCGATGAATTTCGTCGACGAACAGCGTCGTCGCCCTACCCATGGCTCGTCGGTGCTCTGCGGCTTTAATGATCTCCCGCAGCTCTGGGATGCCGCCGGTGACGGCTGAAAACGGCACGAACTGGGACTTGGTATGCTGCGCCACGAGCCCGGCTAAGGTGGTTTTCCCGCAACCCGGAGGTCCCCAGAAGATAACGGACGAGAGCTGGTCCCGCTCAATGGCATTTCTCAGCGGACGTCCCACTCCCACCACCTCCTCCTGCCCGACGAGGTCATCGAAGCTTCGAGGACGCAGACGCTCGGCCAGCGGAACGTTTCCCGGATAAACGACAGCCTGAGCCGGCGCGAACAGATCGCCTGTGGAATCATCAGAGGACATCGACTTGATCTACCTGAATAGCTTTCTGCATTTTAGCTGTCGCGAGGGAACCATCGCAAACGGGTGCCGCCTCCACTCACCGACCCTCCCTCTTGATTCTCAGCGCTGGCAATGCTACCACCCACTCATCAGATACACGCCAAGGATGTACCAATGTTTTGTGACGCGAACGGGATTCGATTGGCCTACGACGACCAGGGCTCGGGAGTGCCTCTCGTCTTCCTCCATGCCTTCCCGTTGAATCGTTCGATGTGGGCTCCGCAGATTGCCGCGCTCTCTGGCCAATGCAGGACGATTGCGCTCGATCTACGCGGACACGGCGAGTCGGACGCCCCACTCTGGAACTTTTCACTCGACCAATACGCCGATGATGTCTGCGCACTGCTCGACCACCTTGCCATTCCGCAGGCGATCCTGGTGGGGTTATCGATGGGGGGTTATGTCAGCTTTGCATTCTCCAGAAAATACGGACACCGACTGAAGGCCTTGGTGCTGGCTGATACTCGTGCGCAAGCGGATAGCCAGGACGGGCGAACGGGTCGATTCAATTTGGCCCAGACCGCCTATGGGAAAGGTACCGGGGCGCTCGCGGAAACCATGCTCCCCAAGCTGCTCGGACCTACGTCTCTGCAGCATAAACCTGAGCTGGCTGAATATGTTCGACACACAATCCAGCACATTGCGGTGAGCGGCATCCTCGTCGACCTGATGGCCATGGCAGATCGGCCGGATTCCGTCGCTCATCTTCATACCATCACCTGCCCGACACTCGTGATCATCGGTCAGGAAGACCAGACCACGCCCCTCGCCGATGCACAATTGATGGCGAAAGAAATTCCTGGTGCCCGGCTGGCCATCGTTCCAGCAGCCGGGCACCTCAGTAATCTCGAACAACCTGATGGGTTCAACAAACTGCTGCGAGGCTTCGTCGAGGGGTTACGGTAGGTGATCGAATCGGAAACCGATTAGTTTCCGTCTCTGACACTGCTGCCCCGTATCAACTTCAAAAACTCTTCGCGGGTCTGTTGTTGCGTGCGAAACACGCCCAACATGGAACTGCTCACGGCAACGGTGTTCTGTTTTTCCACCCCTCGCATCATCATGCAGAGATGTCGCGCTTCCATCACAACCGCCACACCATGCGCATTGAGCTTCTTCTTGAGCGTTTCGGCAATCTGAAGGGTCAATCGTTCCTGCACCTGCAAGCGCCGACTGAATGCATCCACCACCCGCGGAATCTTACTGAGTCCCACCACTTTCTTGTTCGGCAGATACCCCACATGGCACTTTCCAAAAAACGGCAGCAAGTGATGCTCGCACATGCTGAAGAAATCGATATCCTTCACGATCACCATTTCGTCATACTCAATCGGAAACAGGGCCCCATTTAGCAGATGATCGATATCCTGACGATAGCCCTGTGTCATAAAACGCATGGCCTTCGCGACACGCTTCGGCGTATTCACGAGCCCGTTGCGTGCGGGGGCCTCTCCCAATTCCACCAAGAGCTGAGACATCAGCCCTTCGATCGGGTCCTGGCCGGTCGGCGTCGAAGCGACACCCGACCGTCTGGCACGGGACCCGGAAACCACTTTAGCCATGGCTCACTCCCTCTTCTCTCCGGTTGCTCTCCGCCGAGCCGGAATATTCGAAGTAGTTATCCCGCGTTTCGATCAGACCAACCTTCACTAATCGTCCCGATGGAAGCTGATCCACCAGCAGTTCCCAAAGAAACAGCACCAGATTCTCTCCGGTGGTGGTCTGGGCAGCAAACTCCGGATCTCGATTCAAATCCTGATGGTCGAAACGTCGTACGACTATCTGCTCGACGGCAGCGTCGAGTTGTGACACCTCGAGCACCTGGTGGGTAATCGGATCGATATCGCCCCTAACGGACACAAACACCACATAGTTATGCCCATGCCCATTCGGATTGTTACACTTGCCGAAGGTGGTCCGATTCTCTTCAGCCGACAGCTGATCGGTATGCAGCCGATGAGCGGCGCAGAAACGATAGCGTCGCGTGATAGTCGCCTGAGACATCGAGGTCGTTCTCCCTGCACATTGACAGAACGAACAAGCCGGGAGGGCTACCCGCTAGAGAGGGAGCCATCCCGGCTTGCTGCTTCACTCAACGGAACATTCGCACTCCGGTTGTGTGCCAACCGGAACGCGCTTACGCACTGAAAGAACTGCCGCACCCGCAGGTCGTCTTCGCTTGCGGATTCTTGATCGAGAATCCGGACCCCTGCAAGCTGTCGACATAATCGACTTCCGCGCCCTGGAGCAGCGGTGCGCTCTGGGAGTCCATGATGACTTTCACGTTGCCTTTTTCGATGACCGTATCATCGTCGGCCATTTTGGACTCGAAGGCCATGCCGTATTGATAGCCGTGACAACCTCCGCCGCGAACATAAATTCGCAGACCGACCACGTCTTTTTCCTCGGTCATGAGTTCGTTTATTTTCTGCTCCGCCAATTGCGTAATCGTTACCATCGTTGGTCCTCCTTCTGGTCTACGTGTTCGGCACGTTACATCGGCTTACTTTACCATCTCACGGGAACTTACGGAAGTCCTGGTCCCTTTTTTCCAACTTCGCCCGATGTCGCTGATTCGGGTTGCACCCACTTGGTTTCCGGCACGCGAACCACGACATCGCCTAATACCCTCGCCTGACAACCAAGTCTATGCCAAGGTTCGGACAGGGCTTCACGATCCAACAAATCCTGTTCGTCGAAATCGATCTCGGACAAATTGTCTTCCCCCATCTGCACTTCGACGCGACACGTGGTACACGACGCGTTCCCTCCACAATCGTGATTGAGCTCAAACCCGAGTGCCTTGGCCGCCTCCAGCAATGTGAGGTTGGGCTCGACCTCTCCGCTCCGACCCTCGGGATGTAGAAAACTCACACGCGGCATTCGACATGTCCTCTAGGCGTTCGCGCCGGCCCCGGTTCGGACCGGTTGAAAGGGGCAGCGTTGCAGCCGAATATGCTCTTCAAATTCATGCCGGAATAATCGGAGACTGCTCTGCACCAGGACTGCCGCACCGGTGATCAGAGTGCAATACCCGGTTCCTTTGACAAATCCGCACAGTTGGAGCAACGAATCAAGGTCTTTCTGGCTGCCCTCTCCGCGCTCGATCTTGTCCATCAAGGTTGCCAGATTGATCGTGCCCATCCGGCAGGGAGGACACTGTCCGCAACTTTCACCCTTGAAAAAGTTTGAATACTTGAGGGTCGCCGCCACCATGCAGGTCGCATCGTCGATCACAATCGTCCCGGCAGATCCGAGTCCCGTCCCGGCCTTTTTCAGCGAATCAAAATCCATCGGCAAATCCAATTGATCCGCCGTGACCATTGAAAACGCAGGCCCGCCTGGAAATACGGCCTTGATCTTGCGTCCGTTCGGAACGCCTCCGCCACAGATCTCGATGAGATCCCGGATCGTCACCCCCATCGGCATTTCGTACACGCCGGGCCGGTTCACCGCTCCGCTGAGGGAGAAGAGCATGGTCCCGGGGCACTTTTCCGTTCCCACCTGAGTAAACCACGCGGCGCCGTTTTTGAGAATTTGCGGAATATTACACAGCGTCTCGACGTTGTTCACCAAGGTCGGTTTCCCATACAGGCCGAAATCGGTCGGATAAAACGGCGGCTTTTGACGCGGCATCGCCGGACGGCCCTGCATCGACTCCAACATGGCCGTCTCTTCACCCGCGACATAGCTGCCATGACCGGAGAATACCTCGAGGTCAAGGTCCACTCCCGTTCCAAGAATGTTCTTCCCGAGTAGTCCTCGTTCCCTCGCTTGAGCAATGGCTTTCCTCAGATTGGCTTCTTCTTCCACATACTCGTGATTGACGTAGATATAGGAGGCTTTGGCATTCACCGTTCGAGAGGCAATGAGACACCCCTCAATCAGCTGATGCGGGATAAGCTTCAAGAGATGGCGGTCCTTGAACGTACCCGGTTCATGCTCACCGGCGTTGCAGACAAAATAACGCTCCTGTACCCGATGGTTGAGAACCTTATCCCACTTGGTGCCGGTTGGAAAACCCGCGCCACCTCGCCCCCGCAGGCCCGCCTTCTTGATCTCTCCGACAATGTCATTCGGCGTGAGATCCTTGAGACACTTTCGCCAGGCTTCGTAGCCGCCGGTCTTAAGGTAGGGATCGATTTCCCAGGGAGCCCCTTCAAGCTTCTGCAATACCCTTGGTTGAGGTAGGGTCACGTTATTCCCTTTCGGGGGTAACACCCCCAGGTTAGCAGCAATGTACTATACGGCTGCTCTTCGGGGGCCGTCAAGGCAAGTTCGCCCGATTAGGCCTGAATCTCAAGCAGTTAGGTCTGATAGACCTAGAGCGAATCAGGCAAAAGACTCGCCGACATTCGATACCGGTTCCGAGACTCGATTGACACAAGAAAAAAGGGACTGGCCATCCTTCTCGGATGACCAATCCCCCTCATTCTGCTCACCCGGCCTTCTACTTCAAATGACTCCCCGCCCCCATGAAGAACAACATGGGAATAGACAGCAAAAAATTGATCCGCGAGGCGATCAGAGCCGTTCTTCCCCACTGCGCCATCTCCGGCGGAGGAGGCGTGCCCTGCGCCGCGGCAGCCACCGCCGCAATGATCTTCTTTTGCTTGGGCCAAATGATCCCATGAACATTCCCCATCATGATGATGCCGAGCAACCCGCCGATCCCTAGCGCAAGTGCACCGGTTCCTCCCTTTGAATAGAGGTAGCCGTAGAGCACGACCCCCGCAAGGACCGTGACCGTGGCGCCATGGCGAAACCAATTCAAGGCAGCCGGCATCAGCTTGGGGATGACGATGTTCTTCGTCGGCCCGTCCAGGCTCTTCAGAAAGCCCGCGTTGATAAGGTTAAAGAAGTACAATATCCCGATCCAGGTAATGCCGGCCAGGAAATGGATCCAGCGCACGATCAACCCGAACCAATCGACATCGCCCGCCCCCACTCCTGCCATACTCAGATAGACGACTATCAATCCGACAGCGAGCGCAAAGCCTGCGCCCAAAGTCTGATATGGATCCTCCAAAAATTTCATACGCCCCCCAACTGTAACGGTTTAGTGCCAACCACGTTCTCTACTGCAGGCCGCTCAGGCTTGTCAAGCAAGCAACCTGCCTCTCAGGCCATCCCCGAGTCGGCCGGCTAGGCAGTCAGCAGGCGATCGACGACCGCGCATAAGTCTCGCACCGCATCGGCAGAAGCCTGCAGAGCCGTTCGCTCCTGGGCCGTCAGATCATACTCAACGATGGATTCACCTCCGCCGCGCCCCAACGTTACGGGCACGCCGACAATCACATCCTTCAACCCGTACTCCCCTTCGCAGAGCATGGCGCAGGGGACCACACGCTTTTGATCGTTCATGATCGCGTCGACCATATCCACCGCAGAGGCGGACGGCGCGTAAAACGCGCTGCCGGTCTTGAGCAAGCCCACGATCTCAGCCCCGCCGTCCTGCGTACGTTTAATCAAGGCGCTCAGCCGCTCCGGAGACAGCCGCTCCGTAATCGGTTTACCGGCGACGGTCGTCTGACGAACCAACGGCACCATCGTGTCTCCGTGGCCGCCTAACACCATCGCCTGCACATCCGTGCCAGGCACGCGCAACTCTTCTGCGACAAACGACCGCAACCTCGCTGTATCCAGCACGCCGGCCATGCCCAACACCCGAGATTTCGGCAGTCCGCTGACTTTCCGCGCCACATGCACCATGGCATCCAATGGATTCGTCACCAGAATCAGAATGATGTTCGGCGAACGCGATACCAACTCCCGCACCACTGTTTGCACGATTTTCGCGTTCGTCGCCAGGAGTTCATCACGGCTCATGCCCGGCTTCCGGGGAATTCCAGAGGTGATGACGGCGATGGATGACCCTGCGGTTTCGTCGTAGCCATTCGTGCCGACGACGCGAGTACTGTACCCGCACACCGGACCGGCTTGAGTGATATCCAAGGCCTTGCCTTGCGGAATCCCCGGCACGATATCGACCAGGACGACATCATATGCATTCTTTTCCGCCAACCGCTGCGCGACCGTCCCGCCGACATTCCCCGCGCCCACTATCGTAATCTTAGGTCGTCCCATCATCTCACCTCGTGAAGCGTAAAACGTGAAGCGTCCAGTGCACAGACTGCCCTACACTGACCTGTTACCCTTCACGCGTGTTCGTGGCCCGTCCAGCCGCCGACCTTGAAATTGATCGTGCAGACAAAATTATCGCCGTCATAGAAATTCACTTTGATCTTCTTTTTCCCGTAATGTGCCCCGAGAAAATCTTCGGGCGCCTCAACCAATCCCTGGTACCCACCCGCAGGGTACTCACCCAGTTCGTGAAACACCACGATCATGCCGGCTTTGACTTCCTGCAAAATTTTGGCGGTACACCGTGGATAAATTTCCCAAAATTTGGCGTCGATCTCTTCTCGCGTCGGTTCCGGTCGATCCTCGCCCGGTTTGGTGTTCCGATTGGCGAACTTGGCCTGGCGTCGCACATAGGGATATTGATGGCCGGTAAATAGCTTGTAGAGCCAAGGTGGCACAGTCGGTCGTGGTGGCTGCTCAATCATCGTTGATATGCTCCAATGCTGCAAAGGCCTCGTGCACGACCATTCAGGCCGTCAGCCGATGGTAAATCCTCGGGAGCTTCTCCGGCAACCCCTCCACACGATCAATTACCACATAGCGCACGTCTCCATACATCCGACGCAGATAGGGGTCGGCCTGCTTGTCGATCGTAATACAGACCGGTTCGATGCCGCTGGCGCGGGCTTCCCGCAAAGCCATGCGCGTATCTTCCAGTGAGTAGTCGTCCTTGTACCCGTCGTCCAACGGACGGCCGTCGCTGATGACCACCAGAATCCGCGTCTTCGCTCGGCGAGCGAGCAGCTTGCTCGTCGCATGTCGGATGGCCGCGCCATCCCGATTCTGTTGCAGCGGGACGATTCCTCCCAACTTGGCCCCCGCGCGCCCGGTCACGAGTTCATCGAACCCCTTCACGACCACAAAATCCACCTGGTGCCGTCCCTGCCCTGAATAGCCATACACGGCAAATTGATCGCCGATCGCCGCAAGCGCTTCACACAGGAGCACTAAACCCTGCTTCTCAATATCGATAATCCGCCGCCCCTGCTCGACCTGCCGACTGGTCGATCCGCTGAGATCAACCAGAAATGCGGCGGCCACCTCGCGATCCCGTTTTTCACGCCGCACATAGATCCGCTCCGACGGCTCGATGCCCGCCGACAAATCAGCCACCCGACCGATCACGGCATCCATATCCAAGTCTTCTCCGTCCAGCTGGCCCGGAATGCGCCGGAGCCCGGGGGGACGCAGACTCTCGAAGTAGCGACGCAAGAGTCTGACCGTTCCCCGCTGGGCCGCCAAGGTCTCCTCCACAAAGTCCGATGCCCCTTCAACCGCCTCGCGCTCAACCACGCGGCACCAATGCATCCGATAGTCCTGAATGGCGGCATCCCACTCATGGTAGCGAACCGCCTGGGCCGCCCCGATCGTCTCGTCATCCGGCCTGACCCCCTCGCCCTCGACGGCCAGGACCTCTTCCACCAGTGAGGGCTGCCGACGGCCGGGCACCAAGACATCTTGCGACAGTTGCTGCGAGCGCACCGTACCGGCTCCCGCCGATCCACTGGAATCCCCAGCCAAACCCGCACCGGCCTCACTGTCGCCTCGGCCGGACGCCGGAGTCTGTTCAGGTGAAGATTCAGTACGGTCGCGCACCAAGTTGGGATCCATGGCGCCGCGATAATCCCAATTGTCCATCGGCCGGTACGTGTCGGACAGATCCTCCGACGACTTGGGAGCAGGGATCGATTGTTCCGGAGCCTCCGCCTCATCGGGGCTGGGAAGGGCCTCTCGACGAACGGCCAACAGCTCGTCCATACGCACATAGAGTCGGTCGGCCAGCCGCACCGCCTCCTCGGCTGTCGCCTCCGGAGTGAACATCGCCTGACAGAGCTGCCAGAGTTCATTGACTTCGCGCTGTACGGCGTCGGGAACCGGTACCGACCCCGCCTCCGCGGTCGAGAGGAGCAGGAGTTGATCGACGACCAGTTCGCGTACCGTCATACCGTGGGCGAGACTTCGGATGGTGACGGCATCTTTGGCGACGAGTGCGAGGTCGCGGCTCAGGCCGGGATATTCGGCCCGCAACAAATATTCGACTCGGGCATCCTCCACCAGGGCCCAGAGATCGCGAATCAGGCCGGGCTGAGGATAACGCGCAAATACATCTCCCAATGTCCGGGATTTCTGTGACGTGGAGCGTCCATATCGCCGCCCGAGATCCTCAACTAGGTCCTGAAGCCTGGCGACGGGTAAGTCGAACGTGCCGAACTCCAGGTGTCCGGCCTCATGCGCGGCCATTACCATATAGAGGCGCACGTTTTCGTCGTAGGTGGGATACCGCCGGACGATTGAAGGCAATCCGATGCTCCGCCCATCGTCACTCACGGTTGCGCGCGCCATCGGCTGGGCCGATTCGAGCGAGTACGGCAGGTCGTGAATGCGCAGATCGCGACCGCAGAGCGCTTGAGCGAACAACTTGACGCGCCGGGCGATCTGCCGGAGCGGCACGCCGCTCAGGGCCTGAGACACGGCGCCCAAGGCCTTCTCCGTTTCCATGGCAAAGTAGGCTCGTCCCCCGTCCAGACTGTACTCCAGCACCTCCATGCCGGAAGCAAACCAGGAATCGAACTTCTCCTGCGCCCCTTCACCGGATCCGATCAATGCGATCAATTCAGGACAGCGTCGAATATAGGCCAATGCCGTGTCGGCATCACGTTCAGCGATCAGCAATCCGTAACGAAGAACTCGCGTCCGCCATTCCTCAGAAGGAAGCCGCCGGAGGATCGCGGGCGCCTCTGCCAGTACCGCGATACCAGCCTCCGGCGAGCGTTCCGCCATCTGCGCTCCGATACCGATCACCTGGTTGCGGTACCCCTGCCCGGGAATATCCTCCAAAATGGCGGCACTCGTTCGGAAAAATTCCAATACACCCAAATAATCCGGTTTGCCGAGGCTGTTCTCAACGATGAGCTTCATCCCGAACTGCACCCAAGTACGAACCGCATCGAGCGACAAGACGCGAGCGATCGAAGGAATCTGCCGGATATATTCCACGGCCAAGGCAAAATCGGTGTCCGCCAGTTCACAGGCCAGATCCATCCAAACGGGCCAATCCGCCGGGGATAAGACGCCGACGGCCTCCGGCGAAATCCGGATAAATTCCACCGCCACATTGGCCTGTCGGTCTGCGAGCTCCAACGCGGCGTTCAACACAACGGCTCGCGTAGCGGGATCGAGAAGACCGAGCAGCAACGGACTCTCCTTAAAAAATCTCAACGCCAAGGCGCCTGAATCTGCCGCGATGGCCACCCCAAGGTCGAGCCAAGGAAGGACCTCGGCCAGCAGGCCTCGACGCTGCATGTCGGCCAACGCATCGATGGCGCCCTTGGCAGCTTTCGGCGCCTCCTCGATCAGCTCGCCCAGCAGCACCAGCACACCATCCAGGGTATCCGGCCTGGTGGTTGAATCGGCGATGGCCGTCACCACGACTCGCGCGAGATCAAGGCCCAGTTGGTCGGCCAGCAGGTCAAGAAGTTGTTCAGATGAGCGCCCAGACGCCATAGTTCAAGAGTCCGCTTTGAGGGAAGTTGTGGATTGTAAAGGACACAATTTCGCTTGTAAACTGTGTCCTTGCGGCGGACAGACACGCATCGCACCTAGACCAACGATTCACTGAGCGGTTGTCACGCGGGGGACGGAATGGCTGAACCGAGTAAAGCGAGTCTCGACAAAATGTGGAAGTATGTGAAGGGCTTCGCCGAGAAGAGCGGGACAGCCATGCACCCGAATGAGGCCGTCACGAATGCGGTGGTACTCGGCCTCGCGGCCCACGTCGACGAGTTGGGCAAACCGTTATGCCCCTGCAACTTTTACCCTGACAAGCAGGCTGAAGCCAAGCTCCGGCGATGGATGTGCGCCTGCGACGAGATGCAGATCTACAAATATTGCCACTGCCTGCTCTTCGTCCGTGAGGACGGCATGCCGATTACCGAATATCTACCGGAAGACCATGAAGGCCGCCAGTGTTATGGCCTCATCACCGATCCGACTCCGGAAAAAGGTCGGGCGCTCCGGCACAAAGCGCTGCCCATGGCGCCGAAAGAAGCCGTTCCACCGACCGACGCGGATCCCCCCACGCAGCCGTGAACGCGCAAATTTGGCCTGGTCTGAACCCTGTTGTTGCCCCGCTGCTCTCCGCCCTGTCTCTTCTGCTCTGCTTCGCCGCAACCGGTTGTCTACGGACGATGGAGGCCATTGATCCGAGGTTCTTGCCGATCACGACGACCTCCGGCCAACGTTTGCACGGTCACGTGTCATTCCTGGCAAGTCCCGCACTCTCAGGACGACAACCCGGTTCACCGGGCAATCGCCAGGCAGCCCACTATATCGAAGAACAGTTTCGGGCAGTCGGACTCCACCCGCTCCCGTCGCTCGGCGGCTACCGGCAGGTTATTTCGCCGAAGATCGGCGACAACCTCCTCGGCTTCATCCCACCGACGACCGACACGGGGGCCGCACGATGGATTGTGATCGGCGCCCATTTTGATCATCTTGGGTACCCCTTCCTCGGCGCGGACGACAACGCCTCCTCCGTGGCCATCCTGATTGAAACCGCGCGGCACATGGCAGCCCTCACTCATCACGGGATCCTCTTTGTGGCCTTCAACAGTGAAGAATCTCCTTATTTCGGCACGGCTGAGATGGGATCGCAGTTTCTCTTTCATCACCTGCCGCCGGAACTGGGCGGCGCGGCCAATCTTCAGGCCGTGATCATCATGGACCTCATGGGTGGCGTACACTGGGCGGCGGCCAAGGATGCGATTTTTGCCATCGGGGCGGAGAAAAGCCCTGCTCTGTACCGGCGACTCAAACAGACGTCCGCCTCTTCCCTGAAGGTCTTCCCTGTGGGGATTCACCTGGTCGAAGAAATTCCTGGAATCGGCCATAAAGCCTTCAGCGACTATGACGTCTTTCGCAACCATGGTCTCCCGTTTTTGTTTCTCTCAGCCGGACGCACCCCGCGCTACCATACCGCAGGAGACGTCGCCAGCACCCTGCATTACGAACGCATGGCCGCAGCCGTGGAATGGCTTCGGACCCTCACCGTCCTGATCGATCAGGACGAAGCGCCGTACGGATTTCATGCCGAGCGTGTGGAGTTGGCCGATGAGGTGGCCTCGTTCCGCGAGATCGTCGACCACGCGACGCAGGATGGGACGATTATTCCCGGCACGTCGCGATGGTCATTACATAAATTGAGGCAGGATGCGGAATGGCTGAGGAACGTCGACACCGCAGTACCGACGCCGGAGACACTTGATCGGCTCGAGCGGATTTCGATTCGCGTGCAATGCTTGATGGCCGATTATTCGGGATGCTTCACGTTTTGATCGACCCAACCGCCGTAGCGCAATCACCCCGGCACTTCGTCATTGCCAGCCCGCGGTCTCATAACCCTTTTCCTTGAGACACCGTTCAACGAAGGCAGTATAGTCCGGCTGCGGCTGCAATGGCTTGTAGATTCCTGCCAGCAGACCCAGCACCCCGCCGACCGCGCTCCCTGCTGCCGCTCCGATGGCGATTCCCGTAGGCCCTCCGACGAACCCGGCGGACGCGCCCACCGCGGCCCCGCCGATAAATCCCAGCGTGGCGCCGGCACCGGCATTCCCGCTCCGATTGGTTCCATGCTGCACACCGGCACGTTCCGCTTTCTGTCCACACAAAGCCGCTTCACGTTCCGCCAGGTCCTTTCCATACAGCTGTACCTTGGTGGTGGATCTGAGAATCGGCTCAGGCCCGGCACAGGCGACCAAGCCGATGACGCTCAACGACACCATGACAGTGACACATCCGGACAGTCTCACGCGGACGCCGCTACTCGCCATTCCATCACCCTGCATCCTTTGCCCACCCCCACACCCCAACGATCGCAGGACCCATGCTCTGTCGGCCGCCTATTCAAGCGCAAGTCGCTTGCGTACCTGTTCCGCGGTTCGCCCCTTCACCAACAGGCGTTTCTGGCGGCTTCCCGGCCCGCTCAGGATGTGGACCGCACTCAAGGGCACATCACAGCGGCGGGCAAGGAATCGGCACAACTCGTCGTTGGCCGCGCCGTCGGCCGGCGGTGCCGCGACACGAATCTTCACCGCCTCACCATGCAAGCCTGCACATTCGGTACGAGACGCTCTCGGCTGGACATGCACCGACAAGACTGCGCCCTCGGGGGTGGTGCGGACGGCCTGTTCCCCTACAGGAGCCTGGCTCTGTCGCATGGGGTTGCGGCTGGTCACCGGATTCCTGCCGACACCGTATCACCGCGTCGGAATAGATGCGCGCGTCAGAAGATCGCCTTCACGACTTCGATGATGCTGCGCAACATGTCCGGGTCATCGGTGATCGGACGGGCGATGGCGACGTCACAGGCTCGATCGGCCGGCACGCCTTGCTTGATCAACGTCGCCGCATAGATCAGGAGTCTGGTGCTCACGCCTTCTTCCAGTCCATGATTCTTGAGATTGCGAACTTTCTCGGCGATCTTGACGAGTCGCTGCGCGATCTCGGGGCTCACGCCGGCTTCCTGCGCCACGACCCGGCTCTCGATGTCCGGCGAGGGGTAGTCGAATTCGATCGCCATGAACCGCTGCTTGGTGCTCTGCTTGAGATCTTTGAGGATACTTTGGTATCCGGGGTTGTAGGAAATCACCAGCATGAAGTCATCGACCGCTTCAATCACCTGCCCCTTTTTCTCGATCGGCAGCAGGCGCCGGTCATCACTCAAGGGATGGATAATGACGGTGGTGTCTTTTCTCGCCTCGACGATCTCGTCCAGGTAGACGATGGCCCCCTGCTTGACTCCGAGGGTCAGCGGCCCGTCCATCCAAACCGTCTCCTGCCCCTTTAAGAGGTACCGGCCGACGAGGTCGGAGGCGGTGAGATCTTCGTGGCACGCGACGGTAATGAGGGGGCGACCCAGGCGATAGGCCATGTGCTGGACGAACCGCGTTTTCCCACAACCTGTCGGCCCCTTCAGCATCACCGGCATGCGGCGCTGCGCCGCGATCGTAAAGAGCCCGACCTCGCCCCGCACTTCGGCATAAAACGGCTCACGCGCGATTCGGTATCGATCGATCTCTTGTTCCTGCCCTTTCGGCGCCGAAGCCGCTCGCCCCTCGTTCATTCCGACACCCCTACATTGAATTGAATAACGTGCATGGTGCGCCACGATAAACGGAAACGAGCCGGAAGTTCAAGCGGCAGGCTGGAGACGAACAACCGCCATCGCCGTTGCGAGAGACATCTCTCAGGCGACTTTCGACCCATCGAGCACTTCTCGAACCTTCTGCGCAAGCGTCGTGGGCGTGAAGGGTTTTTGCAAGAAGGAATGCTCGGTATCAATCCCCCCTTTGGAAAAAGCCGGATGATCCGGATAGCCGGACATGTACAGCACTTTGACCTCCGGACGAACCGTCGCGAGCTTTTCAGCGACTTCCGGTCCGCTCATCTGCGGCATGACCACATCCGTGAGCAACAAATGGATCGGGCCGGCATGTTTGGCGCCGGTCAGCAACGCTTCAATCCCGTGCCGGGCTTCCAGCACTGTATAGCCGTGCAAGCGGAGCGTTTCATTGACCAACCGCCGGACGCCCGGTTCATCCTCCACCAACAAGACCGTCTCGCGTCCTCTGACCGAGTCGCCCCCGACCGCGATGGATTCGGCCTCTGTCGTGACGGCCTCCACGCGCGGAAAAAAGATCTTAAAGGTCGCCCCGCGTCCCGGCTTGCTCTCCACCTCGATACAACCACCGCTTTGCTTGACGATGCCATAGACCGTCGACAGACCGAGCCCGGTCCCCTTACCTTTTTCCTTCGTGGTGAAAAACGGCTCGAAGACATGCGACTGCGTATCCTCATCCATGCCATGGCCGGTATCGCGCACGATCAGGGCAACATAGAAACCGGGCTCAGCACCCATCGGCGGACGGTTTCTGCGCGGCCCGAACTGCACATTGCTGGTTTCCACCGTCAGGCGGCCCCCGCTCGGCATGGCGTCACGGGCATTCACGGCGAGGTTCATAATGACCTGCTCCACCTGACCGGGATCCGCCTTCAACGGCCCCAGCGCCGGATCCAGCACCGTGCAGAGCTCCACGATGTCCTCGCCCAGCAACCGCCGCAACATCCCTTCCATATTGTGGATCACCGCATTCAGATCCAACACCTTCGGCGCGATAAATTGCCGGCGACTGAACGCCAAGAGTTGACCGGTGAGGCCGGAAGCGCGATCTGCGGCCTTCTTCACTTCCTCCAGTTCCTTCCGGAACCCATCCGTCGGCGCCAGACGGCTCAACACCAGTTCGCTGTATCCTCGAATCACCGTCAGCATATTGTTGAAATCGTGCGCCACTCCGCCGGCCAGCCGTCCGACGGCCTCCATTTTCTGTGATTGCTGCAGCTGCGCTTCCGTGCGCCGAAGCGCATCTTCGGCTCGGGCGCGTTCACCGAACTGGCCGATTTTGAGTCCGACGTCGGCCACCATTTTCAACAACTGCTCGTCCGGCTGCTTGATCTCACGCCGGAACAACTCGATCACACCCTCCACTTCGGTGCCCACCCGCACCGGAAATCCGAATGCGCCGTGCAGCCCGACCCGAGCGGCCGCATCGCCCCGAGGGAAATTGACTTCTTTCACCACGTCCTTGATCCAGGTCGGCTGCCCGGCCTGCCAAATCCGTCCAGGGAGTCCCTTGCCGAGTGGAAAGGTATGTTGCCAGGTGGCGAGCACAAACTCTTCGACATTCAAGGCGGGCGACTGCCAGACATCCAGGCAACGCAACACACTTCCCTGCCGGTCCAGTCGCCAAAATACTCCCAACTCCCATTCAAGACTTTCGCAGATGGCCTGCAGGATCTTCGGACCCGCTTCCTCCAGGGTCCGCGACTCCGCCAAGACGCGCGTCACGGCATATTGAGACGAGAGCTGGCGCTCGGTCCGTTTCCGCGCGGTGATATCTCGGATGAACGCGCTGAAAATATAGGCATCGCCCAGTCTGGCCGGGGAGATGGTGATTTCGACGGGAAACTCATGCCCATGGCGATGGCACCCCATCATCTCGATCCGTCGATTGAGGAGTGCGCCCTGCCCGGTATCCAGAAAATGGCGTAACCCGCGCTCATGGGCTTCCCGATCGCGAAGAGGAATCACCGTCTCGGACACTCGGCGACCAAGCGCCTCTTCCCGTTCCCACCCGAAAATATTGACCGCCTGGGCATTCCAATCCGTGATGATGCCGCCCGCATCCATGGAAATCACGGCGTCCAGCGCCGTATCGACGATGACCCGATTGCGTTCCTGGCTCTGCAGCAATGCGGCTTCCGCCGCGCGCGCCCATTCACTCTCCTGCTGCGCCTGCCGGTGCTGCTCTCGCAATCGTCCGGTGGCCCATAGCAACAGGCCGACCATCGGAAACCAGACGACCACGCCGGCCATGCCGAGCTTCCACATCATGGCTCGGATGGGACGCAAGATGACGTCACGATCCATCTGCACGAGAATGGTCCATTGCAGACCTGGATAGTCGCTATACCCTTTGGTCTGGGCATAGCCGGTCACTGCCGAGACGCGCCGACGCACATGCTCTTCCTCGACATAGCCCGGCTTTCCGGACTCGCTCAGTGCCACTGAGGGCACACCGACCTGTTTCAGATTGACCAGGTCGGTCTCAGGGAAAGCGGAGTCCACAAACACCACACCCTCTTTGGTCAAAAACTGGTATTCGAAACGTCCCGCCGACTCTTCATCTCGTTGAATCTTGCGAATGGTTTCGATGAGCACATTTTCAAGCATCGGCAGGCCGACGCGGGTCGTCACGACACCGAGGAATTGGCCCTTCGCATCGACGATGGGCGACGTAAACGCGATCGAATCGATTGTATGATCCGGCTCGAGAGTCTTGACTTCATCGACCCGCACCGTGCCCGTCTGCCGGACCCCTTCGAACCATCCCGTTCGACCATAATCCTGTCCGACAAGCGTCGGGTCGGTCGCGGCAATCATATGGCCTTGGCTGTCTGCCACCCCCATCCACAAATAGACAGACGGGTAGGTCTCCTGCATCCAATGCAGGTAGTCATTCAGATATTTCTTGTCGAAGGGACGACCCGAAAGCGCGCGGGCCATCATACGGACATCGCCGTGCCGTTCGAAGAGCAGCCGATCCAGCTTGTCCGCGATCTCAGATGCCGCAAGCGTGAGGTTCTCGCCCGTTGCTTCTACCAGGCGCACTTCGATCGATCGCAACATGACGAGGCCGATCACAAACGCCACCATCGTCATGCCGACGATCAGGACCGGCAACCAAGGATAGGACCGGCGTGAGGAACCGGCTGATAGCGAGGTGGCCATAGTCAGGACTCCGTCACAATAGAGTTCGGCAACAATCGCGCAGGATGATACCACTGCTTGGAGCGAGCCAAACTCGGCAGGCCGGAATCATCCATGGTATTGATCCACCATGCCCCTTTGGCACGTGCCTGGCGACAGAATTCACGAAAGACAAACGGCCCCAAGCCTATAATCTCCCGATCCGCCACTTCCAGCAGCACGCAGAACACCGACGGGTAGAGCCACAGACCCAGGGTATAGGCCCGAATGCGGCCCGCCACTCGAACCACCGCTCCAGTCAGTCCGAGCTCCAGCGCGGCTGACAACGCCGTCTCATGCGCACCTGCGGCATCCTCCAGCAACGCCCAGGCCCAGTCGTCGGCCCCGGCCCCCTGCTTCTGTTCGCGCCACTCATGAAACAAACTGACACAGGCCCTGTTGTCCCGATGCTCGTAGGGCTCGATCACCCCGCCCCATTCCCGCACAAACCGATTACACGCCGCACGCGGGGATTTAAAAGACTCACCGGACAGGTCGGCCAGATCCGATGCGTAATACAGATAGTCGGGCTCTTTGGCGGTCACACGGTAGCCCAATGCGCGCACCTCATCGACACAGGCCTCCGATACATTCTCGATCCGCGTCACCGGCGAACTGCCGTTCCGCTCCCGCATGAAACGAAAGGCGGCCGCAAGCGGCTGCGCGAGAGGACCGGCCCCGAGCGGAGGCAGGACCATGAAGACACCATCGGGCGATTCGGCAAACAGGCAAATATGGTCGTGGAAATCGGCCCAGAAATAGGTCAGTCGATGCCGCCAGATATAATGGTAGGCAAAGGAGGCGGCCGCAAGCGGCGTGCTCTGGTAACCAGCGCTGACAGCGAGCGCGGCTTCGATACGTGCTCGATCCTGAGGCATGAGGGCCCGCGTGGCTACCCATGCCTTTCCCTGCTGCAGCCGCTTACTCACTCGCGGCAGGGTCCGTAAGACGATCACGTCGTCTTGAAATCGTCCAATGAGCCGAGGATACCTCGCCAGGGTCTCTGCCCTCGCATCCTGTTCGATCCATTGAGCGATGTCGTCCGCCGCCTGATTCACCAGCGGAGAGGACAGGTCTCGCAGATACGGGCACTTGGTATCCCATCCGAGCACGACCTGCGCATGCGTGGCGTCCCACATCAAGGCAAAGGGGTAGAGCCGACAGTCCAGGGGACGGACGTCATAGATGCGACACTGGGAGGTGGCGCTATCGAAGGCCGGGCAGACATACCCCTCCCCCGTTGGATTCGGCACCAAGTCGATTTGTGCGCCATCGGGGGATGAGAACCGTTCAGGACCAAGACCAGCCGCGATCGCCGTCTTGATTTCATCGGCTGTAAAGAAGGGCCGCAGGAAGCTGTCCCGCTCGGGAAACCGGCAACACACATCGCAACGGAGACAGGCCGCGCTCGGCACGATCTGCAGGAGAGTATCACCTACGGACCGCGAGGGAATCGTCGGAGAAACTGGAACGAATGGGCTCGTCATGAGATGTGGCCGCATTGTAGCACTAACCCTCGCAGGGTCCTACTATTCGGAACTTTTCACATGGCTGTACGCATTCCACCTCGCGACAACAACCTGCGGCCGAGGGCCTCTCGGTGCCCCGCTGACTTGTACCGATGCAAGAGGCCATGGTACGATTTGCTCCACCTCGAATCCAACCGCGAGTGCGAGGCACGCGATTGCGCTGCGAGTATCGAGGATATTGCATTGGCACTGGCACAACATTCACGTGAGCCATTGAACTCCGACGAAGCCCGCCGACGTTGTCTCGCAATCCGTGATGCTCTCGTTCGTGCCGGAGTGTATGGCACGACCGAAATCGGCGACGGTGGGGCGACGACCGGCTCTACAATTCCGTCGCCACGGTTCCGGCTGGCTCCGACCCCCTTTCCGCTTTCCCCGTCAGATGTGACATTTTTCCAGCATCTTGGGCAGGACCTCCTGTCCTTCTATCGGGCGCTGAACCGCCTTTATCAGGACAGCATCCGCGGAACCCAGCCCGCATGGGTCGCGGCCTATCTCGACCAAGGCAAACCGGAATCACTGATCACGTATAGCCGGATGAACCGTTTTCGCAGCCTCATTCCCGGCATCATCAGGCCCGACGTGATCCCGACCACCGACGGGATGGTGATCACGGAGCTCGATTCCGTACCAGGCGGAATCGGCCTGACGGGATGCTTGACTCGCACCTATGACGATCAGCTCGCACTCGACCACCCGGCTCCCGGCTTGCCGTCCGAACGTTCCCCTCTGATCGCCGGACGTGACGGCATGCTGCAAGGATTTGCCGCCATGCTGCGCGCCCAACAAGGCGACCAGGAGGGGTGCCTCGCAATCGTCGTCTCGGACGAGGCCAAAGAATACCGGCCCGAGATGGAATGGATGGCCCAATGCCTGCGCGAGATCGGCTGCGAGGCCTTTTGCGTCGAACCCCGGGCGGTTCATTTCTCGGAAGATGGTCTGTTCCTCCACCATGAGACCGGACCACGAGCCATCGGCCTCCTCTATCGATTTTTCGAGCTCTTCGATCTGAAGAACATCCCCAAGTCTGAACTCATGATGTATGCGGCCAAGAAGGGTCAGGTGACCGTCACGCCGCCCTACAAGCCCGCGCTTGAAGAAAAGCTGGCATTCGGCCTGTTTCACCATCCGGAGCTGGCCCCATTTTGGGAACAGGCGCTGAGTCCCGAGACGACCCTCAATTTGCGACGATTGCTGCCGAGAACCTGGATCCTTGACCCACAGCCGGTGCCTCCCACGGCCGTCATCCCGCATCTCACGATCGGCGGACGAGCCCTGTCGGACTTCCGTCGCTTGGCCAAGACCACCCAAAAGGAACGCCAACTGGTGCTCAAACCCTCGGGGTTCTCGGAACTGGCCTGGGGCAGCCGGGGCGTGTCCATCGGGCATGATTTGCCCCAAGTCGAATGGGCCGCTGCGTTAGAGCAGGCGCTTCACGCCTTCCCGACGACCCCCTATGTCCTTCAAGAATTTCACAAGGGCCGCCTAGTCGAGTCCTCCTATTTTGATGACCGAAGCGACACGGTGGTGCCGATGTCCGGACGAGTCCGCTTGTCGCCCTATTACTTTGTCGTGGGCGACAAAGCCGAGCTCGGCGGGATTCTCGCGACGCTCTGTCCCGCGAACAAGAAAATCATCCATGGCATGGTCGATGCGATCATGGGGCCCTGTGCGCTCGCGCCGAACATCACGTCGTAAGGGTGACCGCATGACCGCTGCAATACAGGTTCCTGTGCACATGCATCCTCAACCTCTTTCATCATAGGCACTCATGGCCCTCACGTTCTATCATGTCCAATGGTGCCCGGATTGTGCGATCGTTCGGGACCGTCTCGATGAACTGAAACTCTCCTACGACGATGTGGTGGTTCCGGATTTTCGTCCGATGCGCACCCAAGTCTACGAGGTATCCGGTCAGTACTATGTGCCCGTCCTGAAAGACGGAGACACGATTCTGACGGAAACCCACGACATTCTCGCTCACCTGCAGACCCACTACGACAAGGCACACCCGTGAGGACTTCGCTCGGACCTGCACCACGAGCGTCGGTCAAGGACGGACCTCGATGCCACAGGCAGGCGCCGGCCTGCATGGCTCGACCAACTAGACCAGTATTACCGAAAGGATAGAGACGTGGAGGATTGGAGACGTATCCTGGCTCAGAGCGTGGTCAAGCCGAAGGATTTGGCTGATCGGCTCGGTGTCGACCCGAAGGAAATCGAAGACATCGTGGGGGACTACCCCATGCGGATCACGCCGACCGTGCTGGCCACCATCAAGGAAAAGGGCGACGCGATTTGGAAACAAGTCGTGCCTGATCGCGCCGAAATGGCTGATGCCGATGCGGAGGACGACCCGCTCGAAGAGGACCTGATGAGTCCCGTGCCTCACCTGGTTCATCGCTACCCCGACCGCGTCTTGCTGATGGTCACGAATCAGTGCCCGATTTATTGCCGGTTTTGCACTCGGAAACGGCTGGTGGGCAAACCGGGCTTTCTCAAGAAAGGAGAACTGGACCGGGCCATCGCGTACCTGCGCGAACATCAGGAAGTGCGGGATGTGATTTTGTCGGGAGGAGATCCGCTCCTATTGCCGGATCACCTGTTGGAACGGATACTCAAATCCCTGCGGACGATTCCCCATTTAGAACTGATCCGGATCGGCACGCGAGTGCCGGGCAGCCTGCCCGAGCGCATCACACCGAAACTCTGCGAGATCATCAAGAAATATCACCCGTTCTATATGAACCTGCACTTCAACCACCCTGACGAACTGACCCCGGAGGTCAAACGCGCCTGCGGAATGCTGGCCGATGCCGGGGTTCCCCTCGGCGCACAGACTGTGTTACTCAAAGGAGTCAATGACGACCCTGAGATCATGAAACGTCTGATGCATCAACTATTGCTGGCACGCGTGAAACCGTATTACCTGTATCAAGCCGACCTAACGAAGGGGACGAATCATTTCCGGACCTCGGTGGAGACCGGGCTCAGGATCATCAAGGCGCTGCAAGGCCACACCAGTGGCATGGCGGTTCCGCACTTCGTGATCGATGCTCCCGGCGGCGGAGGAAAAATTCCGCTGCTTCCCGCCGAATACCTGGTCAACCTGGATGAAGATAGCGCGGTGTTGAGAAATTACGAAAACAAGACCTTCCACTACCCCCAGCCGGGATCCGCCCAAGGACGCGAATTGCCGATGGTCGGCGCCCATCCTTCCTGGAACACGACCGGCAACGGCTGCGACGGAGGGAGTGAGCACCTGTGACCCGTGCCGGTTCGTCAAAGGGGATTCTGCCGTATCAGCATATCGCCCAACTGATCGTCCGCAAGGCCATCGCGTCGGATCATCCGATTGAGGATCGGCAGATCCAGCCGGCCAGCCTGGACTTGCGGCTCGGCAAGAAGGCGTACCGGCTGATCAGCAGCTTCCTGCCGGAATTGTCGGCCATCAGCAGCCGCCTCAATGTGCTCGACTTTTATCAGTCCGACCTCGTGATGTACGAGATGGACCTCACGCAGGGCGCCATTCTCGAAAAAGGCCATGTCTATCTGGTCCCGCTCCTGGAGCAGCTGCACCTGCCGGCCACGCTTCGCGCCCGCGCCAATCCCAAAAGCACCACCGGACGGCTGGATGTCTTCACCCGCGTCGTAACCGATCTGAATGCCGGCTTCGATGAGATCCGAGCCGGCTATCGAGGTCCACTCTACCTGGAAGTCGTGCCACGCTCCTTCGCCATTAAAGTACGCACGGGCGACTCCCTGAATCAGATTCGTTTCGTGCGCGGAGATGCGACGGTATCCGATGCCGCCCTCCAGAAGCTGCACGGTACCGATCCGCTGCTCTTCCACAATGCCACACCCCCGAAACCGCTTCCACAGAAGGAGTTCCGCACGGAGCGAGGCCTCTTCCTGCGAATCGATCTCACCGGAAGTGCACGGGAAGATGCGGTGATCGGCTATCGGGCCAAGAAAAACAGCCATGTCATCGACCTGGCCAAGATCGGCCATTATGCGGCCTTAGACTTCTGGGAACCCCTGAAACGGCACCGACAGGATAGCCTGCTCCTGGAGCCGGAAGAATTTTATATCCTGGCGTCCAAGGAGCGCATTCGGGTGCCGTCGGGCTATGCCGCCGAGATGGTGGCCTATGAGGCGGCCTGCGGCGAACTGCGCACACACTATGCCGGATTCTTCGACCCGGGATTCGGGTATGGAGACGGGAAGATGCGAGGGACCCAGGTCGTTCTGGAAGTCCGCCCGCACGATGTGCCGTTCCTCATCCATGACGGGCAAACCTTCTTTAAAGTAGTGTATGATCACATGTTCACAAAGCCGACCCAGGTATACGGTTCGGCGCTCGGCTCGTCTTACCAACGACAGGCCCTCACCCTGAGCAAACATTTTAAGGCCTAACGATGGCACCTCCCAGCGACCTACCAGATCCTTCCACTCGTCCATCCAGGCACTCGTCTCACCGCCCGGATGACGAAAGCAACCTGGACCGCCAGACGCATGTGGTCGGGATGATGATCGGCACGGCGTTAATGTTCATCGGCTTTTTGGACGTATTTCTCTCCATCAGCGGTGGATTCGAGATCAACGTGGTTCCGCTGCTGATCTACTTCAGCGGCATCGCCGTATGGGCCAATGCCGTGGTCGAAAATCCGACCATTCGTTATTCGTTGATGGCAGGATCCGTCCTAATCAGTTTGGCGTTTTTTCACTATGGGGAAGTCTTGTTCTGGCATAAGCAGGTGGTATTCTGGTCCACCGTCGTTGTGGTCATGTACTTCATGTTCAAGGAACCCAAGCCGGCCGCGTGAATCCACACATATCACGCGAACCATTGCCCTCGACTTCAAGTCTCGATGACCATTGCCGTCGTCATCCCCGTCCTAAATGAAGCCCGTTGCATCGGCCAGACGCTCTCGCACACGGCCACGCTGGGATTCGACGACCTCATCGTCGTCGACGGCGGTAGCTCCGATCAGACCTGCGCGATTGTGGAATCGTGCACCGATCGCCTAGGCGCCTCCCCACATTCCGGTCCTTCGCCGGCCCCCCCTCCCATTCGTCTCCTCACGTCTCCGCCGGGCCGCGCGCGACAGCTGAACGCAGGCGCAGCCGCCAGCCGATGCGATGTTCTGCTGTTCCTTCACGCGGATACGCACCTCCCCTTGAATGCCCGACAGGCCGTCACCACCGCCCTGTCCGTCAATGCCTACGTCGGGGGACGATTCAACGTCCGCTTCGATTCCCCATCCCCGCTGGCTCGTCTCGTCGGCCGCATGATGAACCTGCGCTCCCGTTGGAGCGGCATCGCCACCGGTGACCAGGCCCTGTTCGTGCGCCGCGACGTCTTCGAGCGGATCGGACGCTTTGCGGACATGCCCCTGATGGAAGATATTGAATTCACACGCCGCCTCAAACGAGCCGGACACCTCGCACCGCTGCCGGACCACGTCGTCACCGCGTTCCGTCGATGGGAGCAGAAAGGCCCTCTCCGCACAATTCTGTTGATGTGGACCCTCCGCTTCCTGTACTGGATCGGAGTCAGCCCGCATCGACTACAACATTTTTACGGCACGGTGAGATGAACCCATGCGCGCGCAATCGTCGGACCGCAAACAGCCCGCCTCGACAGCCCTGGTGATCTTCGCCAAAGCTCCGATTCCAGGGCAGGTCAAAACACGTCTTTGCTCGGCCTTGACCGAAGACGAAGCCGCGACCCTGCACGGAAGCTTCGTCCTCGACACACTCGAACGCGCCAAAGCGGCGGTGAACAAATTCACGCTTCCTGTCGATCGATTCTTGGCCTGCGCGCCGTCAAGCGCCCATGTCTTTTTCAGAATCATGGAAGCGCGCCACGGGGTCACGCTTCTTGACCAGCAAGGCGACGACCTCGGCGACAGGATGACACACGCCTTCGACACCCTCTTTGCCCGCGGCTACCGGCAGGTGTGCCTAGTGGGCACCGACGTCCCGTCGCTGCCGCTGACTCATTATCGTGACGCGGTCGAATCGCTCACCCGGCATGATCTGATCCTCGGGCCGGCCGCAGACGGTGGGTACTACCTGATCGGCATGACGATGCCTCGCCCCGACCTGTTCGCAGGCATTCCCTGGTCGACGGATCAAGTGATGGCACTGACACAACAAAAAGCGGCGGCGGCAGGATTGAAGACTGCGTTCCTGCCGGTATGGAACGATGTGGATACCCTCGACAATCTCCAGGCATTGATCGACGACTGCGCGGCGGACAAGAAACGCCCGAAGCAAGAACGGGTGTTCTCCATGCGCACGGCGGGCACACTGGAATTGCTCGCGAAACGACTTCGAACCCGCCATGTGTAGCAGGATGCGGAACACGTCCGCTCGCGGCGTGCTCGAACTCCGTGAATCGTGAAACGTATCTCGTCAGGGACTGCAGCCGGGCCGTACCGAGAGACGAACGACGGACGAAGATGACGGCCTTTTTGCGCATTCTGCGGGCTCTTCTGATCCGACGCGGGACATGAACTGATCGTCACGTCTTGAGCAGCCATCGAGTTTTTCCGCAGCTTGCTAGGGGGGAGTTTGCATGTCGAACAACGTGGCCCTCATTACCGGCGGAGCAAAAGGAATCGGCCGCGCTATCGCGCTTGATCTCGCCGCGAAACAATGGTCCGTGGCCATTTGCTACCGCACCAGCGCGGCGGCCGCGGAGGAGACCAGCGCCGCCATCATGGCACGTGGCGGACAAGCCTTTGCCCTGCAGTGCGACGTATCAGATCCGGAGGCCGCCACCAACTTCGTCGCAGAGGTCGAAAGCCGGTGGGGCAAGATCGACGCGTTGATCAATGGCGCCGGCCCTTACCACCGCGTGAATCTCTTCGACGAGACACCCGCCGGTTGGCGTGAAATGTTCGACGGAAACTTACACCCGATTTTTTATCTTGGGCAGGCGGTCGCGCCAGGAATGAAGGCACGGAAGCATGGGCGCATCATCAACTTCAGTATGGCCAATGCGGACCAGATGGTGGCCCAGCCGGAGGTGACGGGACATTATATCGCCAAGGCCGGAGTGTTGATGCTCACCAGAACGCTGGCAAAACTGCTCGCCCCCTACGGCATTACCGTCAACGCGATTTCGCCGGGTTTCATCGATTCTGGCAGCGCGCCCCCGGAGGAACTGGCAGGCGTAGTGAAGCGAATTCCCGCAGGATACGTCGGCAGCGTCGCGGACACCGTGGCAGCCGTGCGATATTTATTGAGCGAGGATGCCCGCTACGTCAACGGCGCCAACCTGCATCTCAGCGGCGGATGGGGAATTTAGGCTGCTCACTTGGCAAGAACGACGATGAGTCCGATCAGCGCCGCCACGATATAACTCTTGGGATCCCGCACCGCAAACACCACCGGATCGTCATCCATTCGGTTGCGATAGGCTAACATCCACACCCTGGTGATCCAGTACAGCATCACCGGGCAGATCAGCCATAAGAGCTCCGAATGCGTATACAACAGCAGCACTTCCTTGCTGCTGATATAGAGCGCCAGGACCAATACCGCCACCAGCCCACTCGAAGAACCGATACTGGCGATGTGTTCGATATCCGTGACCCAATAGCCCCGCCCATGCACTTCCTTCTCGTCGGAACGGCTCAAGAGCCGCAATTCCGTATAGCGTTTCACCAGTGCAAGGCTCAGGAACAGAAACAGGGAAAATGTCAGCAACCAATGGGACGGTACGATGCCGGTGGCCGCTCCTCCGGCATAGATTCGCAGCGTGTACAGTTGGGCCAATGCGATCACGTCTACCATGACGAACTGCTTCAAATAAAACGTGTATGCGGTCGTCAGGACCAGATAGCCGCCTAGCACGAGCATGAACAACGGTGGAAGCATCAGCGCCAGCAGGATTCCACCCGACAGGGCCCCGATGGCCATCAAGAGCCCAAACGGAATGGACAGTTGCCCCGAGGCAAAGGGACGATTTTTTTTCCTGGGATGCTGGCGATCGGAAGACAGGTCCAGGCAGTCATTGAGAATATAGACCGAAGAGGCCGACAGGCTGAAGGATGCAAACGCCAATCCTGCCTGCAGCACCAAGGACTTGTCTGTAATCTGGTGCGAAGCCAGGACCGGAGTCAACACCAGCACATTTTTCGCCCACTGATGTAGGCGCAACGCCTTCGCAAGCACCGCCAGCCAGCGCACGGGCTCACCGAATACCTGACTCACCGTGGTCAGGGCCTGTGCGCGCTTCACCAATGGAGCGGGCGCATTGACCAGAATCGCCTCGTTGGCCTCAGCCCACACCGGCAAATCAGCCGTCGAGTTGCCCGCATAGGCGAACCGGCGCGCCCCATACCGCTCGACCAAGACCGCGACCTTGCGCGCGCCTTTCAGATTGACCTCGGCATCGCTCCCGAACACCCGATCGTCAAACAGGCCGATATGTTCCGCCACCGCCCGCGCAAACGTGACATGACTGGCCGTGGCCAACACCAGTTTCCGTCCGGCCTGACGTTCTTTAGTCAGAAACTCGACCAGGTCTTTCTGGTAGGGAAGGGTGGCGACGTCGAGCGTCACCCGGCGGGCAATCTCATGCTTGAAATGGGCTTTGCCGTTCAGCAACCAGAACGGCAGGAGAAAGAGTGTCAGCGGATTCTGCTTGAGCAACGCCAGGAGCGATTCCCACAGCAGGTCGGTCTTGATGAGGGTCCCATCAAGGTCGACGCAAAGCGGACTTTTTCCTTGGAGGTCCTCACCCATGGGTCGCAGGGGATTCTATCGGCAAGGGAGAAGTCGCGCAAGAATTTACACGGAATTTCGTCCGGTCGAAGATTTCGGTAGCGAGAGACAGGGCGAATCCGCCCTCCGAATGCACCGTCCGCCTAGCGGTGGAGATGAATCGGTGCCTGTTGGCTGCCGCTACTCCGCTCCGAACGCCTTCTTCAGGAGCGGCACCACTTCGCCTTTGGCTTCCATGGGGTCCAGAATGTCCGTGTCGCCGTAAAACTGCCCGTCGATGAATACCTTCGGCAGAGTCGGCCAATTCGTCAACTTGGTCAATGCATCCCGTTTGGCCGGCTGAGACAACACGTCGATGAGTTCGTAGGGATACCCGTATTTCTCAAAAAAGTGGATGGTCTCCCTGGTGAACCCGCACATCGGCATGGCTTTGGTGCCCTTGCCGTAAATCAGAATTTTGTTCGCTTTGATTTCTTGCTGAATCTGTTCTTCGATCGGGTCAGCCATCTGTCCCTCCTCTATGTTTTTGCTTCATCCGGTGTCGTGGCCGTAATCTCCAAGGCATGAATACGCCCGTCTTTCATCGGAACGGCCAAGGCCTGATACACCATTCGATGTCGGTCCAGGAGATTCTTGCCGAGAAACCCACCTGACGTCACCCGCACGATTAAATGGTCCTGTGTCCCGGTCTTATCGATCACGGTCACGGCAGCATCAGGAAACATCTGACGAATGTAGGTGGTTAGGGTATCGGCGGTAATCATTAGTCAGGAGGATAACGCATCCGAGAAGCCGAAGGCAATCTGAACCGAAGGTAATTTAATCATTGAGACAGAAGCTGACGCGCCTCGGACGAATGGCGATTGGAATGGCAGACCGCTGCACGACGTCATTGCGTGAACCACTTCATGCCGCTCGCGCACAGCAGATGAAAGAAGATTGCTGGCCCGGACTCTCCATGACTAGTCCGGGAGGGGTCCAGCCGAATTCGAGTCACCTCGTTTCCTTGCCTGGCACGAATCATTCTCTGTTGATCGTCTTCAGGAGCCGGACGACCTTGACGATGTCGATGGCCGAGAAGGACCGACATTTCTTCTCGAACTGTCGATCAAGTCACTTCTCATTTTCCCGCAGGATCAGATCTCGACCGACCCATCCAGCAATCCCGATCGACATCTTGAACTGGCCCGGTGTTCTGATCGGTTGAGATATCGGTGGTGGATTTCATCCGGCCTGGTGGATCCCAACCACCAACTAGGAAGACCTCTTCACTACTTTTTTCTAACAGACTGAAATCACGCGCTTCCTATGGTTTCCTCCATTGGCATGTGTGTTGCTCTCTCTCAACAGCAAGGACAACATGTGCAACCAACGACACAACCATCGAGGAGGGGATCATGGGAGAATTCAAATCGGGCTTCTTTATGAGCGAGTCAGCATGCAATGGTCGGGTGCTCGTGGTCGATGATGAGCCGGATATTCGGAAGGTTGTCCGAATGACCTTGCAGAAGGCCGGGTATGAGGTCATTGAAGCGGAGAACGGTGAAAAAGCCATCGAGGCTATCAATACCGGAGAAAACCGGCTGCTGCTTGATGTGCTCATCTGCGACATCCGCATGCCGAAGATCAACGGGGTTGAGGCCATTGCCTACTTTCAGCAGGAATGGCCACGTGTCCCAATCATTGTGCTGACCGGTTTCCCCGACACCGACATGGCCACTTCGTTCTTACGGAGCGGCGTCGTCGACTACCTGGTGAAACCCGTAGAGGGGGAAAAGCTTCGCGCGGCCGTGGCCAGAGCCATGGAACAGCGAGAGCTTGCCCAACTCTAGTGACACCCAGGCCGATAGGCAGCTCCGCACCATCCGCGTCGGGGAGGTCCCTCGGGCCTCTCCGACGACAAGGTGCGACCAGGTGAGGGCCATCATCGGCCCAGGCTTCATGAGACATCACGGAATGCGGCCATGAAACTCTGTGCGACGAAAATTGCCATTATCGGCGCCGGGAAAGGAGGGACCGCACTCCTGGAGCTCCTCCATCAAATCCCGGACGTGGAAATCGTCGGGATCACCGACAAGGATCCTGCGGCTCCGGGACTCAAGCGAGCGCGGGATCTGAATGTGCTGGTGGCGCCACGCGTGCAGGATCTTATCCAAAATCATGGCGTCAATCTCATTATGGATGTCACCGGCGATCCCGCCATGGAACCGCTCATCCACGCCATGAAACGTCCCGGCTCCGAGGTCCTGAGCGGAGCCGCCACCAGGCTGCTGTGGAAACTGGTCCAGCACCAGTCGAAATTGGAAGCCGAACTGTTCCAGGCCGACAAACTGGCGGGATTGGGCTCCTTCGCCGCCGGCATCGCGCACGACATCAACAACCCCCTGCAACTGATTCTCGGACTCGCCGAAAACCTGGAAGAAGAGCAGGACATCACGGTCGTCCGTGAACAGGCTCGCGACATCACCGAAGCCGTCAAACGCACCAGCGCGATCTGCCGCGACCTGACTCGATACGCGAGGCGCAACGGCGCTCGGGAAGAGGTCCTGGTCAATCTCAACACAAAACTGGACGAGGCGCTACGAATCGCCCGTTATGCCGTGACGCTCCAGGACGTCACCGTCGTGAAACGTTATGCCGAAGAGACAATCGTAATGGGGAACCCCGATGAACTTCTTCACGTCTTCGTCAATCTCATCACGAACGCGGTCCAAGCCATCAACGATCGCGGCACCTTGACGCTCCAAACCACTGTCGGGCCGGATGGATTGGTCACCGCGTCGGTCAGCGACACGGGATGCGGCATTCCCAAGGAGGCATTCTCGAAAATCTTTGAACCGCTCTACACCACCAAGCCACCCGGGAAAGGCACGGGGTTGGGATTGTACAATGTGATGTCCGTGATCTCGAAAATGGAAGGTCACATTTGTGTCGAAAGCGACGTCGGCGTCGGCACGACCTTCCGCATCGAATTCCCAGAGGTTCAGCCGACCATATCATGCGCGCCCCTATGACGAGCACATCGCACCCCGTCTCCAATGCCCTCGGATGGGGGCTGAAGCGCAAGCTCATCGTGTCCATGCTCATGGTCGGCGTCATCCCTCTCTTGCTCGGACTCGGCATGGCCTTCCTGCAGGGCTCGAAAGAAATCCAGGTCGTCAGCGGCGAAAGCTTTCAGGCCCTGGCCACGGAAGCAGCCCGCAAATTGGACCTCCTCGTGGCGGAGGAGGTGGCCAGAACCTCTCGCATCGCGGTCCACCCCGACATTGTGCGAGCGCTCGAACACCGTCGCGATGCGCTTCACACCTCCGGCAAGAACGCGGCGCAGCCTGCTCTGGTCCAAGAACGGGCACGCTGGGCCGCGCGAGACCCGGCGGCGGTCAAAGCAATCACGGAGAATCCCACCGCGCTGCTCTTGCAGGGCTTTTACGCCGGCTCACAGAGCGAACCTGACCAGCTCCTGCCGCAAGTGGTGCGCGCGGCCACCAAGAAACTGTTCGTGACGGATGTGCAGGGAAACCTCTTTGCCACCCTGACGACCACACCCAACTTCGCCCATGCCGACAGTATCTGGTGGAAAGGCGCGTTCAATAAAGGAGTCGGCCAACTCTATATCGAAGACCTGCACTTCGATGAACAGGCCAATGCCTATGTCTTCAGCATTTCCCTCCCCATCATGGACAGCCTCCGGTATGAAGTGGTCGGTGTGCTCCATCGGGTCATCGACGCCAAAGAGTTCTTTTCGCCCTCGACCCACCCCATTCGGTTCGGCAAGACCGGCCATGTGATGCTGGTCGACAGTCGAGGGACGGTCCTCAGCTGCCCCATTCTTCCGACCGGCGTGCGGCTCTCAGACCTCTCGCTGATCCCACAGGTGACGGCGAGGGAACCGGGCTGGGTGACCGCCGACAGTGACGGGCACGGCGGCCAAGGGACCGCCATCATCGGATTCGCGCCCCTTCCCGAAACCAGCCGTGCCACGAACGGCGCGCTGGAACAGGGCGGGTGGCACACGTTCGTCTGGCAATCCTCCGACGAGCTGTTCGCTCCGATCCGGCATCTCATGATGTGGATGCTGATTCTCGCTACCATCGCACTCGGCTTGCTCGCCACCCTGGGCTATTTCGCCGCCAGTCGGATCGTAACGCCGGTCCGGCGACTGCAGGAAGCCGCCCGCCTCATCGGGCGAGGAGAATTGCAGGAACCGATCCAGATTCACACGGGAGATGAATTGGAGGATCTGGCCATCGAATTCAATCGTATGAATACGCAGCTGGAAGCCGCCTTTGCCGGATTGAACACCCAGGTTGAAGAAAAAACACAGGAAGTGCAGTACCTCCAAAAATCCACTGATCAGGTGCTCGACGCCGTCCCGACTCCGATCATCATGATCGACCAGAAGGGCCTCATCCAATACATGAATCGCGCGTCACAGGAAGCCCTCCAGACACAGGACCACAGCTGGTCGGGCCGGCCGCTCTTCGATGTGCTGCCCCTCGATGAGGATCATCTCCAAGCCTTGCGGCGCGACCTGCGGCTCGTTGAAGGACACAGGCCGGCTGCGCACCCCAACCTCGATCAGGAACCCGCCCAGAAGGAGGCGCGCGACCCGCTCAACCAGACACACATCCAGGCATCCTCCTCCGCTCGGCCCGAATTGCGGATCGGTTCGCATCTGTATCACTACGAGTGGTTCCCGCTGGAAAGCCGCAGCGGCGCGGGAAAGCGGTTCGGCCTCGTGCTGCGTGACACCACCGATGAAACCCGGCTGCAAGATCAACTGATCCAAGCCGAAAAATCCGGCAGCCTTGATGTGCTGACCGCCGGCATCGGCCACGAACTCAACAACCCGCTGTTTGGAATTCTCGGCCTTGGCGAGGCGATCCAGGAAGAGGAAGACCTGGCCCGCGCCAAAGGCTATGCGCAAGATATCGTCGGGCATGGACGAAAGATGGCGGCCATTATTCGGGACTTCACCGGAGTCGCGACTCGCGAATCGAAGAACCAGCGCGTCCCGGTGGATGTCACCGCCCAATTGGATCAAGCCCTGGCCATCGTGCAGACCTCGCACGACTGCCTTGGGCTCAACGTCCAGAAACACTACGTGGCGGTGTCGCCGGTGACGGCGCTTCCAGACCAACTGCGGCTGGCGTTTATCAATGTCCTGACCAATGCCATTCAAGCTATGAGCGGGCGAGGCGACCTGTGGCTGACCACCGACGAACAGGACGACCTGATCACCATCAAGATCCGGGACAACGGACCCGGCATTCCCAAGCAACATCTCGGCAAAGTCTTCGATCCGTTCTATACCACCAAGGGACAGGGAGAAGGATCGGGACTCGGGCTCACCGTCTCGCAGCGGCTGATCAAGAAATTCGGCGGCGAGATTCGGCTGGAGAGTCCGGATGGCCAGGGCACGACCTGCGTCATCACCTTACCCGCGGACAAGGCCGGGGTACGAAAGGAGGAGCCATGCGTCCCATCCTGACATTCGTGCAAGCACGGTCACTGTGGCTCGCGCTGGCCCTGGCCTGCGCCTCGACCTATTCATCGCAAGCGAAGGATGTCGCACCGCCCACAGGCATTCCTCCGGATAAGGTCGCAGATTTCGTACACGCAGTGCTGGATGCCGACCGGACGATCTATACGAATCAGGTCGTCAACCGGATGCAGGCTAAAGGGATCGTGTCCGCCACGGAGCATTGGGAACACGAAAATGCCTTGCCGCTTCCCGCGCAATTTCTTCAACATTCCGGCAAACTCGTCGCCGAATCCGGACGAGGCATTCGTTACCGCCTCATCAGCCTCTGGCCCATCTACCAGCGCAATGCCCCCGCCACCGACTTAGAACGCAAGGCGCTGGAAAGTTTTGCGCAAACGCCCGATCGTCCCTTCACCGGCATCGTGACCAGCGGCCGCAAACAATACTTTCAGGCCGTATATTCCGATCGGGCCATATCCGCCGCCTGCGTGAAATGTCACAACAGCCACCCCTTGAGCCCCAAACGAGACTTCGCCCTTCACGACGTGATGGGCGGGATGACCATTACCATTCCCCTCGACTGACCGGAATCGCGACCGAGCACCGGAATACGATGTGGTCGGCCCTGTACTCGATTCAGACCAATGGCGGGTCGGCACGTTGCAGCCGTTTGAGAGGAGAACTCGCCCAGGATGGCACGCGCCGGTCGTGCGGCCGGCGCGCCTGCACCGAGTACTGCCGTCTGGAGTGGGATGAGGAAGAACGAAGCCGATCGGCACAGAGGATCGGCAGCCTTGAATCGAGAGACGTGTCCGGTCAGGCGTTGTCGCCGAGCACGGCAACCGCCTTAGGACGCTGCGAGGAAATATCCCGCACATTGCCGGGAAGCTTTTGAGCGTCATCCCCCCACGAAGCGACACCCATATCCGACAGACCCTGAAACTTGGCCCCGTCTTCCATGGAGAACGCCGGTGCGTGGACTTCGCCGACGAGGAGACCGGTCTTCAACAATTGAAGCCGTTC
The DNA here is from genome assembly GCA_902500785.1 of uncultured Nitrospira sp. GTDB lineage: Bacteria > Nitrospirota > Nitrospiria > Nitrospirales > Nitrospiraceae > Nitrospira_A. Next base: position 40,171 of record CABVRW010000005.1, read on the forward strand.
CGTGGCCCGCACCGTGGCCTTGATTTTTCCGCTGCTGATGATGGTCCCGGCCGTGATCGTCCCCTGCACGATACCGTCCTCGCCGATCACGACGGTCCCCGTGGTATGAAGGTCCCCTTCCAGCCGCCCATCGATACGCACCGTTCCTTCAACCCGAATCTCGCCCCTGAGCAACACTCCTTTGGCCAACAGGGTGATATTGTCGCTTTCCACAAAGCCGGACTTCTTCATCATCACGCGCTCCTTCTCCCAGGCAGTGGCCGATGAACTGGAGGACCATCCCAACATGAGCCGAGCCTACACCAGCTTTTCGATCGCACCTAGGAAAAACCAAAACTGCGCTTCACCCGTTCCCAGAATCCACTGCCGTGGACTTCACAGAATATCGAGGGCTCCGTACCTTCGATAAACAGCTCCGTCGACCGCTGCGGACATTTCGAGGTCGCCAACTGGGCCGACTGGGGATCGATGTCGCGCGCCACCACGGCAGGCGGCTGCGGAAAGTCACGCGATGAGGCCGGTACAATGCGGCGCACGAACTCCACCCACATCGGCAATGCCGCCTGCGCTCCGGTCAGCTGCAACGCCTCTTCGTCGTCGAATCCCACCCACACCCCGACGACCACGTCCGGTGTATAGCCGACGAACCACGCATCGCGATACCCATCCGTCGTCCCTGTTTTCCCTGCCACAATGGCGCGAAGCCCCATCCCCTTCGCCTTCGCCGCGGTACCGCGCTCGACGACGCCCTTGAGCAACGAGGTCATGATATAGGCCGCTTGTGGCGAGACCGCCTGGCGACGCGCGGGCGTATGACGCCATAAGGGATCCCCTTCCGGAGTCACCACGGCCCGCAGCGCGGTCGGAGCCACGAACAGCCCTTCTTGCGCCAAGGCCCCGAACGCCGACGTCATCTCCAGCAGCGAAACGCCCGAGGTCCCCAACGCGATGGAGAGATTGTCGGCCAGCGGGCTACGAATCCCCAGCTTCTCAGCCGTCTGCAGAATGCGCTTCGTTCCGACGGCCTGTGCGATCTTCACGGCGGGAATATTCAACGATTGTTCCAGCGCCGTCCGCACCGACACCGCCCCATGGAACCGATGGTCGTAATTCTGCGGCGCCCATTTGCCCGCGCCCGACTCAAATGTCACCGGTTCGTCGATGATGGAGGTGGCCGCCGTAATCGGTTGTCCCCCCGCCAATTCCCGACGAGCTTCCAACGCCGCGAGATAGACCAGCGGCTTAAAGAGGGAGCCGGGCTGGCGCTTCGCCTGCACGGCCCGGTTGAACTGGCTCGCGCGGTAGTCACGACTCCCCACCATCGCAAGAATGCCGCCGGTCGCAGGATCGAGCGCCACCAGTGCGCCTTGCACCGCCTGGGTGTGGCGCGTCAACGCCGGATGCGCCGCTTCCAGTTTGGTCAGCTCACTCTCCAACGTCTGGGTCGCCAGCCGTTGCAGCACGGGATCCAGCGTCGTATACGCCCTGACTCCGTCAGGAAGCGGCGCACCGGTCGTCTCCTCCACCTGTCTCAGCAGGTGGTCGACAAAGAAGGGCGCGTCGGCCAATGTGTCCTGCGGCGGCATCACCAGGACCGGCGTCATCACGGCCTGCCTCCACACGTCGTCGCTGACAAGCCCCTGTTCGTGCAGTCGCCCCAGAACGACATCGCGCCGCTGCTTGGCCAGCGCCGGATTTCTCAAAGGCGAATAGGTATTCGGCCCCTTGATCATGCCCACCAGCATGGCCGTTTCCTCCACACTCAGCGCATCCACGCGTTTGCCGAAATACCGATGGGCCGCCTCCCCCACCCCGTAGATCGACACCGACCCGACCTGCCCGAGATAAATCTCGTTCGCATAACTTTCGAGAATGGCTTGTTTGCGGTATTTCGTCTCCAGGACGAGCGCGGCGATCGACTCTTTCAGTTTCCGTCCGAACGTGCGCTGCGGAGAATAAAACAGATTCTTCGCCAACTGCTGCGTGATCGTGCTGCCGCCCTGAATGACCGTTCCCCGGGTCACATTCGTCCAGACGGCGCGGGCCACGGCGATTGGATCGATCCCCGGATGGCTGAAGAAGCGGCGATCTTCGATGGCCAGCAGCACATCGAGAAACCGAGCCGATAGGTCGTCATACGATACCCATTCCCGCACCTGCCGCGACGCGCCGCGCAGGCCGCTGATCAACTGCGGCTCCAAATACAGGGGGAACAACTCGTCGTCGCCCTGAATCGACAGCACCTTCACCACACGCCCCTGATCGAGGACCAGACGAGCCGGCACCGGTTGCAGATGAAAATCGGCAAACTCGTGCAGATAAATATCGATCTCGGCAGGTGCGACACGATACTCGCCGGGCGCACGAACGGCTGTCTCGACCGCGTGATAGCCGAGCCGGTTCAGACGTTCGATCAGATGCGAGGAAGCAATGTCCAAATCCGGCTTCAATAGAAACGGCGCGCCGTAGATCAGGCGGGGAGGATGCTCGTCGCCCGTCGGCAACGCCAGACTCGCCGAGAGGTAGAGTCCGTAGGCCAGGGCGCTGCCTGCGGCAAGGACCACGACGCCGGCCAAGGCGAAAAGCCCTCGTGCGAACCAGCGTCGGACGACCATCACCGCCACATCCCCATGTCGTCGAGCATACGCGATCCCGCGGACGAAATCACATGCATGCAGACCGTTCGGGCAGGATCCCGCCGGAGCTCAAGCTTGACAAAGGGCCGGACGTTCTCTTAGATGAGCGCCACATTGACGTGCCTCTAGGCCCTTGTACCTATCCACACGTCCGACCTATGCGTCCGCTGCCGGTGTGCCGCCCACGAGTCGTCGCAGACGAACGGCGCAGGTCCGACAATGCAAGGATGGTTGATTCGTCGACAGACTCATTCATACGAGGTAACTGACCGTGAGCATGCTACGCGTTCTTGAGACCGGTGATTCACACGAGATCCGCCTGTCTGCGGCACTTCAGCCGCACCACGATCGACAGCGCCGGGGACTCCGGTGGAATCATCGCGGGTACGCATCCGCGCGAACCCTCATAGCCTGTTGCGCTCTTGTCACGGCGATCACCGTCGGCGCCCCCCCGGCAACCTGGGCGGGCAGTTTTCGTATCTACGATCACAGCGCTTCGGCGACCGGTCAGGCATCGGCATTCACGGCTCAGGCCGACGATGCCTCAACCGGGTACTATAACCCGGCCGGCATGACGCAGCTCCGCGGTGTTCAGCTGTCGGCCGGCACCACGCTCATCGGTGGAGGCTTCTCGTTTCAGAGTCCCGCGGGCACCCAGGCGAACGGGGACCTCCGCGGCAGTGTGGCGATTCCGCCTCCGTCGAATCTATACCTGACGGCCAATCTCAAAGACCTTGGAATCGGCTCCTCCGAGAGCACCGCCGTCGGGTTGGCCGTCTTCAGCCCGTTCGGCACCTTGACCCGCTGGCCGGACAGCAGTCCGTTTTCCACGGCCACCACCAAAGCCGCCTTCGAGTTGATCGACATTCGACCCTCCATCGCCTTCAGACCCTTGCCGGATCTGGCGATCGGGTTAGGGGCCGACATTTACACCTTTTCAGGAGCTTTCGGAGAAGGCCAAGTCGAACGCCAATTTCGCTGGCCGGGCGGACTCGGCATCCCCGCCGGTACCGGTATGGAATTGAATGGACGCGACACGGCCGCAGGCTTCAATGCCAGCTTGCTCTATACCCCGCTGAGAAATGAAGACGGTCGGCCGCTCGTCAATATCGGCCTCATCTATCGCAGCCAGGCCACGCTGCATCTCGACGGACAACTGCTCGCTGGCGGCGCCCGTGTCGCGGACGCCCGCACGACCTTCGTGGTGCCGCAGGTCCTCACCGGCGGCATCGCCCTCTGGCCCGTCCGGGATCAAGCGCGGGAGTGGAAACTGGAATTGGACGTGGACTACACCGGCTGGAAATCGGTCCGCAATTTGGATTCGTCTCTGTCGAACGGGCTCACCATTGCCACACCCGCCAATTGGATCAGCGGCTACACCGTCATGGTCGGGACGGAGTACAAGTGGCTCAATCCCAAGCCCCTTCCGGATTGGGACATTGCCTTACGCGCGGGCTACTGGCATTCCCAAAAAGCGATTCCGGATCAGACCTTCAACCCCGCCATTCCGGACGGCGACAACCACGCCCTGTCCACCGGCATCGGATTCACCTGCCGGAAGAAGGGCCGGTTCCTCGGGATCATCCCCTGCGGAGGATCGGACCACACCCTCAGTCCCAAAGGCTTCGGGATCGATCTGGCCTACCAGGCCATTGTATACGAAAGCAGAACGGTCGCAGGCAACGTGAATCCTACCGTCAACGGCACGTATCACACAACATTACATGTCGGTTCCGTGAATCTCCGCGTGAATTTTTGATGCTCGACATTCGATCGATCATGATAAAGTAGGCGTACGTATGAGACACGCGCGCATCGTGACGCTGTCACCGGTGCCTTGTATTCGGTGAACCTGCTTTCGAGCGAGGCCGTCGAATGGATCCTCCGTCCCGCACCGATCCGACCTCGGATCTTCACACCCAACAAGTCCATGTGCTCTATCGCAACATGCCGACCGGCGTGCTGGCGAGCGCCCTCAATGCCGCCATCCTCGCGGCGCTAGAATGGCCCGTCGTTCCTCATACGCCGCTGCTCCTCTGGCTCGTCGGTCTCTGGCTCGTCGCGGGGTCTCGCGCGCTCCTGATCCTCAATTATCGACGCGCGAGTCCGGCCTCCTGGCGGAGCGCCGACTGGCACCGCTGGATGCTGGTGACCACCAGCATGGCTGGCTTCGGGTGGGGCAGCAGCGTGTATTTTCTCACGCCCGAGATTCCTCTCCCGTATGAATTAATCCAGCTATTCGTGCTGGGCGGCATGGCGGTAGGGGCGGTGTCTGTCCTGTCGGTCTCCTTTCCCCTGTTTTTGTGGTACGTCGTCCCGGCGACACTCCCCACCCTTGGACATCTTTTGCTCAGCGGCTATGAATTTCATTTGATCATGGGGAGCATGAGCGTTTTGTTTCTCTTCGCCACGATACACTCCGCATGGAACTTCAACCGCATCCTGCTCTCCTCGATGCGCCTGCAACAGGAGAAGCTCGCCCTCGTGGGGTCGTTGACCACCCGCACTGAGGCGGTGGAACGGCTGAATCAGGAAATCACCAAAGAAATTCATGATCGTCGCGCCATCGAAGAGCAATTACGAACCGCGCAGAGCGACCTGGAACGACGTATCGCCGAACGCACGGCCGACCTCGCCCAGGCAAACGCGCGACTGCAGGACGAAGTCCAAGAACACCGGCGAACCGAAGGCGCGCGACTCTCGAGCGAAAAACGGTTCAACTATCTCACCGACAACCTGAACCAGGGCGTGTGGTTTGCCCAGGCGAATCCGCCGCAGGTGCTCTATGTCAATCCGGCCTTTGAACGGATCTGGGGGCTGCCGGCCGCACGCTTCTACGAGAATCCCAAGCTCTGGCGGGACTATCTCCACCCCGACCATCGACAGCTTGTCGCCGATGTCTACGATGCGGAGATTGCCAATCCGACCGGACACGACCTGCAACTGCTGTATCGGATCGTCCGGCCGGACGGACAGGTCCGATGGATTCACGACCGGATGGTCATCCACCATACCTCCGCCGGAGAGGTCGACAGTCTGAGCGGCATCACCGAGGACATCACGGAAGCTCGCGAACTGGAAGACCAGTTGCGACAGGCGCAAAAAATGGAAGCCGTCGGACGATTGGCCGGAGGTGTGGCGCATGACTTCAACAACGTCATGACTGTGATCCTCGGCTATAGCGCGGTACTGCTTCAGGAATTGAGCCAGAACTCCTCGGCCCGATACTTCGTGCAGGAAATTCAGCGCGCCGGAGAACGTTGTGCGGCGCTCACCGGCCAGTTACTCGCTTTCAGCCGCAAGCAAATGCTCCACCCCGTCTCACTGGATCTCCACCGAGTGATTCGGGACCTCATGACGCTCCTGAAAAGCCTGATCGGCGAGCACATCACGATCGTGCTGCAACTCGACCCCTTGCCTCGCTGGGTCAAGGCCGACGCCGTCCAACTCGAACAGGTGTTGCTCAACCTGGCCGTCAATGCCCGCGATGCCATGCCGCATGGCGGCACGTTGACCATCGATACCCACCAGGTCTTTTCGGAAGAGGTCTGGGGTCCCGGCCATGACACACGCACCACTTGCACCTATGTGCGTCTGCGGGTGCACGATACGGGAACCGGCATCGATCCCGCCACGAAAGCCAAAATTTTCGAACCGTTCTTCACCACCAAACCCCCGGGGAGAGGGACCGGTCTCGGTCTCTCCACCGTGTACGGCATCGTGCACCAAAGCGGAGGGACGATCACGGTCGAGAGCGCAGTGAGTCAGGGCACCACGATGACGGTATTTCTCCCGGAAGTCGCTCCTCCGCACGCCGCCCTTCCGCCGGTTCAATCTGAGCCGGAGGACAAAACGGGGTCGGAAATCATCCTACTCGTGGAGGATGAACCCTCGGTGCGTCTGCTGACTCAACATATTCTCAGAACACATGGCTATACCGTGCATGAGGCGGAGAACGGCTTCCAGGCGCTGGACCTGATTCGCCGAAACGCGTTGCACATCGACTTGCTGCTGACCGATCTCGTGATGCCGGGGATGAACGGCAAAGAGTTAGCCATGCGTCTTCGAGGCCATTTCATGGACCTGAAAGTGCTCTACATGTCGGGGTACAGCGACAACCCGCCCGTCACAGGAGACGAAGCCCAGGGCTACACGACATTCCTGCAGAAGCCCTTCTCGCCCGAGGACTTGATCCGCCTGGTGCGCGAGACGCTTCACTCGGTCTCTCCCGCGCAATTCATTCCGCCGGCGTGATAACCGACTGGTGCCCCGCCGAGCCTCCCGGTCCGGGCGGACGCGCAATCCATTGAGGCAGCAGAGACCCCGCCACCATACCGACGGCGGCAACCAGGACCCCCAGGAGCTGTGGAGGCCAGCTCCACCGCCAGCCAGGATCCCAGCCCCATGACAACGGCGACCATCCCCCTTGCGTGGTGGCCCTCGGCCAATACAATCCGGCTACCAACGGCACGAAAGCCGCCACCAGCGTGACCTTGTAGGCGCCCTCGACCATTTTAAAAATGCTGGCGTCCGAATGAAGGGCGACCAGCAACACGATGGCGGCAAACCCGACCAAGACCGTTCGCATAACCCGTAACAGTCCGCGATCGCTGATCCTTGGGGCACAGGCCTTGACGATATTCTCACTGAATAGAACCGAGGGCGCGAGCAACGTGGCGGACGAGCAGCTCATGATCGCGGACAGCAGCGCACCGAAAAAAATGATCTGCGCTGCGATCGGTGTGTGCTGGACGATCATGCACGTGCAATGCGATGAGAAACAGGGCAGGCTCGAGGTCGGTCGGCCGACGGACCACCTCTTACGGAGCGCCTTGCGCGTCAGGAACAGACGGCAAAGACTGATCGTTTCGTTGACATCTCCTGTCGCTATGGTACGAATAGGTCATGCGATATTCATTTTATTTCGCATGGGTCGTGGCCGTCCTTTCCATCTGCGTCTTGACGACGCTCGCCTCGTTTCCGGCGCTCGTGAACGGCGAGCGGCCTCCGGAGCCGAGAATCACGGCGGGGACGGAGAAACTTCGGACGATCAAAATCCACCGCTTGCGCTGTAATCCGTTTACATCCTCGTGCCATCTCTCCAGGCAAAAACCGCCACACAAAGCTCCGGCTTAGCCACCAAGAGCTTGGCTAGGACAACGGAATCTGATTCTTGTTCACCTCCAACCACTGCGCGAATGTCTGCAAGCTGGGATTCAGCGTCCGGGCGATCACCGGATTGCGCGCGCCGCAGAACGCCGCATTGAAGTCACGTTTGAACTGAAACATGTTGCCCAGATCATCGGCTCCAGGAAATCCGAACGTCCGATACACCTCCGGCGACACCGCGTTGTAGCGCACCTCCCGGCCGAACGCCTTGGTCAACGCAACAGCCATTTGTGATCCGGTGAGATGCTCCCCTGCGATGCCGACGGTCTTCCCCAGATAGGCGTCCCGTTTTTTCAACAGTCCCAACGCGCACTTCCCGATATCCTCCGCCGCGATACCCGGTAACCTCGCTTCACCCATGGGAAGGGTGAACGCCAGCGTGCCGTCCGGCCCCTGCTTCGGACCCATGCCGAAGTGAATGAGATTGTCCCAGTAGAACGACGTCAATAAGTAGGTCGTCGGGACTCCGAGCCGCTTGAATACCTGATCCGCTTCGCCCTTGGCATCAAAATGCGGCACCTTGTACTTCCCCAGCAGCGTCGGCATCCGAGTATCCGAGAGCGGAACCCAGCGGCGCGTGTCTTCGAGGGTCGACCAGATCACATGCTGAACCCCTGCCGATTTGGCGGCCTGAGCCATCGCCTCGGCTTCGGCAAATTCCTTCTCGGGAGAACAATGCGCCCAGAAAAAGGTCACACAAAACACCCCGGCGGCGCCCGCAAACGCCCGTGTGAGACTTTCCACGTCGTGCACATCAGCCGCCACCACTTCCGCCCCGAGTCGAGCCAGCCCCCTGGCCTTGTCCGAATTCACATCCCTGGTCAAGGCGCGCACCGTCATGCCGCTGCTTGGATCGGCCAGAATCGCCCGCACCAACCCGCCGCCCTGCATGCCGGTCGCCCCGACAACCGCAATGACCTGCCGTTGTCCCATTTCTCCGTCTCCTTTCCCTGCATGTCGGTGTCGTCACCGCCTCCTGTCCTCGCAACCCAATGTCAACCAATCAACCGTTGGTTCGTTCCATCAGATGAGACCGAGACCTAGTCTTCGCCGACGAGGCCATGATACGCTGTATACAGCTAGCCAGGGAGGAAGATCATGGTACACCTCACGACTGATCGATTGGAATCTCCTCGGCAATGGTTCATCTCAATCGCATTCGGGCTCAGCGCCCTCCTCGTCGCCCTTCCGGTTCAGGCCGCCGAATCTTCGAGCCCGTGGGAATGTTCGAACTACACCGGAGACGCTCACACCCGATGCCTCCAGGCGTTGATCGAGATCCAGCGTGAAAAAATTTCGAAGCTGGAAGCAGAAACCCGCCTCCAACAAAGCACGGTCGGCCAGTTAAAAGACCAGGCTGATCGACAAAGCGCCATGACCGCCGACCTGCAGCGTCAAATGGCCGATCAATCTTCTTCGGTATCGACCTACAACTCTATTGCGCCTGGATTGCGATATGGATATCCGTCCGTGGGCTTTGGCCTGTACCTTGGACGTCCGTGGCTCTATGGTTCACCGTTCTATGGTCGACCTTACGCCTGGGGGCCGCGTTACTATCGGCCCTACTATGGTCGATGGCATCGACGGTGGTAAGCACCGGGCGATAGACACCCGCATTGTCTTATCCCGACATTGAGCCCTCATCCCTCGCTTCGCGGTAGGGCCAGGATTGGTCTTGCGCACTCCTGGCATAGGACCTGCCCTCCCTGCCATTCGCACACCCGCTGAATACCTGACCGGACACAATGTCTCGCCCCGCAGGATCGTTCCTTCACGACGGGATACACCGCTTCAATGTTCGAATCATGTCGACCCCGGACTGAAAACTCAGGTGACGCCAGCAGGAACTGTATGATAAACCATACACCGCCTCAGAACCTTTTGATTTACCTTGTTGGGGACCCGTGTTTCGCTTGCACCACAGCACCGGCGTTACCTGCGCTACTGTTCTCTTGTTTCTCGGACTCCTGTCCACCAGCGAGGCTCGCTCAGTCGAGCCGCCGGCTAAGCCAGCCGCATCAGCAGCCCGTTCGGAACAATCGATCCACAGAGCGCTCACCGAGGGAGCACCAGATCAAGCCAAACGGCTGATCGAGCAGGGGGCGAATATTGAGGCACGAAATGCCGAGGGCGCAACGCCACTGATCACGGCGTCAGGACGGGGTGACCTGGCACTCGTCACGCTGCTGGTACAGCAACAGGCCCGGGTTGACGCGACGGATCGATCCGGCAATACGGCCCTGCATGAAGCCAGTTTTTATGGCTGGCCGCAGTGCGTCGAGGCACTCCTGGCCGCGGGCGCACAGACCTCAACGCGTAATGCCCTCGCCTTCACCCCGCTACATCAAGCAGTCAGGCGATTTTGGGAAATATCCGGGGAATCTCGGACGGAACGACTGGCTCGACAAGCCAACGTGATCGACGTGCTCCTCCACCACGGAGCCGACCCTAACCAGAGAGACGCCAGCGGAAGAACTCCGGTCGTCCTGGCTGTCGAGAGCAGCAATGGTTGGCTGCGGCAAGCATTCGCCCGACCACCCGCTCAGACCACACCCGCGGCCGAAACACCGATGACAACCCGTTCCCCGGAAGCCACCCCCGACGCGTCACAGGAAGTTCCTCTTACGTCTGGCCTTGGTCAAGGCGCAGCCTCCAGCGGTATCCCGACCGACCGACCAGCGTCGTCCTCACAGCTTGACGGCCCTCAGACAGGGCCGTCGCCGCCATCAGATATTTCAGAGCCCGAAGACATCCGAGCGGAGGCACGCCTCATGCCCGCACCACCTATGGAATCATCCGCCGCTCCAACCGCAGCCGAATCCCTGCCGCCCGCACATAACAGCCCTCCCGCAGTTACCAACCTGCCTGACGCCACTCCTCTCCCGCAGCTCACACCTCCGACCCCAGCGCCGATCACGCCTCCCCCTACGACGACGACCAGCCCTCTCCCGTCGATACCACCACAGCCACTGCCCGCTCAACCTCCACCACCTGCTGCCGCGTTGGAGCAAGTACCCCCTCAGGCGTCGGACACACCCCCGGCTTCGCAGACTCCTGCCACCCCGGACATGGCGATGCCGGATGTCCATCACACTTCGCCCACGAAACCGAACACACAGGCGCTTGCCTCGGAACCGGTGTCACCCCATCAACCGATACATCCGGACGTCACCTCATCCACATCACCGACACCCACGCCGACTCCACCGATCGCCGCAATCAACACCCAACCCGCGACGAAGCCCACGCCGCCGCCTTCTTCGTTGGACGAACCGCGCCATAGCGTCGCGCTCATGAACGAGTCTGCCGAGGAGATACGAACACCTCGACAACCGCCCCCATTCCTGACGTCCAGCGAATCGACGCCGCCCCACGCCTCTCCCTCTCCGGCCTCAACCGACGCCTCCGTTCCGGCATCTTCAACTCCGCAGGCGGAGCCCATAGATTCACCGACTGCTCGTCTACCGGTGCCGCCGCGGGCGCCCGTCCCTGATCGGACCGAGGTTCCAACGGCGACGGACGATCGACGGCCATGGATCGTTCAGAGCCTCGGATTTGGGCTCGGCTTGGGATGGACGCACAACCTGGGCCCGCGACGAGTCGATTCGGTCACCGTTGTGAACCGCATCGTGCGCATCGATAACGAACGGAATGACCTGGTGCGCTTCATGCCGGAATTGCACTTCTGGATCGACCGATGGGACGAGCAGCGATGGAGTTGGGGACCGTTTCTGACTGTCGCTCCGGGCTCGCGAATCATTGATGCCGTGGGGTTCGGCCTGATGATGGGGTACCGGCCGCATCAACGCGATCAATATAGTTTCAACCTCGGAATCGGCGGCACGCTCGATTTGGATGCCCGAGTCCTGGGCGACGGACTCATTGCCAACGAACCCTTGCCTCCGCGGGAAAACACGGCTCGGACAAAGTACACCACCGCCGCCGGGCTTCTCATTCTCTTTTCCATCGGATGGGACCTCTCAGCGCCTCACCACCCGACGCAGATCGATCGGCACTAATTCTCTGCCCGAATGCCTGTCCGCATCTATCGTTCCCGCCGGCGATTGACGACGTCCATCGTTTCTGACTAAGGTGGAACGCTCTAGGAGGGTCATTCAACGATGGGACAACCGCAGTTTCCAAGCGAACAGACCGACACCGGTGAATTCAAACGACAAAGCGACGCGTTTCGCCACTGGGTGACGGAGGACGGCCGCTCCGGATACCCTGCAGCAGCAGGACGGTATCATCTCTACGTGTCCCTCGCCTGCCCCTGGGCGCATCGCACGATCATCGTCCGCGCTCTCAAGGGGCTCACCGCCGTCATCGGCCTGACGGTCGTCGATCCGATCCGAGACGAACGGGGATGGGCCTTTCGCGACGGTCCCGGCCATTCGCGTGATTCGATCAACGGGTTTCACTTCCTCGGCGAAGCCTATCTCGCCACCGACCCCAACTACCGCGGACGCGTCACCGTTCCCCTGCTGTGGGATACCCTCACAGGTCGAATCGTGACCAATTCCGATGATGACCTCATGCGCATCTTCAACAGCGAATTCAATCGCTTCACCTCCGGCTCGTTGGATTTGTACCCGGCAGGGCTCCGCCCGCAGATCGATGAGATGAACGACTTCTTATATGAGCGCGTCAACGACGGTGTGTACCGCGCAGGATTCGCGACCTCCCAGCGCGCGTATGAACGCGCAGCTCGCTCGGTCTTTGGCGCGCTGGATCAACTCGAGACGAGGCTCGGCGACCGGCGCTACCTCTTCGGAGCGCAATTCGTCGAATCCGATTGGCGATTGTTCGTGACCCTGCTCCGGTTCGATGCCGTCTATCACGGTCATTTCAAATGTAATCTTCGACGCATCGTCGATTATCCCCACCTCTATGGTTACCTCAAAGACCTCTACCAGGTGGAAGGGATCGCGGAGACCGTCGATTTCGACCACATCAAACGGCACTACTACATGACCCATGACGACATCAACCCGACCCGCATCGTTCCTCTCGGACCACATCTGGATCTGCACAGCGCGCACGGACGAGCTGCACTCTCCTGACCGCATCTCTCCTTAGGTAGCCGGAATAGACGACGTTCTGACTCATCCTGCGCGTCGGATAGTCTTTTCCACGGGCACGGCCGAACGTTGCGCCGCGAGTCATGCGTGATGTTCCCACCCACTCGATTTCGAGTCTGTCGGAACCCACTCGTTCTCCCAGGGTACGTCGCAACGAGGGGCGGGACTGAACACGGCGGCCGCTTGCATGTTCAACAATCTGCGCCAAGAATTTTCTTGAGCCGCACGGGCTCCCTGGCATATGGTGGGTCTAGTCATGCTTTTCATCAGAAAGGATCCTCTATGCGTCATGTGACCGGTGCCGTCTCCGCCGTGGTCCTCCTCATGTCGTCGCTCACCTGGGCCGCCGCCCCTGAGCCGGCCAACGACGAGCAGAAAACGTTGTATGCCCTCGGTGCGGCCATCAGCCAATCACTTGGTCCGTTTACCTTGAACGAATCCGAACTCGAATTCGTCAAAGCCGGTCTGGTCGATGGCGTGTTGAAGCGACCCCAGAAGGTCGACCTACAAGTGTACGGACCGAAGATTCAACAGATGCAGCAAGTACGCTCAACCGCGCTGGCTGATGTCGAGAAGAAAGCCGGGGCAGGGTTCCTGGCCAAGGCCGCGGCAGAACCGGGTGCGAAGAAAACGGAATCGGGCGCCATTGTCACCGTGATCAAAGAAGGCAAAGGAGCCACCCCGAAGCCCACCGATACGGTGAAGGTCCATTACCACGGAACACTGACCGATGGAACGGTCTTCGACAGCTCCGTCAAGCGCGGCGAACCGGCGACTTTTCCGCTAAACCAAGTCATCAAATGTTGGACCGAAGCGGTGCAGCTGATCAAGGTCGGCGGCAAGAGCCGGCTGGTCTGTCCGTCGGGAATCGCCTATGGCGACCGTGGATCACCCCCGGTCATCAAGCCGGGCGCCACATTGATCTTCGAAGTGGAATTGCTGGACATCGTCAAGCAGTAGTCTGCTCCATGAGGAGGATTCCGCTGGATAAGCACACCGGCGGAGTCCCCCTCAGCTAGACGTTCCCCCCTCCCACAACGACCGAGCCATCCATGAAACGATTCACCGAATCGTCACATGCGACACCGCATACCACCGATCCGACCGTTTGCCCTCAATCGCCAACTCGACGTAGGGGGAGCGGGCATCCTCGGAAAGAATCGCGACATCAAGGACATAGGAGCCGGACGGCACGGTCTCCGGCACCAGCACCGTATCCACCACCCGGCGCGTCGGACCAGGCAACCACTCCTTGAGCTCGGTCGGGCTGGTCCATTGTGCCACGACCTGATCCGAGTTTGATCGTAACCGGTAGGCCAGCGGCCAGGCGTGATAGATCGGCGCCACCCCCTTGTTCTCCCACTGCGACTGGAGGACGAGCCGCTCACCGGGACGGCCCTCCGAGGAATGCGTCATCTCTCGCAGCACGAATCGGTACCCGATCTTCTTCAGAAATTCATTGAAGCGAGGTCGCCAAGCGGGAGGTACCGGCTTCGATTTCGCATTCAGCACGGAGAGGTGCCAGGCGAGCCCCTGCTCCAGAATACGGTTGAGATCAAACCCTCGATCGTACCACTCCTGGATGTAGCCGCAGACCTCCATCTGAACCGGCCCGCGCTTCCACGCATTCGCAATCACCGGGTCCTCGAGCACCGGAGGATAGGCATGCTCCATATGGTTCCAGTCGGGGCCGAAATATCCGTAGTCGCCGAAACAGTCTCCTCGCCAGCCCGCCCCTTGCGATGCCGCATACTTCAGTTGCCCGCCGTGGAGCATCACCAATGGGGTGCCTGCAAAATATTTGAGATACCAGTCCGTAATAGCGATCTGATTCGCCTCACTCGGAAAGAACGCCTTGCACTGGACGTCGACGCCTTCGCAGCAAGCCGTATTCCATTCGCCCCAACAGCCCACGGAGCCGATATCCACGTGATCGATATCGAGCGACCGGCCGTACCGCTGACCGAACGCGCGAATCAGCCGTTCATGGTAGTCGAGAAAAATGGGGTGGTTGTAGTCGGGGAAAATTCCGTCGGACTCCTTTACGCTCCCGACCCCCTTGTCGAGCAACCATTGCGGCGTACCGGTCTTGTACTCGGATACGATCCGCAGGGCGAGCGTTTCCCCCTTCGCTTTGGCCAGTTCGATCACGCGGTCGACGAGCGCGAAGTTGTACTGCCCTTCCGCCGGTTCAAGCTCAGCCCACGGCCAGCGAAAGTAGGCCACGGTGGCGTGAGGATACTCTTCAGCTGAGGGCGGATGCCCGAAACCGAAATGGAAATCGGCCACACCCATTCCGGGGTTGTACAACACCTCGTCGATTTCGCGAGGCTGCACGGTGACGGTCCGCTCAGTCAGGTTCGCAACTGCAGGGCCCGATGAACCAATCATCGTATCGGCACAACCGGCGGCACCCAGCAACATCATCACCAACGCCCCGCCGTTCCATGTTCGCCTCCGCATGTCTCCATCCTTTCATGGATGCCGCTCTGACAGCTCACGTGCCTGCCTGATGCCATCCCGCTCGGCTTGTCGATTCAGCTTCCTGACATCACACGAAGCGATAACTCCCGACCACCATTCACCGGATGAAAGCGGGGGTAGGGTCGCGTCGCAAATTATGGTAGGGTACGCGCCCAGCTGGGAGGAACGCCCTCGATATGCCGAATTGGTTCTCACAGTCTCCTCAATCAGACTCAGTCGTCATCACCGGAGCCTCCACCGGCATTGGGGCGGCTTGCGCGCTGGCCCTCGACAAGCTGGGATACCGCGTCTTCGCAGGCGTGCGCAACCCCCTGGACGGTGAACGGCTCCAGCAGCAAGCCGGACCGCGCCTCATGCCGATTCGCCTCGACGTCACCGATCCCGCCTCGATTTCAGCAGCCAGTCATACCGTCGCAGCCATGGTGGGGGAATACGGCCTCGCCGGCCTACTGAACAATGCCGGGATCGGCGTCGCCGGACCGATCGAACTCTTGCCCTTGGCCGACTGGCGGCGGCAATTCGAGGTGAACGTGATCGGTCTCATCGCAGTCACCCAAACGTTTCTCCCGTTGATCCGTAAGGGGCGAGGACGCATCATCAACATGGGGTCCATTGCCGGACGAGCCTCCATGCCGTTCATGGCCCCCTATGCCGCGTCGAAACACGCGCTCGAAGCGATCACCGATGCCCTGCGCCTCGAACTCCAACCCTGGAGCATCCGTGTCTCGCTCATCACACCCGGCGCCATCGCCACGCCGATTTGGGGCAAGACCAGAAAAGAAGTCGACGCGTGGGACGCCGCCTGGGGGCAGGACTACAAAAGCATGTACCAAGACGGCTTCACCCGCATCAAGGACGCGGCCACCGCGGCGGGCGAGCAGGCACAACCGGCCAGCGTGGTGGCCGAAGCCGTGACACACGCGCTGCGATCGAGATGGCCGAAGACACGTTATCTCATTGGCTCGGACGCAGCTATCCGCGCCTACCTGGCGCTGCTCCTTCCAGATCGCCTCAACGATTGGCTGGTCACCCGAATCGTCAAGCTTCCCCCGCGCCGCTGACGCCCCTCAGCGTTCGTTCAATCTGACCATATCGATGACCTGTCCCTGCCCGTCGAGATAGACCGACACCAGGGCGTTCGGGTCCAGCTGTTCAATCGCCGGCTGAAGCAGCGGACGCACGGGAAAGGATTGAATATAATCGATCTTCATCCTGAGACGCATGCGCCCGTCACCGATGGTGACGAACGCGCCCTCCAGGCGACGCCGCGGCGCGCGCAGCGAAGACCCGACCGCCAACTCACGTGGTTTGCCCAACGAAAACACATCGACGAGCAGATACGCTCGATCGACGGCAAAATCGGCGGCTTCTCCGACCTCGAGTTTGGCGAGCTTCTCCATGGCCACCGTGCGCGCATAGAACCCCACATCCCGTCCCGTATCAAGGCGGATCGTCACCCGTTCCTTCTGAGGGTTGAACGATTTCCCCAGTGAACCCCGAAAAATTTTCGTGGGGGACATGATGGCCGGTCGCTGATAGGTCACAATTTCGTCGCGATCATTCACCATGATCTCCACCGCCCCACCCACCTGCAGGCCACGGGCTTCATCCCCGCCGGCTTCAAGCGAAAGATAGCGCGGCGCCCGCTCCCCGGTGTCGACCTGCACCCGATCGCCGGAGATGCGGCTGATGGTGCCCTTCACAAGCCGAGCGCTCGGCAGGATGCCCGGCACCGGTTTCAACTCCTCAATGCTGAGCCCATGGATGAGCATGGCAGAGCTGCCGCACCCGGCAACAACCCACCCCATGAGAATCGCACCGATCAGAACAGAATGTTTCCTGTGTTTCGCGCGCATCATGCCCGTGCTCCATACTGACGACGCCAATCATAGAACAAAACGGGTTCAGGAGGCGAGGTTCGACGGTTGGAGGACGAGGACTGTTCCTGGTTCATTCGGAAACTTGATCGCCATCGGACATCCTTGTACCATCACCACTCATAGCCAAGGCTGCGGGCCGCTTTAATACCGACACATCGTGTGAATTGATCGCGGCGGATGGTGCAACCATCGAGTTATTCCGCAGCCTGTTACGGATTCTCACCCGCAATCGAACGGTCACTCATGTCATCCTCTGAGGCCTCCCCACTGTCGATCGAAGAGGGGACCTGTTATGCCCTGTTCGCCTACGACATTGGATTGGCCATCAACCTCGATGAGGCGGAACGGCACGTCACGGCGATCAAGGAGCGCGGGCGTATCCGCCACAAGGCGCGGGCCCCGCACTATTTCGACTATCGTCCCCCGCCGCTGCGACTGACGCAGGACACCGTCGCGCTGACCTTCGGCGAGTACCGATCGAGCGGAGCCGTGGAGGTGATGCTGTACGACTTCGGCGCGGTCACCGTCATTTATCGCATTCCGATCAACGGCTCGTTTGAAAGCCTCTTGAGCTTGAGTGAATCGCTCTACGAAAACGAGACGCTGCTGGCGGAATCGCGCCACCGCCTGGATCAACTGGTGCGCGACATCCGTCCGGCGATCGACCGGGCATCCACCTCGCGTGAGGTCGAGGACTATCTGATTTTTTCCGTCGAACGGTGCGCGCCGTCGGTCATCCAAACCTTCGAAGCGTCCTATGATCCGCTGTTTGCCCACGTCCTTCGGAGCGAACGCACGAGGCTCTCCGACCAGGAAATTCACGAAGCGACCTCGTGCCGCATCTCTTTCAGCCGGGATGATATGACCCTGATCGACTGGAATGCCGCACTCGTCTTCGGGCAGGACATGGACGACGTGCGGGCGGTGCTGGAATTTGTGAACGTGGAGCTACTCGAAATGCGCGCCCTGGATGAGCAGCTCGATATGGCACTCGACCAGGGCTATGAAGCGCTGACTCGGAAAACCGGCGTGACCTCATGGCTGCCCGGTTCACATGAAGTCGCGCTGACGCATATCGGACAATTGCAGGTCGACAGCGCCGTGCTTTTCGAACGCGTGACCAACACGCTCAAGCTGCTCGGCGATCAATACCTGGCTCGCGTCTATCGATCCGCCTCTCAGCGCTTTCACCTGGAAGCCTGGGACGCCAGCATCATCAGGAAACTGCAGACCCTGGAGAGCATCTACGGGAAAATGACCGACCGGGCGACGACTCAACGGATGGAAGTGCTCGAATGGATCATCATCGTGTTAATTGCCATTTCCATCGCCATTTCGTTTCTACCCATGGCCGGCCATTGATCGCTGTCCATCGTCCTACCGAAGGGCCCGTTGAGAGGACCCTCCCGTCCGATCGGCTCGGACTAGGCATCCAGGAACAGGTGTGCTAGAACGCTCTGCTGCTGAACGCGACCGTCTGCTCCAAACCGATGCATCATTCGCTCATGACCAGATTGTTCCGCCGCGGGATCGGCATCCTCTTCGTCCTGAGCCTCACCGGCTGCCTGTCTCCCCCCACGCTGAACCGCGCGGTTCTCGCTTATGACGACGCCATTAACGACGCGATCTCAAAACAACTGTTGATCAATATCGCCAGGGCTCACCATCACGAACCCATTCACTTCACCGGGGTGGCCAACGTGGCAGCCACCTTCGATTTTCGCATCAGCGCCGGCGCCACACCCGCGCTGACCGGCGAGCATGGCCGTACGCTGGTCCCCCTGTTCGGAGGATCGATCGCCGAGAATCCCACCATCAGCATCACGCCGATCGAGGGCGAAGAATTCACCAAACGCCTCCTGGCGCCGTTCCAGGAAAGCAAACTCACCCTCCTGCTCCGGCAAGGCGTCGACATCGATCTCCTGCTGCGGCTCATGGCCAAAGAAGTCCGTCTGAAGACCAAGGGCGAAGAAGTCGCTTATCGCAACAGCCCGTCCGACAAAGACGGCTATGACATGTTTCGCAAGGTCGTGCTGCACCTCTCGGCGATTCAGGATGCCAACCGCCTATACGCAGAAGTCTTGACGTTCGAACGTACCTGGACCATTCCGGCCGAGGCGGTGACGGCGGAAGGATTCCTCGCCCTGGAACAGCAGTACCTGATTGCGTACGATTCCGTCCGTCGCACCTACACGCTGCGAAAACCAATGTCCGGACGGGTCCTGATCACGAACTACGATCCCGCCACACTCCCGGAGACGGAACGAATCCGTTTACACGAAACGGCGGATCAACGGCCGGTCAACGATGTCTCGTTCGACATTCGAGCCGGGCGCTATGGCGGAGACTGGCCCTTGCAGGGGGATTTCAGGCTGCGAAGCTTCAACGCCATGTTGAATTTCTTGGGACTGTCGGTCGACGAGGACAAAGAGTACGTGGTGGAGAAGGACCCGCGCACACCACCCGTTGCTGAGAATCCGGTGAAAACCATGGACCTGCTCCTTCTGGACCGGGGTCCCGACGAGGGGGACATGGCCGCGAAATCCCACGGTCGCTACTATGCGGTCAACTCACAGGGACCTCAGGCGCGTTGGAACCGCGAAGCCTTCAAGCTGCTCTCCCAACTGTTTCAGATGACGGTCACCGACATCCCGCGAACCGGCGTGCCCAGCATTACGATCGCGAAATAATCCGCTCCTCGCAGGACTCCCCCTCGCGTCATTTTTCCCGGCTCCGTCCCTTGCAACTCCACGGCGATTTCAATTAGGGTGGGCTTGCTCAAACAGATCGCGGCAACCAGCCCCATGTCGCAGTTGCAAGCCTATCTGTATTCCGATTCATATCCATGCGGCGCCATCGTCTCCACCAATCCCTGCCCTGGCAGTGGATCACGCTTACCCTCACCATCTGGCTCTCGACGCCTTGCTGGGCGGACGAGGTGTTTATGCTCAACGGCGACCGCCTCACCGGCAGGATCGAAAAAGTAGAAGAAAATATTCTGACGCTGCAGACGGACTACGGCAACACCATCAGGATCGACTGGACCAAGGTGAAACGAGTGACCTCCGACAGCTCCCTGAATGTGCTGGTGCCGGACCAATCTCGGGATGTGATCCGCGATTTCTTCTACGGCGCGAACGGCATCAAGCAGGTCACCGAATTGGGACCGGATACTCCGATACCCCTGGCGGACGTTACCGCCATCAATCTCGAACCGATCAGGCTGGCGGGCACAGTCACGGTCGGAGGAAACAGCACTTCCGGCAACAGCAGCACCAAGGCCTTCAACGGCGCCACGCTCTTTACCGTGTATGCCTACCGGCAGCGGCTGTTAGTCGAAGGCAAATACAATTATGGGCAAGCCGGGGATCAGGTCACGGCCAGAAACTCATTGGCAAGTCTGAAACACCATTACTTTTTGAGCAAGCAAATATTTGTTGAAACGTTCGGCCTGCTCGAAAAGGACACCTTGCAACAGTTGCAACTCCGCACCACAATCGGCAGCGGCTTGGGCTATCAGTTTTATGAAAGTCCCCGCACAATCCTCTCGCTCTCCGTCGGTCTGGCCTATGTGAGCACACATTTCACTACCGCGCCGAACATCCAGACCCCTTCCGGACGCTGGGGCCTTCGGTGGGAACATACGCTTTTGCCTGATCGAGTCAAGTTCTTCCATCGGCACGAAGGGTTCTGGGACGTCTATGCCGGAAATGCATTCCGCATCAACGCCGACCAGGGAATTCGCATCACGGTCTACAAGAATCTGTTCTTCAACGTGGAATATGATCTTCGACTGAACACGCAACCGGCGCCGGGACGGCAAAAGCTTGATGAAGCCATCATTTTTGGCGTGGGCTATGAACTCAAGTAACCGCGTGGCCCCGGCCGGTCATGTCACACTCGACGCCGCGGCACGGCCTGCCACCAGGCCGGTCGCCCAGGCCCATTGAAAATTGAACCCGCCGATCCGCCCGTCGCAATCGAGGGCCTCCCCCACCACATACAGACCGGGCACAACCTTCGATTCCATCGTGCGGAAGTTGATCTCTTCCAGGGGAATCCCTCCGGCCGTCACTTCAGCAAAGTTCCACCCTCGATCGCGCACGACAGGAAATCGAAACCGGGTGAGGACTGTCAGGAGACGATCACGGTCGGCGCGCGACACCTGCGCACCCGCCTGCTGAGGATCGCTTTCCGCCCGGCGGCAGAACGCCTCGGCGCATCGCTCGGGGAGTATCTCCGTGAGCAGCTTCAACAGCGACCGCCGCGGGCTCTTGGCAACCTGGGCAAGAAACCACTCGCGCGCCTGATCCGTCGTTCGGCCAGGCAGAAAATTCCCATACACCTCGACCGACTCACCTCGCTCCCTGGCCACAGTCCAGAACCGACTCGCATCCATCACCACCGGCCCGCTAATTCCGAAATGCGTCCAGAGCAGACTGCCCGTCCGCCGATCGACCGACCGGCCCTCCACCATCGTCTGTACTTCCACCTCCTGAGACAGCCCGGAGAGGCCCGTATGAACACAGCCGTCGTCGAGGACCAGGGCGACCAGCGCCGGAACGGTCGGGGTTACCCGATGTCCTAGGCGGCGCGCAAGTCCATAGCCTGATCCGTCGCTCCCCGTGCGCGGCAACGACTGTCCGCCGGTGGCCAGAATGAGGCGTTTCGCAAGGGTCTCGCCCTGTTGATGGCGTATGAGAAATCTGGCCGTCCCGCTGGTGTCCGGTGCATCTGCGCAGTCTATGCGGACAATATCCGAGACACGATGGCTCGGGCGGAGCACCACGCCGAGCTCCAAGCTGCGAGCGAGCAACGCATCGAGCACCGTCCGTGCCGTATCGGTTACGGGAAACAGTTTACCGGTCTCCTCACGCTTGAGCTCGACACCGAGCGATGCAAACCATCGGACGGTCGCCTCCACAGGAAAAGCCGCCAACACGTTGCGGACGAGATGGCGGACACCGAAAAAATCATCCGGCGTCACCACATGATGGGTCACATTGCAGCGGCCTCCGCCGGAGACCAGGATTTTAGCCCCGATGGTCTTCGCTCCATCCAGCAACTCAATGGTGAGATGCCGTCCGTGCTCTGCTGAAAAAATCGCAGCGGCAAGACCGGCGGCCCCGGCACCCACGATGCAAAGATCGACTGTTACAGAACGTCCCGACACGACTCACCCGTTTGAAGACGATCCACCATCGTTCGCGCCGCAAGAAGGTACCATGATGCCGCCCACACTCCTCCTCGACACAGGATGACCGCACCGATTCTCTCTGTCCTCGGAACGGTCCACCATCGGCATCCTTGATCGGGATTTGAGTACAGGGACGCTCGCCTCGTCACCCTATCGGCGCATCCAGCTGTAGCCACAGGCGCGTGACGCGTGTGTGGTAATTGACGTATCTCGTGAACGGTGACGCGCCTCTCGTCGAGCCGAGATGCCGCCTCATGAGATGCGAACAAGGGGATACGAGAGCGTGTCATACCGACTTCAGAAGACCTTCGAGGAGCGCGAGACCGGCAGGCCAGTCGCCGAGACCGCTGCTCGCATTGATGTGGCCGACTGCGCCCGCCTCCGCGAAGGCACTGCCCCAGTCGGTCGCGCAACGCCGCGCATATGGAACAGACCCGAACGGATCATCGCTGCTGGCGACGACCACACTGGGAAAGCGAAGCCTGTCGGAAGGAACCGGCTGAAACCCTTGTGCGGCCGTCGGAAACAGGGGTCCTGCCGGATCGGGGACTGCTACCAGAAAGGCAGCGCGCACGGGAACTTGGGTGCGCTGCGCCCAGTGGACGACCAGCAGACAGCCCATGCTATGGGCGATCAGGACAGGCGGTGCGGAGAGACGGGCCATGGCGGCATCAAGGCCCTGCAACCATTCCTCACAGATCGGACGATCCCAATCACGCTGCCGCACCCGCTGCCAACGGAGATGCCGCTGCTCCCACAAGGTTTGCCAATGATCAGGTCCGGAATTGCCGATGCCCGGAACCACCAGGGCCACAACCCCATTGGTTGTCGAGCTACGACCTGACACGTCCTGCACGCTCCTTGAACCAAGCGATCGCGCCGGCACCGGCAATGCGCCCGCTGGCGAAACAGGCCGTGAGCAGATATCCGCCCGTCGGCGCTTCCCAATCCAACATTTCTCCCGCGCAGAACAACCCCGGCAGGGCACGCACCATCAGCCGCTTGTCGAGGGCCTTAAACTCCACGCCGCCGGCTGTGCTGATCGCTTCCTCCAGGGGGCGAGGGGAAGCCAGCGTGAGCGGCAACGATTTAATCGACGCCGCCAGACGAGTCGGATCGGCGAAATCCTCTTTCGACACCAGCTCACGAAGCAGGCCGGATTTCACGCCTTCAATGTGCGCGCGCCGCTGCAGATGCGTCGCCATGGTCCGTTTCCCGCGCGGCTGGGACAGATCCTTGATGAGGCGCGGCAGTTCCCGGTCGGGCGCGAGATCCAATCGAAGCGTGCCACGGCCCGTGGCCTGAATCTCATCACGGAGACAGGACGCCACCGCGTAAATCACGCCGCCCTCGACGCCGGTCTCAGTGATCACGAATTCTCCCATGCGGCGCATCACCGCGCCCGTCGGCGATTTTGCGACCACCCCCACGGTTTTGACCGGATGACCGGCGAATTTCGCGCGAAAGTGTTCGGTCCATCCCACATCAAAACCACAGTTGGCCGGCTGTAATGGAGCGACCGGAACGGTTCGCTCGGCAAGCAACGGCACCCAGGCGCCATCAGACCCGAGTTTGGGCCAACTGCCGCCACCCAGGGCGAGAATGACCGCATCCGCCTCCGCAGATTTAGCTCCGTGCGGCGTCTCGAAGCAGGGCGCCCCCGCACCATCCCACCCGCGCCAGCGATGCCGTACCTGCACCGTCAACCCTGCCTGACGCAACCGACGGAGCCAGGCCCGTAAGAGCGGCGCGGCCTTCATATCGGCGGGGAAGATCCGCCCGGACGAGCCCACAAACGTCTCGACACCCAGGTCTTGTGCCCATGCACGAAGGGCCTCCGGCCCGAATACATTGAGCCAGGGCGCGACCTTCGTCGTGCGCTCACCATACCGCGCGAGAAAGACATCCGCCGGATCGGAATGGGTCAGGTTGAGCCCACCCTTGCCGGCCAGCAGAAACTTACGGCCGACCGAGGCCATGGCATCATACAGCGTGACCGACGCGCCTCCGGCCAGCGCAGTCTCCGCCGCCATGAGTCCAGCCGGTCCTCCACCGATGATCGCGATTTTCATCGTTCCACCAATCTCTCCAGCCCGCTATTGTTGTCCTCGACTGATCTCCGCCTTGATGGTCAGGAACCGTCGAACCCCGATTCCCAGCAACAGTGCACCTGCCGCCAGCGACAGCCCGCCCAGGACTCGAAAGGTCGGCTGCTCAAACCACCAAAGGGCGGGGATGCCGACCGCGAAGAGGCCCAACGCGGTCCTGATATAGGCTAATAGAGTCCGTTCGTTGGCCAGCTCGGTCCGTTGACGAGCCAAACGATCTCGAACCAATGGGTCTTCCCCCTGCGGCATCATCTCCTCCACACAGGCGCCGCACGATAGCTCATTAGAGGATGAAGTCTCAAGGCGTGAGACCGACCGGTGGCATGGAAGGGCCCAGTCCGTGGCCGATCAGGAGTGAACGGTCTTCTTGAATCCCGGCACGATCGCCTTGAAGAAGGCGTTCTTGATGAGATTGACGACAACCTCCCACGTATTGGCCCGGGGGTCGCTCAGAGGTCCTGATACGGATGTCTCCGTGGCTGCCTCCTTGCGAGGCTCATTCTCAAATAGTTCGACGAAACTTTCGATCACGCCTTCATACACCTGTTGAAAGAAACCCTTGTCCTGATCCTGCGCCGGATCGTAGACATCGATGTCTTTGAAGAAGGGCCGGACATATCCATGAATCCTTCCCTCCTTCACCGTCACCTCGCTGAAAAACGCGAAGGTCCCGGCCTGGACGTCGGCACCGGCGTGGGCTCGTAAGAGATTATTCATCGACTTGAGCTTGGTATGCAGGATTTTGATGTCCAAATCGAAATCCGGCAGTGGGTCTTCCGGACGAAGAACGGCGTGGGTCGTGAGCGTCCCGCTCCCCATGAACCGACCTTCGAGAGTGATCGTGGCCGTCCGGTCGAACCGGTTGGAAAGATCACGGATCGTGAGCTTCAGGTCTCCGAGAAAGAGCCGATAGTGAGGCTCGGTCTCCTTGTTCACGAAGCCGATGTCGCTGTCCGTCACGGTACCCTGCTCGATCCGGATCGTCAGCGGGGTGTCACCATGAGATTGGTTTTCCTGACGGCTCGTCTTCCTGTCCACCCGTGAGGGATTGGCCACGGCACCGGGAGCATGCACATAATCCATTCTGAGGCCGTTCACGGCGATGTTCTGCAGGGTGATGTCTTTGACGGCGGGGGAATACTCGACATGACCTTGGGCATCCAACCGGCCCTCGGTCAGAATCAGATTGCTCCGCCCGGTCAGGGGCAGTAGATCCTTCAGCAGAACCTTGTTCAGGTTGACATCGGCGTCGATCCCGACATGGGGTTGAGCCAGGAAGTCGGCCTTTCCGTTGGCCGTGAGCCGGCCAGAGTCAAAGACCTCAGCCTGGAGGGTGACCGTTGATGGATAGGTGTGTTCGGGCGATTCGATATTCCTGATGTTGCCGGCGCGAAATTGAACGGCTTGCAATCGCAGCGGCTTGCTGTTCGGGCTATCGGCATAACTGATGTCGCCATCAGAAATGATCACCTCGTTGATCGCCAGGGGGTAAATCGCGAGGACTGCCTCCTGCCAGCCAGGCTCTTTCAGGGCTCCCTCCCCCTCCGCTTCCTCGATGGCTTGAGAGCGCGTGATGTGCAGGCTGGGCCGTTCGAATCGATGGTCGCTCACCACATGGCCCCTCAATAGCTCACGCCAGTGGACCCCCGCGCTCCAGTGCGGAATCCTGATCATCGGCTGCTCGGGGCGTTGAACATCAACCAGCGCCACCTCCTCAAGATCCACGGACAACCCCAAGGGATGGAAGTCGAGGGCTCCGATCGTAAGCCGATAGCCGTCCAACGACTGATTGGCCTGGCGTTCGATGTAACCGCGAAGGGGCTCATCGATGAACGCGAGGGCAATGGCCACAAGGAGCGCCAGCAGACCCAAGCCGAGACCGGTCGCTTTCCATCCTCGCTGTGCCGCCTTGGACCGATTCATACTCATCACAGGTGACAGGTGTGTGCGGATGGAAGCGCCCAGATGATCTCCGACCCTGCCTGTTACTGTACGAGGAGAGGAACGTCGGTGAGTACTGGCGAAAGCCCGAGTCTGCAGCGGAACGACAGACCCGCCAGGAGGAAGACGAAGGGCCGCACAATCCTGTCATGCCTTTCATGAGGAAGGCGGGCGCACACCTCGCCTCATCGTGACAGGAAGAAACCAGGCGGGTTTCATACGACCAAAGTCCCTGCGTAGGGGGGACTTTATATTCGCGTTGGAGTCCACTACATATCGACGATTCCCTTCTCGAAGGAAGACCACCCAATGCCAGAAGGCCCGACTATCCTCCACATGCCACTTGATCGCCAACAAGGCGCAATCGGGCAACTCGGACCAGGAACGAAACGACCGAGTCTTTCGCGCAACGGAGAGGCCGAACCGCGCCAGCAATCGCCGCACATGGGCTGTCTCGGACCAGAGGCGACGGTCCTGCGCGGAGATGCCCAAGGACGCAGCCACGGCCTTCGCCCGCGCATAGGACACTCCGACGATCGCCGCGGCCGCCGCAATACCGCAGCCGGTTCGTTCTTCTTGTCTTACCGGCTTCATGAGAGGTCGAATTTCATCTTCCGCCCGCCGGAGATGCTGAATCCCTGCCGCTCATAGAAGGCCAGCGCTCGATCGAACTGCGGCAGAGGGGGCGTGGTGACTTCCAATCTCATCCAGCCTCTCGATCGGGCAATCCGCGTCGCTTCTGAGAGGAGCGTCGCGCCGACCTTACCGGACCGAAATGTTGGACGCACGTACAATTCAGGAATGATGCCGAATGCGCCTTCCGTATAGAGGGCACGGCTTTCAACCATCGTCAACAATCCGACGGCAGTCCCGCCCTCGTTGGCAAGCCGTACCGTATACCTTCCTTCCGTCAGCCAACGTCTCGCCCGAGCGTCGGTATCGACGGCGGAGAATGCAAACACCTTCGTTTCAATCGCCGCCATGATCTCATGCAACAGCTCACCGACCAGCTCGGCGATGACCGGCGCATCGGACGGCCCGGCCTGGATGATGCAAATCGGCATGGCGCGACCCTACCCGCAGCAGACTCCAGCGTCAAGCTGGTATCGCTCGCTCAGCGGACTACCGCTACAGCTCCAGGACGTGACCCGACCGACGAAGCCAAATTGACAGTCTTCAGCTCCTCCCCTATAGTTGAAGCAATGCTGCGCATGAGAACAATCGTCCGTCACAGAGGTATGGTCTGGTTGGCGCTGGTGATCTCGCTCATGATTGCCGGTGATCTGGTGATGGACCTGGTCTTCGAGGAGCCTGATCTCCTGGCCTCCGCCGAAGCCTCTCCTTTGCCGGAAGAACCGGACAACGCGGCGGAACATGTCCAGATGCCCTCCCAAAAAACGGATCAGTCCACGGCGACCACCTTGCTGATCGTGACCTCGGCAGCCGTTCAGGCTACCGCTGGATCAGCCTGTCTCCCACCCCCCGTCACTGCGCGGGCAACCCTCGCTCACGAGCGGCCACCGCGCCATAGCCCCGTTCCGCTCTTGCTCCCCCTTCGGATCTAGACCCCATCCAGTCTCTCGAGTTCCGGCTTCATGCGCCTTGGCGATGGAGCCTGTTCTTATCTTGGAGGCTTGTGATGGTCTATCGTCCTTACATCCGACGCGTCCGCTCGTGCTCTCTTGGATTCATTCTCCTCTGCGCCATGGTCATTGGCACGCTTCCCACCGTAACGATACCTCCCGCCGCCGCAGGTGACGACAACAGTGAGGCCGGCACCGATTCCATCGTGGAACTGATCCTTCATGGTCTTGAGTCCACCAAATCGGAGACGATCCAGCGATTACTTCCCCGCCCGCTGCCCAATACCTATAGCCGGGCGGAACTCCGCGAGTTCGAGCGGCGTATCAGAAACCTGAGCCTCTTCGACCATGTCGCGGTGACCGTCCTCCATCAAACCGTGACGGTCGAGGTCCGCGAGAAACATACGCTCGTCCCGATTCTCAGCTTTACGAGCGGCAGTAGTCTCAGCGACGTCAGCGCGACCGGCGGGCTTGCGGAGTACAACCTCGGCGGCACGGGAACACAACTCGGCGGCCAATTCAGTTACAGCCAGCGCGGGCCCAACGTGGATCTCTGGATTTCCCAACATTCGTACCAACCCGACCGATGGGCGAAGGAGGTGAAGGGCTCCTACAATGTCAACGGCATCCGTTTTGCCGATTCAACGACGGCCTGGACGCGGAACCGCATCGGAGGCGAATTGGAATTGAAGGGTCCCTTCGCCTACGGGTCGGCCCTGCGTTATGAAATCGTGGCCAAGTTTTACCGTGAGGTGGCGCAGGATCAGACCGGCGCACGCCCGCCGGACGGGTACTATGTGGGACTCATACCTGAGGTGACCTGGGACCGCTACCATTGGCACGACCTCGTGCCCTGGGGGTACCGCATCGCGCTCGAGCTCCGACCGGGATATTTCCTCGGCGCAAACCAGGAACGCCATGAAGTTCGGCTGCGCTACCTGCAAGGCATTCCGCTGGCGCCAACGACGGTCTTCATGATCAACGCGGTCGCCGAAGCGGTGAACCAGAGCCGCAACCCCAATCACAGTCTGCTGATCGGCAGCATCGCCGGCGTCAGAGGATTATCCGATAACCTCTATCGGAATCGCGCCCAAGCCTATACGAATCTGGAGCTCCGCCATGCGATCCAGCTCGCGCCGCGCTGGGCACTCCAAGGAGTCCTATTTTCCGACGTAGGCGGCTTTCAGTCCTTTACCGAAGACGGGGCGCTGCGGGATTGGCAGGCCGCTGTCAACGTGGGGGCGGGGGTGCGGGTCGTCCCTACGTTTCTTGCGAATACGCTCTTTCGGGTGGACCTGGCCTATCTGATCGAACCGCGGGCCGACACCCTGCTCCAGTTCGGAATCACACAATATTTCTAGGGAGAAGAGCGCTGTTCTCTAGTCCATCTGTCCCCGGCAGGGACTGCCAGCCGCGTGACGCAAGTGGTAGTCCGTGACACCCCGGCGCTTATGGCAGAACATCTCTCCAGAGCAAGGGCGGGAAATTCCACTTCTCATTCCGACCTATGAACGGAGGGCAGCCAAAAAAGACGCAGCCGGACTGATCAGTTACGGGCAAAGCGAGAACGCTACAGATGGAATGTATCGAGACGGCGCTCGCCGACGCCAAGATGGACCGCGGCGGCATCGAGTTCCCGCTCCAGACGGTGCAGGACTTCGTCGCTGATCGTGCCCTCATTGCGGAGAGCGATCAGGGACATCCGTTCGGCCGTCAACGTCTCATGCTGCAGGCGTTGGACAATTTCGCATGTGCCATCGACACTATCAGTCTGTTGAAGATGAGAGGCGGCGAAACGCTTCAGACGCCGGCTATACCCGAGTCGCACTCGTTCGACCTGCTCTGACGTGGCCCAGTTCTCCGAGACCACTTGATCCAGTCGATTCAATGCGGCCGTCGCCGCATGCTCCCGCGCCAAGATTTCTTCCTGCTCGAGACCCTGGTCTTCCTCAATCCGGAGCAGGCGGATAATCGGCGACAACGAGAGTCCTTGCAGGACGAGTGTGGCGAGAATGACCGCAAAGCTGATCAGGATAATTTCGGATCGGAACGGAAATGGTACACCGGTGTGAGTCGTCACCGGAAGAGCCAAGGCCGCCGCGAGTGTGACAATCCCGCGCATGCCGGTCCAGGACACCAGGAAAATACCCGACCAGGGAGGCATCGGATCGCGCCGGCGCAAGGCCGGGCTCACCCACCGTGGAATGAGCGCAGCCAACGGCACCCACACCAACCGCACCACGATGGCGGTCGCACTGACCCATGCACCGGCGAGCAGGATGGGGCCGAACTGTCCGGCCGGCATCGCATCATGCAAGGCGCCGAGCTGAAGGCCGATCACAATAAAAATCACTCCGTTCAAGATAAAAATGAGCAACTCCCATACGGCACGCGCCTGCAAACGGGTCGCGGGCGCCACCGCGCTACTGAAGTAGCGTCGAAGTTGAAGTCCGCCCGCCACGCAAGCCAGCACCGCGGATGCATGCACGGACTCGGCCAACACCCATGCGATGTAGGGGCCCAGCAGCGTCGTGCCGATTTGAATGGATCCATCTTCCGTCGCGCAGAGCGCCCAGCGCGTCAGCCAAGCCACACCGATACCGATGGCCACGCCCGCCAGTCCCGCGAATAGAAAATCAAGCAGCGTGGGACCGAGCGCAAATGAGCCGCTGACCACGGCACCCACCGCCGCCCGGTACAACACCAAAGCCGTGGCATCGTTCACCAGGCTTTCACCTTCCAGGATCGTCACGACCCGTCGTGGAATTCGGAGCCGTTTCCCGATGGCTGTCGCCGAGACGGCATCCGGAGGCGAGACGATCGCTCCCAGCGCAATCGCCTCCGCCCATCCGATTCCCGGCAAGAGGACATGCGCAACGAACGCGACGCCGGCGGATGTCGCCAAGACCAGCCCTACCGCTAACAAGGAAATCGGCCGAAGGTTCTGTCGAAACTCGCGAAACGACGTGAAATAGGCCGCGGCCCACAAGATCGGCGGCAAAAAAACCAGGAACACCAGATCAGGATTGAGCGTCACGGTCGGCAAACCAGGCACGACTCCGAGCACCAGACCGCCCACCACGAGGAAAATGGGGTATGGGATGGAAATTTTCTGCGCGATGGCGGTCAGCGCAAGCACCGCCGCCAGCAACAGGATGATGATTTCGAGCTGATGCAGGCCTTCCATTGATTAGACGTCTGCCCCTCCGGCCGACCAGTACCGTCCCAAGACAATCGATGCAGGCAGTCGCCTACATGCCGATGACTTCCAGTCGTTGCAGATCTTCGGGAGCGATGGTGAACTGATCTGACTGCAAATCCTCTCGCATATGTTGGGGATTGGTCGTGCCCGTCAACGGCAACATGCCGATCTGCATCGCGAACCGAAAGACCAGTTGCGCCAATCCCATGCCGTACTTGACCGCCATCGCCCGCACCTCGCTGTCACGGAACAACTCACCATTCGCGGTCAGCAGCGAAAAACCTTGATAGATGATGTTGTGCGTGCGGCAGATCGCGCGCACCTCGTGGTCCCACCCCAGCGCGGCATAACAGCGATTCTGCACCACCATCGGTTTGTGGGCCGCCCTCGCGCAGAGCAGGGTCAGTTGATCCGCCGTCACGTTACTGATCCCGATCATTTTCGTTTTTCCCGAAGTATAGAGCGCTTCGATCGCCGCCCAGACTTCCCAATCCGCCTCGATCAAACCCCGCCGCCCATAGGGGCCATGCAAGACGTACGAGTCCACATAATCAGTGTGGAGATGGGCCAGGGAACTGTCGAACGATTGCTTCACCTGCGTCGTGAGGTCAGCCTGGGCATCGTAGGGTGTCCGATGATCCTGGCCGTTGACCGACGTGAACTTGGTTTGCAGAAACAGCCGATCGCGTGAGACGCCCTGCTTGGCCAGTTCCACGAGCGCCTCGCCCACCAGCGCCTCCTGATAGTGGATCAATTGATTGGCTGTATCGATCGCGGTGAACCCCGCCGTCACGGCCTGCTGTACCAACTGTGTCGTGGCTTCTTTTTTCCAAGCGGTCCCGTACATGAACGAGGGGATCGGCACATTGTGATACGCGGTCAAGGTCATGGTTGTTCCTCCATGGGCCATGCTTACCTGGTTTGATGTTTCTATGTCCAGTCGGTTCAATGCACGCCTCGCGGACTGCCCTTACCCACCTCCTACGCACTCGGCCATCTGCATGGTATGGTGATGTGTGCGGACAGCGCTCGTTTTCGTCTGCTGCCGCCCATTCATCTCACCTTCGTCGGAGGAACCAGCCCATGAACCGTCTCGGGCGCCTGGCCATCCGTTTGACCGAGCGAGGATTATTCGCTGACCTGGTGCTCCGACTGGGGATTCGTTACCTGGTCAAGGATCGCCTCCAGGAATTACAGGAGGATGACCCCAACGCGGCTGCCGCGAAGGAGATAGCATTCATCGACCAGATGCGCGGGGCTCCTATCGCGCTGGTCCCCGACATGGCCAATCAGCAACATTATGAAGTGCCGGCCGAGTTCTTTCGTCAGGTCCTGGGTCCCCATTTGAAATACAGCTCCGCCTATTGGCCCGAGGGGGTGACGACCTTGGCCGACGCCGAGGCAGCGGGGTTGCGCGAAACCTGTGCCCATGCCGATCTCGCCAACGGGCAGACGATTCTCGAACTCGGATGCGGGTGGGGCTCGCTGAGCCTCTGGATGGCCAAGCACTATCCCGACAGCCGCATTACCGCCGTGTCCAACTCCCACTCGCAGCGCCTGTTCATCGAAGCCACGGCCAAGGAGCGGGGCTTGCGAAACCTGCAGGTCCTCACCTGTGACATGAATGCGTTCGACAGCGAGCACGATCGATACGATCGAGTCGTCTCGGTGGAGATGTTCGAGCACATGCGCAACTGGCCCGCGCTGTTTGAACGGGTCCATGGATGGCTCCGGCCACAGGGGCTGTTTTTTATGCATATTTTCGTGCATCGAGCCCGCTCCTATCTGTTCGAAGACCGCGGGCCGAGCGATTGGATGAGTCGGTATTTTTTCTCCGGCGGGATGATGCCCAGCGACAGCCTTCCCCTTGCATTCCAGGAGCACCTCAGCCTGATCAATCACTGGCATTGGGACGGCACGCATTACGAAAAAACGGCCAATGCCTGGCTCGCCCGCATGGACGAAGCGCGTGACACCCTCTGGCCCCTCTTTGAGCAGGTCTATTCGAAGGCCGAGGCGCGCGTCTGGTGGACACGCTGGCGCATCTTCTTCATGGCCTGCGCCGAGCTGTTCGGGTACGAAGGCGGGCGGCAATGGGGCGTCAGCCACTACCGCTTCGTCAAAGTCGACGCGAGAGCGTGATGAACGAGCGGACCAAACTGGTGCTCAGCAATTTTGTGATCTATCAGATCGCCTGGTTCGCGGGCGTGTGGACTGCCGCGGCGGGGCGGCCCTGGATCGGTGCCGTCGCGATGGGGCTGGCCATCGTCATTCATCTGTTTCGCGCCCCCAGGCGGGAACCGGAACTGGCCCTCGTGAGCATGGCCCTTGGCATCGGACTCCTGTTCGACAGTCTGCTCGTCTGGCGAGGCTGGGTCCACTATCCGTCGGGGATCCTGGTTCCGGATCTCGCGCCTTACTGGATGGTGCTCATGTGGGGACTCTTCGCTACCCTGTTGAATGTAACCTTGCGCTGGATGCACGGGCGTTTTGTGATTGCGGCGCTCCTCGGCGCCATCGGGGGCCCAGCCGCCTATTACGGCGGAATGCGGATGGGCGCGCTCCAATTCAGCGATGAAGCCGCCGCGCTGATCGCCCTCGTCGTCGGCTGGGCCATCATCACTCCCCTCCTGATCGCGTTGGCCGATCGGTTTAACGGCTATGTCCACGCCATGGAGGCCACCCCGTCATGAATCTGCCCCTCTATGCCATGGGGCTCGGCGCGATGGTGGGGCTGGCAACGCTCACCTGGACCATCAGCCTCATCAAACGCGATGTGAGCATTGTGGACGCCGCTTGGCCCCTGCTGTTTCTCAGCGGCGCGCTGGTCTACGCGGGAGGAACGGAGGAGTACTCCATACGAACGGCGCTCGTGCTCACGCTGGTCCTGCTGTGGGCCCTGCGCCTATCCGGCTATATCGTCACGCGAAATTGGGGCGAGCCGGAGGATCGGCGGTATCAGGACATCCGCAAGAAGTACGAGCCGAATTTTGCACTGAAGAGCCTCGGCATCATCTTCTGGTTTCAAGCCTTCCTCGCCTGGATCATTTCCCTGCCCCTGTGGGCGGCCCTGACGATGCCTGCTGAAGCCAGCTCTTTCGATCTCCTGGCGGTCCTGCTCTGGGGCATCGGCATGACATTCGAATCCGTCGGCGACTGGCAGCTCTCGCGGTTCAAGGCGGATCCCGCGAACAAGGGCAAGGTCCTGGACAGCGGCCTCTGGCGCTATACCCGCCACCCCAACTATTTCGGCGAATGTCTCGTCTGGTGGGGCTTCTACTGTTGTGCCTTATCGACCGGAGCCTGGTGGACGAT
Source organism: uncultured Nitrospira sp. (assembly GCA_902500785.1). Lineage (GTDB taxonomy): Bacteria > Nitrospirota > Nitrospiria > Nitrospirales > Nitrospiraceae > Nitrospira_A. The sequence continues at coordinate 74,767 of CABVRW010000005.1, forward strand.
CGTGGGACCGATCCTGTTGACCTACATGCTGCTGAGGTTCTCCGGCGTCGCGCTCATGGAAGAGACGATCGTGGAGCGGCGTCCCGAATATCGAGACTATATCGCGCGGACCAATGCCTTCTTTCCCGGTCCGCCAAAACCATCCTCCGTTCACAACCCTGCATAGGAACACGTGCATGATGCGACGTGAGGTAATGCCTGGAACCGCGAGAAGAACCATGATGGCCGCGCTCGGCCTCCTGTGTCTGCTTGGCCTCGGCGGGGAGGCCATGGGCGCGACGACCAAGACCTATGACTTCACGGTCCTGTTGGACGACGATGAAATCGGGCACCAGCGCTTCGACGTGACGACGGATGGCGAGCGAACGCAAATTCAAGTGAACGCGGAATTCACGGTCAAATTCCTCTTGATCACGGTCTACACCTATCAACACAGCAATGTGGAGACCTGGCAAGGGTCCTGCCTGAGGGAGATTCACGCGGACACCAACGACAACGGAGACTCCTTCTTCGTCAAGGGGACCTATCGCGACGGCCGGCTGCAGTGGCGAACGCAGGCCGGAGAGCGGGCGGCGGAAGGCTGCATCAAGACCTTCGCCTATTGGAACCAGGACTGGCTGACCGGCGACCGGCTGCTGAACTCGCAGACGGGCGACCTGCAGAGGGCGGCTATCAACCTACTCGGGAAAGAGACCATCGCCGTGCGCGGCAGCCCCACACCAACCACCCATCGCCGGATCGTCACGGATCAGTTCACCATCGACCTCTGGTATGCGCTGGACGGCGAGTGGGTCGCCCTACAATCCACCACGAACAAGGGTAGGACTCTCCACTACCGGCTCCAGTGAGGACCACATGACCTATCGCATCTTGTCGATCGTCGCGCTGTGCTTGTTGATCGGGCTGACGGCCTGCACCAAACATCCGCCCATTCGCACCGAGAATGCGGTCGACCTGAATCGATTCATGGGAGACTGGTACGTCATCGCCAATATTCCATCCATCATCGAGACGGAAGCCTACAATGCCGTGGAGTCCTATCGCCTACAGGAAGACGGCTCCATCGCAACGACCTTCACCTTCCGTGACGGCGGATTTGACGGCAAGAAGAAAGTCTACCATCCCACTGGGTATGTCGTGGACCATGAGTCCAACGCGGTCTGGGGCATGGAGTTCCTATGGCCGATCAAAGCCGACTATCGCATCATGTATGTGGATGAGGCCTACCACCAGACCATCGTCGGCAGGCTCAAGCGCGATTACGTCTGGCTGATGGCGCGAACCCCGCAGATCCCGGCAGCCGACTACCAACGGTTCCTCAGCCTCATCGCGGAGGAGGGGTACGATGTGACGAAAGTCCGGAAAGTGCCGCAACGCTGGTAGGAGCGTCGAAGCGCCTGATATGAAATGGACGGCAAAATTGATACAGTGGGCCATCACCATGAGGGCCCTGTCGAGATGAATGAAGAGTCTATCAATCACACCATTGAGCTACGGCTCACCTACCGCTACATCAAGGATCACCCCTGGACCGTGCAGGCTATCAACGGATTTCTCTCCGCCTATTTCATGGAGAAACCCGGGTTTACCGTACAGCGGCACTTCGACGACCTCGAATCCGGCATGCACGTGTGGCTCTGTGACGTTCCGTCCAACATGAAAGTCTCCGTGCTCCTGAGACGTCTGCAAGCGGACATTCCTCCCTGCCGCCACCTTCAACCAGCCGTCGAAGGGTCCGCCACACCGCAATACGTCATCGATAGTCCGGCGTGAATGACGACCTTGCGCCGCGCACCGCCCCATGACTAGACTGGGTGATATGAGAACGAGGGAGGTGGCATGCGGGTAATTGTGATCGGAGGAACGGGCACCATCGGATCCGCCGTCGTCAAGCTGTTGTCGACGCGGCACGATGTGGTCGCGGTGGGACACACACAGGGGACGTTCCAAGTTGATCTGGCCTCGCCGGACTCCATCACAAACCTCTTCAACCGCGTCGGCACCTGCGACGCGGTCGTGAGCACGGCGGGCATCGCCAAGTTCGCGAGCCTGGACGAATTGACCTATGACGACTACTTCATCGGACTGAAGAACAAGCTCATGGGGCAGGCGAACCTGGTGCGGATCGGCAGCCCCTTCGTGATCAACCACGGATCGTTCACGCTCACCAGTGGCGTGCTCAGCCGGGAGCCCATGAAAGGGAGTTGCGCGATCAGCATGGCCAATGCCGGTCTGGAAGGGTTCGTCCGCGCCGCCGCCTTGGACCTGCCGCGTCGCATCCGGGTGAATGTCGTCAGCCCGCCTTGGGTCACGGAAACCTTGATCGCGCGAGGCATGAACCCATCGATCGGCCTGCCCGCCGACAAGGTCGCGCAGGCCTATCTCTCAAGTGTGGAAGGCACGATGACGGGGCAGGTGCTTGATCCGAGAACAATCGCCTGAATCTATCAGCGCCGTGTGATCCGTCCCCGCACCAGATCAAACGTCCCCAACGGGTAGGGACGTCCATTCACCAACACGTCCACCTGATGGGTCCCGGGATAGTGCGTCCTCGTCGTCAGTTGCGCCAGCGAGAGCGTCTTTCTCAGTTGCACCATCCCATGCGGAGCCGGCTCCACCGCCTTCAACTTAAATACCTTCGGCCGTTGCAACCCGTTGGCTTTGACATACTGCACCCGCAAATCCACCAACAGCCGTTGAGCAACCGGAGCCCGGTTGGTCACCTCACAGGCAATGGTCACAGTCGATCCGATCACAGGACGGTGCGGAGTGATCTGCACCTTTCCCACCGACACACGCGGTACCGTGCCGAAACCCAACAGCGCGAGCGCGCCTGATTCACCGCGTTTGACCGCCGACCGTAACGCATGGCGAATGATCCATCCGCGCTCTTCCGTCGCATTCACCATCCACTGTCTCGCCGTCTCCACAAGCAACCCCGGATGGTCCTTACCGATGTCGTTCAGGTTATTCGCCACACTTCGACGCACATACAGCGCCGGGTCATCTTTGAGTCGCTCCAACAACGCGAGGACGGGGCGGGGATCCGCCTGAAACGCGCGCAATCGCGGCGCCCATGGCAACCGGGGACGTGTGCCTTCCGACACCAGGCGACGCACGTCTTCGCTTGGGTCGGCCGTCCACTCCGTGAGTCGCGCCAACGTCGCCGCTTGATGCCGTTCGAGATACCGGCGAAGGCTGAACTCTGCCGTGAACCGTTGCGTCAGCTGGTACTGCGCCCGCATGGAGGTCTCGAAATGCTCAAGCCCGTATTCAGCCACAAAAAACACGTGCGGAAGCAACAGAAAGGAGCCCATCCCCGCACCAACTGTTCGTTCGACTTTTTGGTCGAGCGACGCCAGAAGGATCTCGATCGCCTGCTCATAGTCGTCCGGCAAGGAGCGTCGAAGCTGGTGGGCGATTTTCCAGCCGCGCGGCATCAATTCAAGCGAGTCATATCCCTCCAACGCAGACCGGACGAACGCCTTCTGATCAAATCGAGGAAAGACGGCCGCGATCATCCGTGCGATGGTGCGGGGAACGTCGGCGCCGAAACTATTCTTGAGCGGTTCAGCCATGATACGTCACCCGCCGGCAAACACCGGCCGGAACCCGGCCTTGGCCAGAATGCGGGCGACCTCCTCGCGCTTGTCGCCCTGAATTTCGATCCGTCCGTCCTTCACTGTCCCGCCGACGCCGCAGGCCTTCTGCATCTCCTTGGCAAGTTGCTCCTTCTCGGTCTGACCCATGGCGACGAATCCCGTGACGACCGTCACGGTCTTGCCGCCGCGATGCGCCGTCTGCCGAAGAATATCCACTCGCCCACGATGCTTCACGTGGGTCGGCGAGGCCGCAATGGGCCGATCTGTCTTGCTTCCCGGTTGAGTCGGTGGCAGGTCCAGATCCTTCAATGCGGCGAATGGACTCTTCCACGCAACCGGTTCACCGTCGGTGGGAATGCGTTTCTTCTCTTTCATGCCATCAGGTTCCGGAGCTCAACAGTGCCGACAGGCGTTTCACATTCAACCCCTCACGCTTCTTTCCAGGTCGCCAGCTCAATCTGCACGGCATTCGTTCCGTCTCCGACCAACAACTGCTCGCCCTGAATGGTGCAATGCAAGTCCATCTGGCGCTGTGCCAGCTCGGCTAAGGCTCGACTTCCCTCCAGCGAGATATTCATCACACTGAGATTACTCAACCGCTCAAGCCCAGCGAGATGCTGCTTCTTCCACTGATCCGCCGCACGACCGCCATAGGTGTAGATGCTGACATGCCTCGCGCGACCGCAGGCCTGCCGAATGGCTTTTTCATCAGGCAGACCCACGTCGATCCATAGCTCGATAAGACCGGTCACATCCTTCTGCCAGAGCGCGGGTTCATCTTCGGCGCCCACCCCTCGGCCAAACACCAGCGCCTCATGCGCATGCAGCGCAAAGGCCAGCAGCCGCATCATCATACGCTCGTCGGTTTCCGACGGATGGCGCGCGAGGGTGACCGTGTGGTCTTCGTAATAATGACGATCCACGTCGGCGATGTGGAGGACGGCCTTAAAAACAGTCGCGTTCGAAGCCATGACGAGATGATGCGTTCCGTGCCGGAGAAGATTCAGATCACTGACTGAACGATTCCCGGCTATTTTCTGGCGATGCTCGCTTCAACAAAGGCCTTCTCGATCATAAGCCGCAGGTCGCTGGCCACGGTGGCCGGATCGATGCCAGGACCGAATTCGATCCAGTAGTACACGAGGAAGGTCAAGGCATGCTCGCTGAAATCATCCAGCAGGACATAGGGTTCCGGCGATTTGAGAATTCTCCCATGCTGGCCGGCCAGTTCACGCAACAATTCCTTGACGCGGCGGGCATCGGACCCGGCGGCGACGGCCACGCGTAGCGAGTAGCGTTTGTCATAGCTGGAGTAGGTCCAGTTGGTCAGGTTCTTCTCGAGCAGATTGCTGTTCGGCACAAGGGTTTCGACTCCGCTGACGTCTCGGATCGTCGAGGAACGCAGGCCGATGGTGGTCACGATTCCACGAATCCCATCGACTTCGATCACATCACCGACACGCAGCGGCTGCTCCAACAACAGCAGCAACCCGCTGATGACATTCTTCAACAGGTTTTGGGTGCCGAACCCTACTCCGATGGCCAAGGCTCCGCCAAGAAACGCAAAGGCCGTGATCGGGATCTTGACATAGAGCAGCGTCAGAATCACGAGCAGCATGAACAGAAAGGCAAAGGCCCATTGTCGGATGATATTCGCGACATGTTGGTCGACTTGCAATCGCGCGATCGCCAGTTTCGCGGCCAATCGTGCCAATAACCTCGCCAACCAGTATCCCACGAGCAGGATCGCAATCGCCGTCAGCATCTTTCCGACGGTAATGCTGCGATGGCCGGTGATACTCTTCCCCTCCACCTCGATCGTATCCTCGACAGTAAACACTTCCACATTCCAGGCATTCCCCATCGTCGTCAGGGTAGCGGTAGTCCATTCCCGAGCCCGCACCAACCAAGACCGTGCCTCCTCCCGCTGGAGAAACTGAGCCTGCCAGTTCTGAATCAACTCCAACAGCGCCTCCGCGCGCTGGAGCATGCGCCGGTAGAGCTCCTCCCGGTGGCGATAGGCGCGGAGCATGTCGTTGAGATGGGATGTGCCGACCGCGGCCGATGTGTCTTTCATGCGGTTCTCCACGTCGGTGATCTGCCCACCCACCATCGCCAGCTGTTGTGCCCCATAGTCTTTCCAGCCTTGAATCTGCTTGGCGGCCGACGCCTGTTTCGATGCCGCTTCTCGTTCCCCAGCGACGGAGAGGGTTCCCTGGGTCGTGGCAAACCGAACATCCCACAGCTGCCGTTCATGAGTCAGGCCGTTCAGCATCTGGCGAAGCAGATCCACATGCAGATCGGCGTTATCGAACTGCAGCCTGTTGAGCTCAATGTCATCGGAGAGCCGATCCACTCGCTGCTGCCTGTCATCCCGCGATGCCGCTTTCGAACCGGATCCGGAGGCCTGGGTCTCGGCCAGCTTGGCTTCACTGGCCGCGGTTTCCCGGCGTCGCGCTGTCTGTTCAAGTACCGCCCGTTCCATCTCCGACATCAGCGCCTGCAGGTCTGCGTCCAACCGCTTCGTGATCTTCTGATACTCCTGCGGCGTGAATTCCACCTGCTGCGCGGCAACGACACGTTGCCGCTCCAGCAAGTCGATGCGCTGCCGGGCTTCCGTGAGCTCTTCCTTCGTCTGCGCCTTGTCCGCCTCCAACATGCCGACTCGTGCCGCCGCCACGCGTGCGCGTAACTGCGCGAGGTCACGATCCCGAATCAGAGCGTCCCGCTTCCCGGTATCCTCGACCCCCTCGAGCCGCTCGGAGGCCTGGCGAACCTGTTCCTGTGCCGCTTTCAAATGACGCTGCGTGATCTCGGCCATGCCTTCGATCATGTTGAGCCTGATGCGGACTCCCTGGGCCGTGAGCGCCATGGATCGGGCCTCATCGCGCAACTCATCGACCATCATGATCGAATAGGGGGGCGGAGTCTGAAATCCGTCCCATTCTTTGCTCTGGCGCTCAATCTCTCGCACGCGCGGCCGCATCAGATCGAGTTTTCGCAAGGCATCGAGATGCTGCCCGTAAATCTGCACCAACTGTTGCAGCAACGAACGACGCTCTATCAATCGAGGATCCGTCGTCCCGAGAGGCGCCGGACCGAGCTCGCTGAGTGCCTTGTCGGCAGCCGCCTGCTTGCTCTGCAAATCGCTTACCGATGACTCGGGTGCCGATCCATCGGCCGAGCGCGTGGGTGAGTGACCGGTGGAATCGGATTGCGTCTCCTTCTCCGGGGACGCGGCCGAAGCCGCCATAGGGAGGGTTGGAGCCTGAGACAGGCCGATCAGGAACGCGAGGACAAGAACCAGCTTCATGCGCACGAACCTCTACCTCTCGGCCACGTGAAACATCCTGCTTCTATGTACAGAGCTGGTGAGGATTGTACAAGCCGCGCCGGGCGGAACCAAGAGAAGAGGACGCTCATCGTTGTTCCTAACCAGAAACAACGATCACGTGGTGCAGGAGGAACTCAGCCAGAAGGATACGGGCTGCCTTATAGCGAGCGAGAATGTCGCGGCATGAGCGGCTCTCCGTCGATATCCATAATGAAGGCATCACTCCAGCTCCGCGATGTACATGCCTTCTACTCGCTCACGCGCCCACGGTGTCTTACGAAGAAATGTGAGGCTGGATTTGACGCTCGGATTGTTCAAAAAGCAGCGCACCGGCAAGCGACGGCCCAGCTCCGCCCACCCATGCCGCTCGACGAGCGTGGTGACGATGGTCTCCAACGTCACCCCGTGCAACGGATCGCGAGGATGGGAAATTGTCATGGGCGCATGACTGACGGCATGAAAGAAGAGTCCATTGCTGATGGTTGCAGATCAGGAGGGGTCGGTGGCATGGCTAGGTCGCCATGCAAGTTTTCGATTTTTCCATCAAACATCGAGACATTCTTCTGTCTCGGCTTCGAAGTGAAATCGTGCCATTTTCAATACACCTTCAAACACCAGCCCTAACTCAGGCTCTCTGGCTGTCAGATGCATAAGATCCGTCAACACATCAATCAAAGTTCCTCTTGGGTCATGAGGGTCACCAAACTGCCTTGCATACATTTCAAGAACTTCCCTGCCTCGTTCTGCCCTTTCGTCGTTTGTTGGCATGTGTTCCTCCAATCCCGTGCATTCCTATAAATTTCATGTTTATTACCGAAACAGATTCGCGCGATGAAAAGCGAGGAATTTCTTCTCAGGCCAGAACTTATCCGGCATGCGAATCTTAGCTTTGGAATATTCGATAAACGCAGCCTCAATCATTTTACAGGGAAGGTATGTCATAAGCTCTGAGGAAAGCCTAATTTCGTAAGAATCGTCTATTGTCCACAGGCCATGATCAAACGCATCGTGATGAAGTGAACACAGGCACAGACCATTTCTTGGATTGGCACGAAGATCTTCTCTCGCGGACCAAGGGATAATATGTCCTGCCGTTAACAGCTGAGGGACGGGATTGGAACAGACGCAGCATCTGCTTCCGTAGGAAGCCAGCACAGCTTCTCTGAAGAATCTCTGGTGCAATCTAACTTTAGCTTCACGGGCTC